>NZ_JBLWFR010000001.1:0-724805 GCF_048799745.1 Noviherbaspirillum sp. ST9 | reverse complement strand
GTGTATTTCGGCCCAATTGCATTGGGCCGATTTGATGAGCGCAAGGGCGGCGAGCGTGGTTACTTGAACCTGAAGGTGTAACCCATGTGATTGAACTTTTTTGTTACCTATGTGGTTGACTCCTACAAGGATCGCCTTTTTGGCCTACCTTTTTGGCGAAGCAAAAAGGTAGGTGGCCCGCCGGGGCCAGTCCCGGCTAGCATCCATGGAGTGACTACCGATCAGGGTCACCGAAGAACTGGACCGCACTAGGACATATGCTGCCCACCATTAATGGCGATATTAGCTCCAGTCAGGAAAGCAGCTTCATCCGAAGCCAGATAAGCAACTAGCCCCGCTACTTCTTCCGGCTTGCCCAACCGCCCCATCGGAATCTGCGGAATGATCTTCGACTCCAGCACTTCGCTCGGGATCGCCATGACCATCTTGGTGCCGATATAGCCCGGGGAGATGGTGTTGACGGTCACGCCCTTGCGCGCGACTTCCAGCGCCAGCGCCTTGGTGAAGCCGTGCATGCCGGCCTTCGCTGCCGAGTAGTTGGTCTGGCCGAACGCGCCCTTCTGGCCATTCACGGAAGAGATGTTGATGATGCGGCCCCAGCCGCGGTCGCTCATGCCGTCGCACACCGGCTTGGTCATGTTGAAGACGGAGTCCAGGTTGGTCCTCATCACCGCATCCCAATCGGTCTTGTCCATCTTCTTGAAGGTCATGTCGCGGGTGATGCCGGCGTTATTGACCAGCACGTCCACCGGGCCCAGGTCCTTCTGGATGGCGCTGACGCATTCGCGCGCCGCGTCGTAATCGCTGACGTCGCAGGGATAGGCGCGGAAGTTGTAACCCTGCTCCTCCATCGAAGCCAACCATGTCTGCGCCTTCAGATTGCCCGGTGAATAGGTCGTCACGACCTTGTATCCCAGCGCCGCCATCTTCATGCAGATGGCTTCTCCCAGTCCGCCCATTCCGCCGGTGATCAGTGCGAGTCTCGTCATTTTTTTTCTTCCTTTCAGTTGTGTGGGATTGAATTGCGCCAGCGCAAGGCCGGCATTCCGGGGCACTCATCATCGGTGAAAGAATGCGGTTTTCATATCAGCGCTCGCTGATTGTGCCGCTAGGGAAAACCGACGTTTTCTAGGACTGTTCTTAAGGTGACAATCTTGGGATGGCACCACGCATCCGCAAATCGCCGGGGCGACCTGCGGCCGGCGCGTCGGTGTTTCTCTTATCCCGGCATGCCATGTCTGTCTTTGTGTCCTGCGCGCTTCGCGGCAGCGAATACCACCGGAAGCAGAGCGTGCTGCCGTCACGATCTCCGGCATGACTGTCAGTATCTGTCTGTAGGGCAATGCCGACGTTACGCGGGGATGTTCGCCGATTGGCGATTCTGCGATGCAGGACTATATTTCACGTCTTGCCATTTCTTCCATGGGATTGCTCAGTATGACTACTCAGACCAGCGTCACGATGAGCGGCAGCGCCGCCGGCTTTTCGAGGTATTGCTTCATCGTCCGGTCCTGCCTCGAACAGGACTTCCAAGAGCCGGCCGACCTGGTTGCCGGGTTCATGGAGCAGAATCGGGACCGCCTCTTCGAGATGTACGCGACGGGCGTTCCTGCGGCGGCGGCCGTCCTTGCATTCGCGATGGAATTCGAGTCGAGCTACTATGCATGGTAAGACGCCAGACAGACACGCCCGCCGGGCTTGCTGTCAAAACGCCGAGGCGCTTGGACGACGGCAGGCGAGCAAGGCCGACTATGCGGCGCGCCGCATGGCGGCCGCCATCAAACGCATGGGCGATACATCGCTCTCTTCACAGGAATGGGAGTCGGCGCTCCGATGGGCAACCGTCTGGGGCATGGCAACGCGCCTTTGCGCTCGTTGCCGACGCAACGAGGTGTGCGCCGACCCCACGCAGCCATGGGGACAGGGCAAGAAAAATGCGCCATTTTCCGGCACATGAACAGACTTTTCCGACATCGCTGTCAGACCATGTCTGTCACTGGCCGTTACCTGCCGTTACGCTGAATTGATCGACCGCAGAGACTGGTTTCTTCGTGCATCACAGTAACTGTCCGTAGTGCAATACTCCGGCTGTCCATTCACGTCATGTTTGAGGAAACCATGCACAACGCATCGACTGAAAGCCATGCGAACACCCGGCACCGCCAGCTCCAGACGCGCACCAACGGAAAAGCGATCTCCGTTTCCGATCATGTGTCCTGCCCGTCGCGATCGGCGCGCAACACCACCTGCACAGCACCTTTTCTCGCCTGCAGCAACAGCATCATGCAAGGCGAGGACGGTGTCGCGCGCTGCAACAGTCCGTTCCTGTATTGCGATCGATACGTCTACCCGGGCGACGCACTCGATGCCGGTTCATCCTCGGCCACGAAGAATCTGAGGGAGTCGATGATCGGAACGAAGTAATCGCGCGACAGCGGGTAATCGGTGCAGGCGTAGTCGTGGAACGATGCCTTCACCACGATGGGCGGGGCGGAGAGGATCTTGCCGATGGAGCGATAGCACTTTTCCGCCGCCAGGCAATCAGTAATCGCGACGCAGGCTGGGCCGTTGGCGCGGTTCACCTGGTTCACGATCTGCCACGCATAACCGTCCATCGCATCCAGCGCCCGCAGGTCGGCTGCCTTGAACGAGCCGGCAACCTCTTCCGCCGTGCGCCGGTCATCGCTCGCCAGGCTCCAGGTGGCGATGTACAGCCCCTTGGTGCCGTCCTTGCATTCGAAATACAGGGACTTGCCGTCGGCCGTCTTGCGCTCTTCCCAGTCGCCCGGCAAGTTCATCTGCCAGATGTCGGTGCGTATCGTGTAGAAGTTCATTGAGCCATTCTAGGTTGCCTTCCTGCAAGAGTCTAGGCTGGTTTCGCGACCATCAGGTAGAACACCATCACGAAGGCAAAGAAGGCCGGCACGCCCAACGCGACCCAGGTCCAGAAGTAGCGCCAGTAGGAAAACGCCAGCGGTTCATTCCTCTCGACGGCTTCGCGCGCGACAGCGCGCAGCCGGATCTGGATCCAGACTACGGGGAGCCAGCAGGCCAGCGCCAGCACGTACAGGATGATCGACCAGCGGATCCAGGTGGCGTGCACCGGAAAGCCGGCAAGCCGGATCAGGTAAAAGCCTGTGAGCGGCTGCAGGATGGCGGTGGTGGTGGTGAACAGCCAGTCGGCCAGCACCACCGTGCGGGTCACGACGGCAATCGCCCGCACGTCGCGGCTGATGGTGGCGAACAGCAGGTAGAAGGCGGAGCCGATGCCGGTGCCGAACAGGAATGTCGACGACAGGATGTGCAGCCACTTCACGGTGACGTAGTCCATCAACGCTCCTCCATTTCCAGCAGCAGCCAGATGGCTGCGAGCATCGGCAGGTTCTTCAGCAGCGGCCCGTAGGGATGCAGCCAGAACTCCGGCAGGCGCCAGCTGATGATCGCGGTGTAGAACACGATCACGGCGATCTGGGCAAGCCACAGAAGGCGGCGCCGTTTCAACAGCAGCGTGGCGATGCCGAACACGAAATCCATCATTGCCGCGCCGTACAGCATCACCGGTGCAAGCCAGCCCGTGATGCCGACCCGCGCGAGCAGCGCGTAGCTTTCTTCGACAGGATACAGGCCGAAGGACACGATGCCGGTGACGATCCAGACCAGTGCGATGGAAACGCGCAGCATGGGCAGCAGCCAGTTGAGCTGGGCCGACTGGCGCATGCAGCGCCGGTCTCCGGATGGAATGAATTGCCCGACGTCGCGCGGCGCGTGGCCGAGGAGGCGTGTTATCGCGCTTGCGTCCGCGGTATTGCCGCGTTCCAGCATATCGAGCGTTTCCCCGTCGAGGATGCTGCCCGGCAGGCGCTGCACAACGGAAGCGGTGACACGCATCAGCGCCATGGGTACCGGGAAGTAGCGGCCCTTCCCCATGCCCATCGCGCGACGCAGTGTCGACAGGAAGGCGCGGAAGTCCATCGCCTCCGGCCCGACCAGTGCCATGCGGCTGCCGCTCGCCGGCGGGCTGTCGAGGATGGCCGTGATGGCGGCAACGACGTCGTCGACGTGCACCGGCTGGATGCGCTGCCGCCCGCCGCCAGGCAATCCCGTCAGCGGCAAGCTGGCCAGCGTCGTGAACAGGCGCGCACTGGTGCCGCCTGGCCCGAATACCAGGGACGGCTGGACGATGACCGAATGCACCGGAAGCTGCGCGAGGAAATCGTCCGCGCGCTTCTTGCTCAGGTGGTAGCGGCTGCTGGCGTCGTCATCCGCCCCCAGCGCGGAGACTTGCACCACCCGCTTCACGCCGGCTTGCGCACAGGCGGCGAACAGTGCGCACGGCGCGCGTTCATGGATCAGCTCGAAAGTCTGCTCGCCCTGCTCGCGGATGATGCCGACCGCGTTGATCACGACGTCCACGCCGGCCAGTCTCGGCTGCCACACGGCAGGCTCGATATCCTTGGTGAAATCGCCGGATACATGGCGCAGTTTCGCGTTGCCACCCTTGGGCCTGCGTGACACGGCGACGACCTCGTGCCCCGCCGCCAGCAAGGCATCGGCCAGATGACTTCCGATGAATCCGCTTGCACCCGTCAGCAATACGACCACGCCGTCTCCTTGTATTGGGGAACCCCAAGCCCGATTCGACATCACAAATTGACAACGTTACGACCCGTTATCGAGACGGCGAGTTCATTCCCCGACTATTTGCATGGAGGAAGCATGAAGACCTGGCCACAAGCCATTCGCGACGGCGCCGTTTCCGGAAGCGTCGCCAGTATTCTGTCCACCGCGGTGCTTGGCAAGCGAGGACAGGAGGAAGCCGGCTCGCCGTTCGCGCCGACCAATGCCGTCAGCCACTGGTTCTGGGGCGACCGTGCCGCCCGGCAGAACGAACCCAGCACGCGCTATACCGCCGTAGGCTATGCGATCCACCACATGTCGGCCACGCTGTGGGCCGTGCTGTACGAGAAATGGTTCGGCGAACGCGCCGAGCGCGGCGAGATCCTGCCCGCTGTTGCCGGCGGCGCGGCGGTCGCGGGACTGGCGTGCTTTGTCGATTACAAGATGACGCCCGAGCGCCTGCAACCGGGATTTGAGAAGCGGCTGTCGACGCCGTCGCTGTTCCTGGTCTATGCCTCGTTCGGCGCGGCATTGGTGGTGCGCGGACTGGCAGCGTCGCGACGTCGCTAGCCTATCCCCGCGGCGCCCAGATCCGCCGGACCCGCTCCCAGCCGGCGTCATCCGGGTGCGGCCCGAGCTTTTCGCGGCACCAGTCAGCGAACTCCGCCGGCGGCAACGGCCGGCTGAACCAGTAGCCCTGCGCCTGGTTGCAGCCGTGCTCTTCCAGGTAATGCAAGGTATCTTCCGACTCGATGCCTTCTCCATGCACGTCCAGCCGCAGGCTGCGCCCGAGCCCGATGATGGCCTCCGTCACCGTGCGGCTCGCCTGGTCGCGCTCGATACGGCGCACAAAGGATTGGTCCACCTTGAGCTTGTCGAGCGGCAGGCTGGTGAGGCTGCTGAGGCTGGAATAGCCGGTGCCGAAGTCGTCGAGCGCTACCTTGACGCCCAGCGACTTGATGCGCGTGAGAATCTCCACCGCGTCGTCGATGTTGTCCATCACCGCGCTCTCCGTCACTTCGATCTCGAGGCAGGCGGGATCCATTCCCGTGTCGGCGATGATGTCGCCGAGTTTCTCGGCGAACGCCCGCTGCCGGAACTGCAGCGGTGAAACATTGATGGCGATGACGACCTTCAAGCCCTGGCTGCACCACGCAGCGTGCTGGCGGCAGGCTTCGGCCGCTACCCACTCGCCGAGTTCCGCGATCAATCCCGCCGACTCGGCGATGGGAATGAACCTGTCCGGACCGACTTCCTCACCGGCATTGTCGGCCAGCCGGACCAGTGCTTCGGCACCCGTAAGCCGCCCGTTGCGCAGGTCGATCACGGGCTGGTAAACCAGTCGCAGGCCATTCTGCCGGATCGCCTTCCTGAGCCGGAGCTCCAGTTGCAATGCCTCGTCGGCCCGCTGGTCGAGCTCCCGGGTATAGAACTGATAATTGGCGCGTCCCAGCTGCTTCGCCTGGTACATCGCGAGATCGGCGTTGTGCATCAAGGTGCTGACATCGGCCGCATGCTCCGGGAAATAGCTGATGCCGATGGACGGCGAAATCGACAGTTCGAGCGTATCGACCAGGAAGGGCCTGCTGATGGTCTCGACCACGTGCCGCGCAACCGCCCCGGCGCGATACCGGCTGGCGTCCAGGTGCGCGAGGACAATCACGAACTCGTCGCCGCCCAGGCGCCCGACCAGGTCTTCGTTTCGCGTGCATTGGGCGAGCCGGCGGCCGACTTCCTGCAGCACGCGGTCGCCGGTCTCGTGCCCGTACAGGTCGTTGATGGGCTTGAAGCGGTCGAGGTCGATGAACAGCAGCGCTCCCTGACCATGTCCCCGCTGCGCAGCGGCGAGCATGCGTTCGCAGAAATCCATCACCAGCGCACGGTTGGGCAGACCGGTCAGCGCGTCGTGCAGGGCAGCGTCGCGCAATCGCTCTTCGGACTCGCGCAACAGGTCGTCGGCCCGCTTGCGCTCGGTGATGTCCTGCACCATGCCGCGCAATGCAACCACATCACCGAGTTCATTGAATACGGCCTCGCCTTTGGCGTTGACCCAGATAAGCTCGCCGCTGGCGTGGATGACCTGTATTTCCAGGTCGTACCCCTTGCCATGGGCCTTGGCATCCTGCAGAGCCGTATCGAGGCGCTCCCAGGATTCCTGGGGCAGCACGGTCCCGCGCATCCCCGCGAAATCGGGTACGTCGCGCCCGTAGACCTCGCGCAAGGAATCCGAAATGCTGACCTCTCCTGTCACCAGGTCCCAGTGCCAGGTACCGAACCGTGCCAGCCGATGGGCTTCCGCCAATTCGTCGGCACGGTCCTGCAGCAGGCGCGCTGCGCGGCCGATGGCGTTGGCCACTTCCGCGGCTTCCTTGAGATGCACATCGGGCACCGGCATCGCCACGCCTGATCCCAGCGCCGTCGCTGGCGCGGTCAGCGCCTGGACCGAGCGCGCGATGCGTCCACCCATGATGCGTGCCATGACAAGGCCGATGCCGAACAACACGGCCACCCCCAGCGCGAACATGGACAAGGTGCCCATCAGGTCCGCCTGGATCTGTGCGCGCGGAATGCCGATCGACACCCTCCAGTTGGTCACCGGCGAGCGGCTGAAAAATGATCTCAGCTTGATGTTCTCCTGCGTGGTGACCTCGACCGATCCTTCTGAATGTTCCGTCATGGCTTGCAGCAGGCGCGGGTTGGCCTTTCGCCCAACGTATTTTTCCGATGCCTGGGTGCGCCCGGCAATCGTTCCCGAGCTGTCGAAAATCCCCGCCACCCAGTCGGGCGGCAAGTTCTGCGCTTTCAGCAAGGCATCGAAGTGGGACGGCAGAATGCCGATCCCCAGCGCATAGACGACCTTGTCGTTGAGTACGACCGGCACATCGACGCTGATGACAGGACGCTTGAGGATGGGGCCGATAAACACCCCGGAAATGGTTGGCCTGCCGAACATGAAGACATCACGCACTTGCTCCGGTGCCATGCCGGCCGGAACCGGCAGGCCGAAATCGACTGCCGTGTTGATGAGTTGCCTGCCAAGTTCGTCACGCAGCACCACGTTGGTGCTCAGGCCGGACAAGGAGAGGGTTTCGCGCGCCACCTGGTGGAAGCGGGAAAAATCCCCGGCGAGCAATGCATCCGAACGGGAAAGCGCCTGGGCGATGGCCTGCACGCGGAGGAGATGGTTGTCCACGGCCTGCACGAGGGCGCGGGCCGTCTGGATCGTGTCCTTTTGCTGCTGGTCGCGGCCGGCCCGGTATTCGTAGAAAAAGAGCGCCACGGCACCGATGACACCGGGCAACAGACAAGCCAGGACAAGCCAGCTCAGGAACGTCCGCACCGACCGGCGGGATGCGGAAGGAGCAGGCGTGGTAATCGACCTGGCGCCGATTGCATCAAGAGGAGATTTCAAGGGTGCCTGCCTTCAAGCTTTCCACTTCGACCCGATCGCACTGCAAAAGATTCCTGCACGGGGACAATATAAAAGCGTCCTCGGCAGGTCCTTCCACAGGCGTTTCCGGATTCCTTGCAGCAAGGTCAAACCATCGGCACGCCGGTTGCTCGAACGGGAGTACACTGGATACAGCACTTCTGTGACTACTGGTCGAGGACATTGCGATGGGTGAACATGCACCACAACCGGATTGCGGCCTGAGCCGCCGGGATGCCTTGCTGATGCTCGGCGCCGCGCTGCTTGCCGGGCCCGCCGCCGCACAGTCGCCTGCGGCAATGCCATCTTGCGTCGTTACGCCGGAACAGACCGAAGGCCCCTATTTTTCTGATTTCATGCTGAACCGCAGCGACATCCGCAGCGACCCGACGGACGGCTCCGTGAAGGCAGGCATTCCGCTCGCGCTGACGCTGCGTGTCCTTGCCGTCGAAGGCAGCCGCTGCGCTCCGCTGCCTGGCGCCATCGTCGACGTCTGGCATTGCGATGCGAGCGGCGCCTACTCCGATTCGATAGACGCCAACTTCGACACGCGCGGCAAGAAGTTCCTGCGAGGCTACCAGGTCAGCGATGCCGACGGTGTGGCGCGCTTTACCAGCATCTTTCCCGGCTCCTATCCGGGACGGGCCGTGCATGTGCACTTCAAGGTGAGAATGAAGGCACGCTCGGGCCGCGACGCCGAGTTCACGTCCCAGCTGTATTTTCCCGACAGGGTCAACGACCGCGTGCTTGCATCCGGCCCATATGCAAGGCCGGGCCGGAACGTATTGAGAAACGAAAACGACGGCCTTTTCCGCCGCGGCGGGCGATCCTTGATGGCCGAGATTGCCGACGCACCGGGCGGCGGATTCCATGCCCGGTTCGACGTCGGCGTTGCCCTCGTTTGAATCCTGCCGTGGCGACGACCGAAAAGGAAAAGATGCTGGCGGGCGAGCTCTACGACCCGCGCGACGCCCACCTCTCCGCCGAGCGGCGCCGGGCGCGATTGCTGCTGAAAGACCTGAACGACACGCGTGACGACGAGGTGGAAGCGCGAACGCAGCTCCTGCACGAGCTGATCCCTTCGCAGGGCGCGGACACCTGGATCGAGCCGCCCTTCTACTGCGATTACGGCACCAACATTGTCCTGGGCGACAAGGTCTTCTTCAATTTCAACTGCGTGGTCCTGGACGTCGCTGCCGTGCGCATCGGCTCGCGCGTCCTGTTCGGTCCTGCGGTGCAGGTCTATGCGGCGACGCATCCGCTCAATGCGGAGGAGCGCCGCACCGGCCTCGAGCTCGGCAAGCCGGTCGAGATCGGGGACGACGTCTGGATCGGCGGCGGAGCCATTGTCTGCCCCGGCGTGAAGATCGGCGATGGCAGCGTCATCGGGGCCGGCAGCGTGGTGACGCAGGATATCCCGGCGGGCGTGTTCGCTGCCGGGAATCCGTGTCGCGTGGTTCGCCCGGTTGCATGAAAAAAAGGCAGGTTGCCCTGCCCCAATCACACTCCTCAAAAAACGTGCTCAGGTGAACTGGCCGATTTTCTTCTCCACCGCCGACCGCACCGACCCGCTGGTAACGAAGGACTGCGCCACCTGGATATCGTTGTGGAACCAGCGGTCACCCTCGAGACAGGCAGGAATCTGCCGGCGCACTTCGTCGTACGCCGCCTGCGTGCCCTGCCCGAGCACGAAGCCCGGAAGAAGCGACTCGGTCATGGTCAGCGCCTGCGCCGCGAGCAGCATCTCCACGCCGACGATGTACTGCGTATTGGCGACGACGGTCGCCGCCTTGCGCGCGCACCAGGTCGAGTTCGAGACGTGGTCTTCGCTGTTGCCCTTGGCGGGGATGCTGTCGACGCTTCCCGGCATGCACAGGGTGCGGTTTTCCATCACCAGCGAACTCATCGAGCATTGCACGACCGGGTAGCCGGTGTTCACGCCGCGAATTCCGGTCATCAGGTTGCGCGGCAAGCCCCAGGACAGCGTCGGATCGATCAGGCGGTTGATGCGGCGTTCGCAGATGCTGCCGAGGTCGGTCACGGCCATCGTCAGCAGGTCCATGGCCTGCGCGAGGTACTGTCCGTGGAAATTGCCGCCCGAGATGATTTCGAAGCCGCCGCCATCCTTGCCGAAGATCAGCGGATTGTCGGTGGCGGAGTTGATTTCGCGGGTGACGATGGTGTCGATGTAGTCCAGCGCATCGAATACCGGACCGTACACCTGCGGCGCGCAACGCAGCGAATACACATCCTGGATGCGAGGCGTGTACGGGATGTCGGTGCGGCGCAGTTCTTCAGGAAACTGGACGGCACGCGCCTCGTGCGTCGTGCGCGTCGATCCCTTCAGCAGGTTGCGCACGATGGCCGCCGTCTTGATCTGTCCGGCATGCGGGCGCGCCTGGTGGATGCGGTCGTCGAAGGCGGACATTTCGGCGCGCATCGCTTCCAACGTCAGCCCGAGCGACAGGCAGGCGTCGGAGAGCAGGTTGCGCGCATCATGCGTGGCGAGAACCGCCACCGCGAGGGACACCGTGCAGCCATTGATGAGCGCGGATGCATCCTTCGCCTTGAGGTCGAACTTCACCGGGCCGACGCCGGATTTCAGGATCGCCTCCGGCGCGCTCATGCGCTTGCCCTGGTACATCACTTCCGCCTCGTCGAAGCCGGCGATGGCGGCGGCGAGATAAGACAGCGGCGCCAGGTCGCCCGATGCGCCGACCGATCCCTTCTGCGGCATGACCGGATGGATGCCGGCATTGATGAAGGCGAGCAGCCGGTCGACCACTTCCACGCGCGGCGCGGAGTAGTTGCTGGCGAAGGCATTCGCGCGCAGCAGCATGGTGGCGCGGCTCACTTCCTCTGAGAACGGCTCGCCCATCCCGGCAGCGTGGGCGCGGATCATCTGTGTCTGGAACAGCTCGACGTGCTCGACCTTGATGCGCGTGTCCTTGAGCAGGCCGACGCCGGTGTTGAAGCTGTACATCATCGGCGCTTCGTCGTGCATCCAGGTGGACTCGATGTAGTCGCGGCTCTGCTTGAGGGCATCGCGCGAGGATTGGGCGAGGCCGACCTTGACCTGCGGATCGCGGGCGATGGCGATGACTTGTTCGGCCGTGAGGGTGAAGCCGTCGATGTGGATGGTGGTTGTCATGTTGCGTCTCTTTCGATTTTTGACACTCGCCGGTAAGGGCGGGTTTGAATATGTATTGTCAATTGCAAGGTGCATCCGTATGCGGGCCGGTGCGGTTGATCTTCCACACCACTTTTCCCGTCATTCCCGCGAAGGCGGGAATGACGGGGGCGAAACAGCGTGAATTCAACCGTCGCCACACGCACGCGTGTATTTACTTCGCCCCCGCCTCATACCACTGCGCAACCAGCGCGCGCTCGTCATCCGTCATGTTGGTCAGGTTCCCGATCGGCATAGCCTTCAGCTGCACCGTCTGCTGATACACGCGCGCCGCATTCTGGCGCAGCAGTTCCGGGGTATGCAGCATGACGCCGGCCGGTGCGGTGGCAAAGCCATTATGGGTCGGCCTGTCCGAATGACAGACCGCGCAGCGCTGCTGGATCACCGGCATGATCTTCGCCATATCGACGGCAGCCATGCCGGCAGCAGGCTTTGCAGCCGGTTTCGGTGCAATCGAGAAGGCGACTACGGCCAGCAAAGCCACGCCTGCCGCCGGATATCCCCACGCAACCTGCCCCTTGTGCTTCAGGTTGAAGAAGTGGCGGATCAGCACGCCCGCAGCCATGATGCCGGCCAGGACCAGCCAGTTGTATGCATGGCTGTACGTCATCGCGTAGTGATTGCTGATCATGATGAACAGCACCGGCAGCGTGAAGTAGTTGTTGTGCACCGAACGCTGCTTGGCGCGCTTGCCGTAGATGGGGTCGGGCGACTTGCCCACCTTCATCGCATCGACCAGCTTGCGCTGGCCGGGAATGATCTGCATGAGCACGTTGCCGACCATAATCGTGCCGATCATCGCGCCGACATGGATGTAGGCGGCACGGCCGCCGAGGAATTTCGACAGCATGTACGCAGCGGCGACGATGAGCGCATACATCACGATGCCGAGCAGCCCGTCACGCTGCCCGAGCGGCGACTTGCACAGCAGGTCGTACACGACCCAGCCCGCCACCAGGGTACCGAGGCCGATCAGCACGGCCTGGGTGCCGGTGATGTCGGCGATCGACTTGTCGACCATCATGGCCGAGGCGTTGAAGTAATAGACGATGAACAGCAGCGCGAAGCCCGACAGCCAGGTGCTGTAGGCTTCCCATTTGAACCAGTGCAGTTCTTCCGGAAGCTGCTTGGGCGCGACGAGGTATTTCTGCGGATTGTAGAAGCCACCGCCGTGCACGGCCCACAGCTCGCCCGCAACGCCGGCTTTCTCCAGGTCGGAGCCTGCCTTGGGCGGCCGGATCGAATTGTCGAGCCAGACGAAGTAAAACGAGGCGCCGATCCACGCGATGCCGGTGATCAGGTGGAGCCAGCGGACCAGCAGGTTGAGCCATTCCACGCCGTAATTGAGCAACAAAGCTTCCATGTATTCCTCATAGACAGAAGCTCGTCTGCCTCCGCGGGCGCTTCAGACGAGGGGGAAAATCCCAAGGTGGTCGCGAACCTTTTAGAGCTCCGCTGCGACCGTGTTGAACTTGCCAATGCGAATTCCGATATACCCGGCATTCGTATTGGGCAATGTGACGCACTGCGTAACAAGATAGACTTTTTTCTACCCCGAAACATCGGGTGTCCAGTATATTTTACATACCTAGATCAATATAGAGGGGACAATGTCGGGCCTGCCGGATCACCTGGATATCCATCTTATACGGATCCTCTATCTGTTGCTGTCCGAGAAGAATGTCTCGCGGGTGGCGCTCAAGCTCAACCAGCCCCAGCCGTCGATCTCGGCCTCGCTGCGCAAGCTGCGCGAACTGACCGGCGACCCGCTGCTGGTGCGCGGCGCGCGCGGCATGGTCCCGACCCAGCACGGCGAGAGCCTGCTCAAGCCGGCCAAGCAGATCCTCGACGAGACCGAGAAGCTGTTCGCCCAGAAGACCGCCTTTGCCCCGCAGCAGGAGGCACGCACCTTCCACATCGCCGCCCCGGACTACCTCGACAGCCAGTTCCTGCCCAACATCGTCGCCAGCGTGCGCCGCGAGTCGCCGAAGAGCCGCGTGGTCATCCACAATATGGGCGCCGACAGCGACTACCTGAAGCTGCTGTCCGACGGCGAACTGGACGTGGTGATCGCCAACTGGGAAGAGCCGCCGGAACACCTGCACATGTCCAAGCTGTTCGAGGACGAGATCGCCTGCATCATGCGCGCCGACTGCGCGTATGCGCTGCGCACCGGGCCCGACGAGATGACGGTGGAAGACTACCTCGCGCTGCCCCACGTGGCGCCGTCGCAGATGATGCCGGGGTACTCGGGCGTCATCGAGTCCTTCCTCGCCAGGCAGAACCTGAACCGCAATGTGGTCGTTGAATCCGCCTATTTCGGACTCATTCCTTACATGCTCACGCGCAGCGACCTGGTGCTGACGACCGGGCGGCAGTTCATGCGCTTCTACGAGAAAAATTTGCCACTGAAGATCTTCACGGTGCCGGTGAAGTTTCCTGCGATGCGGTTCTACCAGCTGTGGCACGAGCGGGTGCACCATGCGCCGGAGCACAAGTGGCTGCGGGAGCTGATTGCGGGGACGGCGAAGGCACTGTTATCAAAATGATCTTAAGCAGTGCTCGAATGCGGGCGCCTGCTCCGTTTTCCACCCTTCCCCCACGCCGTCATTCCCCACGGCACATTTGATGCTTTCCCACTTCCACGCCCATAATCGGTGCAATCGTATATCACCGCGCTGAAGCCGCTTATCAGCCGCGCCATATACTGCCGCCGCACCGGCGATTTACTATCGAGCATCATCAACCCCGACCTCACACAGGGTGAAGCGTGACTGATACCTACAAAAACTACCCCCGCGACCTCGTCGGCTACGGCCGGAACCCGCCCCATGCAAAGTGGCCCGGCGGCGCCCGCATCGCCGTCCAGTTCGTCCTCAACTACGAGGAAGGCGGCGAAAACTGCGTCCTGCATGGCGACAAGGCATCCGAGACCTTCCTCTCCGAGATCATTGGCGCGCAAGCCTTTGAGATGCGCCACATGAGCATGGAATCGATCTACGAGTACGGCTCTCGCGCCGGACTCTGGCGCCTGCTGCGCCTGTTCGAGGAGCGCCGACTGCCGCTGACCATCTTCGGCGTTTCCATGGCACTGAAGCGCCATCCCGAAGCCGTCGCCGCCTTCCGCGAACTCGGCCACGAGATCGCCTGCCACGGGCTGCGCTGGATCAGCTACCAGCACATCGATGAGGCAACCGAGCGCGCGTATCTGCAGGAAGCGGTGCAGATCATCAAGGAGATGACCGGCGAGGTGCCCCTCGGCTGGTACACCGGACGCGATTCTCCCAACACCCGCAGGTTGGTGGTCGAACACGGCGGCTTCGCCTATGACGCGGACTACTACGGCGACGACCTGCCCTTCTGGGAACAGGTTCCCGTCGCCGGTGGCGGCAGCAAGCCGCACCTCGTCGTTCCTTACACGCTGGACGCCAACGACATGCGCTTCGCCGCGATGCAGGGCTTCAACTCCGGCACGCAGTTCTTCGACTACCTGAAGGATGCCTTCGACGTGCTGTACAAGGAAGGCGACCCGAACGGCCTCGACCGCCCGAAGATGATGTCGATCGGCCTGCACTGCCGCCTCGTCGGCCGCCCCGGCCGTGCTGCGGCGCTGGCTCGCTTCCTCGACTACATCCAGTCGCACGAGAAGGTGTGGATCACGCGTCGTATCGACATCGCGAACCACTGGCACGCGACGCACCCCTTTACCGAAACGAAAAGCACATGACTACGACCCTGCAGC
Organism: Noviherbaspirillum sp. ST9; assembly: GCF_048799745.1. NCBI lineage: Bacteria > Pseudomonadati > Pseudomonadota > Betaproteobacteria > Burkholderiales > Oxalobacteraceae > Noviherbaspirillum > Noviherbaspirillum sp. ST9. The sequence continues at coordinate 709,826 of NZ_JBLWFR010000001.1, read as the reverse complement.
AACTGAACGACTGCGCCCCTGCCGAATTCGTCCGCATCCTGTCCGGCATCTACGAGCATTCCCCGTGGATTCCCGAGCGCGCGGCGGCGCAACGGCCCTTCACCAACCTCACCGCGCTCAAGCAGGCCTTGCAGGCAGTCGTCGACAGTGCGCATGAGGAAGAACAGCTCGGCCTGATCCGCGCCCACCCCGAACTCGCGGGCAAGGCAGCCATCGCCGGCGAGCTCACGAAGGAATCGACCGGTGAGCAGGCCAAGGCAGGGCTCAACAATTGCAGCCCGGAAGAATTCGCGACGCTGCAAAAGCTGAATGCGGATTACAACGCGAAGTTCGGCTTTCCGTTCATCCTCGCGGTGAAAGGACCAGACGGCAAAGGCTTCAACCGGCAGCAGATCATCGCCACCTTCACCCGCCGGCTGAAAAACTGCCGGGCAGATGAAATGGCGGAGGACCTGCGCCAGATCCATCGCATCGCCGAACTGCGCCTGAACGACCTGTTCGGCCATGTGCCTGCAATCGGCAACACCGTCATGGAATGGGCCGAAGCCATCGGCGCCTGGAGCGACGACGACGAAGGCCTGACCTGCGCCTACATGACGGTCGCACACCGCAAGACGGCGGTGCAGCTCGCGGACTGGATGCGCGAGGCAGGCATGGAAGTCCATATCGACGCCGTCGGCAACGTGGTCGGCCGTTACCTGTCCGACAAGCCGGATGCACGGACATTGATGACCGGTTCCCACTACGACACCGTCCGCAACGGCGGCAAGTACGACGGGCGCGAAGGCATCCTGCTGCCGATCGCGGTGGTCAGGCACCTGCATGAGCGCGGCGAACGTTTGCCCTTCCATCTCGAGATCGTCGGTTTCTCGGAGGAGGAAGGCGTGCGCTACAAAAGCACTTTCCTCGGCAGCAATGCGATTGCCGGCCGCTTCGACATGACGCTGCTGGACAAGCTGGATGCGGACGGCATTTCCATGCGCTCCGCGCTGCTCGACGCCGGCCACAATCCCGACGAGATCCCGCACATCGCCCGCAAGCGCGAAGACCTGCTCGGCTTCGTCGAAGTGCACATCGAACAGGGTCCGGTACTGCTCGAGCGGGGCCTGCCCGCCGGCGTTGTCACCTCCATCGCCGGCAGCTGCCGCTACCTGGTGGAACTGACCGGCGTCGCGAGCCATGCCGGCACGACGCCCATGCATATGCGCAAGGATGCCGCCGCGGCAGCAGCGGAGATCATCCTGTATGTCGAGAAGCGGTGCGCCCAGGCGCCTTCGCTGGTCGGTACGGTCGGCCAGCTCAATGTGCCGCATGGTTCGGTCAACGTCGTTCCAGGCGCATGCAAGCTCTCGCTCGACATCCGTGCCGCCGACGACGCGACGCGCGACGCTGCCGTTGCCGATATCCTGCGCGAGCTGGAGAGCATCTGCGCACGTCGCAATATCGAGTCGAAAATCGATCTCCTGGTCAGCGCCCCCGCCGTTCCCTGTGCGCCGTGGCTGATGGACCAGCTCGTCGCATCGACTGCGCGCGCTGGCATCGCTCCCTTCAAACTGACCTCCGGAGCCGGCCACGACGCAATGGCGATTGCGGCAGTGACCGATGTCGCGATGCTGTTCACCCGCTGCGGCAACGGCGGCATCAGCCACAATCCGCTGGAAACCATGACAGCGGACGACGCCGAACTATCGGCGCAAATCTTCCTCGACTTCCTGCGGAACTTCACGCCAGCCGGAAAGTGATGCCATGACGAAGACCCTGCTCATCCGCAACGCGCACGTCCTCGTCACCATGGACCACGCGCGGCGCGAAATCGCCGACGGCGCGGTGTTCGTGCGCGGCAATGTCATCGAACAGGTTGGCCGCACCGCGGATTTGCCGCAGGATGCGGATGAAGTCATCGATGCCCGGCACCATGTCGTGCTGCCCGGGCTGGTCAACACGCACCACCACATGTTCCAGAGCCTGACGCGTGCCGTCCCTGCGGCACAGGACGGCGAGCTGTTCAACTGGTTGCAGAATCTTTACCCGATCTGGACGCGCCTGACGCCGGACATGCTGCGCGCGGCCACACTGACGGCGATGACGGAACTGGTGCTCTCCGGTTGCACGACCACGAGCGATCATCTCTACCTGTATCCGAACGGATGCCGTTTGGAAGACAGCATTGAAGCGGCGCAGCAGATCGGCATGCGCTTCCATGCCGCGCGCGGGTCGATGAGCGTGGGTGAATCGAAAGGTGGCCTGCCACCGGACATCCTGGTCGAAGACGAAGATGCAATCCTGAAGGATACGCAGCGACTGATCGAAACCTGGCATGACCCGGACCGCCATGCGATGCTGTGCGTCGTCGTTGCTCCCTGCTCGCCATTCTCTGTCTCTCGCGACCTGATGCGCGAGTCGGCGTCGATGGCGCGCCACTACGGCGTGTCGCTGCACACCCATCTGGCGGAAAGCAAGACCGACATCGACTACAGCCGCGAACAGTTCAACATGACGCCTGCGCAGTATGCGGAAGATTGCGACTGGATCGGGCACGACGTCTGGCATGCGCACTGCGTGCAGCTCGACGAGCACGGCATCCAGCTCTTCGCGCGCACACGGACCGGCGTCGCGCATTGCCCCTGTTCCAACATGCGGCTGGCGTCCGGCATCGCGCCGGTGCGGCGCATGCTCGATGCCGGCGTGCCGGTCGGCCTTGGCGTCGACGGTTCCGCGTCCAATGATTCGGGGCATATGCTGGGAGAAGCGCGGCAAGCGATGCTGCTGCAGCGCGTCGGCCACGGGCCTGCGGCAATGACCGCCAGACAGGCGTTGGAGCTGGCGACACTGGGCGGGGCGAAGGTGCTCAATCGCGACGACATTGGGGCACTTGCGCCGGGCATGTCGGCGGACATCGTCATGTTCGACATCCGGCAAATCGGATTCGCCGGCGCCCTGCACGATCCGGTTGCCGCGCTGGTGTTCTGCATGCCCTCCGGCGTGGCCTGCAGCATCATCAACGGCCGCGTCATCGTCCGCGACGGCCACTGCACGACCGTCGAGACGGCACGCGTCATCGAACAGCAACAACTGCATGCATCGCGAATCATGGGCGGCTGACGCCGCCGTCAGACGATCAGGATCGCCCGGAAATCATTGACGTTGGTCCGGGTCGGCCCCGTCACCACCAGGTCCCCCAGCGCGCTGAAAAATCCGTATCCGTCATTGTTATCGAGCATCGCACGCGCGCGGAGACCGAGCTTTTCCGCGCGCGTGATGGAATCAGGCTGATAGATGGCACCCGCATTGTCTTCCGACCCATCGATCCCGTCCGTGTCGCCGGCAATCGCATGCACGCCCGGCAGCCCTTTCAGGCTCGCAGCAAAGCTGAGCAGGAATTCCGCGTTGCGCCCGCCTCGCCCGTTACCGCGCACCGTGACGGTGGTTTCACCGCCGGAAATCAGCACGCAGGGACGCTGGAAAGGCTGGCCGCGCAATGCCACCTGGCGGGCCAGCGCCGCATGCACCATGCCGACGTCGCGTGCTTCGCCTTCCATGTCGTCGGACAGGATGTACGGGGTCACGCCCGCCTGCCGGGCCGCGTCGGCGGCTGCCTCCAGCGCCTGCTGGGCGGTCGCGATGATGTGATGTGAATTGCGTGCAAAGCGCGCATCGTCGGGCTTCGGCGTTTCTCCGGCGTTGGAAGACAAGTGCCTTTCCATGTTCGCCGGAATGTCGATGCCGTACTTGCGCAGGATTGCCAGTGCATCGCTGCAGGTGGTCGGATCGGGCAGCGTCGGGCCGCTGGCGATCACGCCGGGATCATCACCGGGCACATCGGAAATCAGCAGCGTCACGATGCGTGCCGGCGCGCAGGCGAGCGCAAGCCGCCCACCTTTGATGGCGGAGAAATGCTTGCGCACGCAATTCATCTCGGAAATCGTGGCGCCGCTCTTGAGCAAGGCTTTGTTGACGGCCTGTTTCTGTTCCAGCGTGATGCCATCCGCCGGCAAGGCGAGCAGCGCCGATCCGCCGCCGGAAATGAGGCAGAGCACGAGGTCGTCTTCCGTCAGTCCCTTCACCATGTCCATGATGCGCCCGGCGGCGCGCCGTCCGGCCTCGTCGGGCACCGGATGCGCCGCCTCGACCACTTCGATCCTGCGGCAGTCTGCGCCGTGCCCGTAGCGCGTAACCACGAGCCCGCCGAGATCGCCCTGCCAGTGGTCCTCCACCGCCTTGGCCATCGCCGCAGCGCCCTTCCCCGCACCGATCACCAGGGTACGCCCCATGGGAGGCGCAGGGAGGAAGGCGGGCAGGCATTTGTCGGCGCTTACTGCGGAGGTGGCGCGGGAAAACAGTTCGAGCAGCAACTCTCGGGCTTTGATCGGATGCATGGCGCGTGTCCTTGTGGTGTCCCGGCTATTCTACGCGCTGGCGATTTCATGGTTGGACAGCAGTTCGATCGCGCGGCACAGGGCCGAGTGGTCGAGGCCGCTCATGCCGTTGGCTGCACAGGCATTCATCAGTTCCTGCGCGGTGGCGGTATTCGGCAGGGACACTCCGAGCGCCTTCGCGCCCTGCAGCGCGAGGTTCAGGTCCTTCTGGTGCAGTTCGATGCGGAAGCCGGGATTGAAGGTGCGCTTGACCATGCGCTCGCCGTGGACCTCGAGGATGCGCGACGAAGCGAACCCGCCCATCAGCGCCTGGCGCACGCGTGCCGGATCCGCGCCGGCCTTGGATGCAAACAGCAGCGCTTCGGCCACCGCCTGGATGTTGAGCGCGACGATGATCTGGTTGGCGACCTTGGTCGTCTGGCCGTCGCCGTTGCCGCCCACCAGCGTGACGTTCTTGCCCATCAGCTCGAACAGCGGCCTGACGTCGTTGAACGCGCTCTCGGAGCCGCCGACCATGATCGTGAGCGACGCCGCCTTGGCGCCGACTTCGCCGCCGGACACCGGTGCGTCCAGGTACTCGCAACCGAGCGCATTGATACGCTTCGCAAAGTCCTTCGTCGCGATCGGCGAGATAGAACTCATGTCCACCACGACCTTGCCCTTGTCCAGGCCCTTGGCGACGCCGCGCTCGCCGAACAGCACCGACTCCACGTGCGGCGTGTCCGGCACCATGATGATGACGATGTCCGCGCGCCTGGCGACTTCCTCGCCCGAGGTGCAGACGGTCGCGCCACCTTCGATCAGTTCGAAGGGAGGGTTCTTGTGGTCGTGCAGGTAGAGCTTGTGTCCACCCTTCTGCAGGTGCCCCGCCATGGGTGCGCCCATGATGCCTAATCCGATGAAGCCGATTTTTGCCATTGTGTTCTCCATGTAAATGTTCGCCATTAAGCTGGCGGCTTTCTGCGTTTGATACCGCGTCTATCCTCTCCCCGTCATTCCCGCGAAGGCGGGAATCCATAGGCAGGTAGCTCGAGCAGATTCACTATGGGTTCCCGCCTTCGCGGGAACGACGGGGAAAGGTAAGCGGGCATTCAACTGTCGTCGCCCGCCAACTCAAACCCCGTGCTCTGCCCGCCACCCCAACCCTTCCACCGTCCCCGCGCGCGGCTTGTACTCGCACCCGATCCACCCGTCGTACCCCGCCTCATCCAGCATCCTGAAGAGGTACCGGTAATTGATCTCCCCCGTCCCCGGCTCGAAGCGCCCCGGATTGTCCGCGAGCTGGATGTGCTTAATGATGTCCAGGTTGGCCTTGATCGTATTGGCCAGTTCGCCTTCCATGCGCTGCATGTGATAGATGTCGTACTGCACGTAGATGTTGCCCGAACCGGTTGCCTTGATGAGGTCGATCGCCTGCTGCGTATGCGTCAGGTAAAACCCCGGAATGTCGAAGCCGTTGATCGGCTCGATCAGCAGCCGGATCTTGTGTTCCTGCAGCATATCCGCCGCGTATTTCAGGTTGTTCACCGTGGTCCTATAGACGGTATCGGCATCCCCCTCTTGCGGCGCCTTGCCGATCAGGCAGTTGAGCTGCTTCACCCCGAGCACCTTTGCATAGCGGATCGCCTCGTCCACGCCCTCGCGGAACTCGCTGACGCGATCCGGATGGCAGGCAATACCACGTTCGCCCGCTTCCCAGTTCCCGGCGGGCAGGTTGTGCAGCACCAGGTCGAGCTGGTAGGTGTTGAGCTTGTCGGCAATCTGGTCCGCGTGGAAGGCATACGGGAACAGGAATTCCACGCCGCGGAAGCCCGCGCGGGCCGCCGCTTCGAAGCGGTCCATGAAGGAATGTTCGTTGAAGAGCATCGTCAGGTTGGCTGCGAGTTTGGTCATTTCCCTCTCCTTAATCCAGCAGGGCAATCGCGGTCGGCGCATGGTCCGGCGAGGTTGCCAGTTCTTCGAATTCATTGATGGCGTTGATCTCGGTGCCCATCGCGATATTGGTCACGCGCTCGAGGATGATCTCGACTACGACCGGCACCTTGTATTGACGCATCCATGCGCGTGCCTGGCCGAAGGCGTCCTGGATGTCCTCGGGGCGCCGCACGCGGATCGCCTTGCAGCCCAGCCCTTCGGCGACCGCAACATGGTCTACGCCATAACCTTCGAGTTCCGGCGCATTGATGTTCTCGAACGCCAGCTGCACGCAATAGTCCATGTCGAAACCGCGCTGCGACTGGCGGATCAGCCCGAGGTAGGAGTTGTTCACCACCACGTGCAGGTAAGGCAGCTTGAACTGCGCGCCGACGGCGAGCTCCTCGATCATGAACTGGAAGTCGTAGTCGCCGGAGATGGCGACCACCTGGCGATCCGGATCGGCGGCGCACACGCCGAGCGCAGCCGGCACCGTCCAGCCGAGCGGGCCTGCCTGTCCGCAGTTGATCCAGTGGCGCGCCTTGTACACGTGGAGGAATTGCGCGGCGGCGATCTGCGACAGGCCGATCGTGGTGACGTAGCAGGTATCGCGGCCGAATACGCGGTTCATCTCCTCATACACGCGCTGCGGCTTGATCGGCGCCGCGTCGAAATGCGTCCGGCGCAGCATCGTCCGCTTGCGCTCCTGGCATTGCGAGACCCAGGCCTTGCGGCACTTGAGCTTGCCGGCATCCTTCCACTCCTTCGCCACTGCGACGAACAGCTTCAGCGCGGCACAGGCATCGGACACAATCCCCAGATCCGGCCCGAACACCCGGCCGATCTGCGTCGGCTCGATATCCACGTGCACGAACTTGCGGCCCTTGGTAAAGACATCCACCGAGCCGGTATGACGGTTTGCCCAGCGGTTGCCGATGCCGAGCACGAAATCGGATTCGAGCATGGTCGCATTGCCGTAGCGGTGGCTCGTCTGCAAGCCGACCATGCCCGCCATCAGCGAATGATCGTCCGGAATGGCGCCCCAACCCATCAGGGTCGGGATAACGGGTACGTTGACGATTTCCGCGAATTCCACGAGCAATGCCGACGCATCCGCATTGATGATGCCGCCACCTGCCGTGATCAGCGGCTGTTCCGCCTCGTTGAGCATGGCGAGCGCCTTCTCCACCTGTGCGCGCGTGGCCGCCGGCTTGTACACCGGCAAGGGTTCATACGTTTCCGGATCGAACTCGATCTCCGCCATCTGTACGTCGAACGGCAGATCGATCAGCACCGGCCCCGGGCGTCCGGAGCGCATGAGGTGAAAAGCCTGCTGGAACGCGCGCGGCACCAATGCAGGCTCGCGCACGGTGACCGCCCACTTGGTCACCGGCTTCGCAATCGATTCGATATCGACCGCCTGGAAGTCTTCCTTGTAGAGCCGGGCGCGCGGCGCCTGTCCGGTCACGCACAGGATGGGAATCGAATCAGCCTGCGCCGAATACAACCCCGTGATCATGTCGGTACCGGCGGGCCCGGAGGTCCCGATGCACAAGCCGATATTGCCCGCCTTCGCCCGGGTATAACCCTCCGCCATGTGCGAAGCGCCCTCGACATGGCGCGCGAGGATGTGTTTGACGCTTCCGCGCTTTTTCAATGCGGCATAGAACGGATTGATTGCCGCGCCCGGCACGCCGAACGCCTGGACGATGCCTTCCTTCTCCAACACATGCACTGCGGCTTCCGCCGCGGTCATCCTTGCCATAGGTCCTCCGTAGAGCAGTTGAATCCCGATGGAAGGATGCTAATGGCAGACGAATAGTTTGATAAGAAGACAAATGATCGCTTTATTCGATACTCTGGGTATGGAATAATCAGCCATGGACAAATTCAAGCAAATCGAAGCCTTCGTCGAAGTCGTGGAGAAAGGCAGCCTGGCCAAGGCCGCCCTTGAACAGAACATCACGCCCGTCATGCTCGGCCGCCGCATCGATGCGCTGGAGCGGCGCCTGGGCGTCAAGCTCATGCACCGCACCACCCGCCACCTGACGCTGACGGAAGAAGGCACGGTCTTCCTCGAGCACTGCCGCAAACTCCTCGACGAGCTCGACGCGGCCGAAAAGATCGTCTCGGAAGGACGGCACAAGGCCACCGGCCACCTCATCGTCTCCGCGCCCGCCGCTTACGGCCGAAAGCACGTCGCTCCCCTCGCCCCCGCCTTCCTCGCCGCCAATCCGGAAGTCCGCATTTCCTTCAACCTCACCGACCGCGTGGTCGACCTGGTGCGCGAAGGCTACGACGTCGGCATCCGCATTGGCGGCGCGATCGACCCCAACTTTGTCGCGGTCAAACTCGCCAGCAACCGGCGCGTCGTTTGCGGCTCGCCCGCCTACTTTGCAAAGCACGGCATGCCGACGACGCTGGCCGATCTCGAACGCCACAACTGCCTCGCCTTCAACCTGCAGGGCGGCCAGCAGCGCGGCTGGTACTTCCAGCAGCACGGCAAGCCCGTGACGGTCCGCGTGAATGGCAACCTCGACTGCAACGACGGCGAACTGTTGCATCGCTGGGCGTGCGAAGGACTGGGCCTGGCGTGGCGCTCGACGTGGGAAATCCAGCCCGAACTCGCCGCCGGCCAGCTGATCACGGTGCTCGATGACTACGCGCTCGACAACTACGACATCATGGCGGTCTATCCGCAGCAGCGTCACCTTCCCGCCAAGATCCGCTTCTTCATCGACATGCTCAAATCGGTTTATGCGCAGCCGGGGTACTGGAATCGCCCGCAGAACTGGTAAAAAAAAGCCCGCGGGATCCTCGCGGGCTTTCGTGATGCCTGGAACAGGATGGCGTATTTACGCGGCGGCCTTGTCCAGCGCTGGACGCCCCTTGGCGGTCACCACACCGCAATAGGCCGGTTTGGCTGCACCACAGTAGGCCGATGCCGCTTTGCCCGCTGCCACGCCGCAATATGCCGCCTTGCCGGCTGCGACACCGCAGTACGCCGCCGACGCCTTCTCGGACGCCACGCCGCAATAGGCTGCACTCGCCGTTTCAGCCGCCGCTCCGCAGTAGGCGGCAGCGGCCACCCCGCAGTAAGCCGCGCCCTGTTGAGCCGCCGGACCGAATTCCTGGCGATACAGCGACCGCGTCCTTTCGTTGGCGTTGGCGAGATTGACGGCATCTTCCTCGTCGCGCATGCCGAAGTACGGGAAGTGGTGGAGGAAGTAGCCGAACACATGCTGGCAATCCTCCGCATATTTCATCGTGTCCAGGATATGCGCGTGCCAGAACTTGTCGACCTCCTTGTCCGGCACGATCGCCTCGTCCGGATACTTCGCCACCAGGGCGAGGAAACGCTTGTATTCCAGTTCGCGACGGTCGGCCTCCTCCCGCGTCCAGCCATAGCCCTCGCTTGCGTCCATCAGCTTGAACTTGATCGGGCCAAGGTCAAGCGAAAAAACGGCTTCAACCATCTGTTCCGGTGTCTTTTGAGCCTGATGTTCCATTGTTCTCCCACCTTTCGATCTTGTTGAATTGGATTTACCCGTTCCGGAAAGGCGATATCCTGACGTTATTGCTGTCCGGAAGTTTTCCGGAAGGCCAATGTAGCATGTGACTCTGTTTGCATTTTTGTAACATAATTGACGAAGATCAAATTTGCAGCGAGGCCAGACGAAAAGCCGTCCTGCCGCTGAAACAATACGCGTACCGGAATAACGGGCCTTCCTCGACGACTACCGACCGCGAAATTTTCCATTTGGAAATCGATATACACTGCAACTTTCCAACCGCACCTGGAACAAGGTGCTGAAGAACCGCCAACCACTCGATCCGTTACAGCCACAATGCTCCTTTCCCGCCGATTTCTCCGGTCGCTTTTCGCCTCTACCGCCTGGTGGATGGGCGTTGCGGGATCGCTCGTGCTCTGCCTGCTCGTCGAGCAAACGATCACGAACCGGAGCAGGGCGGAATTCGACTACCACGTCGACAATGCGCAGATCTCCATTCAGAACCGCGTGCGTTCCTATGTCGACGTGCTGCGCAGCTCCGCAGCCCTGTTCTACACCGCCGATCGCATCAGCCGCGAGCAATTCCACAACTACGTCACCGAGCTCGACCTGCAGCAGACATTCCCCGGCATTACCAACCTCAATTTCGCCCAGCTTGTCACGCCGGAAGAAAAGGCCGCATTTGAAGCGTCGGTGCGCAGCGACCGCAGCCTCGACAGCCGCGGTTATCCGAATTTCACGGTCAGACCCGCCGGCGAACGTCGCGAATACCACGTCCTCACGTTCGTCGAACCGCTGGAGACCAACCGCGTGTCGTTCGGCTGGGACATTGCCTCCAATGCCGCCGTCAGCAATTCGCTGGAGGTGTCGCGGGACGGTGGGCACCTGTCTTCTTCGGGACGGCTGATCCACATTACCGGTCCGCACAAGCATGTCGGGCTGGCAATGCGGATGCCGCTGTACCGACGGGGCATGCCGACCGGTACGGTGGAAGAGCGCAGGAGGGCCTATTACGGATCGGTCGGCGCCGGTTTCGATATCAACAAGCTGATGGTCGGCGCCGTCAATCCGACCATTCTCAAGCAGATGCGGGTACGCCTGTATGACGTGGGCCGGGGCGACGGCTCGGCCACGCCGGACAGCCTCCTGTTCGACAGCAGCGCGCGGCCCGACGGCGCCACGACCGACGGGTCGTATGCCCCGCCCTCCGAATTGTTCGTAAAGCGCGTCTCGATGAGTGTCGGGCCGCGTGTCTGGTCAGCGGAATTCTCCGCGCACAAGTCGGCGCTGATGGACGGCTTCGAAGCCTACCTGCCGTGGGTGGTACTGGCGATCGGCCTGCTGGCGTCGCTGTTGCTGTACGGCGTGTATTACTCCCTCGCGACAGCGCGTCGCCGTGCGGTGGAGCTGGCCAGGGACATGACCAAGGACCTGCGTGCAAGCGAGGCCAGCCTGGCGGAGGCGCAGCACATGGCGCGGGTGGGAAGCTGGGTGCTCGATCCGCTCACCGGCAGCATGTCGTGGACGGCGGAGACCTATCGCATCTTCGGCATGGACCGGTTCAACGAAACGCCGCGGCAGCTCGATTTCTTCAACCGCATCCATGAAAGCGACCGCACCCGCATCGAGGATGGCCTGAACAAGTGCCTCGCCACCGGCCTTGAATTCGATACGGAACACCGCATCACCCAGTTTGACGGATCGGAGCGATGGGTGCATACGATCTGCCGCCTCGGCACCAGCAACAGCAAGCGCTTCCTGCGCGGCACCATCATGGATGTCACCGAACGCAAGCAGACCATGGAAGCCTTGAAGCGCTCGCAGGAATTGCTGCGCGAGCTGACGGCGCACCAGGATCGCGTGAAGGAAGACGAGCGCAAGCGCATTGCCCGGGAGATCCACGACGAACTCGGCCAGACCCTGCTGGCGCTGCGCATCGACGTGTCCATGCTCGACGCCCGCACGGGACGCTCGCATCCGCGCCTGAATGAAAAGGTGCGCGGCGCGCTGCATCACCTCGATGCGACGGTGAAGACCATTCGCACCATCATCAACAACCTGCGCCCCGCGGTGCTCGACCTCGGCCTGAACGCGGCGATCGAATGGCAGGTGGCGGAATTCCGCCGGCGCTCCGGCATCGCCTGCGACCTGCATATGTCCGAGCAGGAATTCGCGGTGGACGATGTGCGTGCAACCTCGCTGTTCCGCATCCTGCAGGAATCGCTGACCAATGTGATCCGCCATGCGCAGGCAACCCGTGTCGATATCGAGCTGTACCAGGAGGACAAGCGTCTCGTCATGAAGATCATGGACAACGGGATCGGCATTTATCCCGAGTCACGCAAGTCGTCGAATTCGTTCGGACTGGTGGGCGTGGAAGAGCGCATCCATGCGCTCAATGGTGAATTCCTCATTACCAGCGCCCCCGGCAAGGGCACGACACTGACAATCTATATCCCGCTCCAGAACGGCGGCCAGGACCTGTACGACTTCAAGCTGGTGGACAGCAGGTAAGTCGTCAGAGTTGCGCGCGCAGCAGGCCCGCGAGTTCGGCATCTTCAAGTACCAGCGGATTGGTGCGCATACTGCCGCCGCGGCTGCCCTGCACAATCCTGTCGATATCCGCGGCCGTCACGCCGAACGCCTGAAGACGCGGAAGACGCAAGCGCTCGGTCCATGCATGGAGGCGTTCAACCAGCGCATCGCATGCTGCATCGTCTGCAGCGTCGGACGCGCCAAGGAGGCGGCCGACGTCGGCATATTTTTTCAGCGCTACCGCTTGAGGAACGCGTTCCCGCAGCGCGTGGATATTGACTGCCGTCGCCTCGGCGACGAGCGTCCCACAGACGACGCCATGTGGAATCGGAAAGAAAGCACCCAGCGGCGACGCCAGCCCATGCACCGAACCGAGACCGGCCTGCGCAAGCGTGATGCCGGACATCAGCGACGCATAGGCTACGCCGGCGTAGCCGTGCTGCTGGCGCGGATGCCCCTCCTCCCAGGCCTCCCAGAAGCCGTCGCGAAATGCCTTCAGGCCTGCCAGCGCGAGCGCATCGGTGAAGGGATTTGCATTGGTCGACACATACGACTCCAGCAACTGGGTGAATGCATCCATGCCGTTGGCCGCGATGAGGTCCTTCGGGCAGCTCGCCAGCAGTTCCGGATCGACGATCGCCACGCGCGCCACCAGCGCGTCGTGCCGAAAGGATTTCTTGAAGCCGTCGCTGCCCTGGACACTGAGCACGGCATTTTTCGTTGCCTCGCTGCCGGTGCCGGCGGTGGTCGGCACGGAGATGAAGGGCAAGGCCGGTCCGGCATATGGAACGCCGCGTCCCACGCCTTCCAGATGGTCCATGACCGAATTGCCGGGCACGAGCAGACCGGCAATCGCCTTGGCCGCATCGAGCACGCTCCCGCCGCCGATTCCGGCAACGACCTCGATGCCCGCTGAACGAAATCGCGCCACCGCGGCATCGACCAGTTCCGGCGACGGTTCCTGCGTGACCTGCATCGTTTCCCATTCCATGCCGGCCGCCGACAGCGCCTCCTGCAATGCCGCCCATTGTGGCGTCGACACGAAGGAGCGCCCGCCCGTCACGATCAGCGCCTTGCGGCCGAACTGCGCGAGCACTTCCGCGGTTTCCCTGATCCTCCCGGCGCCGAACCGGATTTCGGGCAGGCGTGCAACGGAAAATGCGGCAATGCTCATCGTGGCGTCCCTTGTCATGGAAGTAGACCGCACTATAAAAGAAAACGCCCCGTGCCGCTTCGACACGGGGCGTCTTCAGGACAAGCAGGATTTAGCGCGCTTCGGCAATCTTGCCGAGCGCGACACTGAGGGCGACGCCACCCAGTGTCTTGCCTGCATGCGGATCGACCGCGAAGAACTCGCTCATGCGATCGATGACCGAAGGATCTTCGATCGCCGCCTCACGCGCGAGGCGGCGCACCACCCCCGCATCAAGTCCCTCCACCAGCGTGGCATCCACGGGCACGGCGGGATGCCCGCTGCCGTTGGCGAGGCGGGGCAGCAAGCCATCGTCGATCAGCGGCTTGACCGCGGCCGGACTCGCGCCGTCGATCAGCTGCTTCAGCATGGCCGCACGCAGTTCGCTGGAACCGCGCTCGAAGGAATCGCCCACCATGTCTTCAAAAGGAGGCGTCTGCTCCGAGTGCATCGCTTCGACCAGACCGGTGGTCACGTGCTCCGCCGGAACACGCTGTGCGACGGCCACAAAATCCTGCTCGACCTTCTGCACGGAATGCACGCCGGTTTCGGCTGCATACTGTTGCAGCACTGCACTCACATCGTTTTCTCGACTCATCGTTTCTCCTTGGTAAAAACACGACGCGGGCAAACGCCCGCGCCAACGTATAAGGTCAGGAAACGTGAAGTTAGTTCATGGCCAACAAAAATTTCATGGGGGTGACATATCGGACGCATTTTTCGATTCGCCCAGGCGCACCAGGTCGCTTACGTCCTGCCGTGGCACTTCCACCTGCTGCAGCTGTCCGGCATCGAGCTGATGCGAAAAATTCTCCACCGAATCGAGGCGCTCCTGGCGGTCCTCCGGCAGCGTCGGGCCGCTCTGGATGTACAGGGTCAGCAGCTCGGCAAGGTTCACCAGCACCGAGAGATGCGTACGCTCGTAACCATGCGACGCATCCGCGCCGAAGCACAGCAGTGCCGTGCGCACGTCATGCCCGGCACTGACGGCGGAACCGGCGTCCGAATGATAGAAACGGAACACATCGCGGTTGCAGGGAATGCCGTGGTCGCCACACAGCTTCAGCAGGCGGCGCGTAAGGTGGTAATCGTGCGGGCCGGCGGAGTCCATCAGCGGAATGGTGACGCCATGCTCGCGCGCGCCCTGTCCGGCCGCTACCGGCCCGATGTCGACGCCGATCACTTCGCTGACATCGCTCTGGATGACCGCACGTGCGCCGGAGCCCACTTCTTCGGTCAGGGTGAAGACCGCGTGGCAATCCATGGGCACGCGCGCACCGGAGTCGACTACGGCCTTCAATGCGGCGAGCACCGCGGCGACGCCGGCCTTGTCGTCGAGATGCCGCGACACGATGTAATCATTCGGCAGCCACTCGGGATTGGCATCGAAGGCGACGAAATCACCGATCTGGATGCCGAGCGCCTGTACGTCGGCCGCCGACGCAATCGGCGCATCGATGCGCAGCTCCAGCTGGTCCCAGTTGACCGGCTGGGTATCGATGGCCTCGTTGTACACGTGGCCGGACGCGAGCAGCGGCAGCACCGATCCGCGGAAACGCCCTGTCTCGGTGAACAGGGTGACGCGGCCGCCTTCCGCCCACCGGCTTGACCAGGTGCCGACAGGCATCAGCGACAGCCTGCCGTGCGGCTGGATCTCCCGCACCATCGCCCCCAGCGTGTCGAGGTGTGACACGATGGCGCACGCCGGATTCGTCTTGCGGCGCTCGGGCATGGTCCGTGGCAGCACGGCGCGGATGGTGCCGCGGCGCGTCAGCTCATAGGGCACGCCCATCGCATCCAGGCGGCTTCCGGTGTAGTGCACGATCTCGTCCGTCAGGCCGGTCGGGCTGGGAATGGCGAGCAGCTCGAGCAGCGTCGTCTTCAGGTAGTCGGCATCGATGCGCAGCTTTTCCATTACGTCTGCGTCGCGGTAAACGGGAACAGGAGGTCGATGAAGCGCTGCGCCGTCGGTTGCGGGTCATGATTGGCCAGCCCCGGCCGCTCGTTGGCCTCGATGATCACGTACTGGTCCGAATCGGGCGACGGCACCAGGAAATCAAGGCCGACGACAGGAATGCGCAGCGCCCGTGCTGCCGATTCCGCCACCTCGCGCAGCAGCGGATGCAACTCCGCGGTCACGTCGTGGATCGTGCCGCCCGTGTGCAGGTTGGCCGTCTTGCGCACCTTCACTGCGCGGCCGGATTCCAGCACCGTGTCGACATCCAGTCCCTGCCCGGCAAGGCAACGCTCCGTCTCGGCATCCACGGGAATCTTGCTTTCGCCGCCGGTCGCCGCTGCCCTTCGCGCACTCTGCCGTTCGATCAGTTGCGCCACGGTCGACGCGCCATCGCCGACGATCTCGGCCGGCTTGCGGATCGCCGCCGCCACCACCTTGTAGCCAATCACGACAATGCGCAGGTCCTGGCCCGCGCAGAATTCCTCGATCACGACATGCCCGCCTTCCTTCGCGGCACGTTCGACTGCCTCGGCAAGATGCTCCTCGGTCCGCACGTCGACGCTGATGCCCTTGCCCTGTTCGCCGAGCGCGGGCTTGACGACGACCGCTCCGCATTCCTGCAGGAAGTCCGCGTTCGCGGCACCGTCGCCGGCGACAATCTGCTTCGGCACGCGCAGTCCGATGGAGGCAAGACGGCGCGAGGTCAGCACCTTGTCCTGGCACCAGGTCATCGCCACGCCGCCGGTGAGTTCGGTCAGCGACTCGCGGCACAGCATTTCATGCCCGGCATTGCGCAGCTTGAAGATGCCCGCCGCCGCATCGATCACCTCTACGCTGATGCCGCGCCGCCGCGCCTCGTTGATGATGATCATCGCGTAGGGATTGAGCCCGGCGAAGTCGGTGCTCTGCACGAACAGCTTTTCATTGATCGCATTCTTGTTCTTGACCACGAATCCCGGCGCCTGCTCGAAGCCGAGCTTGCGGTAGAGGCTGATGGCCGGCTCGTTGTCATGCAGCACGGACAGGTCCAGGAAGGTCCTTCCGCGTGCGGTGAAGTGGGCAATCAGGTAATTCACCAATGCCCGGCCTGCGCCGCTCAGTCCCGTCTGCGGATCGACGGCCAGGCACCACAGGCTGCATCCGCCCTCGGCATCGCCAAAGGCTTCTGCGTGGTCGACCCCCAGGGCCGTGCCGACGATCTCGCCGGTACGGTCGTCTTCCGCGATTACATAGTGCACCGCGCTGGAATTCCGCTGCCGCCACACCGTCTGCTGGTCGACGGGCACCATGCCGCGCATGCTGTAAAGACGATTGATTGCCGCGATGTCGGCACGCGTCGTCAGAGGACGCACGACGATGCCGGACGGTTGTTCCTCCTCGACCGGTTCACCGAGCGGGCGGCGGAAGATCAGCGAGGGATCGAGGAACAGGTGAGAAGGCGCCTCGGCAAGGACGAGCTGCGGCGACTCGACATGCAGGGCGATGTCGCGCTTTCCCGGCTCCTCCTCCTGCAGTGCCCTGGCCAGCACCTGCGGCGATTCGTACGACGGTCCGTACAGCAGGCGGCCCCAGCCGCACTCGATGAAGGCGTTGGCCCTGCAGGACGCCGTCTCTTCTCCCGGCAAAGGGATGCCGTCGTCGGCATGCCGGAACAGCGCGTGATGCGTGTGGCTTCCATTGATGGAAGGGTCATGTGGTGAGACGCTCATGTCGCTAACCTCTGATAAATGAATGAATTCGTGCCGTGCGCCTCGGCGCCGCGCGGTCAGATGCCGTTGGTCTGCAGCCACGCTTCGAGCAATGCGATCTGCCAAACCTTCGAACCGCGCAGCGGCGTCAGGTGGCTGTCGGGCGATTCGAGCATGCGATCGACGACATCGCGCCGGAACAGTCCGCGTTCGCGGGCCGCGCGTGCATCCAGCGTATCGCGCACGAATTGCAGGAAATCGCCGCGCAGATATTTCAGAGCCGGCACCGGGAAGTAGCCCTTCGGCCGGTCGATGACCTCGGCAGGGATGACCGCGCGCGACGCTTCCTTGAGCACATGCTTGCCGCCTTCGGCGACCTTGTGCCGGGCGGGAATGCGTGCGGCGAGTTCGACCAGTTCGTGGTCGAGGAAAGGCACCCGCGCCTCCAGGCCGAATGCCATCGTCATGTTGTCCACCCGCTTGACCGGATCGTCGACCAGCATGACCGTCGTATCCAGGCGCAGCGCGCGATCAATTGCGCTGTCCGCGCCGGGACGTGCGAAGTGGGCAGCGACGAAGGCGCTGCTGGCGTCGCCGATACGTAGCGAAGGATCGAGCAGCGCGCACAATTCCTCGTGGCTGCGATCGAAAAAGACCCGCTTGTAGATGTCGATGCCGGTTTCCGCGTCCGCAGCATCGGTGAGCGGCGGATACCAGTGATAGCCGGCAAATACCTCATCCGCCCCCTGGCCGCTCTGCACCACCTTGGTATGCCGCGACACTGCCTGCGACAGGAGGTAGAACGCGACGCAGTCATGGCTTACCATCGGCTCGGCCATGGCCGCGATCGTTTCCGGCAGGCTCGCCAGCAGGTTGTCGGCGGGGATGTGCAGCTTTTCATGCACCGTGCCGTAATGGCTGGCGATAAGGTCGGAGTAGCGGTACTCGTTGCCCTCCTCGCTGCCGACGGATTCGAAACCGATCGAGTAGGTCCGCAACCCGACGGTGCCGGCTTCGGCCAGCAAGCCGGTAATCAGGCTCGAGTCCAGTCCGCCGGACAGCAGGACACCGACCGGCACGTCGGACACGAGACGGCGCTTCACCGAGGTGCGCAGGCTGGCAAGCACTTCGTGCTTCCAGTCCTCGAAGCTGCGCTTCTCGTCATCATCGCTGCGCTTGAAATCGAGGCGCCACCATTGCTTGACGCTGCAATCGCCGTCCGGCGTCACTTTCATCCAGCTTCCCGGCGGCAGCTTGCGCACGCCCTTGACGATGGTATGCGGCGCCGGCACGACGGCGTGGAATGTCATGTAGTAATGCAGCGCTTCCAGGTCGAGCGAGGTGTCGACACCGCCGCCTTTGAGCAGGGCAGGCAGCGCGGATGCAAAGCGCATCCTGTCCTTGTCCTGCGTGTAATAGAGGGGCTTGATGCCCAGGCGGTCACGCGCGAACCAGGTGACACCCGTGTCGCGCTCCCACAGCGCGAAGGCGAACATGCCGTAGAACCGCTCGAGCGCCTTCGGCCCCCAGGCATGCCACGCCTTGATGATGACCTCGGTGTCGCCAGTCGATGCGAACTCGTAGCCCTTTGCGCGCAGCTCGGCGCGAAGCTCGTGATGGTTGTAGATAGCGCCGTTGAAGACGATTCCCATGCCGAGCAGGTTGTCCACGAAGGGCTGGTGCGCGCGGCTGCTGAGGTCCATGATGGAAAGGCGGCGGTGCCCGAAGCAGCGGCTGCCCAGGCTGAATACCCCTTCCCCGTCGGGCCCGCGGCGCGACATGCTCTCCGTCATGTCGGCGACGGCCCGGATATCTGCGAATTGCTGGTCGAAACGCAATTCCCCGGCAATTCCACACATGAAAAATGCACTCCGGAAAAAAATAGACAAAAGAAGGCATGCGAACGATGCCGTTCCCTGTAGAGGCCATTGCAAAGGTTTTGTTCCTGACAACTTGCTTTCGGAGCAAGTTGTGTCAAGAGGCGGAACGTTTTGCAAGGGAGTCAATCAACACCGTTTTGGTCGTCATCAACGCTTGGCAACTTCCGGATGAGAACTTTTCACTGCGACAAATGCGGCCAGCTCGTCTTCTTTGAAAACGTGCGTTGCGAAAACTGCGGCAGCGTTCTTGGTTACGTGCCGGAGAAAATGGCGATCTATGCCTTCGAGGAGGATGGCGAAGGCTTGCTGCGCAGCCCGAATCCGCACCTCGCCGGACGCACGTACAAGAAGTGCGTGAACTATGCACGCGAAGACGTGTGCAACTGGATGCTTGAATCCGGCACGCCGAGCGAACTGTGCGCTTCCTGCCAGCTCACGCGCATCATCCCGACGCTTAACTCGGACAAGAACCGCCTGTACTGGAAGCGCCTGGAAGCCGCCAAGCGCCGCCTGTTGTATACCTTGTGGGCGCTGCAGCTTCAGCCCGAACACAAGCTGGACGATCCCGATGCCGGCCTCGCCTTCGAATTCAAGGAAGACACGCTCGAAGAGCACGTGACGACCGGCCATGCGAATGGCGTCATCACCATCAACATTGCCGAAGCCGATCCATCGTTCCGTGAAAAGACTCGCGAGGAAATGGGCGAGCCGTACCGCACCCTGCTCGGGCATTTCCGGCATGAGAGCGGTCATTTCTATTTCGACCGCCTGCTTGCCGAGGACGAGCGTCTCGGCCGGTTCCGCGCGCTGTTCGGCGATGAGCGCCAGGACTATGGCGCATGCCTCAAGACGCACTACGACAATGGCCCGCCGCCCGACTGGAACCACCGCTTCGTCAGCGCCTACGCCAGCATGCATCCGCTGGAGGACTGGGCGGAGACCTGGGCGCATTACCTGCACATGGTGGACACGCTGGACACGGCACACGCATGCGGCGTCACGCTCAAGCCGAAGCTCCCTGGCGAACCGGAACTGGAGCTCGATACGCAGCCGGCACGCAGCGACGATTTCGACGACATCCTCACTGCGTGGTTTTCACTGTCCTATGTGCTCAACAGCCTGAACCGCAGCGTCGGCATGCCCGATCCCTATCCCTTCACGCTGTCGACACCGGTCATCGACAAGCTGCGCTTCGTCCACGAGATGGTCCGTTTCCGGAAATAAGGAATTTATCGGACCGGCTGTTGTCACTTGTTACACCGATTGACCGAGATTGCCGAAACACGATGATGGAACATCACACAGCGGACCTGTTTGACCCGAACCGACTGTTCGATACGCTGCAACAGATGCTTGACCTGGAAAACGACGAGGCGCTGTCGCATGTGCTGCACGTTGAACCCTATTTGATCAAACGCGTGCGGGAGCGGCAGCATCCGCTCGATCCGTCGCTGTTGATTCGCATCAATGAAGCGACCGGGATAAACATGCGCGACCTGCGCAAGATGATGGGTGACCGGCGTACCGAGTACCGCCTGGATACCACACCGCCGCCCGTTCCCTCGCCTGTCAAGGAGGTTGTGGAAAAGCACGAAGAAGGAGATGAGAGGGGAAAGTTGCGGCGCTCTTTTGAACGGGACGACACCGGGCTGCCCAATTTTGTGCAGTGGTCGTAGTGTCACTTGCGCTTGAAGGCGGGCAACCACGCTCCGTTTATCGCCACATTTCCCCCCGGTCATTCCCGCGCAGGCGGGAATGACCGGGGGAAAGGAATGTAAAACATCATGCAAATGCGCCCGCCAGCGAGCGCATTGCACCTGGATAACCCTACACCGGCTCCGCCTTCTCAAACACCGGCGCCGCAGCAATCGCGTCCCGCACATCCGCATACCGCGTCTGGTACTGGCTCACCTGCGCATCGTATTCTTCCCGACCGATATGGTTACCCAGCTGATAGGCAATCGCTTCGGTCAATTCCTTGCTGAATGCCGGCGAAAGATTGAGATAACGCACCACACGCACTTCGCCTGAACCGCGATCGACCAGCGCCAGTTGCATCCGGTATCGCCCATCACGCGTCAGGATCTCAGCGGTCGGACGTGTTTCCGGCGGGTACAGGAAAACGTGGAATTGCGCGTCGCCGCTCATGCGGTCGCCGATCTGCCACGGAACGACGGCAATGTCGCCAGAGCGCAGCAGTCCAAGCCGGACTTCTGACTCCGAAACATGACGCGCCACGTCGTCACTAATTCCGGAAAAGAACAGCCGCAGCTCCGGCCCCTCCTTGGAAAACTCAAATACGGCCGCATCTTCAACGGGCAAGGTGCCCGGATATTGTTTTCCTGCTTCCAGCATGTCTGGTGTCATGAACGCTCCCGGAGATGTTGTCCGTTTGATGTCGCGACAGGATAAAAAATCCGGACGAAAGAATGCTGCAAGTCAATAGCAACGACGCGCGATGCTGGCATCCTTATTGCTCATATTCCTGTACTTGTACTGAATTTCGGATTTGCAAGCGGCGGCTTCAACCATGCTAGTCGAACCAGCCGGGCTTCCAACCAGGAAGGCGACCGGCGAGCGATCTGAAGCCTTGAATCACCCCATTTCAAGAAACGTAAAAAATGCAAACAATGACCTACTACATGGATAATCTGAAGGCCACAGCAGAGATCCAGGAAACCGATGTAGGCGGTGGCCGCATCCTCGCAGTCGTATCCATCCAGGAGGGCAAGGACGACCCTGCCCACCGTTCGCATCACACCATCGTGTTCGAGCCGGGCACCGGCAAGAGCATCATCGAAGCCACCAAGACCCTCGTGCACAACCTGATGCACAAGCATCACCTTCGAAAGCCGGCAGCTTGAATTGACCCAGAGGGTGTTATGAACCAGGGAAGGGGGCGCGCAGCCCCGAGAACCGGCCGAATGCTAGGCGCGGCGACGCGTCGTAGCGGTGCTACGGCAAGGAGCCGCAACAACGCAAGCGGCAGGTTCTCGGGGCTGCCCTCCGGGTTCGGTCGAGAAGGGACGCATTGCGGTGTTGCGACGCTTGCTCAGACGCCCAGTCTGAGCGGCGCGCCGCGCCTAGCATTGCATCCCTTCTCGACCGAACGCGCCCCCTTCCCTGGTTCATAACACCCTCTAAGCGCGGGTGCCTCGCACCTGCGCCATCTTCTTCCCCGACCGTTGCCGCATCGCGCGGTTCTGCGACTGAAGAATGCCGTCGATCCGTTCCGATGCCTCGCGCGCCAGGTGCTGCGCCTCCTCCCCGTAAGGGAAGAATTCCGGACAGCGATAACCGAGCCAGGCATACGCTGAATAGAGCTTGCAGGTGTCTTCGACATCCTGCAGCGATTCACCGGGCACATGTTCCCCGATCCAGTCCAGCTTGCTCGCCTGTCCTCGCGCCAGCGCCCGTGCCCATTTTTGCCATGCCGCGTGCAAGGAAGGGATGCGCGATGAAATCGGCACCAGCGACAGGGTGAATTTGTCCGCGAGTGTCAACGGCAAGGTATCCAACCACAGCGCGCGCTCGGCCTGCTCCTCGGTGATACGCGGCGTGAAGAATCCGTCCGGCACATCGATGTCCGTCTCGAAGCGCTTGAGCAGTTTCGCCAGCGACTGTTCGCCGGTGACGGAGGTGATGCGGTTCAGGTGCTCCAGCGTCGGCGCGACCGAGAATCCGAGCGAGGACACCGGTGGCACCTTCTCCTTCAGCAGCGCGCGGATGACGTAATGCGTATCGTCGTCATAACCGGCGACGAAGCCTTCCTCGTGCACGCCGAAGCGGCCCGCGCGTCCGGCGATCTGCTTGGCGAGCGCGGCGCTCAGCTCCTCTTCCTCAACACCGTTGTACTTGACCGCGGTCGTCATCACCACGCGCTGGATGGGCAGGTTGAGCCCCATGGCAATTGCGTCGGTGCCGACGACGATATCGGCGGAGCCGTCGCGGAAGCGCGCCGCCTGCGCGCGGCGTACTTCCGGCGAAAGATTGCCGTACACCGTCGCCACGGAGAAGCCGATCTCGGTGATCATGTCGCGCCACATCAGGACCTCCCGGCGCGAGAAGGCGATCACGGCATCGCCGCGCCGCAGGTTGCGCAGCTTGCGCACCGGTTGTCCTTCCATCGAGAGCGGCGCCTTGCGGCTCAGTACCCGCACTTCGAGCGGACAGTCCAGGCGCTTTGCCAGCGCCTCGACCGCGCGGCGCGCTTCCGGTGCACCGACGAGGTAGACAACGCTCGCTGGAGCGCCGCACACCGCCGCCGTCCATGCCGCGCCGCGGTCACGATCGCCCAGCATCTGGATCTCGTCGATCACGGCGATGTCCACGCGCGTCTGCGAGTCGAGCATTTCCACCGTGCTGGCCACATGCGTCGCACCTTCCACCACGCGGCGCTCTTCGCCGGTGACGAGGCTGACCTTGAGCCGCTCGCCGTTGCGCTCGACTTCGGCCAGCCGTTCATAGTTTTCCAAGGCGAGCAGGCGCAGCGGGGCAAGATAGACGCCGCTCTTCGCCTTGGCCAGCGCTTCCATGGCTTCATGCGTCTTGCCGGAATTGGTCGGCCCGAGCAGCGCGATGAACTTGCGCGGCATGCGGCGCGCGACCTCGAAGGAGGCCGGATACTCGGCGAGGTTAATGCTTTCTCGCGTGCGCGCCGCGTTTGCCGCTTCCTGCTGGCGCTCGATCGCGTTCAGCAGGCGCTGCTCGATGCGGTCCAGGACGTGGTCGACCGGAGAAGAAGATTCCTTGAGCGCAAGGACGTGGAGGAATTCTTCCGCATCCAGCCCATACTCCTCCGCGCGCGCCGTCAGCGCTTCGACGAATTCGCTGACCTTGCGGTGCAGGACCTGGCGTGCCTTCGCTTGCACGCGTTCATGCACGAGGGCGAGCTTCTTCTCGGGCGAAAGATTGCGCCACTTGCTCGCATTGGCAAGGACGCCCTCGGGTGGCACAAGGTCATAAGGAACGCGCAGCGGTCCGGCGTCGACTTCGCCGGAAAAACGGATCATGACGCGGCCTTCCAGCTTGGCCAGTTCCGCGCCATGTGTGCGGAGGTGCTGCTCCAGTGCCTCGGTCAGCGTCGCTTCGTTGTCCGGATACTGAGGGGATTCTTCCTGCTCGATCTTGTTCATGCAATTAGGATGTCTTGCCGCGGTGGGGGTTCCGCGCAGTAAACCGCAATTCTGTCCTTGCGGCAAGACATCCGGGAACGCCGTATCAGGCCGCCACGGCGCGGGGCGCCAAAGCCGATTCGCGGATCGGCAGGTTGGCGATCGCCGCAGCCAGGGCAAGAGCTATGTCGGCGTACCACATCCATTCGTAATTGCCGAAATTCGCGAAGGCCAGGCCGCCCAGCCAGGCACCGAAGAATCCGCCGATCTGGTGCGACAGCAGCGTCAGTCCGAACAGCGTCGCGAGATAGCGCATGCCGAACAGTTTGCCGACAAGGCCGGCGGTCGGCGGCACGGTGGCAAGCCAGGTGAATCCGAGCGCCGCGGCGAAGACATAGAAGGTCCATTCTGTTTTCGGCGCGAGCAGGTAGATCACGATCAGCACGGCGCGGCTTCCGTACATTCCCGCGAGGAGATACTTCATGCGCATGCGTGACGACAGCGCTCCGGCGGTAAGACTGCCGGCAATATTGAACAGTCCGATCAGCGCCAGCGCGGTAGCGGACACGCCTGCAGGCAAACTGCAGAGCGCGACTTCGCCAGGCAGGTGCGTAACGAGAAAGGCGATATGGAAGCCGCAGGTAAAGAAGCCCGCATGCAGGAGCAGGTAGCTCGGATCGCGCATGGCAATCTTCAGCTGCTGCTTCAATCCGATATGCGAGGGATCGGCTGCTGCCTGCACGGCCGGCGCCCGCTTGCGGCGCAATGGCCATGCCAGCGGGATCGTCAGCAGTGTCGTGGCGGCCATGGTCAGCATCGCCGCCACCCATCCGGCGGTATTGATGATCGCCTGCATGAGCGGTGCAAAGACAAACTGTCCGAAAGACCCGCCCGCGTTGATGAATCCTGACGCGAACGCGCGCCGCTCTGCTGGCAGGCGCTGCGCGGTGGCACCGATCAGAATGGAAAAGCTCCCCGCGCCCGCCCCTGCCGCACTCAGGATGCCCATCGCCATGATCAGCCCCCACTGCGAGTCGACGAACGGCGTCAGTGCGGTTCCCCCGGCCAACAGGATGGCGCCCGCGACGATGACCTTGCCCGGTCCATGCTTGTCGGCGATCGCGCCGAAGATCGGCTGCGATGCGCCCCACATGAACTGGCCGACGGCCATGGCGAAACTGATCGACACAATCCCGAGGCCGGTCGACGTATTGATCGGTGACACGAACAGCCCGGTGGTCAACCGTGCTCCCATGGTGATCATCAGGATCGCCGCCGCTGCGAGGGTCAGCATCCAGGCCGCACGAGGCGTCATTTGAGTGTGTTGGTCCATCCGCTTTCTCCTTGCACCGGAATTAAGTGCATATGCATGTTTATACGCGAAATCGATTATAGTGTATATACATATATTTTTCCGGCTGTGGTCTACCGGACTATCTTCTCCGACATTTTTAAAGAGGCGCGCAATGAACCTGCAAGATCCCCTGAATGAATGGCAAGCCGACGAAGCGGCCGTCCGCCCCGCGTTGATTCCTGCCGGCGTGGCGACGCGTGAACAGTTGCGCGAGCGTTCCGGCATGGACTTCCTGCTCGGCATCATGCGCGGCGAACTCCCGCCCGCGCCGATCGGCGAATTGCTCGACTTCGTTCCGGTGAAAGTGGAACCGGGCCTGATGGTCTTCCAGGGCACGCCCGGGCCGCAGCACTACAACCCGATCGGTTCCGTTCATGGCGGTTACGCGGCGACCCTGCTCGATTCCTGTGTCGGCTGCGCGATCCACAGCATGCTGCCCACCGGCAAGGGCTACACCACGCTCGAACTGAAGATCAATTTCGTCCGCGCCCTCACCGACAAGACCGGCCCCATCCGCGCCGAAGGCAAGGTGATCCACGTCGGCGGCCAGGTGGCTACGGCGGAGGGACGCATCGTCGATGCGCAAGGCAAGCTCTACGCACATGCGACCACGACGTGCCTGTTGTTTGCCATCTGATGCAAGAACGCGGGGCAGCGACATTGTCGTCGCGATGACAAAGCCGCTTGCCTCGAATGATCTACATCAAACCTTCATCGATTTTTCGCGCGTATCGCGAAGAAATCGCAATTCCACTTTGCGGGTAAGGGATCAGTAAGACATCGCACGTATCCTCGCAAGCTCTTATGAGTCACACATTGAGGACGTGAAAATGGAAGACGATATTGTCCAGAAGGTCAAATCGAATCAGAAGTACCAGAAACTGGTATCGACCCGCTCCAGCTACGGATGGACGCTCACGTGGATCATGATGGTTGCCTACTACGGCTTCATCATGCTGGTCGCCTTCAACAAGGAATTGCTGGGCCTGAAGATGGGCGCCGGCGTGACGACCTGGGGCATCCCCATCGGCCTGTTCGTGATCGTGTTCACGGTCATCATCACCGGCGTCTACGTGCGCCGCGCCAACGGCGAGTTCGACGAACTCACCGCGCAGATCCGCAAGGAGGTGATGTAATGCATAGCCTCAAGCGCATTGTCCCTGCACTCGCCCTGTTTGCCGCTGCAGGCGCTGCCTTCGCAGCCGGCGGCGACCTCGGCCAGGCAGTAAAGCAGCCAACCAACTGGACCGCCATCTCGATGTTCGGCGTGTTCGTCATCCTGACGCTCTTCATCACCAAGTGGGCCGCGGCCAAGACCAAGTCCGCCGCTGACTTCTATACGGCGGGTGGCGGCATCACCGGCTTCCAGAACGGCCTCGCCATCGCGGGCGACTACATGTCGGCTGCGTCCTTCCTCGGCATTTCCGCCGCGGTGTTCCTGAACGGCTACGACGGCCTGATCTACTCGATCGGCTTCCTCGTCGGCTGGCCGGTGATCACCTTCCTCATGGCGGAACGCCTGCGCAACCTCGGCCGCTTCACCTTCGCCGACGTCGCCGCCTACCGCTTCGAGCAGAAGCCCATCCGCGCGTTCGCCGCATCCGGCACGCTGGTCGTCGTGGCGTTCTACCTGATCGCGCAGATGGTCGGCGCAGGCCAGCTCATCAAGCTGCTGTTCGGCCTCGAATACTGGATCGCGGTGGTGCTCGTCGGTTCGCTGATGATGGTGTACGTGCTCTTCGGCGGCATGACCGCGACGACCTGGGTGCAGATCATCAAGGCGATCCTGTTGCTGTCCGGCGCCTCCTTCATGGCCTTCGTCGTCATGTCGCAGTTCAACTTCAGCCCCGAAGCGCTGTTCGCCAAGTCGGTTGAAATCCATGACAAGAAGGACGCCATCATGGCGCCCGGCACCTTCATCAAGGATCCGGTTTCCGCCGTCTCCTTCGGCATGGCGCTGATGTTCGGCACCGCCGGCCTGCCGCACATCCTGATGCGCTTCTTCACCGTGCCGAGCGCGAAGGAAGCACGCAAGTCGGTATTCTGGGCCACCACCTGGATCGCTTACTTCTACATCCTGACCTTCATCATCGGCTTTGGCGCGATCGTCCTGGTCAGCACCAACCCGGCGTTCAAGGATGCAGCAGGCAAGCTCCTCGGCGGCAATAACATGGCGGCGATCCACCTCGCCACCGCTGTCGGCGGCAACGTGTTCCTCGGCTTCATCTCGGCAGTGGCCTTCGCCACGATTCTCGCCGTGGTTGCCGGCCTCACGCTGTCCGGCGCATCGGCCGTGTCGCACGACCTTTACGCCACCGTCATCAAGCAGGGCAAGGCCACCAGCGAAAACGAACTGCGCGTCTCGCGTGTGACCACCATCGTGCTCGGCATCATCGCGGTCGTCCTCGGCATCGTGTTCGAGAAGCAGAACATCGCATTCATGGTGTCGCTGGCATTCGCGATCGCCGCATCGGCCAACTTCCCGGTCCTGTTCATGTCGGTGCTGTGGAAGGGTTGCACGACCCGCGGCGCAACGATTGGCGGCTTCCTCGGCCTGGTCACGGCCGTGGTGCTGACGGTGCTGTCGAAGTCGGTGTGGGTGGACGTGTTCGGTTACAAGAGTGAAATCTTCCCGTATACTTCCCCGGCCCTGTTCTCGATGACTGCCGGCTTCCTCGGCATCTGGCTGTTCTCCATCCTCGACAGCAGCGAGCGTTCCCGCAAGGACCGCGTCGGCTACGAAGCGCAGAAGATCCGCTCCGAAACCGGCATCGGCGCGGCAGCTGCGTCTGCCCACTAAACAGGCAGGCTCATTGCAACCCCGGGGAGCGATCTCCGGGGTTTTTTATTTTCGCCGCAGGCCGTTGCGATAAACAACCGACATGCTCGACACGAACCATGATCCTCTGACGATGCCGCCGCACGAACCGTCGCCGGCGCTGCAGCAGGCGCATGCGATTCTTGCCGCCGCCGGTGACGTGGCCAGCGTGAAGCAGGCTGCTTCAAGGATTCGCGCATTGACGCACGCGCTTGCCGACGAGACAGACAATGGCGAACCGGCGACCCGCATCATCTCGTCGGTCAACGACATGCTGACGCACCGCGTCATCGAGGCAGTGCTCGCCGATGCCGCGCCCGACAGCTTTCCCTGGTGCTGGATTTCGCTCGGCAGCGAAGGCCGCCAGGAGCAGACGCTCTCGAGCGACCAGGACAACGGCATCATTTTCGACGGCCCGGGAGAAAGCGGCCGCGCGCGTCTCCTCGGTATGGCCAGGCGGATCAACGACATCCTCGACGCCTGCGGCTTTCCGCTTTGCATGGGCAATGTCATGGCCAGCAACCCCGAATGCTGCCTCAGCCTGTCCGAGTGGAAGGCGCGCTTCCGGGAATGGATTTTCGAAGGCGACCCGCAGGCACTGCTCAACGCCACCATCTTCTTCGACCTGCGTCCGCTGTATGGCGCGCATGCGCTTGCCGAGGAATTGGGCAACTGGCTGGCGCAGGAAGCATCCGAAAACCCGCGCTTCCTGTATCAGATGGCCGCCAACGCCCTGCAGCGTGAAGTGCCGCTCGGGCTGATCCGGCGCTTTGCGGTAGAGAGGAAAGGAAAATTCCGTGGCACCATCGACCTCAAGCTGAAGGCGGCCGCCCTCTTCGTCGACGGCGGCCGCATCTACGGCCTGGCGAGCGGCACGCATGCGGTGAACACCGCGGAACGGTTCCGGCTGGCGGTGAAGGCAAACCGCCTCCATCCGAGCGAGGCGGAACGATGGATCAATGGATTCCATTTCGTCCAGTCGCTCAGATTGAAGAACCAGCAGGCCTGTTTCCGGCGCGGAGAGGAGATGCACAACCATGTCGCGCCGTCCATGCTGGAGGCGGGCGACCGGGCAAGGCTGCTGGACGCATTGCGCCAGGCCCGCCACCTGCATCACCGGCTAGTGCTGGACTATCCGGGGATCGGGTGATAGTACGGAGTAAAAGGATTGGGTTGCACGGCAGGAATGCCACGCAGGGAAGTGTCAGCGGCGGCGCTGGTAACCAGTGGAAACCGGTCCGCGCTTTTCGAGGTGGCGGAACGTGATACGACCTTTGCTCAGGTCATAGGGCGACATTTCAATCGACACCTTGTCGCCTGCGAGGATGCGGATATGGTGCTGGCGCATCTTACCGGAGGTGTAAGCGATCAGCTGGTGGCCATTTTCCAGGTCAACACGGAATCGTGAATCCGGGAGCACCTCGG
This sequence comes from Noviherbaspirillum sp. ST9, assembly GCF_048799745.1. Lineage (NCBI taxonomy): Bacteria > Pseudomonadati > Pseudomonadota > Betaproteobacteria > Burkholderiales > Oxalobacteraceae > Noviherbaspirillum > Noviherbaspirillum sp. ST9. The sequence goes on along the minus strand of NZ_JBLWFR010000001.1, from coordinate 680,061 downwards.
TCACGAGGCCATTCATTTCAAGCAATTCTTCTTTAGCCATGCTACGGTCCAATACTAAAAGTGCGTCAACGACTGCCGGCGCAAAATGCCCCGCCAGAACAGGAAGGCCCCGTTCCGTTATTGCTGGGACTGCGCGAACGCCTGGCGCAGGGGATCAAAAGGCGCCTTGCCTCAAACGAGTAGGCCTGGCGAGGAATTAACGGCGCCGGGGATCGGCGGAACGATGAAGTGGTCGGAGAAGCAGGTTTCAAGCCTGCGCGACCTATAAGGACTGGAAGAGGCGGAATGCGACACCGGCTCCGTCCAAGCGGTTAATCCGCCATCGGACCCCGCACTATACCACATACAGCCCTTCCCCGCCCGGTACGTTCCCGGGCGACGAACAAGCCGTCCGCCCATCTCTGGTCGGAAAAAATTACCGGGTGCGAGGGGAATTAAACGTTTCCGGACGCATGACAAGCGGCGTGCCTTCCACGCCGGCTGCGACCAGCCTGCGGGCGACACCGCTGATGTTCGACTCGAAGCTGTGGAAGATTTCCATCATGTCGACGTCCTCGTCATCGCCCTTGAAGGAAGACAGTTTGTGCAGCGCCTGTGACGTGATCAGGCATTCGCGCTTGACGGAATCGACGACGACGGTGAAGGTAATGCCCTCTTCCGAGAGCGAGGGTTGGTTGATTGCGTGGATCATGATTTTCCTTTTGGGGGCATCGCGGCGATGGCGCTGATGCACTGTGGACTTCGCGCGGTGCAAGCGGTTGCATGAGGGGGATCATGCGATGGATGCGGTATGTCTTATGCTTGGCATCCCTCTTTGGGAATACCTATCATGACCAAGTTTGAAATCATGGCGCTGATCATGCGCAAGGAAAGCCAGTTCGAGGGAGACGCATTTACCATTGCCGCCAAGCTCGCGACTTGTCTGGAACAATTATCGGAGCGCCTGCGGGACGACGAATTGGCCGAACTCATCCAGATCGGCGGCGCAATCTATCGCATTGGCCTCGAACAGAGCAGGCAGACCGTCCCGCTCGAAGACCTCTTCCCTGCATGTGAAAACTGGCCGAGCCCCCATCCCGACCGAGGCGGCTTCAGGCATTGACTTGCTCCTGACAGTCTCCGTGTTGGCGCCGGGCAAGGGAAAAATAAATATCGATACCTTTAGGTGCATTGAACGATTGCGTGTATAGTGGCCCTTCGCACTCGTATCAAGTCGTCGTCTTTGCTGGTCTCGTTCCCGTCTTGCTCTTTCCCCTGAGCCATTCCTGTCTGATTCCCTTCGGTCGTATCTCTTGGTCCAGAGCGTATTTTCTGGCGCAAGCCTTTTCATCCTAATCCGACAGGAATTCTCATGAGCACACAATCACAAACCGGCACCGTCAAATGGTTCAACGACGCCAAGGGCTTCGGCTTCATCAAACCCGATCAAGGCGGCGACGACCTGTTCGCCCACTTCCAGGACATCCAGTCCAGCGGCTTCAAGAGCCTCGCTGAAAACCAGCGCGTCTCTTTCGACGTCGGCACTGGCCCGAAGGGTGCCAAGGCAACGAACATCCGTCCGATCTAAATTTCTACGCTCTGCCAGGCGCGCAAGCGCCGGCGGCAGCTGCCAGGGGATGTTGAGGCGCGCGCACCACGCAGATAGCATGGGCTGCAAACCAAAGATCCCCGGGACACCTTGCAGATAGCCTGGGTCCCAAATGCCAGAGTGGAAAACGAAAGCCCGTCAATGACGGGCTTTCTTCTTTTCCGGGGCCGAAATCCAATGAAGGTGATAACGATGGAACCTTCGATGTATGCGACGGCCATACTGAAATCAACATACGAGCCGCCACTCCGGACAAGGGACACATCATGGACCAAGACGAAATCCTGGCCTTCATCACGCAAGTCGAGACGGAGGACATCGATCCTGTCTGCGTCGCCAAAGTTTATGCCGCCGCTGTCGACGACATGCAGACCCGCATTTCGGCGCAGGACCTGCGAAGGTTGCTTCTCATCGGTGCCGCGATGTATCGCAACAGCATCAAGGGACAGCACGTGGAACTACAGTTGCCCGTGTCAGAGAGCAGTGCGCTGGAAGGGACGTCGATGCTGGAAAACGAGCAATTCAAGGGCGTGCTGCACTAGCGGACGCCCGTTCCCAGAGAAAAAAGCCCGGCCTCATGACCGGGCTTTTTCCCTTTGGCACCCAGGAAAAAGAAATTGCCTTACTGGCGCGGAATCGTGCCGCGCCATGCGCCGGTTTCAACGCCGCGGCTTTCCACCAGCTGCTTGAAGCGCGACAGGTTGGACTTGGTTTGCATCTTCACGAAGCCGAGCGCGTCGCCGATCTTCTCGTCGACCGACTGCGGATCGTAATCCATCTGCAGCATCACGCGCGTCTTGCTGTCAGACACCTTGTGGAAGGTCACCACGCCGGCATTGTGCACGCCGCCGAGGCTGCGCCAGGCAATGCGCTCGTCCGGAATCTGTTCCGTGATCTCGGCATCCCATTCCTTGTCCTTGCCGGCAATACTGGCTTTCCAGTGCAGGCGCTTGTCATCCAGCTGGCGGACTTCCTGCACGCTGTCCATGAACTTCGGCAAGTCCTCGAACTGCGTCCACTGGTTATACGCCGTACTCACGGGCACATTCACTTCGATGGATTCCTCGACCGTGGATTCCATGTCGGACCCACGCGACTTCTTCAATTGCTTCGACAACAGGTAACCGCCTACGGCGAGCGCAGCGGCGGTGGCAATACGACGACCAAGCATACGATTTCCTTTCTTTTTTATGCTGTCCGGACATGACCGGACTAACCATTCTTTCACCCCAGTCCGATCGTAATTGATGGTCAAAGTTCTAATCCCCTATGGATTCGCGTGCCGGCGTTCCAGCTTGTGCTGCCTTCCGGCTACATCCATGTCGTCTTCATCCGCAAGGTAGCCTTCATCGGCCACAAGCTGCACATCGGGAGAAAGTGCTTCATGTCCGGCAGCGCGCTCGAGCAGAACAGCCGCCGTGCTCAACTTGCGTTCGACCGTCTCCAACAAGTTGGAAACGGTCAGGATGGACGGCAGCATCAGCTCGCAAGCCGACGCTTCCTTGACGAGTGGATCGTCCTTGTCCAGCTCGCGGTTTGCCGATGTACGCGCACGGAGCGCCTCCTTCAAGTGTTCCAGACGGCCAATCAAGTGTCGGATTTCGCTTGCCTGCATGATGCCTCCTTGTGTCGATGACCAATGCGCGCTTGTCCTCATGCGATGCGATCGCGCACCGCAAAGTTCTCCGGCGGGACGCTGGTCATGACCCGTGTCATCACCGACGTACGAAAAAAGTTGTGGTCGGACATGCAATGAACCATGCGTGGCAAGGCCGGGTCATATTGTTTGGATTGCAATCCGCATCCTCCGGCGGAAACGCGCCACGCGCTTTCCACGGACGTGTTTGAATCGTCATCGAAAAACGAAGAGGCGCTCCGTGGACGCATTGCTGCTCTCGAGGATACAGTTCGCCTGGGTCATCGCCTTTCATATCCTGCTGCCGGCATTCACGGTCGGCCTCGCCTGCTACATTGCCACGCTGGAAGTCCGTTGGTGGATCACCAAGGACGACACGGTCCGGCGGCTCTCCGCCTACTGGATCAAGATCTTCGCGATTTCCTTTGGCATGGGTGTCGTATCCGGCATCGTCATGCCCTTCCAGTTCGGCACCAACTGGAGCCGCTTCTCGGACCAGGCATCGAACATCGTCGGCTCCCTGCTCGCCTACGAAGTCGTGACCGCCTTCTTCCTCGAAGCCGCCTTCCTCGGCGTCCTGCTGTTCGGCCGCAACCTGGTGCCGCAATGGGCGCACGCGCTGGCGGCTGTGCTGGTCGGGCTCGGCACCCTGATGTCTTCGTTCTGGATCCTGGCGGTCAACAGCTGGATGCAGACGCCGCGCGGATACGAGATCGTCGATGGAAAGTATTTGCCGACGAGCATGTTCGAGATCATCTTCACGCCCTCCTTCCCCTACCGCCTCACGCACACCGTCATCGCCTTCCTCGTCACCACGGCCTTCGTGATCCTCGGCGTCGGCGCGCACTACCTGCGGCACAACCGCTTCCCGGCGGAAAGCAGGATCATGATGCGCATGTCGCTCGCCTTCCTCGGCATCATGGTGCCGCTGCAGGTCCTGGTCGGCGACCTCCACGGACTCAATACGCTCGAACACCAACCGGTCAAGGTCGCGGCCATGGAAGGCCTGTGGGAAACCGGGCGCGGCGTGCCGGCGTCGATCTTTGCCATCCCCGACCAGGAAGCGGAAAAGAATCATTTCGAGGTCGCCATCCCCAAGTTCGCGAGCCTCTACCTCACGCACGAATGGGACGGCGAGGTGAAAGGCCTCAAGGACTGGCCGAAGGAAGATCGCCCTCCCGTGGCCATCGTCTACTTCGCTTTCCGCATCATGGTCGGCATCGGGCTCGTCATGCTGACGACTGTCATCATCGGACTCGTGCTCTGGTCGAAGAAGCGCTTGTTCGACAGGCCGTGGTACCTGCGCCTGTGCATGCTGGTCTCGCCGCTCGGCTTCGTCGCCGTGCTCGCCGGCTGGACCACGACGGAAGTCGGACGGCAGCCGTGGGTCATCTACGGTTTGATGCGCACGAGCGAGGCCGTCACGCCATCGCTGACCACGAGCGACGTCGCCATCTCGCTGGCGACCTACGTGATCAGCTACCTCTTCATCTTCGGCGCCGGCTTCATCCTGCTGCGCCGCCTGGTACGCATTGGCCCGCCACCGGATGAAACGCACGAATCCCAGGCGCACCCGAAGCGGCCATTGTCAGCGGTCACCGGCCACGACAAAGGCGTGGGCGTGCCCGTGATGCGCGGATTGGGAGGACGCCATGACGCTTGACCTCGTACCGCTGTGGGCCTTCATCCTGTCGCTGGCCGTGCTGATGTACGTGCTGCTCGACGGCTTCGACCTGGGTGTGGGCATCCTGTTCTTTTTTCGTCGGCATGACAAAGACCGCGACGTCATGGTCGCCTCGGTCGCGCCCATCTGGGACTTCAACGAAACCTGGCTCATTCTTGGCGGCGGCGGCCTGCTCGCCATGTTTCCGCTGGCGTTCGCGGTCATCGTTCCTGCGGTGTACTTCCCCATCCTGCTGATGCTGCTTGGCCTGCTGTTCCGTGGCGTGGCCTTTGAATTTCGCGATGCGCCCGAAGCGCGCAAGCACTGGTGGAATGCTGCCTTTGCCTACGGCTCGCTCATCGCAACGTTTGCGCAGGGCGTGGTACTGGGCAATTTCATCCGCGGATTCCCGGTCGAGGGGCGCTCGTTTTCGGGCACCAGCTGGGACTGGATCGCGCCGTTCCAGCTCCTGACCGGTCTCGGCCTGCTCGTCGGTTACAGCCTGCTGGGTGCGACCTGGCTATACATGAAGACCGAAGGTGAACTGCAAGCGTGGGCACGCCGCATGTCGCGCTGGTTCCTGCTCGGCCTGCTCGCGTTTATCGTGATGGTCAGCGTATGGACGCCGCTGGAGGAACCGCGCATTGCCGAACGCTGGTTCAGCTTTCCGAACCTGCTGTATTTCTCACCCGTGCCGATCCTGACGGTAGTACTGGCCTGGCTGCTCCTGTGGGCGTTGAACAAGGGGCGCGACGTGCTGCCCTTCCTGTGCGCAATGGGCCTGTTCTTCCTGTCCTACACCGGCCTGATCATTTCCATTTGGCCGTATGTCGCGCCGCCATCCATCACGCTGTGGGACGCGGCGGCGCCGCCGATGGCGCAGCAGTTCCTGATGGTGGGTACGATGTTCCTGCTGCCGGTCATCCTGCTGTATGTATTCTGGTCGTACTGGGTGTTTCGCGGAAAGGTGCGGGCGGGAATGAGTTATCACTGAGCACGTCACCTTCTTCTGCTTGTTTTCGCGCTGGCAAATCAATTTTGCCCCAGGCCCGCCGCATTCCCGTGAATTTGATCCAGGTCATAGTCGCAGGCAGGTCAGATTTCTAGTATGGCCTCTCACTCTCCGAAGCGCCGTGCTTGAAGCTGGCGCTTTGGTGCATTCTCTTTCACGACGTCAATGGACCTGCATACTGAATCGGCTTCTGCGCGCAGCAAGCCAGGCACCGCTCCCAACGGTAACATGCATCACTGTGGACGAAACACCGACTCGCCCGACACGCTCATTTCAGATGCGCTGCACGCCGTGCGCACGCTGCTCGACATGGACGTGGCATTCGTATCCGAATTCAATGGTGGACGAAGGATTTTCCGCTATGTCGACAGCAGCGAGGAATTCACTTCGGTGAGTGCGAACGCGTCCGACCCGCTTGAGGAAACTTACTGCCAGCGCGTGCTCGACGGCCGCATGCCGGAACTCATTGCCGATACAGCAAAGAATCCCGAGGCACTGAAGCTGGCAATTACCTCTCACCTGCACATCGGCAATTACCTCGGCGTACCCATCCGCTTCAGCGACGGCGCCGTGTACGGCACCTTCTGCTGCTTCAGCACGCAGGCTAATCACGCGCTGAACAACCAGCACCTCGAGACGGTGCGCCTGTTTGCGAATTTCGTAGGCAAGGTGGTGGAACGGCATTCGCTCGCGGACCTGCGGAAGGAGAGCAGGGCGCGGCTCAACAAAGTCCTGGAGGAGGAGCGTTTCGACATCCACTATCAGCCGATCATCCACGTCTCGGAGAACAGGCTGGTGGGACACGAAGCGCTCGCCCGCTTTTCATGCGACCCGATCCGCACGCCCGATTGCTGGTTCTCGGAAGCCGCCGAAGTCGGATGCCAAGAGGCACTCGAACTTGCCGTCATCAGGAAGGCGCTGTCGGCGCTGCCCCACCTTCCGCAGGACACCTACGTCTCGGTCAACGTCTCACCCGAGACCGTGCTCAAAGGATCGATTTCCACCGTGCTCGACGGTTACCCGCTTGAGCGCATCGTTCTGGAGATGACGGAGCACGCGCTGGTCGACGACTATTCCTCGATCGCCCGTCAGCTCGCCTTCTTCAGGAGAAAAGGATTGCGACTTGCCGTCGACGACGCGGGCGCTGGATTTGCCAGCTTCCGCCACATACTCAAGCTGAAGCCGGACATCATCAAGCTCGACAGCAGTCTCATCCAGCGCATCGACATCGACGTGAATTCGCGCGCGCTGGCTGCCGCGCTGATCCGGTTTGCCGAAGAGACCGGGAGCAAGATCGTTGCGGAAGGTGTTGAAACAGAGTCGGAACTGAGCGTGTTGCGAGAGTTGAAGGTGAACAAGGTGCAGGGCTTCCTGCTTGGGCGGCCGCGACCGATCTACGCGCATTGACCGGCCAGTGTGCGGCCTCATCCGCTAATTGAGTGCGCCGAACACCTTGCCGATGATCTTGCTCCCCGTGCCGATCGGATCCTTGCGAATCGCCTTCTCTTCCTCGGCAATGATCGTGTAAAGGCCATCCAGCGCCTTTTGCGTCACATAGCCCTCCACGGTGGCCTGCTCCGATCCGAGTCCCAGCTTCGATGCCTGCGCCATGGCGCCGTTATACGTCGCCGAGAGATTGGATCGATCCGTGATTTTCTTCACGATCGGCAGGAATTTCACGGCGAGTTCGGCGGAGGTCTTCTGACGGAAGAAATCCGTCACCGACGTCTCGCCGCCGGTCAGGATCTGCTTGGCATCGGTGAGCGTCATGGATTTGACGGCATTGACCAGTAACGGCTTGGCCATCGGGACCGCTGCTTCCGCCGCGCGGTTCATGGAAACGACCAGCTCGTCGAGCTGCTTGCCCTTCCCGGTCATTTTTAGGATCGGCCGCGCCTGTTCGAGGATCGACGGCAGCTGGATCTTCACCTTTTCATTGTTGAGGAACCCGTTTTCGACGCCGAGCCTGGCGACGGCGGCGTTCGATCCGCGCTCCAGGGCGGCCTTCAGACCGCTTGATGCGTCCTGGTTGGACAGGTCGGACAAGGAGGCCGCGATGGCTGTCGATGCGAGGAAGGACAGTGACAGGACGAGGCCATTGGCGAGAGGGCGCAAGGACATTGGGACTCCGCGGGGAAGTTGGTGACTTTGTCAGTCTACGCCGGATGATGCTGCTTGGACATGGGAAGCCCGGTGCCCCAAACATAATGGCTCACAACTCTGCGAGCCGCTTATTGATTTCTAGTGCGGATCAGTCTGAATCATCCCGTGTGCCTCACCCTGTGCAGCTCTCAGAGGCCCCTCTCCTTTTGTAGCAGTTCACGCCCTGAATTGTTGAATACAAGCATCAGAGATGATCAATCGCAAAAATCTGATGCGTTTCATCCCGACGTAGTGCAGCTGCACTATTGCGCATGGAAATGTCGAATGGCATTGTCGTATCGACAAAACAACCAAGGGAGGTAACCACGATGAAGACGAGGCGCAGCACTATGTGCGGACTGTTAATGGCAGCTCTGGCCGGGTGCGGGGGTGGGGATCAGAGCCGCACCGAGAAATTGCAGTCGAATTGTGCAGCAGGATTCGAGGCAGCGTGCACGACCCTCGCTGTAGAGACTGGAAAGACCACAACAACGACAACGTCCAGCTCCACCGGTAGCGGCTCAAGCGCCGGGTCAACCACAACAGTGAGCACCGCCTCCATCTCGCCTATCTCGATAAGCCCCCATGAATTGACGGTTAGTGACTGTACGACCAATTTGCCATTTATATTTTCAGGTGGAACGCCACCCTACACAGTTCTGACCAGTGACAACCAAAAGATTCCTGTCACTAACGCAGAGCCACTCGGAAGCACAAATTTCTTCTTCATGGCAAGTATCGGCCCGCTGATCCTTATCAAGCGCGACTCGCCAGATTCTCCACCACGTTACAGTGACATGTATCCGCCGGCGACCCTGACCGTTCTGGACGCCCAAGGGCGCACTGGAACAACGACCCTCAAATTTCCAGTGATTCATCTGACCTGTCCAGACAATCCTCTGCTTATTGCCAGCCCAGCGTCGGCAAACGCACGAGAGACGGAAGTCCTTGCGTTCAATGTGGATGGCGGTTCGGGAACATTTACTGCCGTATCGAGAGACAGCAACATTGCCACCGTACTCGGGCAGACTTCAACCGGCTTCACGGTGCAAGCAAAGTCCGTCGGCAGCGTTCTAATCACTGTATCGAGCAGCGACGGACAGAACTCAAACATTGTATTCCGCGTGTTGCCTCTACAATGACTGAACGAACCGTCAGTCGATAACGCCCATCTGTGTGGGCGCCTGACATGGCCACATGAGCAAAAAAAGAAAAAGGGTTAGTGCCGTGGAAGGCGCTAACCCTTTAATTCTGGTGCTGATGAGAGGAGTCGAACCTCCGACCTACTGATTACGAATCAGTTGCTCTACCAACTGAGCTACATCAGCGAAAACGGGGATTCTACCAAAAAAAGTTACAGATCCGCTAGTCCGGCGTTTCCCCGCCTTGCCGAAGCGGCATTATTTCAAGGAAAACACCAGTAAATTACTCGGGAACTACGGCGGGAGAGGCTGTCCGCCCCTCGCACTGCCGCAGCCTTATTCCGCGTGATAGCTCGTCACGCGCTCCACTTCGCTGCGCGATCCCAGGAACACGGCCACACGCTCATGCAGCTTCGACGGCTGGATGTCGAGGATGCGCTGCTTGCCGTTGGTCGCGGCACCGCCGGCCTGTTCGACGATCATGGACATCGGGTTGGCTTCGTACATCAGGCGCAGTTTGCCCGGCTTGTCCGGCTCACGCGCGTCGGCCGGGTACATGAAGATGCCGCCGCGGTTGAGGATGCGGTGCACGTCGGCGACCATGGAGGCGATCCAGCGCATGTTGAAGTTCTTGGCGCGCGGGCCGGTTTCGCCGGCGAGCATTTCGTCAACGTAGCGCTTGACCGGCGGGTACCAGTGGCGGGCGTTGGACGCGTTGATCGCGAATTCCTTGGTTTCGGCCGGGATTTTCATGTTGCGCTGGGTGAGGACCCAGGAGCCCATTTCGCGGTCGAGCGTGAAGCAGTTGACGCCGTTGCCGGTGGTCAGCACCAGCACGGTTTGCGGGCCGTAGACGGCGTAGCCGGCTGCAACCTGCTTGGCGCCGCACTGGAGGAAGTCCTTTTCCGTCGGTTCGGCCATGCCTTCCGGTGCCTTGAGCACGGAGAAGATAGTGCCGATCGAGACGTTGACGTCGATGTTGCTGGAGCCGTCGAGCGGATCGAACAGCAGCAGGTATTCGCCCTTCGGATAGCGGTTGGGGATGGGGAAGATCTCTTCCATTTCCTCCGACGCCATCGCGGCCAGGTGGCCGCCCCACTCGTTGGCTTCGAGCAGCATTTCGTTCGAAATGACGTCGAGCTTCTTTTGCACTTCGCCCTGCACGTTTTCGCTGCCGGCGCTGCCGAGCACTTCACCGAGCGCTCCCTTGCTGACGGCGTGGCTGATGGTCTTGCACGAACGCGCGACCACTTCGATCAGCAGGCGCAGTTCGGCGGGGATGTTGTTGTAGAGACGCTGTTCTTCGACCAGGTACTGCGTCAGGCTGACTCTTTTCATGGATTTTTCCGGTAGGTGCGTGGTTAGTTGGATAGGGATTTGGTAATGACTTCGAGGACGTCCTTCGACAGGTCCTTGGTGCGCGAGACCTTCTTCAGGGCGGCATGCATCTTTTCCTGCAGGGCGGGCGCGAACTTGCGCCAGCGGTCGAGGGTGCGCGCCAGGCGGGCAGCGACCTGCGGGTTGATGGCGTTGAGCGCGATCACCTGTTCGGCCCAGAATTCGTAGCCGCTGCCGTCAACCGCGTGGAATTGCGACGGGTTGCCGTTGCAGAAGCTGAAGATCAGGCTGCGGGCACGGTTCGGGTTCTTCAGGGTGAAGGCCGGGTGCTTCATCAGGGCACGTACGGCGGCGACGTCGGTCGTGCGTGAGGTGGCCTGCAGCGAGAACCATTTGTCGATCACCAGCGCTTCCTGCTCGAATTCGTTGTAAAAACTGGCCAGCGCGTCGTTGCGGCCGGGAGCGCTGCTGTTGGCCAGCGCGGTCAGGGCGGCAATGCGGTCGGTCATGTTATTCGCGTTGTCGTACTGGGTCTGCGCGTGGTGGTGCGCTTCCGCGTCGTCGTTGTCGGCGATGTAGGACAGGGCGAGGTTCTTCAGCGCGCGTTTTCCTGCCGAAGCGGCATCGGGGCTGTAGGTGCCGGGCGTGCGGTTGGCCTGGTAGGCCACCATCCAGTCGACGCGCAGGGACGATGCCAGCGAGCGGCGCAGGAAGCGGCGCACCGCGTGGATGGCGTGCGGGTCGATGACCTGCATCTGTTCGGCGACCACGGTTTCGGACGGCAGCGTGAGCGCGAGTTCGCGGAAGGCGGGGTCGAGCGCGTCGTCATTCAACGTGGCGCGGAAGGCATCGTTGAGCACGTTCTTCTCGAGCTCGGCATCGCTCAGCGCGTGGTTGTTCTGCACCGCTTCGGCCAGCGCCAGCATGCGGCGCATCGCAAGGCGCTGTCCTGCTTCCCAGCGGTTGAATGCGTCGCTGTCATTGGCCATCAGGAAGGCGAGCTCTTCGTCGCTGTAATCGATGTCGAGGACAACCGGGGCGGAGAAACCGCGCAGCACCGAGGGCACCGGGCGTTCCGCGACCTGCTTGAAGCGGAAGGTCTGCGTGGCTTCGGTCAGCTCCAGGACCATGGTCGCCGGCGCGTCGTCCTTCTCTTCGCCTTCAAGGTGCAGCGGCATGTCGTTGCCGCGCGCGTCCAGCAGGCCGATGGAAACCGGGATATGGAAAGGTTTCTTTTTCGGCTGACCCGGCGTCGGCGGGCAGGACTGCGTGAGCGTGACCGCATAAGTGAGCGTGCCGGCGTCATATTCAGTGTCGACCTTCACGCGCGGCGTGCCGGCCTGGCTGTACCAAAGTTCGAACTGGTCCAGGTTGCGCCCGCCGGCGTCCGCCATCGCGCGGCGGAAATCGTCGCACTCGACCGCCTGCCCGTCATGACGCTGGAAGTACAAGTCCATGCCCTTGCGGAAACCGTCGCGTCCCAGCAGGGTCTGGTACATGCGCACCACTTCCGAACCTTTTTCGTAGATCGTGACGGTGTAGAAATTGTTGATCTCGACGTAGGAATCGGGGCGCACCGGGTGCGCCATCGGACCAGCGTCTTCCGGGAATTGCGCCTGGCGCAGTACGCGCACGTCCTCGATGCGCTTGACCGCGCGGCCGCTGTCGGTGCCAATCAGGTCGGCGGAGAATTCCTGGTCGCGGAAGACGGTCAGGCCTTCCTTCAGCGAGAGCTGGAACCAGTCGCGGCAGGTGACGCGGTTGCCGGTCCAGTTGTGGAAGTATTCGTGGCCGACGACGGATTCGATCCCGGCGTAATCCGTATCGGTGGCGATGCGCGGATTGGCGAGCACAAACTTCGTGTTGAAAATGTTGAGGCCCTTGTTCTCCATCGCGCCCATGTTGAAGTCGCTGACGGCGACAATCATGAAGCGATCGAGGTCGAGTTCCAGGCCGAAACGCTCCTCATCCCAGCGGATGCTGTTCTTGAGCGAATCCATCGCGTGCTGGGTCTTGTCGAGGTTGCCCTCTTCTACCCAGACCTGTAGCAGGACTTCGCGGCCGGATTTCAGCGTATAAGTTTCTTCCTGGCACACCAGGTTCCCGGCGACGAGTGCGAACAGGTAGGACGGCTTCTTGAAGGGATCTTCCCACACGGCGTAGTGGCGGCCGTCGCCGAGATCACCTTCTTCGATCAGGTTGCCGTTGGACAGCAGCACCGGATACTTCTCCTTGTCGGCGCGCAGCATGACGGCGTACTTCGCCATCACGTCCGGACGGTCGGGGAAATAGGTGATCTTGCGGAAGCCTTCTGCCTCGCACTGCGTGAAGAAATTGCCGTTGGACACGTACAGGCCCATCAGCGAGGTATTCATGTTGGGGTGCGTGACGGTCTCGATCTCGAGCGTGACCTTGTCCGGCGGATTGAAGATCTCGAGCGTCCCGTGGCCGAGCGCGTACTGGCGCTTGTTCAGCGGCTTGCCGTTCATGCGCAGCTGTTCCAGGCGCAGTGATTCGCCGACCAGCACGAGGTTCCTGTTCGGGCTGTCCGGGTTGCGGCGCATGGTCATGCGGGTGGCGACATGGGTCGCTTCGGGATCGAGGTCGAAACCCATTTCAACGGTATCGACCCAGAAGCTGGGAGGCGTGTAATCCTTGCGATAAATCGTCTGGGGAGTATCGGTGCGCATAGGCTGAGAATCCGGTGAATCGGGGGGATAATGCTGGAAACTGCTATTTTACCAACCGACAGGGACGGGAGCCCATCTCGATGAAATCATCCTTTGCGCTTTTCGTAGTTGCCATTTCGGCATTGCTCGCATCCTGTACGCAGGAGCAGCAGAACCAGATCAGCCGCAGCGTGCAGAACTGGACCGGCACCAACGGCGTGCTGGAGGTCTACGCGGGCGACAAGGTGGTGCGGCGCTTCATCCAAGTGGACAAGATTTCAACAGCGCTCGGCACGGACGACAACAAGCCGCGTCCCTACCGCTACGGATACGGCGTGCTGGACGAGAACCTGAACATGGTGGCCGATCCGGGCGAGAAGAAGGTGTACTTCGAGATCAGCGATTACGCGTCGAATTACCTTTTCTTTGAAAATCCGCGGTAGATACAAAACGTTACGGATCTTTTTCGACTTGTCCGGAACTAATTTCTATACTGGCATCAAGATATATCCCGCTGGAGAACATCATGAAAGCTTTGCTGTCCGCCTGCATCCTGGCCGTCAGCACCCTGGTCGCCGGCTGCGGCACCATGATCAGGAGCGATGTCACCACCTTCCACGAGTGGCCCGACACCCTTCCCGACAAGTCCTACGTCTTCGAACGCACGAAGGAACAGAACGACAGCCTCGAGTACCGGAATTACGAAAACCTGGTGCGCAACGAGCTCAACCGGCTCGGTTTCACCGAGGCGCCCGCTTCGACCAAGCCTGCGCTCAAGGCGGCCATCCACTACAGCATCAATGGCCGCGATGTCCGCGAGGTGTACCCGGCGGTCGTGAATCCTTATCCCTATGCGCATCCGTACTGGTACGGGCCGGCATGGCGCGGCTACTACGGCCCGTTCTACGATCCGTTGTGGTACGGCCCGCCGATCGTCGAACAGCGCGTCGCGCAGTACCAGCTGTTCAACCGCCAGCTGCGGATTTCACTGGCGCGGATGACGGACAGCAAGAAGCTGTTCGAGACGACGGTGGTGAGCGAAGGCACCAACGGCACGCTGGCGACGATCATGCCTTACATGGTGCGGAGTGCGTTTGCGGAATTTCCGGGGAAGAGCGGGGTGCCGCGGCGCATTGAGTTGAAGATGGAGCAGTGATTGTGGGAGCGAGTCAAGCGCTGCCCTCTCCCCGTCGTTCCCGCAAAGACGGGAACCCATAGTGCGGCGATCAGTGCAAGCTCAGCATGGATGACCGTCCTTCGAAACTGCGGCCTTCGGCCTTGTTTTCCCGCCTTCGCGGGAATGACGAAGCATTGAGAGACGCGCACTAAACCCCGTCAAGAACCGTTTTCCGCGCCGCTTATCTTTTGCAAGGCCGCAGCAATCGCGCGGCTGACGAATTCACCCGCAGGAAGGCGCGCCACCCGCTCTGCGAGCATCCCCTGCGCCAGCCCTTCCCGATCAAGCGTGAACAGCCGCTGCCCCTGCTTGCCCGCGAAGATAAAGCGGCTGCTTCCCGGACTGGTCCAGAGCAGCTTGCAGTTGACCTTGCTGCCGTCATTGCGCACGAACTCGAACCATGCCCCCGGCCCGAGTTCATCAATTTCCTGCATGAAAGGCGCAAACGCTTCTGCGCGCTGTTCCTGCGCACGCCGCTCGAGACGATGTTCGCTGGCGCGTTCCACCGTGTCCATGCGGCGTTCCAGTGCCTGACGCGCGTCGATGTCCGCGCCACGCATGGACGCGGCATGCCGGCTGGCCAGATTATCGAAAAAGAGATCCCGCTCCGGACCTTCCCATTTCACGACGTTCAGCCATGCATTAAGCATCGAGAGCAGTGCCGGCAGACGCGCCACCAGCTCCTTGCGCGCCTCCGCGCTCGTCCTCGGCTTTACGCTCCCGAGCAACTCGTCCATGGCCTCCAGGGCCTTCTGCAGGACGTCGGGCTTGGCGTCTCGCACGCCGTGGGCAAATGCCAGGACACGCGTCCATTGCGCCCGAAGGAATGACTCGATCAACGGGTCGGCCTCGCCGCTTTCGATGCGCGCCAGCACATCCTGCTCCGCGCGGCGTTCGGCCTGCGCGACATTTTCCTGCGTGACAGCGTCAGCGACGGCGGCGATCAGCTTGTCGTCGAGCAGACGGTCTTCGTGGTCGGCAAGGACAACGAGTTCTTCAGCGATAGCCTTGTACTGAGCCAGTGCCGCAGACGGAACGCGTGCGCACTGTGCCTCGATGGACGGGAAAAGCCGGTCCTCTCCCTCGTCCTTGCGACAGCCAAGGCCTGCGGCGAGGATGCCTTCCAGCACGCGCCGCACCGGATGCTGCAGCTCAAAGAAAAACTGCGAATCGTCGAGGATGGCTTGCTTGAGCGGCGTCTCCAGACATGCCAGCAGGCGCCTGATGCGAACGGGCACGGCGTCGAGATTCGACAGGAAAACAAACAGCTCATCCGCCAGCGATGCTGCGCGCGCATCAATCACCTTCAGCACACCTTCCGGCGCCAGCCATTGGCGCAGCGTCTCGTCCGCGGGCGGCGGTGGAATGGAATCGCTGCCTTTCGCACGCTTGCGAAAAGCCTGTTCCGCATCGGGCAGCACATGGCGCAGCGCCAGTTCCTGGTTAAGCGCCTTCCACACCGGGAGCAAATCGAGGAAAACCTGCGGGTCCATCTGCCGCAGGACCAAGCGGTGCGTCTCCTCCATCGGGTCGAACGTGAACCAGGCATCGGCAACGGCTTTGAGGAACACCTCTGAGCGGAACGGATTGCGCAAGGCGCCGATGTCGTCCGCGCCCAGCCAATGGGAAACACGCAGGCTGAGCACCGCGAGTTCTTCAGCGCCGGTACGGTCGATCGCCTGGCTGAGGTTATCGACGATGACCTTGCGCTCCATCGCCTCAAAGGTGATCAGGCTCAGGTCGAGTGCGCCGCGGTCGACGCCATACGCCACGTCGTCGGCCGTATCCTGGATGGCCTGCATCAGCGCGCGCTGCAAGGCATCCGCGACGAGGCGCTGGAATGTGCCGCAATGGGCTTGCAGTTGCTGGTGAGCGGCACGGAATAGTATGCGCTCTGCATGGCTTTCGGCGTCGCCAGAACGTGCACTCAGGGCCTGTTCAAGACGCGCCGTAAAGGCCTCGCGCTGCGCGGCACAAAGTCGCAGCGCCGCGAACGCCAACGTATGCAGCAGGGCGAGACGATCCGGGGTGATCGCAGCTTTTCCTGCTGTACGATGTGTGTGCGGATCGGACATGGTGACAGGCCGGCTTGTGGCCGGCCTTCGTGGGTCAGGAGTAAAGGGCTTCCGAGGCGATGGTGACCGCAACGATCACCAGCACCGCCGCGCCGAGGACGAGCAGCAGGCGCCCGAACCTGGGCGCCTCGTCCGCACCTGACGGCTGCTCGGGCGGATGGTCCATCGGGTTGTCGGATTCGTCGCTCACGGCAGCAGAATGGTGGAGCCGGTGGTCTTGCGCGACTCCAGGTCGCGATGCGCCTGGCCCACGTCCTTCAGCGCATAACGCTGGTTGATGTCGATCTTGACCTTTTTGCTTTCCACCATGCCGAACAGGTCTGCGGCCATGTTGTCGAGGTCCTCGCGCTTTGCGGTATAGGTGAAGAGCGTCGGCCGCGTGATGAACAGCGAGCCGCGCGAGGCGAGTTCCTGCAGGCCGAACGGCGGCACTGGTCCCGACGCGCTGCCAAAGCTGACCATCATGCCCAGCGGCGAGAGGCTGTCGAGCGAGCCGGTAAACGTGTCTTTGCCGATCGAATCATAAACGACGGGCACGCCCTTGCCGCCCGTGATTTCCTTGACGCGCTCGACAAAGTTTTCGGTGTTGTAGTTAATGGTGTGCGTGCAGCCATGGGCTTTTGCCAGGGCCGCCTTTTCATCGGAGCCGACCGTGCCGATCATCGTCACGCCCATCGCACGCGCCCATTGGCAGGCGATAAGGCCGACGCCGCCGGCAGCGGCGTGGAACAGGATAGTTTCGCCGCCCTTGAGCGGGAAGGTACGGCGGAACAGGTATTGCACCGTCAGACCCTGCAGCATCATCGCTGCACCGGTTTCGAAGTCGATCGACTCCGGCAGCTTCACCAGGATGGATGCCGGCATGACGCGCAGTTCCGCGTAGGCGCCAGTGGGCCGGCCGGCATAAGCCACGCGGTCACCCGGCTTCACATGGGTGACGCCCTCGCCCACGGCTTCGACCACGCCCGAGCCTTCCATGCCCAGCCCGGCGGGCAGCGGCTGCGGATAGGCGCCCGTGCGGAAATAGACATCAATGTAGTTCAGGCCGCACGCCATCTGGCGCACGCGCGCCTCACCCGGACCGGGATCGCCGACCTCGACGTCGACGTATTCCATCACCTCCGGTCCGCCGACTGCGTTGATTCGGATTGCCTTTGCCATGTGTGCTCCCTAAGTGTGAGTGTGGTGATGATGCGGCACCATCTGCGTCAGCAACAGCCGTGCCGACGTGACATTGGTGGCGCAGGGAATATTGTGAACGTCGCAGGCACGGACCAGGGCATTGATGTCCGGCTCATGCGGTTGCGGCGTCATCGGATCGCGCAGGAAAATCACGCAGTCGATCTTGCCTTCGACCAGCTCCGCGCCGATCTGCAAGTCGCCGCCGTACGGCCCGGACAACTTGCGTTCGACGGTCAATCCTACTTCATCATGCAGCCGCTTGCCGGTGGTGCCGGTGGCGACAAGGATGCACTGGCGCAAGAGGTCGGCGAACTCCGAGGCGAGTTCGACCATGTCGTCCTTCTTCTGGTCGTGGGCGATCAGCGCGATGCGTTTTTTCACTTTGCCTCCTAGAAGGTTCCCGGATAGTTGCCGCCGTCGAGCAGCACGTTCTGGCCCGTCATGTAGCCGGCATGCGCGCTGCACAGGAAGGCGCACACCGCGCCGAACTCCGCCGGGTTGCCGAAGCGTTGCGCGGGAATCTGCACGCGGCGCGCCTCGAAGACTTCGTCCATGCTCTTGCCCGTCGTAGTGGCCGCCGAGCCCAGCGTCTTCTTCAGGCGGTCCGTATCGAACTGTCCGGGCAGCAGGTTGTTGATCGTGACGTTATGCGCGACCGTCTTCCGTGCGATGCCGGCGACAAAGCCGGTCAGGCCCGAGCGCGCGCCGTTGGACAGGCCGAGGATGTCGATCGGCGCCTTGACCGCGCTTGACGTGATGTTGATGATGCGGCCGAAGCGGCGATTCATCATGCCGTCGACCGTGGCCTTGATCAACTCGATAGGCGTCAGCATGTTGGCGTCGAGCGCGGCGATCCAGTCGTCACGCGACCATTTGCGGAAGTCGCCGGGCGGCGGGCCGCCGGCGTTGGTCACGAGGATGTCCGGGTTGGGACAGGCGGCGAGCGCCTGCGCGCGGCCTTCCGGCGTCGTGATGTCGCACGCGACCGCAGTCACGGTCACCCCGGTTTTCTGACGGATTTCCTGCGCCGTCGCTTCCAGGGCATCCGCGGTGCGCGCAACGATGGTGACATGCACGCCTTCAGCGGCCAGCGCTTCCGCGCAGCCGCGCCCTAGTCCCTTGCTTGCGCCGCAGACCAGCGCGTGTTTTCCTGCAATTCCCAGATCCATGGTTTCCCCTATGCTCTCTTCCTGGACAACAAATAAATGCCGGTCAGCACCAGCGCCGTGCCGGCCAGCTGGATGCCGGTGATCGGTTCACCGAGGATCAGCGCCCCCATGAACAAGGTCGACACCGGCCCGATCATTCCTGCCTGCGATGCCGTGGCGGGACCGATGCGCGACACCGCCTCCATTGTCAAATATACCGGGAACACCGTGCAAAACACGGCGTTCACCAGCGACAAACCATAGACCTGCATTGGCTGCAGCAGCATGGACGGCGGCCGCAACAGGAAAAACTGCACGATGCATGCCACGCTGGATACGCACATGGCGTAGGCGACGAGGCGCAGCGATCCGACACGCTTGACCAGTTCGCCGGACAGCAGCAGGTACATCGCGTAGGCGACTGCGCTGCCGAGCACGAACGCACCGCCGAGCATCACATTCGATCCGCCCAGGCGCACGTCATGCAAAAACACCAACACTGTTCCAAGATAGGCCGTCCCGAGCGCGAGCCATTCCACCATGGTGATCTTCTTGCGCAGGAATACCACTGAAATCAGCAGCACGAACGATGGCGTGAGGAACAGGATGAGACGCTCGAGGCCGGCCGAGATGTACTGCAGGCCGAGGAAATCGAGGAAGCTGGACAGGTAGTAGCCGAGCAGGCCGAGCACCACGATCCTGCCGCGCTCGCCGCCGGTCAGCGGCGCTTCGGTGCGCGACTTCCATAGCGCGACCGCCGCAAAGAACGGCAGCGAAAACAGCATGCGGAAGGTGATCAGCGTGACGGCGTCGACGTCGTAGCGGTAGATCAGCTTGGCGACGATCGCCTTTGCCGAGAAAAGGATGGCGCCCGCGATTGCAATCGCCAGGCCGGTGAGGAAGGCCTGGCGCGCGGACGGTGAAATGGTGGTTGAAGACATCCGGCGATTTTACGACGCCGGTGATTTTCTTACATTGAGCCCGATTACTTCTTCAGGATCGAGCCGAGGACGCCGCGGATGATCTCGCGTCCGACTTGCGAACCAATGCTGCGCGCGGCGGATTTGACCATCGCCTCCACCATCGTGTCCTTGCGCCGTCCGACGCCGCCGCCCCCACCGAACAAGCCGCCCAGCATGTCGCCGAAGCCGCCGCCCGATTCCGCCGGGGCTTCCGTCTGTGCTCCCGCCTTTCCTTTCCCCGGCTTGGGTGCTTCGGCAGGCATTTCCCTCTCCACGCGCCCTTTCAGCTTCTCGTAGGCGGATTCGCGGTCCACGGATTTTTCATAGACGCCGGCGACCACCGAATTCGACATGATGTCCTTGCGTTCGTCGTCGGTGACGGGGCCGATCTGCGACGCGGGGGGAACGATGAACGCGCGCTCGACGATGTTCGGCCGGCCTTTTTCATCGAGGAAGGACACCAGCGCCTCGCCGACACCCAGCTCGGTAATGACCTGTGCGGTATTCAGCTTCGGATTGGGGCGGAAAGTCTCGGCGGCCGTCTGCACCGCCTTCTGGTCGCGCGGGGTGTAGGCACGCAAAGCGTGCTGCACGCGGTTGCCAAGCTGGCCAAGCACGGTGTCGGGAATATCGAGCGGGTTCTGGGTGACGAAATACACACCGACACCCTTGGAACGGATCAGGCGCACCACCTGCTCGATCTTCTGCAGCAATGCTTTGGGCGCCTCGTCGAACAGCAGGTGCGCTTCATCGAAGAAGAACACCAGCTTCGGCTTGTCGAGGTCGCCAACTTCGGGCAATTGCTCGAACAGCTCTGCCAGCATCCATAACAGGAAGATTGCATACAGGCGGGGCGAATGCAGCAGCTTGTCGGCGGCCAGGATGTTGACCATGCCCTTGCCGCGCGCGTCGGTCTGCATGAAGTCCATGATGTTGAGCATCGGCTCGCCAAAGAACTTGTCGCCGCCCTGCTCTTCGATCGCCAGCAGGCCGCGCTGGATGGCGCCCACGCTGGCCGGAGAAATGTTGCCGTACTCCGCCTGCAGCTGGCTGGCGTTCTCGGCCACGTTCTGTAGCATGGCGCGCAGATCCTTGAGGTCGAGCAAGAGCATGCCGAGATCGTCGGCAACCTTGAAGACCAGTTGCAGCACGCCTTCCTGCACTTCATTGAGATTCAGCATGCGCGACAGCAGCAGCGGCCCGAGGTCGGACACGGTAGCGCGCACCGGATGGCCTTTCTCGCCGAACACGTCCCAGAAGGTGACCGGGCAGGCCGACCAGGCGGGCTCCTCCAGTTTCAGCAGGTCAAGGCGCTCCTTGATGCGTGGCGTCGCCGATCCCGGCTTGGCCAGACCCGACAGGTCGCCCTTGACATCGGCCATGAAGACCGGCACGCCGATCCCCGACAAGGCCTGGGCCAGCGCTTGTAGCGTCACCGTTTTGCCGGTGCCGGTGGCGCCGGTAATGCAGCCGTGGCGGTTGGCAAGGTTGGACAGCAGGGCGAGTTCCTGCTCCTGGTTCTTGGCGATCAGCAAGCTTTTGGACATGTTTTATGAACTTTCCGGCAAGTTTTGGGAGGGGGCGATATGGTAAAATTGTAGATTGGTTTTCGGCTGGGCACCGGGCTATTTTGGATCAATTCTCGCGGTGCCGCCGCCCTCCCTCGAATACTTCCAAGAAAGAAACACCATGGCTGGACACAGTAAATGGGCCAATATCAAGCACAAGAAAGCGGCTGCTGACGCCAAGCGCGGCAAGATCTGGACGCGTCTCATCAAGGAAATCACGGTTGCAGCCCGCCTCGGTGGCGGCGACCTGGACAGCAACCCGCGTCTGCGCCTCGCGGTGGACAAGGCGGCCGACGCCAACATGCCGAAGGATAACGTGACCCGCGCGATCCAGCGCGGCACCGGCGGCCTGGAAGGCGCGAACTACGAAGAAATCCGTTACGAAGGCTACGGCATCAACGGCGCCGCCATCATCGTCGATTGCATGACTGACAACCGCGTCCGCACCGTCGCCGAGGTGCGCCATGCGTTCAGCAAGTTTGGCGGCAACATGGGCACTGAAGGTTCGGTGGCATTCCTGTTCAAGCATTGCGGCCAGCTCTTCTTCGCGCCGGGCACGGACGAGGACAAGCTGATGGAAGCAGCGCTCGAAGCCGGCGCCGAGGACGTCGTGGCCGACGAGGAAGGCGGCTTCGAAGTGCTGACCGCCCCGAACGACTACTCCGCCGTCAAGGACGCACTGGAAAAGGCAGGTTTCAAGGCGGAAATGGCTGAAATTGTGATGAAGCCTTCCACTGAAACGGTCTTCACCGGCGATGACGCCGTCAAGATGCAGAAATTGCTGGACGCGCTGGAGAATCTCGACGACGTGCAAGAGGTCTACACCAACGCCGTGATCGAAGAATAAGATAGAGCAATACCTGTCGAAGTCTGTCTTTCGTTTTACCCGTTTCACAAGTAAATTGGGGAGTGCAGGGTTGAATCGCTGCACTCCCCCCCAACGTTTCGATATCTCCATGAAAATTCTGGTAGTCGGTTCAGGCGGCCGCGAACATGCCCTGGCTTGGAAGCTTGCGCAATCCGAGCGCATTCAAATGGTTTATGTTGCTCCGGGCAATGGCGGCACCGCGTCCGATCCGCGCCTGCAGAATGTCGACATGACCGATCCGGGCTGGCTGGCGCAATTCGCGATCAAGGAAAACATCGCGTTGACCGTCGTCGGCCCTGAAGCGCCGCTGGCTGCCGGGATCGTCAACATTTTCCGCGAGCAGGGCCTGAAGGTCTTCGGCCCGACCAAGGAAGCCGCGCAACTGGAAAGCTCGAAGGACTTCGCCAAGGCCTTCATGAAGCGCCACCGTATCCCGACGGCGGACTACCAGACCTTCTCGGATGCCGCGCTGGCCCGCAAGTACATCAACCAGAAAGGCGCGCCGATCGTGATCAAGGCCGACGGTCTGGCTGCTGGCAAGGGCGTTGTCGTCGCAATGACTGTCGACGAAGCGCACGCCGCCGTCGACATGATGCTGTCGGACAACAAGCTCGGCGATGCCGGCGCGCGCGTCGTGATCGAGGAATTCCTCGCCGGCGAAGAAGCCAGCTTCATCGTCATGGTGGACGGCAAGCACGTCCTGCCGCTGGCTACCAGCCAGGATCACAAGCGCCTGAAGGACAATGACGAGGGCCCGAATACCGGCGGCATGGGCGCCTATTCGCCCGCCCCGATCGTCACGCCGTCGCTGCACGCCCGCGTGATGCGCGAGATCATCAACCCGACCGTGCTCGGCATGCAGAAGGATGGCCTCCCCTACACCGGCTTCCTGTACGCTGGCCTGATGATCGACGCCAAGGGCAACCCGAAGACCCTGGAATTCAACTGCCGCATGGGCGATCCGGAAACCCAGCCCATCATGGCCCGCCTGAAGACTGACTTCGTGAGCGTGATGGAGCATGCCGTCAACGGCACGCTGGATGAAGTTGAGCTGGAATGGGACCGCCGCACCGCGCTGGGCGTGGTAATGGCCGCTGCAGGCTATCCGGATGCGCCGCGCAAGGGTGACGTGATCACCGGCATTCCCGCTGAGACGCCGGATTGCGTGACCTTCCACGCCGGCACGACGATGGCTGGCGGCAAGCTGATGACTTCCGGCGGCCGTGTGCTGTGCGTGGTCGGGCTTGGCGACAGCGTACGTATTGCGCAGAAGCATGCGTATGACGTGGTGGACAGCATCCGTTTCGATGGCGCGCAGTTCCGTCGTGACATCGGCTGGCGCGCGCTGAAGCGGCACGGGCAGTAAAAGAATTTACCTTTGGGCGGGACGCGATTCTCAAGTTTCCTCGCCTTCCCCCGCGTCATTCCCGCGAAGGCGGGAATCCATACTGAGGCTGAAGAGTCGAGCTCCCTATGGATTCCCGCCTGCGCGGGAATGACGGGGAAGCTGTGACGAAGGCTACGCCGAAGCCGCCCGCCTTCACGCCAAGCGAACCGGTCTGCCCCGTCCGCCGAGCCGCAGTAAAATCTCCCGATCCCAATCCAGCCGAAGTCCCACATGACCACCTCCCCCGACACCGTCAAGGCCTACCTCCTCGACCTGCAGAAACGCATCGTCGCCGCCCTCGAAGAAGTCGACGGCAAACAGTTCATCACCGACCAATGGGAACGCCCGCATGGCACGAGCCCCATCAACGGCGGCGGCATTTCGCGCATCCTCGAGGAAGGCAACGTCCTGGAACGCGGCGGCATCGGCTTCTCGCATGTGAGCGGCAGCAGCCTGCCCCCGACCGCCGCCGCCAACCGCCCCGAGATCGCCGGCCGCAATTGGGAAGCGATGGGCGTGTCGCTGGTACTCCATCCGCGCAATCCGTACGCCCCGACCTCGCACATGAACGTGCGCTTCTTCACCGCGACCAAGGAAGGCGAAGAGCCTGTCTGGTGGTTTGGCGGCGGCATGGACCTGACGCCTTACTACGGTTACGAAGAAGACGCGAAGCACTTCCACCAGACCTGCAAGGATGCATTGGCCCCCTTCGGCAGCGACCTGCATTCGCGCTTCAAGAAATGGTGCGACGAGTATTTCTTCCTTAAGCACCGCCAGGAACCGCGCGGCATCGGCGGCATCTTCTTCGACGATTTCCATGCGCTCGGCTTCGAGCAGAGCTTTGCGATGATTAAAAGCGTCGGCGACCGCTTCATCGACGCCTATGTGCCGCTCCTCGAAAAGCGCAAGGACACGCCCTACGGCGAACGCGAGCGTGACTTCCAGGCCTACCGCCGGGGACGCTATGTCGAGTTCAATCTGGTGCTGGATCGCGGTACGCTGTTCGGCCTGCAGTCGGGAGGCCGTACCGAATCCATCCTGATGTCGATGCCGCCGGTCGTGAAGTGGCGCTATGACTGGAAACCCGAGCCGGGCACCCCGGAAGCGACGCTGTACACCGATTTCCTCAAGCCGCGGGAATGGGTGTGACTTCACCGCGCTGCATTGCCGTCCTGGGCGGAAGCTTCGACCCCGTCCACAACGGCCATGTGGCGCTCGCCGGCTACTTTGCCCGGCTGCTGGTGCCGGATGAAATGCGCATCATCCCCGCCGGGCAGCCCTGGCAAAAACAGGGCTTGCAGACACTGCCGGCGCATCGCGTGGAAATGGCCCGCATCGCCTTCCGGCATCTTGCCGTCCCGGTCACGATCGACGAGCAGGAAATCCGGCGCACCGGGGCGACCTACAGCATCGATACGCTGCGCGCGCTACGGGAGGAACTCGGCCCGGACGCTTCGATCAGCTTTCTGATGGGTGCAGATCAGTTGCAAAAATTGCAAACATGGAAGGACTGGCAGGCGCTGTTCGAGCTTGCCCACCTGTGCGCCGCATCGCGCCCGGGATATGGAATCGACGATACAAGGATCGCACCGGAAGTCGCCCGCGAGTTCGCCCGGCGCGCAGCGACACCGGAACAAATCCGTCACACCCCCAAGGGATTGGCCTACGTGGCGACCAACCTCGCGGTGGATATTTCGGCGACGCAAATCCGTGCCGCCCTCGAACAGGACGGCGATGTAGCCTCGCTGATCCCGGCCGGGGTGCTAGACTATATACAACAACACCATCTCTACAGAAACTAATGGACATCAAAAAACTGCAATCCGCCGTCATCGACGCCCTTGAAGACGTAAAAGCACAGGACATCCGCGTCTATGACACTGTCCATCTGACCAGCATGTTCGACCGCCTGGCCATCGCTTCCGGTACCTCCAACCGCCAGACCAAGGCACTCGCCGCCTCGGTGCGCGACAAGGTCAAGGAAAAGGGCGGCAACATCGTCAGCATCGAGGGCGAAGAGACCGGCGAATGGGTGCTGGTCGACCTCGGCGACATGGTCGTGCACATCATGCAGCCGGCGATTCGCGACTACTACCGCCTCGAGGAAATCTGGGGCGACAAGGAAGTGAAGTTCGGCGCCGCCAAGCGTACGGCGAAGAAGACGGCCGCGACCGACGATGCTGAACCGGCACCGCGCAAGCGCTCCACACACATCGCCGCAAGCCAGACGACGCTGGACGACGACGAGCCGAAGAAGCCCGCGCGCAAGACCGCAGCGCGGAAGACCACGGCCACCAAGACCGCTGCGACCAAGACGGCTGCTACCAAAACGGCTGCTACCAAGACCACCGCCGCAAGGAAAACGGCCACCAAGACGGCCAAGACGCCAGTCGGCAAGACCGTGAAAGTCGCTGCAGCAAAAACCGCCGCGCCAAGGAAGACAGCCGCCAAGCGCACGACCGCAAAATAAGCTGCCATGCAGCTCATCATCGCCGCGGTAGGCCACAAGATGCCTGCCTGGATCGAAGACGGGTTCGGCGAATATGCGAAGCGCATGCCGCCGGAGTGCCGCATCCACCTCAAGGAAATCAAGCCTGTAGAACGTTCCGGCAGCAAGACTGCCGAAACGGTCATGGCGTTGGAACGCGGAAAGATCGAGGCGGCCATCCCGAAAGGCGCGCGCATCATTGCCCTCGACGAGCGCGGCAAGGACCTTACGACGGTGCAACTCTCGCAGCTGCTGACGCAGTGGCAACAAGACGGGCGTGATGTTACATTCGTGATAGGCGGAGCAGACGGGCTGGACGCAGGTTTCAAGGCGTCCGCGGATATGCTGATCCGTATATCGAGCCTGACGCTTCCCCACGGAATGGTGCGCGTCCTGCTTGCAGAACAGCTGTACCGCGCGTGGTCGATCACGCAGAACCATCCGTATCACAGGGTTTGAGAATTTCCATGAAACCGGCAGACAACAAGATTTACCTCGCTTCCAAGAGTCCCCGCCGCCGCGAACTCCTGCGCCAGATCGGCGTCGAGTTCGAACTGCTGCTGCTGCGCGGCGAAGGCCCGCGCGGACCGGATGTGAGCGAGGAAGTGCTGCCGAACGAAAAGGCGGACGCCTACGTGGTGCGCGTGACGCGCGAGAAGGCCGAACAGGCATGGAAGATCATGCTGGCCCGCCGTCTTCCGCTGCGCCCCGTGCTGGCGGCCGACACGACGGTAGTGATCGATGGACGCATCCTCGGCAAGCCGGCCAACGAGACCGAAGCCATGGACATGCTGCGCGCCCTTTCCGGCCGCACGCACCAGGTCATCACCAGCGTCGCCCTGCACCGCGATGGCGAAACCTTCCAGCAGACACAGACCTCCGAAGTCACCCTGGCGCCCCTGACCGAGGAAATGATGCGCGCCTACTGCGCCACGTCGGAGCCTTACGACAAGGCTGGCGGCTACGGCATCCAGGGCATCGCCGCGGTGTTCATCAAGGACATTGCCGGCAGCTACACGGGCATCATGGGCCTGCCGCTTTACGAGACCGCACAACTATTAAATCAAGCCGGTATTCCGACTTTATGAGCGAAGACATCCTCATCAACATCACCCCGCAGGAGACGCGGGTTGCATTGATTCTCCAAGGCGCAGTACAGGAACTCCACATCGAACGAACCTTGTCGCGCGGCCTCGCCGGCAACGTCTACCTCGGCAAGGTGGTGCGCGTGCTGCCGGGCATGCAGTCCGCCTTCATCGACATCGGCCTCGAACGTGCCGCCTTCCTGCACGTGGCCGATATCTGGGAAGCCCGTCCGCACGACAATTCCAACACCATGCCGGCGCCGATCGAGAAGCTGCTCTATGATGGCCAGTCGGTGATGGTGCAGGTGATCAAGGACCCGATCGGCACCAAGGGCGCGCGCCTGTCGACGCAGATTTCGATCGCCGGCCGCATGCTGGTCTACCTGCCGCAGGATTCGCACATCGGCATTTCGCAGCGCATCGAGAACGAAGCCGACCGCGAAGCACTGAAATCCAAGGTACAGAAACTGCTGCCGCCCGAAGAAAAGGGAGGCTTCATCATCCGCACCATGGCCGAGGATGCCTCCGACGCCGACCTGCAGATGGACGTCGACTACCTGCGCAAGACCTGGGCGAACATCACCCAGCAGGCGCGCACCCGGCCGGCGCCGACGCTGTTGTACCAGGACCTGAACCTGGCTCAGCGCGTACTCCGCGATTTCGTCAATGACAACACCTCGACCATCCAGGTCGACTCGCGCGAGAACTTCCAGAAACTGCAGGAATTCGGCAACGCCTATACGCCGTCCGTGCTGGCGAAGCTGGTGCACTACACCGGCGAGCGGCCGCTGTTCGACCTGTACGGTGTGGAAGAGGAAATCCAGCGTGCGCTGGGACGCCGCGTCGACCTCAAATCCGGCGGCTACCTGATCATCGACCAGACCGAGGCGATGACGACGATCGACGTCAATACCGGCAGCTATGTCACCGGTCGCAATTTCGACGACACGATCTTCAAGACCAACCTGGAAGCGGCGCACGCCATTGCGCGTCAGCTGCGCCTGCGCAACCTCGGCGGCATCATCATCCTCGACTTCATCGACATGGAGAACGTCGAGCACCGCAATGCCGTGCTCGCCGAGCTGAACAAGGCCTTGTCGCGCGACCGGACGAAGGTCTCGGTGTCGGGGTTCTCACAGCTTGGCCTGGTGGAAATGACACGCAAGCGCACCCGCGAGTCGCTGGCGCACATCCTGTGCGAAGTGTGTCCTGCATGCGCCGGCAAGGGGCAGGTCAAGACCGCACGCACCGTCTGCTATGAAATCCTGCGCGAACTGCTGCGCGAAGCCAAGCAGTTCAATCCGCGCGAATTCCGCATTCTCGCGTCACAGGTCGTCGTGGACATGTTCCTCGAAGAGGAATCCCAGCACCTGGCGATGCTGGGCGATTTCATTGGAAAGCCGATTTCGCTTCAGGTAGAGACGCTGTACCACCAGGAGCAGTACGACATCATCCTGATGTAGTACCTGTCAGGACGCCGTTGCGGCGTCCTGCACACGATTCTTCGCAAGCTTTTCCAGCATGGCCATGCCCTGCGCGAAGTTCTCCACGAGTTGGGACTTGGCGCCGCGCTTTCCGTTCCTGGACAGCCAGGACTGCGACAGCCGCCAATCCCCGAGCAAGTCCTGGTCGAGCACGACGGTATAGATCCGTGCCTCAGTCGTGAAATGCACCCGTGTCGGTTTTTGCAAGGGAAGCGTGCGGGAATCTGCTGGGTCGATCATGGGGCGTGGCAGTGGGTTGGGCGGGAAGAATTATAGCGGTCGAATGCCGTTCACACATGCGTTTGCATCGCACCAGTCACACACATGCATTCCTGGCAATGATCCATGGTCCAATCGGAGTATGGTCAGGCTCTATCGAGCGTTATATCATCCCGTGTATAAGCTCAAACAACGCCTTTCCATGCCCTCGTCCAACACAATGCACCTCGGCGTGCAGGCCTTCCGAAAGGGACACCGCCGATGAGGATGCTTGCCGTTCCCCTGCTCTTCGCGCTATGCAGCGCCGCCGGAGCTGACACGCTGACCGTGGCCGTCGCGGCAAACGTGCAATACGCCTTCGACGATATCCAGGAAGCATTCAGGAAGGAAACCGGCCATACGTTGAAGCCGGTCTACAACTCCTCCGGCAAGTTCACCGCGCAGATCATGAACGGCGCCCCGTTTGATGTTTTCCTGTCCGCCGACATGGAATATCCGGAAAAGCTGCACAAGGAAGGGCATGCTGCCGCGCCGCCGAAGGTCTATGCCTACGGCACGCTGGTGCTCTGGACGATGAAGGACATCGATCTCGCCAACTGGCGCAGCACGCTTGCGAGCCCTGCCGTCGCGAAGATCGCCATCGCCAACCCCAAAACCGCGCCGTATGGCAGGGAGACGATGAAGGCCCTGGCGCATTACAAGCTTGATGCATCGCTGGCCACGAAATTCGTCTTCGGTGAGAGCATCTCGCAAACCAACCAGTACATCCACTCCCGCGCGGCGGATGCAGGCTTTACCGCGAAATCGGTCGTCGTCTCACCGGAAATGCAGGGACAAGGCAAGTGGATCGACCTGCCGAAGGAGTCCTACCAGCCGATCGCGCAGGGCATCGTGATCCTGAAGCATGGCCAGCAGAACAATCCGGCGCTGTCCCGGCAGTTCCATGACTTCGTCCTGGCGGCGAAGTCGCGCGCCATCCTCGAACGCTACGGCTACCAGCTGCCATGAACCGCCTTCCCGGAAGCATTCACGCGATCGATGTCCACGGCAGCATCGTGCTGGTGGACGTGGACGTCGGTACGCACCGGTTTACCGCGACCCTGATCGGCGCCAGCGAGGAAGCTTCAGGTTGGACGCCCGGCATGCCAGTCACCCTGCTGTTCAAGGAAACCGAGGTCTCGCTCGCAAAGAATCTGTCCGGGCTAATCAGCATGCGCAATCGGCTGCCCTGCACCGTGATGGCCATCGAGCGTGGCAAGCTGCTGGCACGGGTGACACTCGATTTCGAAGGACGCAGGGTGGAGTCGGTGATCACCACGCGCTCCACGCATGCGCTCAGCCTTACGGTCGGCGACGCCGTTGAAGGCTTGGTCAAGGCAAATGAAATGACACTGCTCGCGGGGGAGATGCCGTGAGCCACGACTGGCAGCCGCTGCTGCTCACCTTCCGCCTCGCCGCGATCACCACGCTGATCCTGTTCGTCATCGGCATTCCGCTCGCGTACTGGATTGCCCACACCCGCACGCGTCTCAAGCCGGTCATCGAAACCCTGGTCAGCATGCCGCTGGTGCTGCCACCCTCAGTGCTCGGCTTCTATCTGCTGCTCGCGTTCAGTCCGCAAAATGCATTCGGGCAGTGGCTGGAACAATGGTTCAACATCCGCCTCGTGTTCAGTTTCGCGGGGCTGGTGGTGGGGTCCGTCATTTTCAGCTTGCCCTTCATGGTGCATCCGATCCAGTCCGGATTCCAGAACCTTCCCGGCTCACTGGTCGAGGCCTCGCGGACGCTGGGCAAATCCGACGCTTACACCCTGTTCCGCGTGCTCCTGCCAAACATCAAGCCCGCCCTGCTGTCAGGCGCCGTCCTGAGTTTTGCGCACACCGTCGGTGAATTCGGCGTGATCCTGATGATCGGCGGGAACATCCCCGGCGTGACCAAGGTGGCGTCGATTGCGATCTACGACGAAGTGGAAAGCCTGAACTATGCCGCCGCCAACTTTTACGCGATCGTCCTGTTCGCCATCACCTTCGCCATCCTGCTGACGGTGTACGTGATGAACAAGAAGCTGCTGAAGGCGGGCTGAGATGATCGAATTCTCCCTCGGCATGCAGCTCGGCAGCGCCAGCGGCCCCCTGCAACTGGACGTGGAAGCGCGCATCGAGAGCAAGAGCTTCGTCACCCTTTTCGGCCCTTCCGGCGCGGGGAAGACAACCGTCCTGCGCATGCTAGCGGGACTGGTGCAACCGGAACGCGGACGCATCGTCGTCGACGGTGTCACATGGTTCGACGCACAGCGGCGCATCCATCTCCCGCCCCAGCAACGGTCAATCGGCTTCGTTTTCCAGGACTACGCGCTGTTTCCCAACCTCACTGTCAGGGAGAACATCGCCTATGCCGTGCCACGCGACGACAGGCGTTGGGTGGAAGAGCTGCTTGAACTCACGGGCCTTAACATGCTGCAAGACAGGATGCCCCTCACCCTGTCCGGCGGACAGAAGCAGCGCGTCGCACTGGCGCGGGCGATTGCGCGCAAGCCCGCATTGCTCCTGCTCGACGAAGCGTTGTCGGCGCTGGACATAAGCATGCGCAATCAGTTGCAGAACGAGGTCGCGTCACTGCACCGGCGCTTCGGCCTGACCACCATCATGGTGAGTCACGAATTGGGCGAGGTGTTCAAGCTGTCGGGAAAGGTCTTGCGTCTGGAAGGCGGGCGCATTGTCGACTCCGGTACGCCACGAGAAGTCTTCCTGCAGAAGCGGCTTTCGGGAAGGCTGAACCTGCATGCGCAAGTACTGGACATCCGCCAGGAAGATGTCGTGTACATCGTCACGCTGCTGATCGGGCAGGAAGTCATCGATGTGGTCGCGTCAGAAGACGAAGTCACGCAACTGCGCATGGGAGACAACGTCTCTGTCGCTGCACGCGCCATCAGCCCTTATCTTTCGAAAACAACAGCCTCAGCGAACCGTAAATGAAAACGGCCGCCGGAAGGCAGCCGTTTCAAGCGCGGGAGTAGCGCTTACTTCATTTTGCACGCCGACGCATAGGCATCACCGTGATTCGCCAGCACCACGCCGAGTGTCTTGTTCGTCACCCTTCCCTGCGCATCCTGCACGATCACGCGCGTGTAGTAATTCTGCACCGGGAACTGGTTGTTGTTGAACTTGAAATCGCCGCGCACCGACTTGAAGTTCGCCGCCTTGATGGCCTTGCCGAGCGCTTCCTTGTCCTCGATCTTGCCCTTCACGCCGCGCACCGCGGAGTCCATCAGCATCGCCGCGTCGTAGCCCTGCGATGCGTACAGCGACGGCAGGCGGCCGTACTCCTTCTGGAAATCGGCGACGAAGCGCTTGTTCTGCGCGTTGTCCATGTCGTGCCCCCACTGGGACGCATTGAACATGCCCAGCATCGGCGCGCCGACTGCCTTGATGATGTCCTCGTCGGCGGAGAAGCCCGGGCCGAACAGTTGCGCATTGCGCGACAGGCCGGCGTCGACGAACTGCTTGATGAAGTTGATGCCCATGCCGCCCGGCAGGAAGATGTACACCGCGTCGGGCTTCAGCGAACGGATCTGCGCCAGTTCCGCGCCGTAGTCGAGCTGGCCGAGCTTGGTGTAGATCTCGTCGGCGACCTTGCCCTTGTAGAAGCGCTTGAAGCCGGCGAGTGCATCCTTGCCGGCCGGGTAGTTGGGGGCGACGAGGGCGACATTCTTGAAGCCTTTCTCGGTGACATGCTTGCCGACCGCCTCGTGCAGGTTGTCGTTCTGCCATGCCACGTTGAAGAAGTACGGATTGCATTGTTCACCCGCGTACTGGGACGGGCCGGCATTGGCGCTAATGTAGTGCGTCTTTGCGTTGAAGACCGACGGGCCCACCGCCAGCATCACGTTGGAAAACACGATGCCGGTCATCATGTCGACCTTGTCGCGCTTCAGGAGCTTGTCGACGAGCTGCTTGGCCGCGTCGGGATTCTGCTGGTCGTCGCCGCTGATCACCTCGACCGGGAGGCCGCCGAACTTGTTGTCCAGGTGCTTCAACGCCAGGCTGAACCCATCGCGGATATCGACGCCGAGGCCGGCGCCCGCGCCGGACAGCGTCGTTACCATGCCTACCTTCACCTTGTCCGCTGCCTGTGCTGTCAATGCGGCGGAAAGTGCCACTGCGAGGGCGGAATAACGGATAACGCTCACGAACTTCACAAATCGCCTCCTGATCGGGATAACAAAAATTGGTTTTTCTAGTAAAGTTTTTGATTCTAATCGGTTTCAACCACTTCATAGAAAACATTGCATGGATGTCACTCTGGTCATCGAGCATCTGCTGAACGGTTTGCAGTTCGGCCTGATGCTGTTCCTGCTGGCGGCAGGGCTGACGCTGGTATTCGGGATCATGGACCTGATCAACCTCGCGCACGGCTCGCTTTACATGGCGGGGGCGTACCTTGCCGCCACCTTTACCTCGATGAGCGGTTCGTTCTGGATCGGCCTCGCCAGCGCCTTGGTGGCAACTGCGGTACTGGGCGTCATTCTTGAGGTCAGCGTTATCCGCCGGCTCTACGGGCGCGACCACCTGGCGCAGGTGCTGGCGACCTTCGCGCTGATCCTGATCTTCAATGAAGGTGCGCGCATGGTGTGGGGTTCGCAGCCGCTGACGTTAAGCGCACCCGCTGCGCTGTCGAAACCCGTTGAGCTTCTCCCCGATTTCTTTTACTCGTCCTATCGCCTGTTCATCATTGGCGCCGGCATCGCTGTCGCCGCGTTGCTGTATGTCGTTGTGGTCAAGACGCGTATCGGCATGCTGGTACGCGCCGGCGCGTCGAACCGCGAAATGGCGACGGCGATGGGCGTCAACATCAAGCTGGTGTTCACCTGCCTGTTCGCTTTCGGCGCCGTCCTGTGCGCGCTGGCCGGCGCGCTGCTTGGTCCCATCCTCGCGGTGCAGGTCGGCATGGGCGAGAGCATCCTGATCCTTGCGTTCGTGGTCATCGTGATCGGCGGTATCGGATCGATCCGCGGCGCCCTGGTCGGCGCGCTGCTGGTCGGCATCGTCGATACGCTCAGCCGCACCGTGCTGCCGCTCGCATTCAAGGCGATGCTTCCAGCAGATATTGCCGCGGACCTGGGACCGGCGATCGCCGGCATGCTCACCTACGTGCTCATGGCCGCCGTCCTCTTCTTCAAACCGCAGGGCCTGTTCCCTGCACGCGGGTGAGGACGGCATGCAAAGCAGACTGCATCACCACTTTTCTCCCGCTGCCATCGCCCTGCTGCTCGCGGCACTGGCCTTTCCTTTCGCCGCCACGGCGCTTGAACAGGAGTTCTACATCGGCGTCGCCAGCAGACTGATGATCTTTGCCCTTGCGGCAACCAGCCTGAACCTCGTGCTCGGTTTCGGCGGAATGGTCAGCCTCGGGCATGCCGCCTACTTCGGCACGGGCGCCTATGCGGTCGGCATCCTGATGCAGCATGGCATCTCATCGGCATGGGTCAGCTGGCCGTTGGCCATGGCGGCCAGTGCCTTTCTTGCCGCCATTGTCGGATTGATTTCGCTACGCACGCGTGGCGTGTACTTCATCATGATCACGCTAGCGTTTGCACAGATGGTGTACTTCCTGTTCATCTCGATGCGCGCGTATGGTGGCGACGATGGCCTGTCGCTCGCAACGCGTTCGTCGGCCGGGTTCGACATGAGCTCGGACACGGCGTTCTACTACGTCGTGCTGGTGCTGCTTGCCGCCGGCATGCTGTTCGTGCACCGGCTCGTCAACTCGCGCTTCGGCCGGGTGGTGCAGGGCATCCGGGAAAACGAGACGCGCATGGAGGCCATCGGCTATCCGGTATATCGCTACAAGCTGGTGTGCTTCACCCTCGGCGGCGCACTGGCGGGACTGGCGGGCGCGCTCATCGCCAATCAGAACATGCTGGTCAGCCCCAACCTGCTGCACTGGACGCAATCCGGCATGCTGATGGTGATGGTCATCCTTGGCGGCGTGGGCTACCTGTTCGGCGGCGTGGCCGGTGCCGTGGCGATCCTCCTGCTGGAGGAAATCCTCTCTGGTTACACCATGCACTGGCAGCTCGCATTGGGCATCGTCCTGCTCGCCGTCGTGATCGTGCTGCCGAACGGCTTGCTGAGCCTGGTTCGCGCGCGCGGGAAGGATGTGCAATGACGCAGCCCATCCTTCAATTGCGCGGTCTCGTGAAGCGCTTCGGTGCGCTTGCAGCCACCGATGAGCTGGACCTGACCATCCACGCCGGCGAGATACACGCGATCATCGGACCGAATGGCGCGGGCAAGACGACACTGATTCATCAGGTATCGGGCGCCTTGCGGCCCGATTCGGGCTTGATCGTGTTTGATGGTCACGACGTGACGCGCCTGTGCATGCACAAGCGCGTGGAGCGCGGGCTTGCCCGCTCGTACCAGATCACCAATATCTTCAACGGTCTATCCGTGCGCGACAATCTTGCCCTTGCGGTCCAGGCGCGGCAGGGAAGCAGCATGCGTTTCTGGCGGCCTGCGGTTTCCGACGCGGCGTTGTTCCATGAAGCCGATGGAATTGCGCAACGCATCGGCCTTGCTGCTCGTTTAGAAGCGCTGGCAGGCAAGCTCTCCCACGGCGAACAGCGGCGGCTCGAAGTCGGCCTCGCACTCGCCACGCAGCCGAAGCTCCTTCTCCTCGACGAACCCATGGCGGGAATGGGACATGACGAATCGGACGACCTTGTTCCCTTGATCGAATCCTTGCGTCCATCGGTGAGCGTGCTGCTGATCGAACATGACATGGATGCGGTGTTCCGCGTCGCTGACCGTATCTCCGTCCTGGTCGCGGGACGGATCATCGCCACCGGCACGCCGGATGAGATTCGCGTGAATGCGGAAGTCAAACGCGGCTACCTGGGCGACGAGGTGCCGGCATGATCCTGCGCGTGGACAACATCGAAACGGCGTACGGCGCGAGCCAGGTACTGTTCGGCATCAGTATGCAGATTGAACGCGGGCAGGTGGCGACCCTGCTCGGCCGCAATGGCATGGGCAAGACGACTACCGTGCGCTCGATCATGGGCTTGAATCGCACGCATGGCGGCAGCATTCAATTTAATGGCCAGCGCATCGACGGACTTTCCGCCGACCAGGTGGCGCGTCTCGGCATCGCACTGGTGCCCGAAGGACGGCAGATTTTTCCCAACCTGACGGTCGAGGAAAACCTCGTGGCTTTTGCTGCGAACCGCTGCAAGGCGAAGCAGCCGTGGACGCTCGAACGCGTGTATGCGCTATTCCCGCGCCTGCAGGAACGGCGGCGCAACATGGGCAACCAGCTCTCCGGCGGCGAGCAGCAGATGCTGGCGATCGGACGCGCGCTGATGACGAATCCGCATTTGCTGATCCTTGACGAGGCAACCGAGGGGCTGGCGCCGCTCGTGCGTGAAGAGATCTGGCAGTGTCTTGCCCACCTGCGCGAAGTGGGGCAGACGGTGCTGGTGATCGACAAGTATGTGGAGCGGCTAATCAGGCTTGCGGATACGCATACGGTGATCGAGCGCGGGAAGGTGGTGTGGTCGGGGAGTTCGGAGGCGTTGCGTGCGGCGCCGGATGTTTGGCACAGTTATGTGGGGGTGTGAGGAATTCTGATGCCTTCGAATGCGGGTTGATTTCCGAGCGCTTCGACTATCCACTCCCCGTCATTCCCGCGAAGGCGGGAATCCATAGGAAGTCGATCAGAACAACCTCAGCATGGATTCCCGCCTTCGCGGGAATGACGGCGGGTTTGTTGCGGCAGCAGGTATTAGAAACTCCCCGCAAACTGATACCGCCCACCCGGATGCCACATTGTCGCCACCGAGGCAACCTCCCCCTTCGACAGCGTCCTGCGCTTCAACACCAGGCACGGCTCCTTCGACGTAATCTGCAGCATGTCCGCAATCTCCTGCGGCGGGCTCAATGCCTCGATGCTGTAATTCACCCCCTGCAGCGGCGCCGCCGCCATCAGGTATTCGTTCGGCGTGATCGCTGAAAAATCCTGCAGCATGTAATCCGGCGCCACGTCCGGATTGACCCATCGGTCCTCAACCTGGATCGGGATCTCATTCTCGAAATGCACGATCACCGAGTGGAACAGCGGGTGCGCAGGCTTCACATTGAAATACAACGCGAGCTGCTCGTTCGCCTTGCTGCGCTCCAGCAGGTGCAGCTCGCTGCGGTGACGGTGGCCGCGCGCGCGCACTTCCTCGGCGATGCTCTTGATCTCTACAAGTGTCGCCTGGTACTTGTGCTGGGCGACGTAGGTGCCCGATCCCTGGATGCGGCTGAGGATCTGTTCGTCGGTCAGCTCGCGCACCGCGCGGTTGACGGTCATGCGCGACACGCCGAACTGCTTCGCCAGCGCCTGTTCCGACGGGATGGCGTCGCCTTCCTTCCACTGCCCCGCCTGGATCTGTTCCAGCAAGTAATTCTTGATATGCAGGAACGCGGGAACCCGCCCCTCCTGGCCTTCTTCCGCGCTTTCCTGTGCGTCCTTCATGCTGCCCTCTCGTCAACTTTTATCGATTTTATGGCATTAATTTGTATTGTCAATTAATGTCGCTATTGCGTAAGTTGTCTATACAACCTAAACTAAATCGTCGGCCCAAAAAACGCCTTCGCTTTTCGGGCACGCAATCCCACGATTCAGACCCTTGAGGAGACACGCAATGATTCCATTCCGCAGGCAACTGCTCGCTTCCGCATGCTTCACCGCCTTCTTCGCCGCCGTTCCCGCCCACGCACAGATCAAGATCGGCTTCAATGTGCCGTTGACCGGCTTCGCGGCAGCCGACGGCAAGTCGGCACTGGAAGGTGCCAAGCTGGCCGTTGCGCAGGCTAACGACAAGGGCGGTGTTGCCGGACAGAAGCTGGAACTGGTGATTTATGACGATCAGGCGTCGCCGAAGGAAGCCGTACCGGTCGCCACCAAGCTGGTGGAAAAGGACAAGGTGGTCGGCGCGGTGTCCGGCTCCTATTCCGGCTCGACGCGCGCCGCCGCCGGCATCTTCCAGCAGGGCAAGGTGCCTTATGTCGTGTCCTATGCAATCCACCCGGACATCACGCTGACGGGCGATTACATGTTCCGCGTGTCGGCGATGGGCGAAGTGCAGGGCCGCGCCGGTTCGATGCTGGTCCAGAACCTCGGCAAGAAGAAGGTCGCCATGATCACGCTGAAGAATGACTTCGGTCAGGCGCTGGCAGCCGGCTTCAAGGAAGGCGCGCAAAAGTTCGGCCTGCAGGTCGTCAACGAATACGAGTACGGCATCCAGGACCGCCAGTTCGGCGCGCTGGTGTCGAAAGTGAAGTCCGACAACCCGGACGTCATCTACGCATCGGGTTATTACTTCACTGCGGGCCCGTTGGTCAGCCAGCTGCGCGCCGCAGGCGTGAGCGCCCCCATCATCGGCCAGGAAGGCTACGACTCCGACAAGTTCATCGAGATCGCCGGCGCTGCCGCAGAGGGCGTGTATGTCACCACCTCGCTGGATCGTGACTCCGATTCCGCCGCCACCAAGTCCTTCATCGCCGACTTCCGCAAGGCGGTGGGTTCCAACGCCGACATGGTCGCCGCCTCCGCCTACACCGCGACCTCGGTCCTGATCGAAGGCTTGAAGAAGACCAACGGCAAGGGTGGCGAGGAGCTGAAGAATGCGCTGGCAGCCGGGAACTTTGATACGCCGATCGGCAAGCTGGCGTTCAATGACCTGCATGAAGTGAAGAAGGATGTGCAGGTGCAGGTCGTCAAGGACAAGGCGTTCCGCCGTCACTCGGTGATCTCGGGTCCGATGCTGACGCCGCCGTCTAAGTCGGCGAAGTAATTTCGCACGCGGGATTGTTTGGTGAATGAACTGCCAACCGTAACCCGTCATCCCCGCGCAGGCGGGGATCCATAGTGAGTCAGCACGAGCAAACTCACTATGGGTTCCCGCCTTCGCGGGAACGACGGGGGAATTGCAGCGAAACGTCATCCGTCCATGCCCGCCCGCAAGAGTAGGGAAAACTTCACCCGACCCACCCGCATCAAGGAGTCATCATGCTCTTCCTGGAGCTCACCGCCCAAGGCCTCGTCCAGGGCAGCATCTACGCGCTCGTCGCGCTGGGGCTGACCCTCGTCTACGGCCTGCTGCGCATCCTGCACGTCGCGCACGCCGCCCTGTTCACGCTGGGCGGCTACCTCGGCGTGCTGGTCACCAACGTTACCGGCAGCCTCGCGCTCGGCTTCTTCGCCGCGATGATGGTGGCCGGCATGTCCGGCGTGGCCATGTATCGCGTCTGCTATGAACCCATCCTCAAGCAACCGCCCTTCGTCGCGCTGATCGCCTCGATCGGCCTCTACATCGCTTTCGAAGAGTTGTTCCGCATCATCTTCGGCGCCGCCGGCATGTCGTACCAGGCGCCGCCGCTGCAGGACCAGGTTGCGCTGTTCGGCGGCCTGCAGTTCAAGCAGGCGGAATTGCTGGTCATGCTCGGTACCGCCGTCATCATCGGCGTGCTCGGTTACCTGCAGAACAAGACTCGCGTCGGCGTCGCCTGCCAAGCCACCGTGTCCGATCCGCAGATGGCCGAATCCTTCGGCATCAAGCTGCGGCAGGTGCGCGACATCAACTTTTTCGTCGGCTCCGCGCTGGCCGGTTTTGCCGGCGTCTGGGTGGCGCTGCTGAACAACCTGGTGGAACCGACCATGGGTAGCGTGCCGTCTTACAAGGGTCTCGCGATCATCGTTCTCGGCGGCATGGGTTCGGTGCGCGGCACCCTGCTGGCGGCGCTGGTGCTTGGCGTGGTCGAGTCCTTCGGCACGATCTACCTGGGCAAGCTGCTCGACCGCAACGCGATCGCTTTCGCCTTCCTGATCGCGGTGCTGATGGTGCGCCCGCAAGGCCTGTTCGCACGGAGATAAGAGATCATGGAATACGAAATTTCCCTGCTTACTACGATGGCGATCAGCGTACTGTTCGCGCTGTCGCTCAACCTGATCACCGGCTTCTGCGGCCAGATCAGCCTTGGTCATGCGGCCTTCCTCGGCATCGGCGCGTACATGTCGGCACTGCTGTCGAAGGCCGGATTGCCTTTCCTCGTTACGCTGCCGCTGGGCATGCTGCTCGCCGGCATTATCGGTGTCGTCGTCGGACTGGCCAGCCTGCGGGTGCGTGCCGACTTTCTCGCCATCACCACCATGGGCGTGGGCTTCCTGTTTGTCGGCATCGTCCGCCAGCAGGACTGGCTGGGCGGCGAACTCGGCGTGTCCGCCATCCCGGATTCCGGCCTGTCCAAGACCGGCTTCATGCTGCTGACCCTTGCCTTCTGCGTGGCCACCGCCGCGCTCTGCATCTACATCCGCAAGTCGTGGATGGGCCGCGTCTTCAACGGCGTGGCGGAAGATGAAGACACGATGCGCGTGCTCGGCATCGATGTGCCGCGCTACAAGCTGGCCGCGTTCGCCATCGGCACCGCGCTGGCGGGACTGGCCGGTGGCCTGTATGCGCAGCACCTGAAGTTCATTGGTCCCGACAGCTTCGGCTTTGTCGAGTCGGTGACGGTACTGTCCATGGTCGTGGTCGGCGGCATCGGCTCCGTCGCCGGCGTTACCGTCGGCGCAGCGGTACTGAGCGCCCTGCCCGCCTGGTTCCAGTTCATTGGCGATTACAAGCTGCTGGTTTACGGCGGCCTGCTGTTCCTGATGATGCGCTTCTCGCCCGGCGGCATGGCCGCCATCGTGACGCGCGTCGTACAACGCTCCAACGGAGGCCGCGCATGATCACGCAACTGAATGCACTGCTGCGCGTCGCCAACGTCACCGTGCGCTTCGGCGGACTGACCGCGATCGACGATGTGTCCTTCGATGTCTATCCTGGCGAGCTGCTCGGCCTGATCGGCCCCAACGGGGCAGGTAAGACGACGATGCTGCGCGCCATCACTGGCGTCGTGCGCGCCTCGGAGGGCGACGTCCTGCTGGAAGGCGAAAGCCTGTCCGGCATGCCGATCCACAAGCGCATCCAGAAAGGCCTGTCGCTGTCACAGCAGCTGGTCAAGCCCTTCCGCGAGATTTCGCTGCTGGACAACGTCGCCCTCGCCGCCGGCATGGCGCGGACACGCTCGCCGCTGAAGGCGCTGATGCACGTCTCGCAAGACGAGGAAGCCGTCGTCGGCATCGACATGCTGGAACGCGTCGGCATTGCCGCGCATGCGGACCAGAAGCCGGGCATCCAGCCGCTGGGCATCCTCAAGCGTCTCGAAATGGCCCGCGCGCTGGCGCTGAAACCCAAGCTCCTGCTCCTGGACGAACCGTTGGCCGGCCTCAACTCGAAGGAAGCGAATGCGCTGGCAACGACCATCGCCGACATCAACCGTCAGGGCGTGACCATCATCCTGATCGAGCACAACCTCAGTGAAGTGATGCGCGTCTGCCAGCGTCTCGTGGTGCTGGACAACGGCCGCAAGATTGCCCAGGGCGAACCGCGCAGCGTAATGAACGATCCCGCCGTGCGTTCCGCCTATCTCGGCGGCGACACCATCGCGGACAAAGCGAAGCAACCCAACCTCGCCGTCGTCGGAGGCACGCATGCTTGAACTTCATCACCTCTCCTGCGGCTACGGCGCGTTCGAAGCAGTGAACGACTTGTCGCTCACGCTGCGGCCGGGCACGATCACCGGCCTCATCGGCGCCAACGGGGCGGGCAAATCGTCCACCCTGATGTGCGTAGCCGGCCATGTCGGGCTGAAGGCCGGCGCCATCATGTTCGACGGCAAGGACATCAGCACGCTCACACCCGACCAGCGCGTGCGCCGCGGCATCGCCATCTCGCCGGAAGGCCGGCGCCTGTTCAAGGACCTGAGCGTGGAAGACAACCTGCGCGTGGGCGGCCTGATCCAGCCGGCCAGCCGTTTCAAGCAGGACCGCGACTATGTGCTCGGCCTGTTCCCGCGCCTCGGCGAACGCCTCGACTCGCTGGCGGGCAACCTGTCCGGCGGCGAACAGCAGATGCTCGCCATCGGCCGCGCGCTGATGACGCGCCCCAAGCTGATCATGATCGATGAACTCTCCCTGGGCCTGATGCCCAAGGTCATCGATCTCTGCTACCGCGCACTTAAGCAGTTGCAGCAGGACGGCATGACCATCCTGCTCGTGGAGCAGAACACCGACCGCGTGCTCGCCTTCGCCGACGACGTCTGCGTGCTGGAATCCGGCCGCACCGTCTGGCAAGGCAAGGCGAGCGACGCCATGAACGATACCTCTTTGACCGCAGCCTACCTCGGCCTGCACTGATCGACACTGGAAGGAAGAACAATGAACACGATGACTGATGCCGCAAAACTGAACGACGATCCGCGCTGGGACGAGTCCCGCGTCATCCGCGCCCCGCGCGGCAGCGAACGCACCTGTAAGAGCTGGCTGACCGAAGCCGCCTACCGCATGATCCAGAACAACCTCGATCCGGAAGTGGCCGAGAACCCGAAGCACCTCGTCGTCTACGGCGGCATCGGCCGTGCCGCGCGCAACTGGGAATGCTTCGACAAGATCCTGGAAACCCTGAAAGACCTGAACGACGACGAAACTCTGCTGGTGCAGTCCGGCAAGCCGGTAGGCGTGTTCAAGACCAACCCCGATGCGCCGCGCGTCCTGATCGCCAACTCCAACCTGGTGCCGAAGTGGGCCAATTGGGACCACTTCAACGAACTCGACCGCAAGGGCCTGTTCATGTACGGCCAGATGACCGCCGGCAGCTGGATCTACATCGGCAGCCAAGGCATCGTGCAGGGCACCTATGAAACCTTCGGCGAAGCCGGCCGCCAGCACTACAACGGCAGCTGGGCCGGCCGCTGGATCCTGACCGCAGGGCTCGGCGGCATGGGTGGCGCGCAGCCGCTGGCCGCAACGCTGGCCGGCGCCGTCTCGCTGAACATCGAATGCCAGCAGAGCAGCATCGACTTCCGCCTGCGCACGCGCTATGTCGACAAGCAGGCCAAGGATATCGACGATGCAATCGCGCTGATCAAGCATCACTGCGAACGCAAGGAAGCCGTTTCGATCGCACTGCTCGGCAACGCCGCCGAGATCCTGCCGGAACTGGTCAAGCGCGCGAAAGCCGGCGGTATCAAACCGGACCTGGTCACCGACCAGACCTCGGCGCACGACCTTATCAACGGCTACCTGCCGATCGGCTGGACGGTCGAGCAATGGAAGGCCGCGCAGAAGGACCACAGCCGCCATGCGGAACTCACTGCCGCCGCCGCCAAGTCCTGCGCGGTGCACGTGCAGGCGATGCTGGATTTCCATGCGATGGGCATCCCGACCGTGGACTACGGCAACAACATCCGCCAGGTCGCCTTCGACACCGGCGTCAAGAATGCCTTCGACTTCCCCGGCTTCGTGCCGGCCTACATCCGTCCGCTGTTCTGCGAGGGCAAGGGCCCGTTCCGCTGGGTTGCGCTGTCGGGCGATCCGGAAGATATTTACAAGACCGACGCCAAGATCAAGGAACTGTTCCCGGAGAACAAGCACGTGCACAACTGGCTGGACATGGCGCGCGACCGCATTTCCTTCCAGGGCTTGCCGGCACGTATTTGCTGGCTGGGCCTCGGCGAGCGCCACATTGCGGGTCTGGCGTTCAATGAAATGGTGAAGAACGGCGAGCTGAAGGGTCCGATCGTGATTGGACGCGACCACCTCGATACCGGCTCCGTCTCCAGCCCGAACCGCGAAACGGAAAGCATGAAGGACGGCACCGATGCCGTGTCCGACTGGCCGCTGCTCAATGCGCTGCTGAATACCGCTGGTGGCGCGACCTGGGTGTCGCTGCATCATGGCGGCGGCGTGGGCATGGGGTATTCGCAGCATTCCGGGATGGTGATCGTTGCCGATGGTACTGACGCTGCGGCGAAGCGCCTGGCGCGCGTGCTGGTTAACGACTGCGGATCGGGCGTGATGCGCCATGCTGACGCTGGGTATGAAGCCGCGGTAGCATGCGCGAAGCGTAATGGACTGAAGCTGCCGATGATCAAGTAAGGAATCGGCATGAGTGCGGGTGTAGCAGTTTGATCCAACACCATCCTCTCCCCGTCGTTCCCGCGAAGGCGGGAACCCATAGTGAGTTTGCTCGAGTACCGGGCTTATGGGTTCCCGCCTACGCGGGAACGACGGGGGAGATGTAGCGAATAATCCAACTACAACACCCGCCCTCGAACGCATGTTGAAAAAGACAAGTACATACAGCAGAACACAGAAAGCAATCCACCTATGAACGCAACTTTCACCCTGCAGCCCGGCCAGATGACCCTGACGGACCTGCGCAAGATCTGGCGCGACGCCATCCCGCTCGCGCTGGCTCCTTCTGCCTATGAGGCGATCAACACGTCGGCCGCCACGATCCACAAGATCGTGGAACGCGGCGCGCCCGCTTACGGCATCAACACCGGCTTCGGCAAGCTGGCAAAGACGCACATCCCGAACGACCAGCTGGAAGAACTCCAGCGCAACCTGATCCTGTCGCACTCGGTGGGCAGCGGCGAGCTGATCGCCGACGAAGTCGTGCGCCTGATCCTCGCGATGAAGATCGGCAGCCTCTCGCGCGGCTTCTCCGGCATTCGCGCGTCGGTGATCGACACCATGATCGCGGCCTACAACGCGGGCGTCATGCCCTGCATCCCGAGCAAGGGCTCCGTCGGCGCGTCCGGCGACCTTGCGCCGCTGTCGCACATGACGCTCACCCTGATGGGCGAAGGCGATGCCCGAGTCGACGGCCGCATCATGCCGGCAAAGGAAGCGCTGGCTTCCGCCGGCATCGAGCCCGTCACCCTCGCCGCCAAGGAAGGCCTCGCACTGATCAACGGCACCCAGGTCTCGACCGCCCTCGCGCTGCACGGCCTGTTCCTCGCCGAACGCATGCTGGAGGCCGCAACCGTCGCCGGCGCACTCTCCGTCGACGCCGCCAAGGGCAGCGACGCGCCCTTCGATCCGCGCGTGCATGCCG
This sequence comes from Noviherbaspirillum sp. ST9, assembly GCF_048799745.1. Taxonomy (NCBI): domain Bacteria; kingdom Pseudomonadati; phylum Pseudomonadota; class Betaproteobacteria; order Burkholderiales; family Oxalobacteraceae; genus Noviherbaspirillum; species Noviherbaspirillum sp. ST9. The sequence goes on along the minus strand of NZ_JBLWFR010000001.1, from coordinate 635,237 downwards.
TGCGCGGTCAACCGGGCCAGATCGCGGTGGCAAAGATCTACCGCCAGCTGCTGTCAGGCAGCGAAATCCGCCGCTCGCACCTGGAAAACGACGAACGCGTACAGGACCCGTATAGCCTTCGCTGCCAGCCGCAAGTCATGGGCGCCTGCCTCGACCTGATCGGCAATGCCGCACGTACCCTGCTGATCGAGGCGAATGCGGTCACCGACAACCCGCTTGTCTATGCGGAAGAAGGCGACGTCATTTCCGGCGGCAACTTCCACGCCGAGCCGGTCGCCTTCGCGGCCGACACACTGGCACTCGCCATCGCGGAAATTGGCGCGCTGTCCGAGCGCCGCATCGCGCTGCTGATCGATTCAACGCTCTCCGGTTTGCCGCCTTTCCTGGTCGCTTCCTCCGGACTCAATTCCGGTTTCATGATTGCGCATGTGACCGCTGCCGCGCTCGCATCGGAAAACAAGTCCCACGCCCACCCGGCCAGCGTCGACAGCCTGCCGACTTCGGCCAACCAGGAGGACCACGTCAGCATGGCGACCTTCGCCGGCCGCCGCCTGCACGAGATGGCGCACAACACGGCGACCATCGTCGGCATTGAGCTGCTGGCGGCCGCACAGGGCGTCGACTTCCACGGGCCGCTCAAGACCTCGCCACAACTGTCCCAGGTGCAGCAGCGCCTGCGCCAGCGCGTTGCCTTCTACGACAAGGACCGCCTGTTCGCGCCCGACATCGAAGCGGCCAAGCAGATGGTGCTGTGCGGCGACTTGAGCGCCACCTGCCAGGACCTGTTCGCGGGCCTGTACGCCGCCTAGGAGACGCCATGCACCACAAGGCAGACATGACACGCTGGCAAGGCCGCGTTGATGCCACGGAAGGCGAGCACGGCAAGCGCTGGCACCAGATCGTGAAACCGTTGGAAGACGCCACGGACGATGGCGGCGTGGCACTGATCGGCTTTGCCTGCGATGCGGGTGTCGCCCGCAACAATGGCCGCACCGGCGCCCGCCAAGGGCCTGCTGCCCTGCGCAGCGTGCTCGGCAACACGCCGGTGCATCGCTGCCGTTCGTTGGCCGATGCTGGTGATGTCGTGTGTGACGACGATCGCCTCGAAGCGGCACAGGAGGAACTGGCCGGCGTTGTCGCCAACGTGCTTGCGCGTGGCAAGCTCCCCGTCGCCATGGGCGGAGGGCATGAAATCGCTTTCGGCTCCTTCAGCGGACTTGCGCATCACCTCGCTCAACGGGAACAGGCGCCGCGCATCGGTGTGATCAACCTCGACGCGCATTTCGACCTGCGCATGGCAGAGCGCGCCAGCTCCGGCACGCCCTTCCGCCAGATAGCGGAAGACTGCCAGGCACGCGGCTGGCCCTTCCATTACTGCGTGCTCGGCATCAGCGAATTCGGCAATACGCAGGCACTGTTCGAGCGCGCCCGCGCGCTTGGCGTGCGCTGGATGCTGGACGAGGACATGCATGTGGCCGCGCTGGACAAGGTGCGGGCAACGTTGGCGGATTTCCTCGCGCAAGTTGACCATGTGTATTTCACGGTCTGCCTCGATGTCCTGCCCGCATCGGTTGCACCGGGCGTCAGCGCACCGGCTGCGCGCGGTGTCCCGCTCGACGTGGTTGAGCCGGTGATCGACATGGTGGCCGGCAGCGGGAAACTGCGCCTTGCCGATTTCGCGGAGCTGAACCCGAGCCTCGATATCGACCAGCGTACGGCACGCGTTACTGCGCGACTGCTGGCACGGATCGTCGAACGCAGCAATGCGTAAGCTGACGGCCGGCGACTACCAGGTCATGCCGTGGAAGAACGGCGGCGGGGTTACAACGCAACTCGCTGTCTTTCCATCCGGCGCTGGACTGGATACCTTCGACTGGCGCATCAGCACTGCTCAGGTTGCCAGCGAGGGACCGTTTTCGGTTTTCCCCGGGATCGACCGTTCGCTGGCCGTCATCCAGGGACACGGAATGGTGCTCACAGACGCGGACGGCGAATGTTGCAGGATGGGAGCGGGATCGGCACCGTTTGTCTTTCGCGGCGAGCAAAGGATTGATGCACAACTGAAGGACGGCCCGGTCGTCGATTTCAACGTGATGACGCAGCGATCCGTCTGCTCGCATGTGCTGGAGGTCACCGAATTGCACGGAACCCGGCATTGCACGCCCCAATCGGACCTGATGCTGGTCTATGTCGCGCAAGGGCGAGGAACTGCCTGCGGCATGCACGCCGGTGCTGGAGAAACACTCCTGGTCGACTGGCGCGAAGAATCGGCAATCGAACTATCCGCCGTGACACCGACGTTACTGTGCGTAGCGCACATTGCATTCAAGGAAAAGCGGAATGACTGAACAGCTCCAACCTTGGGACAGCCTGTGGGTCAATGTCCACCTCGCCACCATGTCCTCGGCCGGAGGCTACGGCGAAATCCGCGACGGCGCGATTGCCGTGCGCGACGGACGCATTGCGTGGCTGGGAAGGCGAAGCGACCTTCCCGCTCATCAGGCAGCGACGACACATGACGGCAAGGGCCGCTGGGTCACGCCGGGCCTGATCGATTGCCACACCCACGTTGTCTATGGCGGCAATCGCAGCGATGAGTTCGAAGCGCGCCTGAACGGCGCCAGCTACGAGGATATCGCGAGACAAGGCGGCGGCATCATGTCCACCGTCCGTGCCACCCGCGAAGCCAGCGAGGACGGCCTGCTGGAGGCCAGTCTGCCGCGCGTGCAGAACCTGCTTGCGGAAGGCGTGACGACGCTGGAAATCAAATCGGGCTACGGGCTGAACCTCGACACCGAGCGCAAGATGCTGCGCGTCGCACGCCGCATCGGCGAAACCATGCCGGTGCGCGTGCGCACGACGTTTCTGGGCGCGCATGCCCTGCCTCCCGAATATGCCGAACAGGCAGACCGCTATATCGATCTCGTGTGCGACACCATGCTTCCCGCGCTCGCGTCGGAAGGACTGGTCGATGCCGTGGATGCTTTCTGCGAAAGGATCGGTTTTTCAGCCGCGCAGACCGCGCGTGTCTTCGAAGCTGCTCGCAAGCACGGTTTGCCGGTGAAGCTGCACGCGGAGCAGTTGTCGGATCAAGGGGGAGCCGCCCTGGTTGCGCAGCATGGCGGTCTCTCGGCGGACCATCTTGAATACCTTTCGCCAGAAGGCATCGCAGCGATGTGCAAAGCGGGAACTGTTGCCGTGCTGCTGCCGGGCGCATTCTATTTCCTGCGCGAGACGAGACTCCCACCAATTGCGGGCCTGCGCGAAGCCGGTGTACCGATCGCTGTATCGACGGATTGCAATCCTGGTACTTCGCCGATGACTTCCTTGCTGCTGGCGATGAACATGGCCTGCACGCTGTTCAGGCTGACGCCGCAGGAAGCGCTGGCCGGGACGACGATCCATGCGGCGAAGGCGCTTGGCCTCGCCGACGTGGTAGGCAGTCTGGAGGTTGGGAAGGCAGCGGACTTCTCGGTGTGGGAGATTGAACGTCCAGGGGAGCTGGCGTACGCGATCGGCGGGAATCCCTGCCGGTGCGTGGTGAATGGCGGGAATGTGCGTTTTACGGGGCACTGAAGTCCCGGCTAGCAGGCGGGCACGCCAAGTCAATGTTCACATTCTCTTCCCCCGTCATTCCCGCCTTCGCGGGAATGACGGGCATGGTGAGGCGGTGAATCGACCGCCACGGCTCGCCCGCGGCAGACAGAAAACTCACCGCCCCTGAATCATCTCCCGCAACGGCTCCCACACCATCCCCGCCGAAATATCCTTCATGCAGCGATGATGCCCCAACGGGCACTCGCGCTCCCTGCAGGGCGAGCATTCAATGCCAAGAAAAATCGATTTGGCGACATCCGAAAACGGCGGCGCGTGCAGCGGATCGGTTGGACCATAAATCGCGACAATCGGGCGGTTGAGCGCGGACGCAATGTGCAGCAATCCGGAATCGTTGCTCACCATCGCACTGGCGCAGGCGATCAGCGCCACTGCTTCATCGAGCTTCGTCACGCCTGCAAGATTGTGCACGCCAGGCGCCAGGGCGGCGATTTCCTCGCACACCTCCTTGTCCTTGCCCGATCCCATCAGCACCACCTGCGCATCGCTGCGTTCGGTGCGGATTGCCTTCGCCAGTTCAGCAAAATGCGTGGTCGGCCAGCGCTTGGCGGAGCCGAACTCGGCGCCGGGAGCGAACAGCACCAGCGGACGCTTCATGCTGAGTCCGACATGCAGCGCCACTTCCGCCATGCGCTCCTCCGGCACGAACAATGACGGCCGCGGCAGCGCGGAAGGCAGCGGCACGTCACGCGCGGGGGCATTTGCCAGTGCCGCGTAGAACGACACCATGGGCCGCGGCACATCGCGATTGTCGTGATGGATCACGTTCAGCAACCCGTAGCGCATTTCCCCCTTGTACCCGACGCGCTTCGGAATCCCGGCCAGCCAGGGGATGAGGGCGAATTTCAGCGTGTTCGGCAGTACGTAGGCGTCCGCATAACCGCGCGTGCGGAGCATCGCGGCGTATTCGCGCCGCTCGCGCAGTTGCAGCGCACCGTGGCGGAACGGTGCTTCGAGCACCGTATCCACTTCCCGCATCGCTCGCCACACCGGAGCCACCCATGCAGGCGCGAGGACATCGATCGGGCGATCGGGCTGTTTGTCTTTCAGCAGGCGCAGGAGCGGCTGCGCCATGACGGCGTCGCCGATCCAGTTCGGCGAAATCACGAGCGTGCGGAGCACGCCCTGGACGGGCACGCTCATTTGCTGCGCGGCACGCGGCCCATCAGGAAGAATTCGTCGTTCGGGCGCATGGAGATGGCGTTGGCCATGCGGTTCGACAGGCCGAAGAATGCGGTAATCGCGGCGATGTCCCAGATGTCTTCGTCGTCGAAGCCATGCGTGCGCAGCTCGGCATAGTCGTCGTCATTGATTTCTTGTGAGCGCAGGCAGACCTTGACCGCGAAATCGAGCATGGCCTTCTGCCGCGGCGTGATATCAGCCTTGAGATGGTTCACCGCCACCTGGTCCGCTACCAGCGGCTGCTTGGCATAAATGCGCAGCAGCGCGCCATGTGCGACCACGCAGTACAGGCAACCGTTCTTCGCGCTGGTCGCGGTCACGATCATTTCGCGGTCGGCCTTGGTCAGGCTGCCGGTTTCCTTGAGCATGAGCGCGTCATGGTAGGCAAAGAAGGCACGAAACTCCGCCGGACGATGCGCCAGCGTGAGGAACACGTTGGGCACGAAGCCGGCCTTTTCCTGCACGGCCAGGATCATGTTCTTGATATCGTCCGGCAGCGCGTTGATCTCGGGCACGGGAAAACGGGAAATCGGTGTACTCATGCTTCTGTCTCCTTGGCGAACTGTAAGTGATACAAGTTGGCGTAGACGCCGTTCTTTTCCAGCAATTCTGCATGTGTCCCGGTTTCCACGACGCTGCCATCGGCCAGCACCACGATGCGGTCGGCGCGTTCGATGGTGGACAGCCGGTGGGCGATGACGAGCGTGGTGCGGCCCTGCATCAGTTCCTCGAGCGCGGCCTGCACCGCGCGTTCCGACTCGGTATCGAGCGCGGAGGTTGCCTCGTCGAGGATCAGGATGGGGGCATCCTTGTAGATGGCGCGTGCGATGGCGAGACGCTGGCGCTGGCCGCCGGACAGGCGGCTGCCGTTGTCGCCGATCATGGTGTTCATGCCCTCGGGCAGGCCCGCGATGACGTCCGTCAAGTGTGCCGCCTTCGCGGCAGCCTCGATGCGTGCCATGTCGGGAGTGGCGTCACCGTAAGCGATATTGGCAGCGACGGTGTCGTCGAACAGCACCACGTGCTGGCTCACCATGGCGATCTGCGCACGCAGGCTGGTGAGCGCGATGTCTTCGATCGGCTCGCCGTCGACGCGGATTGCGCCGGACGAAACCGGATAGAAACCCGGGACGAGATTCACCAGCGTGGACTTGCCGCCGCCGGACATGCCGACGAAGGCGACAGTCTCGCCGGGCTCGATGGCGAGGTTGACGCCGGTGAGCGCCGGCTGCTTTTGTTCAGGATAAGTAAAACCGACATCAACAAATTCCAGCCTGCCGCGCGCGCGTCCGGGCAGCAGTTTGCCTGTCTTGCGTTCCGGCTCCGCATCGATCAGCGCAAACACCGCATCCGCGGCCGCCATGCCCCGCTGCAGCGGACCGTTTACCTCCGCCAGGTGCTTGAGCGGCGTGAGCAGCATCAGCATGGCGGTAATGAAGGACGCGAAACTGCCGACGGTCGTCGTGCCGTTGTTGGCCTGGACCAGCGCGATCACGATGACGATCGATACCGCGAACGCCGTCATCAGTTGCGTGACCGGCACGGTCGCGGCAAAGGTTGTCGCCATGCGCATCGAGTACCCGCGCAGCGTCTCCGCGCGCTGCTTGAAGCGCTTGCGCTCGTATTCCTGTCCGCCGAAGATCTTGATGACCTGCTGCGCGCGCGTCGTCTCCTCGATGACCTGTGTCATCTCGGCATTGATGGTGAGGAAATGCGTGTTGAGCCGGCGCAGGCGCTTGCCGGTGATGCGGACCACGACAGCGATCAGCGGAATCAGTACCAGCGTGATCAGCGTAAGTGCCGGATTCAGGTAGAACAGGTAGCCGAGCAGGCCGATCACCGTCAACGTGTCGCGGATCATGGACGTGAACACGTTGCGCAGCATGTCGACGATCTGCTGCACTTCGAACATCATGGAATTGATCACGCGTCCGACCGAGGACTGCGCATAGAACCCGATCGGCACATCGAGCAGGCGCACGAAGGTCATGTACCGCAATTCGTTGAGCATGCGCGTCGTCACCCAGGCCAGCATGTAGTTGGTCATGAAGGTGGAGAATCCGCGCAGCGCGAAGATGCCGATCACGAAGGCCGGCACCAGCCAGAGGGAGAAGCTGACCTTGCCGCCGAAGCCGTTGTCCAGCAGCAGCTTCATCATCGCGGCGAGCGTCGGTTCGGTGGCGGCCGTGATCACCATGCCAAGCAAGGCCAGCAGCAAGCGCCCCTTGTACGGCACGACCATGCGGGACAGCCGTTTCAGGTGGGGGGACAGCTTCATGGGAAAACTCGTTGCATTGTGATGTCAGACCGGCAAGCCGGGGAAATGTTGCTGGTCGTAGATTATAGAGGAAGGGCCTTCCCGCCGGGGCGAGGAGACGGGCGGTCGATCAGGTATACTGCCCCGCAGTTTTTCGCAGCGCAACGCGCGCCTTTCCATGCCAGGCTATCAACACATGCTGATCTCGGTCATCGTCACCACTTACAACCGTCCCGATGCGCTGGCGGCAGTCATCCGCGCCCTGCTCGACCAGACGGACCCGAATTTCGAGGTCATCATCGCCGATGACGGCTCCGGCCAGCCGACGCGCGACGCCCTGGCCGCCTTCCGCAATTCGCCGCATGCGAGCGGCATGAAACGGCTGGTGCATGCCTGGCAACCCGACGACGGATTCCGGGCGTCGGCCGCGCGCAATCTCGGCGTGTACGCCTCGAAGGGCGAATACCTGGTTTTCCTCGACGGCGACTGCGTGCCGCGCCCGGACTACATCGCCCGTCACCGCCTGCTGGCGGAAAAGGGATTCATGGTGTCGGGCAGCCGCGTGCTGATGTCCGAACCGTTCACGAAAGAAGTCCTGGCGTCCAACGACCCGATCCACAAGCGTGGCCTGTCTTACTGGCTGCGCCAGCGCCTGTCGGGCAATACCAACAAGATCGTCCCGCTGCTGCATTTCCCGAACACCGGCATGCGCCACTACCGCGCCGTCAAATGGAATCGCATCAAGAGCTGCAACCTGGCGATCTGGCGCGAAGACTATGCCGCGGTGGACGGCTTCGATGAAAGCTTCGTGGGCTGGGGCCACGAGGATGCGGACGTGGTGCTGCGCCTCGCGCGCCATGGCATCCGGCGCAAGGGCGGTGCCTTCTCCACGGAGGTGTTCCACCTGTGGCACCGCGAGAACACACGCGCCACGGAATCGGAGAACCGCAAGCGCGTCGAAGATCGGATGAAAACAGGCGTCACACGCGCCGATGCGGGACTGTCGGCGCATCCCAAGGCGGAAGACCGCATCGAAGTAATCTGCTGAAACGCGTCAGCGCGCGGTCGTCAGGTCGTAAACCTGTTCCGCAATCCTGTCCCAGGTAAAGGTCTTGGCGAAGGCCAGGTTCGCCGCGCTCGTCGCTTCCCAGTACGCCGGGTCCTCGAACTTCAGGATTTCCTGCTTCCAGGATGCCGCATCAAGATGGCCCGCATAGCGCGGATGTTCATGCGCCCACACCGCGATGCTGTCCAGCCGATGCGTAATAACGGGGACGCCGGCGGCCATCCCTTCCAGGATGGTGAGCCCGAAACTCTCCAGGTCGGTCGGATGCAGAAGCAGGAAAGCCTGCCGCAGCAAGCCGATCACCTCATCCTGGCGCTTGCGCCCGTGAAAGACGATGCCGGCGGAGCGGCCGTGCTGCTCCAGTAACTCCTGCTGAAGCGGCCCGTCACCGACGATATCGAGCTGATAGCCTCTTGCGGCCAGACCGCTGGCAGCGAAGAAATCCGCCAGCCAGTCAACGTGCTTGCTCTTGTCGAGCCGGCCGACAAAGACCAGCCGACGCGATTCCGGAAACCGTGGCAAGACATCAGGAAAAAACGGCTCGTCGACGCCCAGCGGCAGCGACTCGACCTGCACGCCCCACTTGCGTTGCGCACGCGGCGCGGCACGATAGCCGAAAAAGTACACGTCCCGCGCCGGTACCCGGCGGAAGAAACCCCGCATCGAGACACCCGGAAGGAAATGCCTGAAGCGCGCCCGCAATGCCGGATACTGCTTCTCAAGCAGGAAGGCGTCGGCCTCGTAAAACGTCAGGATGTAATCGAACGATGCAAGATCGATGCCGCTCTTAGCCAGCGAGCGGAAGAAAGTCCGGCTCTCGATTTTGAATCTGCTCGTCATCAGGAGCTTGCTGAGCACGCGGTTGAAACGCGAGTCGCGTCCCGCGAACGAAATGGTGCGCAAGGTGTAGCCGCTTGCGTCGACCAGCACTTTCGCTCCCGTGCCCGGATCGCCGCTCAGCACGGTCAACTTGACCTTGTCCTTCATCCGCCGCGCAAGCTGACTCACCACCGTCTCGGTGCCGCCGATATAGCAGGCCACCGTCGGGCAGAGGAACAGCACGTTCAACGGCCGGGTCATCGCCCATTCCTGCGCAAGCCTGGCGCGAAGGAAAATGCGCTGCGCAGCAGGCCGCCTTCCAGGCCGATGAACAGCATCATCCAGGTATGGCTGACGGCGCCGCGGAACATCGTATTGGTAAAGCTGCCGACGATGCAGACCACCGCAAACGCGAACAGCACGCCTCCCTCCAGCGTGGCGCGCCGACGCCACCCGCTCAGCAGCAAGGCCGCATAGAGCCAGATCAGTGCCGCCAGTCCCGGCAATCCATAGCTTGACGCGTAGTAGAGGAAGGCATTGTGCGGCTCGACGAATCCCAGCCCTTCGCCCGTCCTCGGCGTGCTATGCCACACCTTGTTGAATCCTTCCGGCCCGGCGCCCAGCAGCGGATGTTCGCGAACGACGGTCGCCGCCGTCCGCCACATTTCATACCGATAGCCAAGGGAGGTTTCCGTCACCTCGCTCTGCAGCAGGCGCAGGTCGTTCAGCGCGGCCTCGATGCGCGTCTGCACGCGCGGCGACATCAGCAGCACACCGACCGCTACGGCCGACACGACGATCACTTTGACCATGCTGGCGCGGGGGAAAATATTGAAGAAGACAAACGGCATCAGCACCAGGACAGCCAGCATCCCGCTGCGGCCGTCGCCCGTCAGCAGTCCTGCGTAAAAGCCGGTCATAAGCAGCAGGTAGGCCCCGCGGAGCCGCATGTCCTGCTCGTGGCGGTACAGGACGGACAGCAGCACGATCGCCATCGCCAGCAGCTGCGAGTACAGAATGTAATTGCCGAGCGCCGACGGCGCCCAGGGCAGTGCGAGCCATCCGGCAGTCGTCACCGTCGTATAACAGAAGGCAACGAACACGCCGGCGACGAAGGCACGCAGCCAGGACAGCACCGAGTACGTGCTCGACGCAAGGAAAATGCCGAAGGCCAGCAGCCAGTAATACGACAGTCCGAGATGCGACACAGCGGCCGCGCGGTCGTCATGCACCACCAGCGACAGCAAGGGGAAAGCGGCAAGCAGCAGCGCCGGCGCGACCCAGCCTAGCGTGCGCCAGCGGCGCAAGGCTTCCAACCCGGCCCCCGAGGCGAAGAACAGTACGAACGCCACTGTCAGCGAGGCGAACAGCAGGGCTTTGGAAATGGGGAGGAAAAAGAATGCCGCGCAAAACGCCTTCTGCGCAGCGCTTCCGGCAGAGGCCGAATTCCCGTTGTATGCGACCGATGTCATAAATTCTTGTAATCGTGTGAGGCCGGTCTTGAGACGTGAATCGGGGTGACGCGTCTGACTGCCAGAGCGGATTATAGCGGTCATCGGGAAGGTGGTTGCGTTTTGGAAAGGTGAAAATAAAAAAGGCAGGACGCGCCTGCCTTTCAAAGGAGTACGAGCGGCTTACTTGCTCTTCTCGGCCTTGTTCTCGGCCTTGTCAGCCTTCGCATCCGCAGCGGCGGCTGTCTTGTCAGCCTTTGCCTCTGCTTTCTTCTTGGTCGCCTTGGCGTCAGCCTTGGCTTTGTCCTTTTCCGCCTTGGCGTCGGCCTTCTCGGCCTTCTCGTCAGCCTTGGCCGCTTCCTTCGACGCCTTCGCATCGGCCTTGCTGTCCTTGCTCATCGTGGAGCCCGGCGCGGCGGTATGGGCGGCGGCGAATGCGGTGCTTGCAAATACACTGGAAATCAACAGGGCAATCAGTTTTTTCATGGGAGACCTTTCACGGTATGTTGATTGGATAGTCCGCTTACAAGTCTAGTCATGCGCCCCGTTCACCCCTTAACAAAAAATAAAAAGTTACACATTTCGTCCAGTCATGATGCGGGTCAGAAATCATCCCAGTGGGGACGCGGCCCGAAGTACGCAGTCAGGTGGTCAATGAAGGCGCGTACCTTGGGCTGCATGTATCGGTTCGGCAAATAGGTCATGTACAGCGACATGCCAGGATTGGCGACCGCGTCGGGCAGGATGACTTTCAGGCGCCCGCTCTTCAGGTGATGACCGAGGATGTAGGTGGGAAACAGGACGATGCCCACGCCGCCGAGGGCAAGCTGCAGGAGCGCTTCGGAATTGTTCACCCGGCACTTGCCCCCGACGTTGACCGCCACCTCCTTGTTGCCGACCCGGTAGCGCCAGCCGTCTCGGTTGGGCGGGATCCCGTGGTACAGGAGGCAATCATGCTCCAGCAGGTCCTGCGGCGTACGCGGCGTCCCCCGTTGCTCCAGGTATTCCGGCGAGGCACAGGTCACCCAGTGCAGCGGCGCGATCTGCCGCGCAACCATGGTCGGCGAAGGATGGTCAGTAATGCGGATGGCGAGGTCGCAGCCCTCCTCGACAAGGTCGACGATGCGGTCGCTCGCGTTGACCTCGACTTCGACCTTGTCGTAACGCTTGAGGAAGTCGCGGATGGCCGGGGCGAGATGCAGGGACGCGAAAATCACCGGCGAGGTGATGCGCAGGACGCCGCGCGGTTCTGCCTGCAGCTGCGTGACGGTCTCCGACGCCGCGTCGATCTCCTGGGCGATGCGAGCGCAGTGCTCGTAGTATGCGGCGCCGATTTCGGTCAGGCTCATGCGGCGCGTAGTCCGGTTCAGCAGCCGTACGCCGAGCACGCTTTCCAGCGTGCCGATCTGCTTGCTGACCAGCGACTTCGAGGTCTTCAGTTCAGCCGCCGCAGCCGAGAAGCTTCGGGTTTCCACGACCTTGACAAAGGTCATCATCTCCGAAAGATGTTCCATACACCCCTCCATTGTCCACATACAGAAACAATATTATTCCAATTCCCATAATTGTAAATATACGAGAACAAACCATAATGAGCTCCATGGAGGCAACACAAGACCTCCCTACTCGGAAAGAAGGAGCACATCATGCAAGCCAAGGTCCACAAGACTGTCGCACAGATCGCTCATCACCACCGTGATGGCGCCACCTCGCATGCCGCGCGGGAACTGAACCCGGCCGGAGACATCCTCTCCCTGCGCGCCACCCAGCACATGCATCTGCCCCAGGCCCGCGGCTGGACGGTACGCGCACTCGCCGGCACGGTCTGGATTGCGCAGGACGGCGACATCCGCGATGTCGTGCTGGAAGCAGGCGACTGCATCGTGCTCGACCGGGATACGCCCGCCCTGTTCTCGCCGCTCGGCGACGCGCGCATCAGCCTGTCGCGCGAGACCGGCCGCTGCACTTCCGTGCGCGAAGCCGTCCATGTGGTCGCGGCCCGCCCCGCTTTCGCCTGATCCGGAGGCCGTCATGCTCAACCTGCTGAACTTCCCGCTTGGCTGGAAGCAACTGCTCCCATTCCGCTCACCAGCCTCACGCGAGGTGCATGACACCTGGCGCCTCAAGGACGGCACCGCGGTCACGCTGCGCGCCGCACGCACCGACGACGGCGAATTGATCCAGGCGCTAGTGCGCGGCCTGTCCGAGAAGTCCCGCTACCACCGCTTCTTCAGCCCGATCCACGAACTCACGCCGCGCATGCTCGACCGCTTCACGCATAACGCGGCAACCGACGCGATGACGGTCGTGGCGATCGTGCAGCAGGACGGCGAAGAAGTGGCGATCGCGATGGCGCAGTACGTCGCCGATCCTTATCCGGAGCGGTGTGACTTTGGCGTCGTGGTGGCGGATGAATGGCAGCGCAGCGGCTTGGGGCGGAAACTGATCGAGTCGCTGATCTGTATCGCGCGCGCCGCCGGGTTTGAACGGATCGAAGGCGATGTGCTGGTGGAGAATGTGCCGATCCATCGGCTGATGCGCGACATGGGGTTCGGGTTCGGCCCGCATCCGGATGGAGCGTATCTCAGCCGTGTGAAGAAGCAGTTGGTGGCGGAGGAGTGGAAGTGCACGCCGTTGACGGCGCTGGTGGGAAAAGCGGATCGGGTGCGGATTGCGGCGACGTAGGGCGAATGCGGGTGGATGCCGTAGCGACTAACCTTTTCCTCCCCCGTCATTCCCGCGAAGGCGGGAATCGATACTGGGTCTGCCGCATCACCTCCCCATGGATTCCCGCCTTCGCGGGAATGACGGGGTGAGTGAAGGGGGTGAAAAACTGGGCATCACCCGCATTCAATCACCGCAATCAATACTCCACCGTCGCGCCCTTCACACCCAGCTTCTCAAACAGCATCTGCTTCAACCCATCCGCCGGCGCCACGCGCCAATCATCCGCCAGCCGGATCTCGCAAGCCCCCACACCTTCCTGCGTATAGCGCATCGTCAGCGGCAATCCATTCTCCGACCGATACGGCGCGAGAATGGTCTTCATCTGCGCCGCATCCAACCGCGTCGTCAGGGAGAACGCAAACTGCTTGCCGAACTGCACGCGCGCCATGGCGATGTCCATCACCTTTTCCGCCGTGATGCGCACGCCGCCGTTGAAGCGGTCTTCCGTGACCTTGCCCACCACCGCAAGGAATTCATCTTCCTTGAACAACTGCTTGTGGGCTTCGTAGATCTCGCTGTACACCGTCACGTCGACCGCCGCCGTGCCGTCGTCCAGCGTGGCGATCACCATCTTGCCGCGCTGGGTCATCTGCACGCGCACTGCACTGATGATCCCCGCCAGCAGGCGCGGATCGCGCGAGGGCTCGAGGTTGAGCAGCTTGGTCTTGATGAACTTGCGCACTTCGCCTTCATACGAGTTGAACAGATGGCCCGACAGGTAGAAGCCGAGCGCGAGCTTCTCTTCGGTGAGGCGCTGCTTGTCGCTCCACGCCGGCGCCTTCACGTATTCCGGCGGCGGTTCCATGTCGCTGTCGTCGCCGCCGAACAGGCTGACCTGGTTGGCCGACGCATGCGCCTGCTCCGCGCACTCCATCGCAAAGTTGACGGACGCGATCAGGATGCCGCGGTCGGTTCCGAAGCAATCCATCGCACCTGCACGGATCAGCGCTTCGATCGTGCGGCGGTTGATCTGCTTCTTGTCCACGCGCTTGACGAAATCGAACAGGTCGGTGAACGGCCCGCCCGATTCGCGCGCGGCAATGATGGCCTCGATCGCGTTCTGCCCCGACCCCTTCACCGCGCCAAGCCCGTAGCGGATCTGCGTCGACTTCTTGCCCGCCTCGCCGACCGGCACGAAGCGGTACTGCGACAGGTTGATGTCCGGCGGCAGCATCTTCAGCTTGCAGATGTCGATCGCGTCCTCGACGAGGATCTTGATCTTGTCCGTATCGTCCATGGCCAGCGACATGTTGGCTGCCATGAACGCGGCGGGATGATGGGCCTTCAGGTAAGCGGTGTGATACGACAGCAGCGCATAGGCAGCCGCGTGCGACTTGTTGAAGCCGTAGCCCGCGAACTTTTCCATCAAGTCGAAGATCTCGTCGGCCTTCTCCTGGGACAGGCCGTTCTTCGCCGCGCCCTCGCGGAAGATCAAGCGGTGCTCCGCCATCTCTTCGGCCTTCTTCTTACCCATCGCGCGGCGCAGCAAGTCCGCGCCGCCGAGCGAGTAGCCGCCGATGACCTGCGCCATCTGCATCACCTGCTCCTGATACACCATGATGCCGTAGGTTTCGGAGAGGATGCCCTCGGTACGCGGGTCGGGGTAGTCGAATTTCTCGCCGTGCTTCCGTTTGCAGAAGTCGGGAATCAGGTCCATCGGTCCCGGACGGTAGAGCGCCACCAGCGCAATGATGTCCTCGAAACGGTCGGGACGCGCGTCCTTCAGCATGCCCTGCATACCGCGGCTTTCCAGCTGGAACACGGCGACCGTCTTGGCCTTGGTCAGCAGTTCGTACGACGGCTTGTCCGTGAGCGGCAGCTTGGCCAGGTCGAAGTCCTTCATCGCCGGGTCGAGCATCTTGATGTAATTCACCGCGCGATCAAGAATCGTCAGCGTAGTCAATCCAAGAAAGTCGAACTTCACCAGGCCGACGGCTTCCACGTCGTCCTTGTCGTACTGCGACACGACGCCGGCATCGCCGCCCTGCGTGTACAGCGGACAGAAATCGGTCAGCTTGCCGGGCGCAATCAGCACGCCGCCGGCGTGCATGCCGATGTTTCGGGTAATGCCTTCGACCTGCTGCGCGAGGTCGAGCAGCTGCTTGACCTCTTCTTCATTCTCGAGACGTTCCTTGAGCAGCGGCTCTTCCTCGATCGCCTCGGCAATCGACACCTGCTTGCCCGGCTTGAACGGGATCAGCTTGGAAACGCCATCGCAGAAGGTGTAGCTCATGTCGAGCACGCGGCCCACGTCGCGCACGGCGCCCTTCGCCGCCATCGTGCCGAAGGTCGCGATCTGCGACACCGCCTCGCGGCCGTAACGATCCTTGACGTACTGGATCACGCGGTCGCGGTTTTCCTGGCAGAAGTCAATATCGAAGTCAGGCATCGAGACGCGTTCCGGATTCAGGAAGCGCTCGAACAGCAGGTTGTATTCCAGCGGATCGAGATCGGTAATCTTCAGCGCGTACGCCACCAGCGAACCCGCACCGGAGCCGCGGCCCGGGCCGACCGGCACGCCGTTGTTCTTGCCCCACTGGATAAAGTCCGCCACGATCAGGAAGTAGCCCGGGAAGCCCATCTTGATAATGGTGTCGGTCTCGAACTTCAGGCGTTCCTCGTAGCGCTGCCGCACCTTCTCGCGTTTTTCCTCGTTGGGGAACAGTTGCAGCAGGCGCTCTTCCAGGCCGTTCTTCGCTTCCTGCACCAGGAAGTCGTCGAGCGACATGCCATCCGGTGTCGGGAACAGCGGCAGCTTCGGTTTGCCAAGTTCAAGTTGCAGGTTGCAACGCTTGGCGATCTCGACCGAGTTCTGCAGCGCGGCCGGCATGTCGGCGAACACCTCTGCCATCTCCGCCTGCGTGCGGAAGCGCTGGCTTTCGTTGAAGCGTTTCACGCGGCGCGGATTGGCAAGGATCTCGCCTTCCGCGATACAGGTGCGCGCCTCGTGCGCGATGAATTCCTCTTGCGTCTGGAACTGGATCGGGTGTGTCGCCACCACCGGCAGTTTCAGCTTTGCCGCCAGCGCCACCGCCTGCCGCACATGGTTTTCCATGTTGGGTTGCCCGTAACGCTGCACCTCGATATAGAAATGGTTCGGGAAGATCGCCGCCCACTTTTCCGCGCACTTCTGCGCCAGCGCGGGATTGCCGCTGTCGATCGCGATACCGACATCGCCCGAATGTGCGCCGGACAGCGCGATCAGTTCGCTCGCCGCGCCATTCTCCAGCCACTCGGTGCGCAACTCGGCGCGGCCGCGATGCACGTTCGTCAACCATGCCTTGGTCAGCAGTTCGCAGATCTGCAGGTAACCGTTGCGGTTCTTGCAGAGCAACAACAGGCGCGAAGGCTTGTCGCGGTCATCATCGTTGGTGATCCAGACATCGCAGCCGGCGATGGCCTTGATGCCCTTGCCGCGCGCGGCCTTGTAGAACTTGACCATGCCGAACAGGTTGGCGAGGTCGGTGATCGCCATCGCCGCCTGCCCGTCCTTGGCGGCGGCTTTGACAATGTCATCGACGCGCACGAGGCCGTCGACGATGGAGTATTCGGTATGGAGGCGGAGGTGGGTGAATTGCGGTGCAGTCATCGCGCTATTTTACCGTCCCGGGCCGCTTCCGGCCGGCAAGCAAAAAGCAATTTTCCAACGTCTCGCGAATGCGACGGCATGTCGGAATCCGTCTGACACGATCGCGTATATAATGGCGGCAAATCAATGACTTAGCGTCGGCGACACTTCCCACCGATTCCAGAACAGCACATTCCCTATGCAGTCCAGCAACACCTACGTCAACATCGCTGCCTACAAATTCATCAGCTTCAACGACACCGTCGAGAAGCGTCCGGAATTCCGCGCGCTGTGCGAAGAACTCGGCCTGAAAGGCACGATCCTTTTGAGTCCGGAAGGCATCAACCTTTTCCTCGCCGGCCTGCGCGAACCGATCGACCGCTTCCTGGCCTGGCTGCGCTCCGATGCGCGCTTTGCCGACATCGAAGTCAAGGAGAGCTACTACGACCGCCAGCCCTTTACCAAGATGCTGGTCAAGCTCAAGCGCGAGATCATCACGATGAAGAATCCCCTGATCAAGCCGGAGGAAGGCCGCGCGCCCGGCGTCGATCCGAAAACGCTCAAGCGCTGGCTCGACCAGGGGCACGATGACAACGGCAAGCCGGTCGTGATGATGGATACCCGCAACGCATTTGAAGTGGATGTCGGCACCTTCGACAACACCATCGACTACCGCATCGAGAAATTCAGCGAATTCCCGGAAGTCGTGGCAAGGCACAAGGACGAACTGGCCGGCAAGACGGTGGTGACGTTCTGCACCGGCGGCATCCGCTGCGAAAAGGCGGCCATCCACATGCAGAACGTGGGTTACGACAGCGTGTACCAACTCGACGGCGGGATCCTGAAGTATTTCGAGGAAGTGGGCGGCGCGCACTACACGGGCGACTGTTTCGTGTTCGACTACCGGACGGCGCTGAATCCGCAGCTGGAAGCGACGGATACGGTGCAATGTTTTGCGTGCCGGGCGGTGGTGACGCCGCGGGAGCAGTTGTCGCAATACTACGTTCCCGGAAAATCCTGCCCTCATTGCAAAAAGACAATAAGGGAAACGGAAAGTGCGGCACCCGCCGCGAATGCATCCGCCTGATCGCAGCCGGCTCTTGCGATTCATGCCATACCCGTTAATATAGGCGTCCCTTCAAACCTCGTCGCGCCACTTTGCCGCGACCTCCCCGATTGTTGCGATGAAGTACTACGTTGAATGCACGCATACCTACCACACGAAACTCAATTCCGGCATTCAGCGTGTCGTCAGGAACATCGTCCGCTCGTCCGCCAACACCGGTCTCGCTGAGAGCGTTGTTCCGGTCGTGTTCGAAGGCGGCGACTTCTTCGCCATCGACAAGGAAATCCCCTATCCCGAGGCAGTGCATGCGCCTTCCCCGACACTCGGCAATGCCGTGCGCTCGGGAAAGGAACTGGCCAAGCGCGTATTCCGCGGCACGCGGGCGGTGGTAGCGCGCCTGATTCCGTATCGTCCTTTTGTCGTATTCCTGTACGCGCCGCGCACGCAATGGGGTTTGACGCGTATCCTGACCATCCCGCTACGCATGGTGAAGCGCTCATCCGCGCCCCCGCCGCAACCCGATCCCATCAAGACCGAGAAGGGAGACGTGCTGGTGCTCCTGGATTCGTCCTGGCACCTGGACCTCTGGAAAGCGGTCGACAAGCATCGCAAGAACGGCGTGCGCGTTGCCGTCGTGATCTATGACCTGATTCCCCATTCGTATCCGCAGTTCTGCGTGGCCGCGCTCGTTGACTCGTTCAACAAGTGGGTGCAGCAGGCCGTGCAGCGCATCGACGCGGTCGTCGCGATTTCGGAAACGGTTGCCGACGAGTTCCGTCATGAGTTACCGAAGATCGCCGGACAAAAATACCCGGCCCCGGCGGTATCGTACTTCTGGCTTGGAAGTGAACTAGACGGTGAGCGGGCCGGCACCAAGCCGATCAAGCCCGAGATCCAGCGCATCGGCGCATCCGCCGTCCCGACGTATGTCTACGTCAGCACCATCGAGCCGCGCAAGAACCATCGCTACGCACTGAAAGCCTTCGACGAGCTCTGGAAGCGCGGCGTCAAGGCGAACTTTGTGATCGTCGGAAGGATCGGCTGGAAGGTGCAGGACTTCGTCGACGAGGTTCGCGGCCACGCGCAGTTCGGCAAGCAGCTCTTCATGTTCAACAATGTCGAGGACAACGAACTTGCCTACCTGTACGACAACGTGCGCGGGCTGATCTTCACGTCGGTGACGGAAGGCTTCGGCCTGCCCATTGTGGAAGGCTTGCAGCGCGGTCTTCCGGTATTCGCAAGCGACATTCCCGTGTTCCGCGAAATCGGACAGCAGGGCGTGACCTTCGTGGACCTCGACCATCCGGTCGCATTGGCCGACGCCCTCGATGCCCATTGTGCGCAAGGCGCGCCGCGCCTGCCGGCGCCAGTCGAATGGCTGACGTGGCAGGAGAGCACCGAGCAATTGTTCAGCCGCATTGATGCCTGCCTCGCCGAACGCGAGACGACAGGCGCAAGTGCCGCGGCGTAGCGACATAAAAAAGGGCCGCGAATGCGGCCCTTTTCATTTCAACCCAGCCGGATGACCCCGCACTGGTGCCACGCCTGCTACCGGGCAGCAGGCACTGCCGGCACATACGCGGACGACATCACCCGCGACGGCAGGATCGTTGGCGACATGGCCCTCGACGTCCCGCCTTTCACAAAGTAAGCCGCCACCTTCTGCACGTCGTCGCCGCTCAGCGTGCCGGCGGCGCTGCGCAGTCGCAGGAAGCTCAGCAGGTAGTTGTACCGTGCCTGCGCGAGGTCGCGCCGGGCCGTGTAGTACTGCTGTTTCGCATTCAACAGATCGAGGTTGATGCGCACGCCGCCCTTGATGCTCTGCTCGGTCGCGGTCACCAGCAAGGTCGCCGACTTGACCGACTTCTCGAGTGCCTCGATCTTCGCTGCACTGCTGAGGACAAGGCTGTACTGCTTGCGCAATTCAACCAGCGTCTGGTTCGTCTTCGCATCCAGGTCCGACTTCGCCTTTTCGTGATTGGAGATCGCCTGCGTCGTCGTCGCGTCCACATAACCGCCTGAATAGAGCGGAATGTTGACCTGGACGCCGACCGCGCGCACGGTGGACTCCTGGTTGAAGGTGTTCAGCGTTTCGCCCTTGTTCTTGCTCAGGCTGGCAACCATGTCGACACGCGGAGCGTGGCCCGCGCGATTGCGGCGCACCTCGTAGCGCGTGGCTTCGATGGCGTGGCGCTGTGCAGCGATCTCCGGATTGTTCTCAAGCGCGAGCGCCTTCCATTCCTCGATGGATTCCGGCTGCATCGGCTGCACGCGGAAATCGTCGCCCAGGGCATCGAGATCCTTGATCTCCATGCCTACGATCGCGGCGAGCGCATTGCGCGCGGTGTTCACGCTGTCACGCGCCTCGATCACTTGCGCTTCCGCCACATCGAACTTGGCCTGCGTTTCCAGCATGTCGGTGCGCGTGCCCTCGCCCTTCTGGAACATCCGCTCGTTGACGCGCATCTGCTCTGCGAACGCGTCACGCTGCGCGCTGACCAGCATCAACTGGTCTTCCGCATACTGCGCGTCAGCATAGGCAGAAACGAGACGGATGACGAGTTCCTGCCGCCGTCCGGCGAACAAGGCATCGCTATAGTCGGTCTGCGCAATGCCTTGCTGGTAGCGTGCCAGGCCTTCCAGGTTGAGCAGGGGCTGGCGCAACTGCACCGCGGCGCCTTCGCTGGTGTACTGCGGATGCGTCGTCGTTTGCTGGCCAAGCACCGGCTGCGTTATGTCCGCGCGGTTCTTCGTGTTCGAATAACTCGCCGTCAAGCTTGGCAGGAGTGTCGAACGTCCGATGATCCTGTTCTGCTGGCCGGCCTCGTTTTCATGCACGGCAGAGCGGAAGGTCGGATCGTTTTGCAAAGCCGCCTCATACGCTTCGAGCAGGCCGAGCGCAAATACATTGCTCGCTTGCAGGGACATGACGCCCGCGATCACGCCGGCGAGGAATCGCCTCTGGGGAAATCGCGCCACGGTCACTCCTCGCTCAGGGAAGTCTTTGCACGGTCGAACACCGGCTTGAACAGGTAGCTCATCATCGTGCGTTCACCGGTCTTCACGAACAGTTCCACCGGCATGCCGGGGCGGACGTTCAGGTCCTTGATGATCTTCATTCCTTCCGGTGCGACTTTTGCCTTCATCTTGTAGTAAGGCATGCCGCTGCGCTCGTCGACGATACGGTCTGCAGAAATCTGCGTGACCAGCCCCGGCACGTGCGGCGTCTTGTTCTGGTTGAACGCCGAGAAGATCAGCTCAACCTTCAGGTCCGGATGCACCTTGTCGATCAGGTTGACCGGCAACTGGCCTTCGACGATCAGCGGGTCATCACTCGGGACGATGTCCATCAGCTTATGGCCGGCGCCGATCACGGCGCCCTTGGTGAAGACGTTCAGGCCAACGACGATGCCGTCAACAGGTGCTTTCACCAGGATGTTGGAGAGTTCGAAGTCCTGCGCGGTCAGGCGGCTCGCGAGCGCTTCCGCTTCCCGCTGTGCGTCTGCAAGTTGGGTGCGCACTTCCTTCTGGTATTCCTGCTGCCGCTGCACGCGGCGCAGGCTCAGTTCCGCGATCTGGCGCTGGGCGCGGCCGATATTGCCGATATCTTCCGAAATCGCACCATTGACCTGGGCATAGGTGCGCTCCAGATCCAGGAGACGGTTGCGGGCGACATATCCTTCCTTGGCGAGATCGCGCATGCCTTCAAGCTGCTCCTTCAGGAACTGCAGCTGCACTTTCTTGCTTTCGCGGGACTCTTCCAGTCCACGCACCTGCGAGCGCAAGCCGGCAATGCTTTCTTCAAGGGCGCCGAGTTCGTTCTGAATCGCCAATTGGCGCGAAGTGAACAACTGCGACTGCAGTGCGATCACGTTCGCGACGCGCGGGTCGCTCTTTGCTTTTTCCAGTTCTTCCGGAAAGGTAATCGTCTTCACGCCATCACGCTCCGCGGTCAGGCGCGCTTCAGCAGCGCGCACCGTGAAGTACTGGGCGCGGGTCATTTCAGCCTGGGCGCGCGTCTGCACTTCATTCATGCGAACGAGCGGCTGGCCGGCCTTGACCGTTGCGCCTTCCTTGACCAGGATCTCGTCCACCGTGCCGCCAGTCTGGTGCTGGACAGCCTTGCGGTTGGAGTCGACCACAACGGTGCCGGAAACCGGCACGCCCTGATCGAGCGGCGCGAACGACGCCCACAACATGAAGCCGCCGAAGCCCAGCAGCACGATCAGCCAGCCGAGTCGAGAGTGTTTCGAATCGTCGGTCTCGACCTTCACTTCTTCAAGGTGCGCCGGCGCAGAACGCACGACCACGTCGGCAACGTCTGCCTTCTGATTGAAAAGCTTTTTCATGTTCATTCCTGTTCCGTAACCGCGCTGCTATCGGAGGATGCGGCGATCCGCGCCTGTTCTTCCGCTTCGGCGGCCTGCTTGGCCAGTTGGGCCTGCTGTGCCGCCTGTTGTGCTTGCTGTGCCTGCTGCTGCGCCTGCTGGTTGGCTTGCGCGATCGCGTTCAAGACTTCATTCGTCGGACCGAACATCTGCGCCATGCCGTCGCGCAGGAGGAGCAGCTTGTTCGTGATACCGATGACGCTCATGCGGTGGGTGATCAGCACGATGGTCTTGCCACGGCGGCGCAGGTCGGCGATGGCATTCACAAGTGCCTGTTCGCCAACATCATCGAGGTTGGAATTGGGCTCATCCAGCACGATCAGGGACGGATCCCCGTACATGGCGCGCGCCAGGCCGAGGCGCTGCTTCTGGCCGCCGGAGAGGCCGGCGCCACCGTCGCCGAGGCGCGTGTCGTAGCCTTGGGGCAGATGCAGGATCATTTCATGGACACCGGCACGCTTGGCAGCGGTGATGACCTGTTCCGGATCCACCTCGCCGAAGCGGGCGATGTTTTCGTTCACTGTACCGCCGAACAGCTCAACGTCCTGCGGCAGGTAGCCGATGTGCGGGCCGAGCTGGTCCTTGTTCCAGTGATAGATATCCGCGCCGTCGAGGCGGACCTTGCCGACAGCAGCGGGCCAGATACCGACGAGCAGGCGCGCCAGCGTCGACTTGCCGGAGCCACTGGGACCGATCAGGCCAAGGGCGTCGCCCGGTTGAATGCCAAAGCTCAATCCCTTGATCACGGCGACTTGCGAACCGGGCGGCGCAGCGGTGACGCCTTCCACGCTCACGACACCCTGGGGTTTCGGCAGTTCCATGCCGGCCTGGCGCGCAGGATTGGCGGCGAGCAGGTCGGTGAGGCGCTTGTAGGCGCTGCGCGTGCTGCTCCACTGCTTCCATACGCCGATCAGCATTTCCACCGGGCTCAGTGCACGGCCCATCAGGATGGAGGCGGCGATCATCATGCCGGGGGTCATCTTGCCTTCAATGACCAGCAGCGCGCCAAAACCGAGCACCAGGGACTGGATCGACATGCGGACGAACTTGGTGACGGCCTGGACGATGCCAGCCTTTTCGCTCGCTTCCGCCTGCAGGTTGAGGAACTTGCCCTGCAGTTGCAGCCAGCGATGCATCAGGTTGGGCAGCATGCCCATCGCTTCGATCACTTCGGCGTTGCGCAAATTGTTGGTGGCGAGATTGGACGAGGCGATGGCCATCGTGTTTGCTTCGCCAAGCGGCTTCTTGGAGACGACTTCGTTGATGTAGGCGAGCGCAACGAGGATGGCCGAGCCGATCAGCGCGAAAACGCCGAGGGCGGGATCAAACAGGAAAATGACGACAAGGTAGATAGGGAACCAAGGCGCGTCGAAGAAGGCGAACAGCGCATTCCCGGTCAGGAACTGACGGATATTGGTCAGGTCCTGCAGCGCCTGACCCGCATTCGTGCCGCCGCGCTTCAGGTTTTGCTCGAAGGCTGCCGTGTAGACGCGCGTATTCAGTTGCATGTCGAGGCGCGCGCCAATCCGGATCAGCACGAAGCTGCGCACAAACTCCAGGGCCCCCATCAGCGCATAGGCACCGAACATGATCAGCGTCAGCATCAGCAGCGTGATCTCGTTCCGGCTTGGCAGCACGCGGTCGTACACCTGCAGCATGTAGAGTGACGGTACGAGCATCAGCAGGTTGATGATCGCGCTGAAGATGGCGACCGTGCGGAACGCGCCCTTGAAGCCCGACAGCGCTTCAGTGATCTCGTTCTTGGGGACTTGGAAGTTGGGTTTCATTGTCTGTTCCGGCGTTAAACAAAACGCGGCAAACGCGATTCGGCATCGCGTTTGCCGGGAAATGCATTTCAAAGCGGCTGTGCAGGAGGCATATTTGCGCGGAAGAAGACTGAAAAGCCCACTCCGAGGGACGCCATTATCCGAGCCTTGCCACCAAAAAATGTGACCGTCGTCACAATTTTTGAGGAGCTTACCATATTGAAAGTCGCTTTGAGGAAATTTTTATACTGCGCATTTCTGCGTCTTGGTAGGGTTGTGGCGGGTACGGAAAACTCTGTTTAACGGGCTCGGGAAAGTACGCGCAACTTTAACAAGGGCCGCAGTTTTTTCCTGCCACCACCTTGCCTCTCCCGCCGAGTGCGAGTATTCACTCACATGTCGATCCAGCCATGTTTATTGAGAAACGCTGGCGGCCGGCGTTCGTCAGGTCAGCAAAATTCTAGCGAGGAAAGCCGAGCAGACCGGGGAAAGATGCCAAAGCGGCCAGCCAAATAACGTCTCGCTTGTCGCGAATGCGCCACGGCAAAAATGGCAACTACGCCACGGGAATGAACTCCATACCGTTCTGGATCACGCCGATCACCTGCGCCTGGTTCTCCGGGCTTGCACTGAAGTTGACGAGTGCCTGCGTCGCGGACATCCCCCGCGACAGTTCCGTCGTCCACCAATCGACTTCACTCTGTCCCGGCGCCCGGTGGAGAACGTTCTGATAAAACCGCGTCACCAAGTCAGCATTTGACGGCGAAGCACCGTACAGTCCCTTGAACTCGGCGGAATTGAAGAAGCCGGCCGCCGCATCGACAAGGCTGGCGCCCTCCTCCAAGTAGTCGATCCAGTATCCGAGACCGCCCGCGTCAGGCGTCCGGTCGAACGCAGCCTGATAAAGACGGTAAGCCTGTCCCGCCACCCCATCCGTATCGAATGCGATGACCGCGTCGGAAAACTTGATCCGCTCCACGCCGGTGATGACCTTGCTTCCGAATGCCCCCGAGTTGTCGGTCGCCGTCACGCTGGTGCCGTTCCGACTCATGACGAAGTTGCCGCGTTCGGCCCCGACGATGACCGTGTCATGCCCCAGGCCGCCGTCGATCGTATCGTTGCCGCGTCCCGGCGAAAAAACGTTACCCACGGCGTTGCCGATCATCCTGTCATTGGCTACCGTGCCGATCGCATTTTCGATCACGGATCCGATCATGATCGATACGTTTCCCACTGCCGCGCTGCCATCGAAGGCCACGCCGATCGAGCTGAAGCTGCCATCCCGCAGATCGACGGTGGCGCCGATACTCACCGAGGATGCGTCGATCGTGTCCGTCCCGCCGTTGTCATTGATAAGCACATGCAGGTCGCCAGTCGAGTTGCTGTAACTGTACTGGTTGTCTTTCGTGGCATACGCCCGGGCGCCGTACAAGTATTGCAGCGCAAGCAGATCGAACATGCCCAGGAAAACACGCTGCTGCTGTTGTGGCGTGCTGATGTAAGACATGATGCTGTTGGCTTCGCTGTCCTCGCTTGCCGCCAGATAATTGCCGGGCTCGAGGGATGCATTGTTGCTGGTGCCGTTGTAGTTTCCAGGATGCTTCAGGCCGAGGGCGTGGGCGATTTCATGCACCAGCGTGCCGTACGCATAGGTACCAGGCGTAACGGCATGGCGGTTGGACGCAATATTGTTGATATAGACATCGCCCTGGTCATCCCCATAGTCCGCGTCCGGAAGCATCGCATATCCGGCGGAATCGTCGCCCTGGTCATTGTTTCCAAGCCGGATCTGCCCGTAGCTCGACGTGAAATCCAGCACCTCGCGAAAACTGATATTCAGTTGCTGCCCCAGGAGGGAGAAGATTTCGCGTGCCGCTACCTTTTGCGACACCGTGAATTCGGCAAACCCATTCTTGTGCTCCGCCGCCGTATAGGTCGGGGCCGAAGTCATGAAGCTGTACGTCACCTCGACGGGAGAACCGACAGGAGCGCTGCGATTCCATCGTGTACTTGCGTCATCGAGCAGCACATCAATACGGTAATCGCCGCTGATCGGTTTCGCGATTACGGTGTTTTGCTGCGTCGAGACGATAGCCATGCATTCCTCGTGAATTCTGCGGAGCCGACACCATGGCCTTACGGAACATCATGCGCGCCGACGGGATTGCGAAATTGAAAAGAGTTTCCTGCTTTGAAATTATAGGTCGCTCTATTGCAATTGTGGCGGGCGGAAACGAATTCGAGACATGCGCAAAAAAAACGGCCGCTGAGCAAATGCCCAACGGCCGGAATGCCTAAAGGTACGCGCGCAGCGACGCAATCACCACGCTGCAGGTTGGAGTTGACCGAATGTAAAAAGTTGCACGGCCCCTATATCAAACACGCATTCGACTTGATATCCGTCGCATTCAACGCACGGCGACCGTAATCCCTGACGCAAGTTGCTGCACCGCCTGCCATCCTGCATGACATTTATGAAGCATCAACACCGGCCCGCGATAGAAACGACCGTCATGCGACTCCAATCGGGATCGATTCCACCATGGAGGAAGTATGACAAGGACGCCGCTACTGGCAGGCGCGACCGCACTGGCATTGGTACTTTCAGGCTGCGGCGGCGACCACGGTTCTCCGGGAAGCACAGCAAGCGGCGCTGCGACGCTGCGTCCCGAAGTGGCAGTATCGGATGTCATGACTTTCCCGGGGCGCTATGCCGACTACACGGTGACGCGCGGCAGCTCCGGCACGAGCGTGAAGGAGAATGCGGGAATCAGTCTCGCAGTGCCTGCCAACATGAAGCGCCTGCGCTTTGCCGATGCGACCGTCGCACTCGACCTCGACGCCGTTCCCGGCCAGGCCTACCGGCTTTACCAGGCGGCATTCGACCGGCGCCCCGATGCGGCGGGCCTCGGCTTCCAGATCGACCAGCTCGAACGCGTCGGCCACTCGCTGGAACAAGTCGCGCAAAATTTCATCAACAGCCCGGAATTCGCCAGCCGCTACGGCAGCCTCAGTGCCGAGCAGTTCATCACGCAACTGTATGCCAACGTTTTGCATCGCGCCCCCGATCCCGCGGGACTCACCTATCACGTCGGGCACCTGAATGCGGGCACGCGCAACCGTGCACAGACACTGCTCGGATTTTCGGAATCGCCCGAGAACAAGCAGCTCGTGGCGGATGCCATCCAGAACGGCATCGCGTATGTGCGTGTAGGCGACCCGCCGATCGACATCGCGCCATCGCCCGCGCCTGCGCCCGGTGCCCCTGCGCCCTCTCCGGCGCCCGCTCCCTCGCCCGCACCGGCGCCGACGCCTGCTCCGGCTCCGGCCCCCGCTCCCACGCCGAGCCCTGCGCCGGCACCGTTAGGCGCGGCCGTAGTCCGCGCACCGGTGGACGGCGAGACGATCAGCGGCACGACGAGAATCGAAATCCAGGGCCGCTCCATCGCGAACGCCGAACTCCTGCCCGCTGAAGGATATGTGCCGCAACTGGGCAGGTTTACCGTGTCCGACGACAGGACCTATGCCTATCTCGACCTTGACACGACAATTGTCCCCAACGGGCCGCTGCGCCTGCGCATCAGCGCCTTCGACGCGCCCGCCGGCAGCCCTTCCTCAGGCGAAGTGATTGCCATGCCCGTGCGCACCTGGACATTCCGCAACGATCCCCCGCCATTCGGGTCGGCGTCGGGCCGTGCGGCGCGTTGCCAAGTCATGGGCTTTTCGTACACGAGCATGAGCGACGCGCAACCGGTCGTCTGCATCCGGTGGAACGTGCCTTCGCCGCCGATACCGCGCAGCGAATGCAAGGGGGGATTCGATACGCCCTACGGTAATCCGGAAGACGCGCTTCCGGTGCTCCGGGATGGGCAACGGATTTCCAAGCTCTATTGCGAGCCCGGGGCCAATGGGGGCATCTTGAACCCGGGATGCGAATGCATCTCCTGAGGCGGACCTTCCGTGTAAAAGGCGGCTTTCATGCGTGACGCTGTTGTTTTCGCCTGCGCGGAAATGAGGGAGAAGCGGTTCATGGCACTACTCACATAGTCCATCGCCGCTCGCAACCTTTCGATTTGCTTGTTGGCGGCCGCTTTCATTTGAGTTTTCCGATACCCTTCCCCGTCATTCCCGCGCAGGCGGGAATGACGGGGAAAAGGAATGCGAAACGTCGTGCGCATCCGCCCGCCCTCGAACGCACGTTGCCAAAATGCGGACACACCCTAGCGCCTGCGGCAGGGCGACGGGGAAAGGCAGGCGAGTCACGAGCGGAAGTGCCTGCGTTCATCTTCCCCAAGCAGCAGCTTTGCAACCGCAACTGAGGGCATTACCGCTTCAATGCCGGCTTTTTTGAACACGCCGCATCGCCATGCGTCACATATCTGTGGTATTGCAAAAATATCCACATCTGCCGATACTCTCCGCTGCCTCAACCCGCGAAAAAATGGAGATTCATGGCTATCACTTACCAGCTCTTCGACGCCGCCCATACTTATGGCCTGGACAATATGGGAGCAACTTCGGCGGCTTCTTCTGCCAACAACGCAAAACTTGGTTCGATCAGTGGCGAATCGTTCAGCTGGGCTGGCATTCCGCCCATCGGCCAACCCGTCACTGCATCCGTTCTCATGTCCGGCGGCTATACCGTCGGCATCAACCTCACATTCACCAGCACGGAATCCGCACTGGTGAACACCCTGTCGCTGATTCGTACGCCAACCAACGAAGTCCTGTCGACCATCACGCTGAACATGTCGCTCACGGAGGCAAACCTCAACTCTGTCGCCTACAACGCAGCGATGCTGACCGGGAATGACCTCCTGATAGGGAACAGCTTCAATAATGCGCTGCGCGGCTACGCCGGCAACGATCAGATTGATGGCGGTGCCGGCACCGATACAGTCTATGTACCCGGCACTGCCGCAAATAATAAAGTTGTCCGGAGCGGCGCGACCATTACCGTCACAGGCTCGGACGGAACGGACACCTTGGTGAATGTGGAACGCCTGCGCTTCGACGACAAGGTCATTGCTTTCGACACGGCCGGCAACGCGGGCCAGGCCTATCGCCTCTACCAGGCGGCCTTCAACCGCACGCCGGACTCCTCCGGCCTCGCTTACCAGATCAACAGCCTGGACAATGGCTGGGGTCTTTCCGCAATCGCGCAAAACTTCATCAACAGCCCAGAGTTTGCGAAGACCTACGGCAGCCTCAATAACACCCAGTTCGTCACCCAGCTTTACGCCAACGTCCTGCATCGCGCCCCTGAGGCGGAAGGTCTCGCTTATCACGTCGGCACCCTGGATCGCGGCGAACTGAGCCGCGCCCAAGTCCTTGTCGGGTTCTCGGAGTCCCCGGAAAACCAGGCCGCACTCATCGGGGTCATCGGAAACGGCATGAGCTACAGCACGACCTATACCTGATGGTCCAACCCGGCCGCCCTTGACCGCGCTCAAGGCGGCCGCATTGCCAAACAACACTTCCCGTCCGATTCGCCCCCGCTTCCGGAAAATTCTCAGTTTTCCGGTATCTATCCGCTAAAATTCCTACAAGCAACATTCTGCGCAACAATTTTCGACCGGCGATGTACTGCACCGCCACCGCCCCATGGTTACCGAAGTCCAGAATCGCACGGCCTACCCGTATTCCGCCATCGTTCTCCTCGTCGTCACCTTCCCCGACGGGACAAAGGCAGCCGGAACCGGCACCGTCGTCGGCGTCAACGACGTCCTGACCGCAACGCACATGCTCTACAGCCCGGGAAACGGCGGATGGGCATCGAAGGTG
This sequence comes from Noviherbaspirillum sp. ST9, assembly GCF_048799745.1. NCBI lineage: Bacteria > Pseudomonadati > Pseudomonadota > Betaproteobacteria > Burkholderiales > Oxalobacteraceae > Noviherbaspirillum > Noviherbaspirillum sp. ST9. The sequence continues at coordinate 605,548 of NZ_JBLWFR010000001.1, read as the reverse complement.
GACGTCTATCCAGGCGCGGACTTCAACGGCACCACGAGCAAGATCGAGGACACGCCGTACACCCTCGGCTCCTACACGGTGGAAATGAAGGGTTGGCCGACGCAGGCTTTTGCCAACGGCGACCACAACACATTCAGCGCCAACGAATCGCAGTACGACGTCGCCATCCTCGGCCTGAGCACACCGCTCGGCACGCAAACCGGCTGGTACGGACTCGCATCCGGCTACGACAACGCGCAGTGGGCGAACGTGCTCGGCTACTCCTCTGACGCGACCGGCATGATGTCGGGCAAGGTCTATGTGATTCGCGACACGTCCGCCTCGCTCTATCTCACCACTGGCGGGGCAACGACCGACCTGCTCGGCCATGGCAGTTCCGGCGGCCCGCTCTATGTGATGGGACAGGATGGAAAACCGCTGGTAATCGGCGTCAAGAGCGCAGGTACGACGACGTCGAACGTGTGGGCCGATGTCGGCCTGTTGTACGACCAGCTGACCGCCGAGATCGGCCGCAATGACGTGCTGCTCACCGCGCCTTACGTCACCCGTCCCGTCGCGGACCAGGATGCCACCGTGGGACGCGCATTCGCATTGACGCTGGCGTCGGACACCTTTACGAAAGGCGGCGCATCGACGACGCTCAGTTACAGCGCATCGCTGACCTCAGGGAGTGCCCTGCCCGCATGGCTCCACTTCGACGCCGCGACAAGGACGTTTTCAGGCACGCCGTCCCAGTCCGATTTAAGCACGTTCGGCGTCCGCGTCGTCGCCACCAGCAGCAATGGGTCAAGCGCCTCGGACAATTTCGTCATTTCGGTGGGCGCCTTCGGATCTGCCGTGACAGGTAACGCACAGAACGATCTGCTGCGAAGCGGCACCGGAAACGATGTGATCGATGGCGGCCAGGGCATCGACACGCTGGCGCTCGATGGCGCCCGCTCCAGGTATCAGGTGACCGTCGCGAACAATGCTGCCATCGTCAAGGATTTGATCGGGCAGGACGGCGCCGACACACTGAACAATGTCGAGCGAATCCGCTTCTCCGACGTGTCCCTGGCCTTGGACATCACCGGCACCGGCGGACAGGCCTTCCGCCTCTACCAGGCAGCGTTCAGCCGCGCCCCCGACACCCCCGGCCTCGGGTTCCAGATGAACGCACTCGATGCGGGCTGGTCGATTGTGTCCGTCGCGCAGAACTTCATCGACAGCCCCGAGTTCGCCAGCACCTACGGCCATCTCGACAACAGCCAATTCGTCACGCAGCTGTATGCGAATGTGCTGCACCGCGCTCCCGACTCTGGCGGGCTTGCGTTCCACACGAAGAACCTGGCGGAAGGCATGTTCCGCGCGCAAACGCTGGTGGGATTTTCGGAGTCTCCGGAAAATCAGGCGGCGGTGATTGGCGTTATCCAGAACGGCATGGAGTATCTGCCGTTTGGGTGAGGCGCCTTAGGGTTCGACGTTTCCCGAACCGGACAACACCGTGTTCGCAAGACCGAGGAATGCATCCTCCAGCCGGCGAGTGAATGAAGCGACATCGCACAAGCTCGACTGCTGCATGCGCGCGCGCATTGAGCGGCGCAGCGCGGAGAGGTGCTGCCTGTCACTGGCAAGCGACACTGCAATCCGCACGTAATCGTCGGCTGTCACGGCAGCCAACGCATCCAGCCCGATCGCACTGAGAAACGCAAACGTCTGCCTGCTGACGACGCGCGCGAGCGGCCATGTGATGACCGGTACACCCATCCACAACGCCTCGCAGCTTGTCAGCCCGCCGGTAAAGGGAAACGGGTCGAGGCAGATATCGACATCGGCATACTCCTTCAACACATCCGCATGAAAGGACGCGCCGCGCAACTCGACACGCTCGCGCGCAATGCCATGCGATTCGAACGCATCATGTACCGATGCGCGCATGCCCGCGTCATGGAAGGTACGCCACTTGAGCACAAGACGTGCATCCGGCACCGCCGCAAGTACCCGAGCCCAGAGCGCGATGACCTCGCCGTTCAGCTTGGCTGTATTGTTGAAGGAGCCGAAGGTGACATGCCCGTTCTTTACGCAAGGTGCAGGCGCAACTTCCTCGGGTGCGAAAGGTACCGGGGTATAGCAGAAACGCCCGCCTTCCAGGCGAACGATCTTCTCGGTGAACTGAACCTCCATTCCCGCCGGCGCGTGCCATTCGTCTAGAAAAACCGCATCCATCACCGGCAATCCCGTGGTCGCAAAGTAGCCCAGCCAGCTCACCTGCACGGGCGCCGGCCGGTGAGCAAAGACAGTCAGCCGCGATCCCGCTGTGTGCCCGGACAAGTCGACGAGCACATCTATACCGTCGTTTCGAATCAGCTCGGCGATGGCAGCGTCATCGAGCTTGCGTATGTCGCGCCACGCCGACGTCTGCCGCACCGCTCCCGTCACCCAGTCATCGGTATGCCCGGCTCCGTAGGTGTAGACACTGATCCGCGAACGGTCATGCGCGGCCAGCACGTCTTTCACGAACAGGCCGACGGTGTGCTGGCAGAAATCGGCGGAGACATAACCCACTCGCAATGGACGGCCTTTTAGCGCCGGCATCGGCGGACGTTCGCGCATCCCCCCTGCTTTCTGGACGGCCCACTCTCCCCACGCCCTTGCCTGCGCAAAGCGTTCCTCGTCCGACACCGCCGGGTCGTACTCGAGACTGAGCAGCGCATTGCGACGAATGACAGGGTGATCGGGAAGCTGCGCGAGCAGCAAGGCGTACAAGCGGCGCGACTCGGCATGATTGCCCGCCTGCTGCGCGATGTTGGCGAGTTCCACAAGAGGCCGAAGGTCGGCCGGCGCGCGTCGAAGAACCTGCTCCATGCAGGTCTTTGCGCCGGTCAGGAAACCGTAGGCGTACAGGAGCGAGCCGACGTGCAGCAAGATGTCGATTGCGCCTGCGTTTGCATCCACGACGTCCTGGCACATGCGGAGGAATGCATCCATGTTGCCGCGCTGTGCTTCCACTTGCGCCAGGGTCAGTTTGCGTTGCCAGTCTTGCGGGTCTTGCACCATTGCTCCAATTGAAGATTGCCATTACAGCGCGACGCTTTACTGACTTCGTCAGTCGCCCGCGCTTATTTTACGGGGAAGGGGACGTTACGGACACGCAGTGGGAACCGCTCCGAGAATCGAACCGCGTCAGGTCAATCGTCGGGGCGATCGTACTGCTCGCAGCGCCGGCTAAAACGCTGGGGCAGAATATTGCAATATTTGCAATTTCTTACTATCTTTGAGTGTTTTCACCACTTACAAAAGCCAGTCACTCCGTGTCTGAAGATTTGAGGACAAATGCAAACACCCATACTCCGCTTCACCACCATGCTGGCTGCAGGAATACTGCTCGCGGCCTGCGCGATCTCCAGGAAGTCCGCATCGAAGACTGGCGTCGACATCTCCGGCGTCAATTACAGCGACATGCCCATCACCTACATCGTGTCCGATCCGAACGACACGGCCAGCGTCGGCGCAGAGCCACTTGATCCCTTTGCCGCCGGCGGAGCGATGTGCTGCTTTCGCTTGCCCGCGACATGGCAACCGGGAATCAAGGTGAAGGTAGAAATCCTCGACACGCATCGCGAACCGTTCAAGGAAGAAATCCTCGAGCTGCCACCGTACGTTGATGGTAAACCCGGCCGGCTATGGGCAGTGCTCTATCAGGATGGGAGTATCGAAGTGCTGTCGAGCGAGTATGGCCCGCCGCATGCGAAGTGGCCGGGCAAGGTCAAGGGGTGGCCGGTGCCGACGGTGGAGTATCGGAGGAAGTTGTGGGCCATGCACTTGGATCTAAAGATGGGCACCTTGCGAGCAGCGCAAAAATTGGTGCAGGAGCTGAGAGAATCTCCCGAAAAAAGACTGCAGGAGAGCTGGAAGCACAAGCAACAGTACAGCAGAAAGGACATCGCAACTTTTACTGGCCCTGCTGATCCTGCCTACAGGGAATTTCTATCAAAGGACTACGAGCAATTCTTAATCGATGCCCAACGCGATGTCGACGAATGGGTGAGGGCGAAGCCATGACTGCCATACTAGCGCTACCATTTGATGCGAGCGGCATCGACTACGCGGACCCATCGATTCGCGCGCGCTTTTTCTCGGGTGACGACGAAACGACGCTGCGAGCACTTCAATTACGCGAATCCCCACCCTTCGGCAACCCCTCTGCCTCCTGCGACACCAACCTCTTCTTCGGTTTCTTCCACGATGGCACCCGCAACAACTACGGCGCGTCGCTCAAGGCAAAGAACCATACGCAAAGCAATATAGCTCGGCTTTACAGCTGCTTCCCCGGTCGCAGTGTTCCCGGCGTCATTCCCGCCGAGCCAATGTGGGGCCATGCGCCGGACCAGTTCACGCACTTCTTCCGCGTCTACACGCCAGGCGTAGGTTCCGCGTTCGATCTCGTGGATGACAGCGGCGAGGGAAAGGATGAAACGCTGGGCGCCGCGATGGCCTACAAGGGCGAACCGCGCATCATCTGGACGTTGCTGCAGGCGATGAACAACCTGCACCGCTACTTCCACAAGGACGCGCCGTTGATCACCGCCGACGAGGCCCGACAGCTATATCGCAAAATCATCCTCACCCGAACCACGCTGCAACGCATGGCCGACCGCCCTCCTGCTCAGTTTGACGAATCCAATCCGCGCGAGGACTTCGTCGCGCGCCAGGAGTTGACGACCCTGCTGGAACGCCTGCACAAGGCGATCGCTTATCACATGCCCGACAAGGACGGCCGCAAGCCGCGCAACACGGATCCCGGCGTGGTGAAGCAAATCTACATCTCGGTCTTCGGCTTCTCTCGCGGCGCGGCCGCGGGGCGCGCTTTCGCGAACTGGCTCGTCGCCTTGTGCAAGCTCGACGCCGAGCTGCTCGGCAAATCCGGCACCACGCTCGGCGGCTTCCCGGTCAATTTCGATTTTCTCGGACTGTTCGACACGGTCTCCTCCGTCGGGCTGGCCAATACCCTCAATACCGCTGACGGTCACTGGGGCTGGGCGGATGCCGAGGTGAGCCTGCGCGTGCCGAAGGAATTCATCCAATGCCTGCACCTGGTGTCCGGGCACGAGATACGACGCAGCTTTCCACTCGACTCCATTTCATACAAAGGCTTGCTTGAAAGCGGGCGCACGGAGGTGGTCTATCCGGGCGTGCATTCCGACGTCGGAGGCGGCTATCTGCCGATGGAACAAGGCAAGGGAAAAGACGGCACCGGCAAGGACCACCTGTCGCGGCTGCCACTGGCGCACATGTACCGCGCCGCGCGCCTGGCGGGCGTCCCTTTGAAGCTCGAACTGGTGACACAGCAATCGGTAAAGGACGATTTCAAGATTAATCCGAGCACACTCGCTGCATTCAACCAATATGTGTCGCACGCTAAAGTGACGAGTGGCCCTCTGACGTACATCATGCGAGAGCAATGCAAGTTCCAGATGCTGTGGCGGCACCTGCGCCGGCAAGGAGGCGCTTCCCCGCTCGAGGATACCCAAAGCTACAAGGACGCGCTGCAAGTCGACAAGAACGACCTGCGCGGAGCGAACGCGGAGTTCACGGACGAGATCGCCGAGTTCGAACGCTGGCGCGACGGCTTCCTCAATCCCGCTCCCGACGAATGGGATCCGCATGGCAGGGCGCAGATGCAGCGCAAACCGGCAGAAATTGCGCGCCCGGCACCGGGCTTCAAGAACCGGCGCGAAGGGGAATGGGAGGAGATCGCGCGTTTCTGGGGAATCGAGACGTTGCCGGAAGAAGTAGCCGAGTTCTTTGATCGCTTCGTACACGACTCGCGCGCCTGGTTCAAGCTGACGGGGACCGAATCGGCCGACGTCGAGAAAGAGTTGCGGAAGCTGGTCCAGAAGATGAAGTCCTTCGACGAGAACGCGCGTTACGAACACCAGCCGGATCCATTGACGCCCGAAGAACGCGAATGGGCGATGGAATACGCCGCGACGGGACAGGTACCGGACATGAAAACCGGCGGACGCGAGCCGGCGTGGTTTGGGCAAGCGGGCTATCTGCGGTACCGGAAGGTATACGCAGGAGGCGACCGGATGCTGATTTCCGAGCATCGACGTCAGTTGCGGGAACACCGGTTGGCAGTGTTCAAGGGAGCGCGTCAGCAGAAAGCGGCATAGCGGCTTGTCGATTAAGCCGAAATTACGACGGCCAAGCAGTGACATCACACCCACACGTCTCTCGCGCGGGAGGGCTCGCCAGCCAGGCTTAATCGGCGCCCTCCGCAACCGGCGCTCCCTGGCGCAAGCCCCCTTCGGTCGTCTCCCCCATGAACATGGGATTGAGCATTTCCCCAAAGGAAACAACAATTCCTTTGGCTTGATCCACATCAAGCCTTTATTAATGCCGGTGCGGGCATCCGCCACAACTGGATGCTCGCGCCCCACACCTGACGACAACATAAGAAAGCAAAAAGAATGGCAACACTACGACTAGGTACAAATTTCAATACAACAAATCCTTTGTCCTACGATGTCGACGATTTCGGTGCCAATTTCACACGCACCTCCACCGGTTTCTCCGTCAGTGACACAAAGGGGCGCACCGTTTCCGTCGTTGGCCAAGGAATGGGCTATGCCGCCGATGGCGACTGGGTAACGGGCGTGGCCTCGAGCATTTCGATGACCGACAACGGCCAGCTGATCCTCGATGTCACCGGCCTCTCGGTCGATGCCACCAGCAATGCGTACGACACCGGCTATGGCGGCGAAGCGCCCGGCATGCAGGCGGAACTCGCGTACTGGATGCGCAGCAGCGACACGATCATTGGCGCAAGCGGGAATGAGTATCTGAAATCCTTTGCCGGTAACGACACGATCGAGGGCGGCGCGGGGAATGACACGATCGACGGCGGCACCGGAACCGACACCTCGATCTATTCAGGCAATGCGTCGTCGTACCAGGTCACCAAGACGTCCACCGGCTACACCGTGAGCGGCGGCACCGAAGGCACCGATACGCTGCTCAACGTCGAGCGCCTCAAGTTTGCGGACAAGACGATTGCCCTGGACATCAGCGGAAACGCCGGCCAGGCCTACCGCCTGTACCAGGCCGCCTTCGACCGCACGCCCGATGTCAGTGGACTGAGTTTCCAGGCGAAGGGCATGGATGCCGGCTGGGGCCTGGTCAGCATCGCGCAAAACTTCATCGACAGCCCCGAGTTCTCCAGCAAATACGGCGCGCTCAACAACACCCAGTTCGTCAGCCAGCTCTACGCGAACGTGCTGCACCGCGCCGCTGATTCCGGCGGCTTGTCCTACCATGTCACCAACCTTGAAAAGGGCATGTCGCGCGCACAGGTGCTGGTCGGCTTTTCGGAGTCGCCGGAGAACCAGGCTGCCATCATCGGCGTGATTCAAAACGGGATTGAGCTGGTCTGACGCCGGCATTATTCAATCTCTTGCTTGACCGAGGCCGGCACGGCCGGCCTCAAGCGCACGGTAATCAATTGCCGCTCTTATCGAGGAAACCCTGTCTATGCAAAACCGCCTCATGTCCACGGACACCTTACGAAGCACGCTCGTCCCCTGTCTTTCCCTTGCCCTGATAAGCAGCGTCGTCGCCGGCTGCGGCGGCGACACGTCAACGCATTCCACGATAGCGACCAGTTCGGCCGCGCCGGCTACAGCGCAGTTTGCCCCGCTCGCCGACACGCTCGCCAGCCCGCGCACCTGGCAAGAAGACCTTGCCGTTGAGCCTGCCACCGAATCCACGCCGGGACAGGTGTACCGGCTCTACCGCGCCGCGTTCGACCGCGAGCCGGATACCCAGGGGCTGGGCTTTCATATTGCCAGCATTGAAAACCAGGGCATCAGCCTGCAACAGGTCGCCGCAAACTTCATCGCGAGCCCGGAGTTTTCATCGCGTTATGGGAAGCTGGGCGCATCCGCCTTTGTGACCCAGCTGTACGCGAACGTGCTCAAGCGCGCACCGGACGACGCGGGACTGAAATTCCACGTCGACAACATCAATTCCGGCACCGTCAGTACCGCCGACGTCCTTCTCGGTTTTTCGGAGTCTCCGGAAAACAAGGCGGCCACCAGCACGGCGCTGCAGGCCGGCGTGCGCTTCCTGCCCAACGATGTTCTCGCATCCGATGCCACCGCGGCCTGCACAGGAAAGGACCAGGACGCACTCGGCGGCGTGGCGTTTCAGACCGTGCACCCGATCGGAGAGAAAGCCTGGGGCTGCCGTGTCGTCACCGGGCCCTCGTTCCCGGTACTGAGCGGCAGCCGTTCGGTACGCTTCGAGGTCAACCCGACCGACTGCAGCGGCAATGAAGGATTCAACGATTGCACCAACGACCGCAGCCGCCACGAGATCATCACGGCGAACGCCCTTGGCGACGGCCGCGTCGTCAACTACGAGTCGTCGCTGTACATCCCGACGCAAGCGAAGTTCCGGCCGAAAGGCGACAACAAGCTGTTCCTCAATCAGGTCAACTCTACCTCGGCGACGCAGTTCGGCACGCTCGCGTACCTGGAAGTCGGCAGCGATGGCGACCTGTACGTGCGCACGCAGCCCGCCGGCACGCAAAGCCCGTTAAATCTCTACCCGATCTACAAGAGTCCCCAAGGCAAATGGATCAAGGTCCGCTATGAAGTCAAAGTCACGCCGGATGCCACAAGCGGCTATTTGAAGGTGTATGTCGACGACAAACTCGTTATTACAGAGAATCGCGCTACGGTGCCCGATGCGGCCTCGTTCGCGAATTTCCGCATTGGTATTTACAACGGCATCAAATCGCTTGCGCAGGAACCGTATGCCAAGCAGATTGTGTATTTTGATGGGGTCAACGTGAAGTAGCGGATTGCTGGAGACGGATTTAATGGAGTCGTGATGCTGATTGAGTCTTCAAGCCGGAAAACAACCTTGTGCGCGAGGAATTTCAGCAATGTCGAGCGGCTCGTTCTGTACGTAGTGACTTGCAGATCAAGTCCGAACTGCTACAGCTGATGCAAGAGCGTCTGAGCTTGGGAGCCCGCCCTTCATCTTACCCAGCTTACGTGCAGGAGTGGCGAAAGCGTCAGACTACCTACTCGTCATTTGATGCGCGTAACCGATTTCACAAGCACTTCATCCACTGGCACATCGGGCTGCCCTAATTGGACGCTGGTCTGCACCGTGGCGATGGCGTCCATGACGTCCAGTCCTTCGACAATTTTCCCGAAAACCGCATAGCCTGGATTGTCCGGGCTCTCATAATCCAGCGAAGTGTTGTCCTTCAGGTTGAAGTAGAACTGCGAGGTCGCGGAATTCGGATCAGATGTTCGCGCCATGGCCAACGTGCCCCGCACGTTGCTCAATCCCTTGCCCGACTCAAGGACGATCGGCTCGCCTTCGCCCTTCTGGGGGATCAACCCCGTTGCGAATCCGCCGCCCTGTATGACGAAGTTGGGAATGACACGATGGAAAAGGGTGTTGGTATAAAAACCGCTCATTACATAACCAAGGAAGTTATTAACCGTCACTGGCGCCGCATTCGGATACAGCTCTGCCACAATCCTGCCCCTGGCGGTGTCAAAACTGACTTGCGGCGCCGGGACAATCAGCACTTTCGCAAAGACCACTTCGCCTGCTGCATTCATCACGCGCACAGGCATGTCGCCGCTGACGGCGACGTTACAGCGAATTGCGAAGTTCGTAGCAGTCGAACTTACGACAGACTGCGAGGTGCAGTCCGGGATATCAGCTTTCCAGCCTTGGGATCCGGCGAAATTGCCCTGTATAAGAAAGACGGCAGGGTTGCCATAGGACAGGTTGGCAGCGCTGATATCATAGATGGCGGGCTTGTCTCCTCCTCCGCAGCTGGCGAGAAGAGAGAGACAAAGTGCGGTGAACCAGTATTTCATTTATCTGTCGAGGTGCGATTACGAAGCACCCATTTTCGCAGAAATGGGCGTCATTCAATGGCGATTTCTCGCGAGAATCCGGCTAGAGTCACTCTGCTTGCGTACACCGCCCAACTCTACCAACCGCGGCGCCTACTTCCGCTGCATCTCCCTGATGCAATCATGCTGCGTTGGTGCAAGACCTGACCCTGAGGTTGCCGTTTAAAGAATCCGGGCGTTTATCTTCGCAATCATCGACCCATATGACGGCGAGGCCTCAACTCAACAATCTAACCGATAAGCCATTGGCTCGCTTCGTTGTAAAACTCTGGCTTTAGATGATAGTCATCCAAATGCCATCGGTCACCGTCAAAAATGTCATCCGAGTCTGTCGCTTTATGCACATCAAGAAAGAGCCAACCCCACCGAGCCGCATGCTCTCGAAGTCTAGCATTCACTGTTCTCACCATTCCCAAAAATTCAGCCCTTTCACTTTCGGCAAGACTGTTTAGTGAATATTGTGGTCGCGGTATTCCCTGAAGAATGACAGTCATCCCAACTTTTTTCGCTAGCTGATCTTCAAGGAAATCGACGTAACCTTGTACAGTTCGATCTATTAGCACATCAATAGCTTGATGACTCGCTTGATGCACTTTCCAAATCCCCTCCGTCGGCCTGCAGTCGATCTCACCTATAGTAAAGAGGATTGAAGAATTGCCTGGTATAGATTGAATTCTTTGCGAAAGTGCTACCTGCCGAAATGTTGAACTAGCAATATGCCACATCTTCACACCCATTAAGAAGATGGGGTGGGCTCTATAGTTGACTTCACGGAGCCTGATACACCTGTTGCACAAAGCAAGCGAGTGCGACTCGCCAACGACATAGAGGGCCTTCGCGTCTCTAAATACTGCTTCTTCGAGGTGGACGCGAACATCCTCAAACCGATTTATTAGTGCTGAAACAAAGGTGCAATATACCAAAGCGTTCGAGGACTTAGGAGTCCGGCTTATACCGCGCAACAAACCTCCGATCGTTTCAACGGATTGTTCGGAAAAAGTTCCTTCGAGCCATTGAATGATTAGAATATTCGCTAACAATTCAAGGCTACACCGAGCTTCCTCGGTGCTCCTGTGATGCAGCTGATGTGCTAGTGCTGCACGAAGGTACGGGAGAAAGTCATTGATCACTTGGCTCGCTTCCGCAATGCGTCCAAGATCACGCAGCAGGTTCACGACATTTACGCATACGACAATGTTTGCTGGGGCCACATATATAGCTTTAAGGTAGTACTTGAGTGCGAGCTCAAAATTCGCTCTTGAATGATACAAATTTCCGAGATTGTTGAGAGCCTCAACAGAATCTGGAAAGTGGCCAAGTGCCTCTTTGAAATGACGCTCGGCAAGATCAACCTGCTTTGTACGTCGGTAAACATCACCTAAGTTATTGTGGGCATCGGGGTTTCCCGGCTTGAGGACAAGTGATTTGGTGAGGCACTGCACTGCATCTTCGAAACGTCCTATCGAGGCGTAAAGGTTACCCAAGTTATAAAACGCATCGGCATACCCTTTATTTAGTGTCACCGCCTTTATGTACGCTGCCTCAGCCTCTTGTACTGTGCCTTTTCTCTTTAGTGCGTTACCGAGATTATTGAATGCTTCTGCATACTCCGGCTGGAGTTCAATGGCCCTTTGAAAGCAGGATGTCGACTCTTCAAAACACCCCAAGGAAAGATGTGCATTCCCTAAGTTATTGAAATATGAAGCAACATCAGGCCGCAGCCTAATTGCCTGTGAAATTAGCTCAATACTTTTTTCATATTGTGAAGTTTGATACGCGATCACACCCAGTAGGTGCCATGCATCCGAATGGTTAGGATCATTTAGAATTATTTTTCGATACCCCGCCTCGGCAGCCATAATGTTCCCGCCCCGGTGTTGCAATACCGCTTGATCAAACACTTGACTCATATCTACCGCAGGTACGAAGGTGGAGGCCATTGAATTCTGTAATAAAAAACCCTGCCCATCGTGAGAAGGGCAGGGTTTCAAGACTTGCATTTCAACCGCCCGTCCCGAAGGCAGGGCGATTGTCTCCAAGGGAGATTAGACGATCGTGATGTCCGAAGCGTCCAGAGTACCGGTAACACCGGTGATCTTGATTGCAACGTCGTTAGTAGCGGAGTAGGTTCCGCCAAGAGCAACACCGTTCACGAACAGGTAAGCATCCGAACCGTAGGTGAACTGCACAACTGCATTGACCGTGGTGTCTGCAGCAGCAGCAACATCGAACGCAGCAGCCAGCGAAGCAGCTGCAGCGATGTTTGCCTTTTGCGTGTCAGTCAGGACAACGATGGTAGCAGCACCAGCAGTAGCCAGATCCAGAGTGATACCGTCAACGCCCAGAGCTGCAGTTGCGCCGCCCAGGTTCAAGTCGGTGATGCTGCTCATGGTCGTCAGGGCGCTATTCGTACCCAGAATGAACATGTCACGGCCGTCGCCACCGGTCATGGTGTCGCCAGCGGTCAGTGCAGCAAAGCCGGCGGTAGCAGAACCGATAGCCGATGCAGTACCCAGGGTGATGGTCGAGCCGCCCAGAGCACCGCCAACGAAGACGTCGTTGCCAGCGCCGCCGACGAGAACGTCGCTCAGTGCGCTTGCGCCGTAGAGGGCGTCAAAGCTAGCGCCACCCTTCAGGTTAACACCAGTCGTAGCGTTGTTTGCGGTTGCATTGATGGTAACGCCACCGGTGCTAGCCGATGCGTCAACAACCATGTTGGTCGCTTGACCAGCAGCAATGGTGATGCTGTTGCCGTTAGCAGCGTTCGCGAACTTGATGCTGTCCAGCGAAGTTGCGTTGGTGGTGGTGAAGGTCACAGCGCCCGTCGTGGTCGAAGCCGTGCCGTTACCGGTCAGTTCCAGCTTTTCTACGCCGGTCAGGGTGAGGCCGGTCAGGTCGATGGCCTGAGCAGCACCTGCAGCGGTCGTCGTCGTCAGTGCGGCCTTGACGGTGTCGATTTGGCCAGCAGTGGTCGCACCCTTGACACCGATGGTGATGATGTCGGTGCCAGGAGTACCAGGAGCTGCATTAACGATCGTCACGTTTCCAGCTGCGGCTGTGGACAGGTTGCTAACGGTTGCGTTGAACGCACCGTTCTGGTTGATGCGAACTGCGTCGATCGTGTTGGTGGTCGCCAGATGGTCGAGGTCGACCGTCGTGGCAGCTGCCGTAGCATTCACCTGCAGTTGCTCGAAGCCCTTGTAGAGCTTACCAGCAGTTGCGTCGATGTGAGCAGACGTACCGACAACGAGGCGGTCAGCAGTACCTGCGCCAGCATCAACCAGGCCAGTCGTCAGCGTTGCGCCAGTCGTGACTTGATCGTTACCAGCACCACCGGTGAACTTGAATGCGGTGGAGGTGCCAGCAGCAACCTTCAGACCGCCAGCGGTCATCGCGGATGCGTCAACGGTAACGATGTTGTTTGCGAGAGCAGCGCCGCTGAAGTCGACAGTAGCCGTACCGGTAGCAGTCAGCTTGGTAGCTGCAGCAGCGGTCAGGGTACCGGTCAGGTTCGAGGCAGCGTTGACAGTGACCGAAGTACCGAGTGCAGTGATCGCGCCGGTAACGTTTGCTGCGGAGCCGGTCGTGTTGATAACGGTGGAGGTCACACCAGCGCCGGACAGGGTAATTGCCGGGCCGTTGGTGGACGTCGTGCCCTTGACACCGCCAGAGATGTTCAGGGTTGCAACGTCAGCAGCGTTGGCATAGCCGAGAGCGTAGGTCGCGGTGCTCTGTGCGGAGCCGTCGCCGATGACACCGAACGAACCACCCTTTGCCAGGTTCGTCACAGTAACAGCTGCGGTGGAGCGATCAACGTTCAGTGCGGTCAGGCCGGAGAAGACCGACAGGTCGCTGCTGTTCAGTGCAGCACCAGCAGCACGGACGTTGATGGTTTCAACGCCAGAGATGGCAGCACCAGGCAGAGCAGCTGCAGTGCCAGAGACGGTGATGTTCAGAACGTCGGTGCCTGCACCGCCGACGATGGAGTCAGCAGCAGTCAGAGTCTGAGGAGCGTTGGCAGTTGCATCGATGAAACCGTTGAAGGTGTCGTTGCCTGCAGTGCCGGTCAGCACGTCGGCTGCAGTGGTCAGCGTGAACGAAGTGCCGTTAGCAACGGTCGTGTTGGCGATCGCAGTGATGGTCGAAGCAACAGCAGCCTTAGCCGTGGTCAGGGAAGCGTCGGTTGAGCCAACGGTTGCCAGGAAGGTGCGTGCGGAAGCAGCAGCAGCATCACCAGCGTAAGCCAGGATTTCAGCAGTGGTGTCCAGAGCAGCGGTGAACTCGGTAGCAACCACAACCTTGTTGTCAACAACCTTCTTGTCGTCGTTCTGTGCGCCAACCAGGATCGAGGTAGCGATGTTACCGACGTTGAAGGTGCCGTTTTCCAGGCGAACTGCCCAGTAGGTCAGGCCGCTGGGTTCAGCGGAACGGCCGAACAGGTTGTTGTAAATGGTTTCAACGATCTGAGCGGAAGTCTTGCCTGCGAACAGGGACTTGTACTCAGCGGAAGCGGAGAAGGCGTTAGCAACAGCTGCGGTCGAGCCACCGTTCTTGGTGATTTGCTCTTCCCAGTAAGCCAGGCCAACCGGGTCAGCCGGACGGTTGAAGTAAGCGATGTAAAGCTTTTGTACGTCGTTTGCGTAGATACCCATTTAGGCACTCCAGATATAGTTAGAAAGTCACTCTGATCAGAGTAATTTTTTGCCCTTGCCATTTCGCAAGCCGCAGACGGATGATGGCAGAGCGGGTTGCCTCTCGATGTGACAGCCGTCACATATGTGAAAATGCAACACGTTCTACAAATTGATTTACAACAATCACCCGCGGGGGATTATAGGAGAAATGTGTCTTTCGACCAACAAATTTCCCGGAAGTAGTTGATCTGGAGGTGGAAATACCATGGATATGGGAACCGAAGGCTTTCACCGACTCCGGGCGTGCCCCGCTATTGAAGCGGGCACATATAGAGATGTCTTGAAAGAGGTAGTAATGAAAAAGGGCCCTGCTGGGCCCTTTCTCGTTTACGCAACACAGTTGCTATTTTGTCCAGTAGGTCGCACCTGTCGCCAGACGCGTTGCATCAATGCGAGACTGGAACAAGTAGGCAGCAGTACCGCCCTTGTCGGGAGCGACCACGCCATTGACGGCCATATTTGTCGGCGCGATCAACTGCGAGTCACCCAGCAACAAACCATCCTTCGTTACGCCGCCTTGGGCCTGAAGCTTGAATCGCTCGGTTTCGTTCACGAGGTCGAAACCGGTGCTGAACGTCTGCTTGCCGAAATCCACCTGCAGGCGGCCGTTCTCGACCTTGGCCACGTACAGGCCGCGTCCCTCCTCATTTATATAGGCAGCACTTTCGCGCAGGCCGAAATTGAGAATACCGGTGTTGGGAATTTGCCACTCGCCAGCCTGGGTGCGCAGCAGGGCCAGCTGATCGCCGAGCGCGATCAGGCGTGCGCCTTCACTGCGGAGCTTGGAGATATCTATATTAGAGGCCTGGTCCAGGACAGTTTGCCAGCGTCCCCATTGGATGGTACGCGCGGGCTCCGGAGCAACGGGCTGCGGCGTCTGCACTGCCGTCTGCAGCGACGCGGTTTTTTGCGGATCGAGGTCGAGGCTTGCTGCCATCGGTGTGCCGACTGTTGTGCTCGACGTCTTGGTTGCCGGCTCATCGCTGCGCGGAGGGGCAACCATGTCAGGCGCGTTGCTCGATGCGGGCAGGAACTGCGGCGATGCCTGGCCCTTGGTGACTTGAAGCACCTGGCCGGTTTGGCGGGCGAACAGTTCCTTGCTGGTCGAGCCTTCGCAGGGGCCGCTGCCTTCGGGGCCGCAACTGCCGGTGAAGCCGCTGACGACGACGCCACCGGAGATGACGGCGACACGGGAGGTTTCCTGGTCTGTGTATACAGTAAAGTCGGTTCCGCGCACGCCGATGGCGGCGACCGGGGTGTTGAAGCGGAAATTCTGCTTTGCCTGCTTGGCGCCTTCGCCGGAAATGGCGCGCGCCACGCCACGGTCGAGTTCGAGTTTGATGCGGGTGTTGGCCGGCTGCTTGGGATCGACATGGTAGGCGACGATCCGGGCGCGGCTGTTGGGGCGCAGGATCAGGAAGCCGTCGTCGATGGTCTTCAGATAGAGATAGCCGTCCGCGCCGGTGGCAATGTCGTCGCCTTCCTGCACTGCGCCGCCAAGCGCGAGTTGGGTGCCGGCGACTTCGACTTTGCCAGCGACGAAGACGATACGCGCGGCTTCGCCCGCTTGCGCGAGGCCGGCGGCGAGCAGCAGTGCTGTGGCGGTAAGTATTTGACGGAACATATACATTTCTCCTTGTTTGCCATTTTCGGCCTGGCAACCGGAGGCGCAGTGACGGCTGTCACAATTTCTTGCAATTCAGGTTGCAGGGTAGCATTTTTTGGGGTAAGTGGGCGGTTTGGCGGGAAATTCAAGGGAGATGCCGGGAATTGATGCTGTTTTGATATGGGGATGGCGATTTTTTGCGGTGGCGAGGAGTGATGGTGTGTTGTTTTTTTGGGCGGGATTGTTACGTGCCCGCACCACTCTTTCACGAGGTGGGTTCATGGGCTGGGAACTCGGAGAGCTCACTATGGGTGCCCGCCTTCGCGGGAACGACGGGGGTGGAGAGTCGAACGCGCGTGCGAAGGAGCCCGCAGACGCGCAATCCGGCATCCTGCAAATATAGCGGCGCAGCGTCGCCTCTGACAGGGAAAAGCGTTCTTCCCTTTCTTTTCTTTATCGGTCCGGCATTCCGCTCATTCAAATATGGGATGTCCGCTTCGCCACTGGCGGTTATACTTTCTGGCTGTAAATTATTCCTCACTCTCTCCGGATCGTGATGCGGTGCGTCCTCCAGGTCGCCCGCCCGTTTTATGAACCTGACGGCCACTCTACGCGCACTCGTCCCTCCTGTTGCCGCGATGCGCATGGCCATTGTGTCGGTGGCGGTCCTGCTTACCGTCCTTCTCGAGTGGTCCCCGGCTTCCTTCGGCTCTTACTTTGCAAGCGAGTGGCTGCGCGACCGCGTTGTGCGGATGCAGGCGTCGACGGAACCGGAATCTCGGATTGTGATGGTCGATATCGACGAGGCGAGCATCAAGGCGATCGGTCCGTGGCCGTGGTCGCGGCAGACGATCGCCGACCTGATCGAGAACCTGCTCGGGCCTTACGGTGCGCGCGGCGTGGCGCTGGACCTGGTGCTGCCGGAGCGCGCCGACGAGGCGGGCGACAAGCGGCTGTCGACGCTGACGCAGCATGGACCGGTCGTGCTGGCGCAGGTCTTTGACTACGTGCCCCGGCCGCAACCGCTCCGGATCGGTTACCTTGGCGGTGGCTTGCCCGCGCATGAAGGCGCGCAGG
The DNA here is from genome assembly GCF_048799745.1 of Noviherbaspirillum sp. ST9. Classification (NCBI taxonomy): domain Bacteria; kingdom Pseudomonadati; phylum Pseudomonadota; class Betaproteobacteria; order Burkholderiales; family Oxalobacteraceae; genus Noviherbaspirillum; species Noviherbaspirillum sp. ST9. The sequence goes on along the minus strand of NZ_JBLWFR010000001.1, from coordinate 588,245 downwards.
CGCAGGAAGCCACGGGCTTTATCGGGAACCATGCCGGTATGGCGGATGCGCGGTTTGTCGGCAACATCGGCTTTATCCCGGATGCGGACGGCACGATTCGCCATCTCCCGATACTGACGCATTTCAATGGCCGTCTCTACCCCACCCTGTCGCTCGCCTTGCTTGAATGCTGCGGGGGCGGGTCACGCGCCCGGCCGTCGGAGGCAAGCTGGCGTGTCCGGTTCCAGCGTGACTGGTCCGCCTATACGGCCCTGCCGGCAGCGAGCATCCTCAACAACACGGCAGCGGCTGAGCTTGTGGCCGGCAAGCTGGTCCTGGTTGGCTCGTCGTCGCTGGGCCTGACCGACCGTGTGGCGACACCGCTTTCCGCATCCACCAGCGGCGTACTCGTCCACGCGGCGGCACTGACAACGATGCTCGACATGCAGGCCGGCAAGGCACCGGGGGAATGGCCTGGGCGCTGGATTGCGCTACTGTTTGCGCTGATTGTCGCGGTGACGGTTGCGTACACCTTTCCGCGCCTGTCCGCCGCGTCGAATGTCGCCCTGCTGGGCGTTGCATCGGTTGGCTGGCTCGTCATCGCCTACGTGGTGATTCCGCATGATGCGCACTTCTCGGCGACCGGTCCGCTGGCGACCAACCTGTTCCTGCTGACGATCGCGGTGCCGTTCGACTGGCAGATTGCGCAGCGTCGGTCGCGCAACCTGCTGGGTACCTTGCGCCAGTATGTGGCGACGGCGGTGGTGGACGAAATCCTGCGTCGTGGCCTGAAGGATCCGCTCACGCCGCGGGAGCTGAATGTGACGACGCTGATCGCGGACATGGAGGGTTACACCACCTATGTCGAATCGCTGTCGATGGAAGAAGCCGCGCAGCTGACCCGTGATTTCCTGGCCTGCCTGACGCGGCCGGTGCTGGCGAAGCAGGGGACGATCGACAAGTACACCGGTGACGGCATCGTTGCCTTCTGGGGTGCGCCCCTGCCGGTCGAGGACCATGCCGACCTGGCGCTGGACGCCGCGCTGGAGATCGTGGAGGAAGTGCGCCGCTTCAGCGACCAGCGCCGGCAGTCGACCGGCATGCCGGCGCTCCGCGTGCGGATCGGCATTGAAAGCGGCCTGGCGATGGCAGGCGATTTCGGCAGCGCCTCGCGCAGTATCTATACCGCCGTGGGCGACAGCGTGAACGTTGCGGCGCGCCTGGAGCAGGCGGCGCGCAACCTGCCGCATGACATCATCGTGGGCAAGGGGGCGGTCGAACGCGCGAAGCGGCACACCTTCAGGCTGCTCGGGGAGTTCACCCTGCGCGGCAAGGAAAAGGCAAGCACGCTGTATACGATCGAGACGGCCGCCATGGAGGCCAGCGCGTGATGCGGGGGTGCATTTCCAGGATCGGCAAGGCGCTGCTGTTCGCCTGCTCGCTGACGTGCGCGGCACAGGCGCAGCAGATACCGCCGCTGGCGCAGCAGGACCTGTACCTCGACGCCTTGCAGTCGATTTCGGACGGGCGGCAGACCGATGCCAGCGAGGCGCTGATCCGGATGATCGAGAACGAGCCGCAGCATGCGGGCGCATGGCTGGACCTGGCCATCATTCAGTGTGAACTGGGGCGCGGCGCCGAGGCCGAACGGCTCTTCGCCGCCATCGAATCCCGCTTCTCTCCGCCGCCGGTGATCCTTGAGGTGATCGCGGCGCAGCGCGCCAAAGGCTGCAAGGGCTGGCAGCCGCAGACCCGCAGCACGGCGATGCTGGGGCGCGGCACCGACAGCAATGTGAACCAGGGGGCGAGCAATCCGAATTTCACGATCGGGACGGGCGCACTGCGCGTGGAACTGCAATTGCTCCCGGAAAGCCTGCCGCAACGCGACAACTATACGTTCGCGTCCTACGACGTCCTGCGCGAGTTGAGCCCGAACGGCACGCTCGGCTTTGCGCAGGTACGGGCGGTGCACAACGACAGCCTGACGGAGTTCGACACGTCGTCACTGGTCGGCGGCATCGAGCATCCGTGGCGCATTGGCGGGTGGAATGTGCGCGGCACGGGCCTCCTTGCCCTGCATGGCTTGGGCGGAAAACTTTACCAGGTGCAGAGCCAGGCGCAGTTCCGCGTGACACCGCCGGTCAAGTTGCCGAACACCCTGCAATTCAGCGTCGTCGGCGGGCTGTCGCATGTCGAATACCCGACGCTGAACAACTTCGATTCGAACACGTGGGAATTGCGCGGCCTGCTGACGTACCGGAACGGCCGCACGCAAGGGCATGCGACGCTCGGCTACCTGTTCGACAAGGCCAGCGCAGATCGGCCGGGCGGCGATCGTGCTGGCTGGTATACGAGCATTCAGGCGCGCCGACGCATCTCGGAGTACGTGATCGGCGAGCTGGGATGGACACGGCAGACCTGGTTGAGCGATACCGCCTATTCGCCCGGGCTGATCGATGAAATCCGGCACCAGAAGACGCAGGTGCTGCGCGGAGCGCTGATTTTCCCGGTCGACGAGCGCCAGGCTGTTCAGGTCGAGGTCCGGGAGGCGCGCAACCGGGATAACATTTCCGTCTTTCAATATAATAGCCGCCAAGTTCAGGTGAGCTGGCAGTGGCAAGGGTTCTGAGCGCCCGCACTGCCTTGCATTTCGTTCACTCTCCGCATTCTTGCCCCTGAAACGGGCGTCACGTGGCCCTACTGCGCGGGCCCTGGATTTTTTCGGATACCACTATGCATTGGGAATGGTTTGTCTTTCTCTTCGCCGCCCTGGCGATTTCCGCCGGCTGCCTCGTCCCGGCGCGCTGGCTGCCGCCGCTGCGCCATGACAAGTTGCTGCATTTCCTTGCCTTCGGCGGACTCGCCCTGCTCGCGGGACGCATCGCGCAGACCGTTGCTGAACAGGCAATGTGGCTGATTGGACTCGTTGTGGCCGGCTTGGCGATTGAAATTTTGCAGAACCTCGTGCCCGGCCGGAAGTTCTGCTGGCGGGACATGGCGGCGAATGTGGCAGGAATCGGGGCTGCCGCCGTTATTACCACCTTGATTACTTTCGTGTAAAAAACGCGACATGACTTTGTAGCAAGGAAATAGGTGATGCCCGGAAACGACGGCTATAATCGTTCGGGTTAAGACCGGAGCAACAACACGCATGGCGTCCACCAGCAACAAACTTCCTGCTTTGACCACTGGCGACCCCATCCCTTCGGAGGCGCCGGTTGCGCCTGCGCCCGCGCCTGCCGGCCGCAAGATCAACATCAATATCAACGTCACCCAGGTGAACCTCCAGGTTCACCTGCGCAAGATCCCACTCCTCGCCAACCTGAGCGAAGACGACATGGAGCGGGTGAAAAAGGAATTGCGGATCAAGCAGTACGCACGCCGGGAGGTTGCGCTCCAGAAGGGTGGCGTGGGCGATGCATTGCTGTTCGTGCTGTCGGGACAATTGCAGGTGGTGGATGTCACCGAAGACGGCCGCGCGATCGGCCTGCGCATGCTGGGTCCCGGCGACTTCTTCGGCGAGATTGCGGTGATCACCGGCTCGACCCGCTCGGCATCCGTCGTGGCACTGACGCCGTCGCTGGTCGCTTTCTTGCCACGCGCCACGGCGCTGCACCTGTTCTCGCATTCGCCTTCCGTCGCCAACATGATGCTTCGCCACCTGGCGGAGAAAGTGCAGCGTGATTCCGAATTCCGCGCGCTGCTGAGCATTCACAATACGTCCCGCCGCGTGTACAACTTCCTGGAACTGTTCAGGAAGAAGCAAGGCGACAACTCGGAAGTCGTGGAGAACCTCCCGACCCACCAGGACATTGCCATCATGATCAATACCAGCCGTGAAACCGTCACGCGGGCGATCCTGAACCTGGTCCAGCAAGGCATTGTCGAAAAGGATGCACAGCACCGGCTGATCGTGCGCAAGCCGGACCAGCTGCAGCGGCTGATCCAGGGGACGGCGTAAGCTTCCTGAGAGTGGGCGGCGGGCAGGAACATTGCGTTCCTGCTATATAATACGGCGGGCTTCGCTGGCACTCTGCCAATGAACGCTCACGGCAAGTCCCTCCCCTTTCATACAACACACATCCTGTCCGCCGTGCACCCGCCTCGTCTTCTCTCCGCTGCCGCTTTTTCCTGCATGGGTTCGGCGTGCGTCGTTGTCAGGCTGTGCCCAACCGGCGGCATATTCTGATGGGCAGCATTCGCGTCAACGGCCTGGGCAAGGCATACAAGAAATATCCGACTCACTGGTCCCGCCTCCTGGAATGGGTCCTGCCCTTTGCAGGAAAGCGGCATGAACTCAAGTGGGTCTTGCAGAACATCAACTTCCACGTGGAGCCTGGCGAGGCAGTCGGCCTCATCGGCATCAATGGCGCGGGCAAGAGCACGCTGCTGAAACTGATTACGGGCACGATTGTTCCGACCACGGGTAACGTGTCGATGACCGGACGCGTCGCGGCGATGCTGGAACTGGGCATGGGATTCCATCCCGAGTTTACCGGCCGGCAGAATGCGTACACCTCCGGCCAGCTGCTCGGCATTACGCCCGAGGAGATGACGGCGCTGATGCCGGGCATTGAGGAATTTGCCGAGATCGGCGACTACATCGACCAGCCGGTGCGCATGTATTCCAGCGGCATGCAGATGCGGCTGGCATTCAGCGTGGCGACGGCAAAGCGGCCCGATGTGCTGATCGTCGACGAGGCGCTGTCGGTCGGCGACGTGTATTTCCAGCACAAGAGCTTCGACCGCATCCGCTGGTTCCGCGAACAGGGAACGACGCTGCTGCTGGTGTCCCATGACAAGACGGCGATCCAGTCGATCTGCGACCGTGCCATCCTGCTCGACGGCGGGCGGCTGGCGAAGGAAGGCGGCCCGGAGGAAGTGATGGACTTCTACAACGCGCTGATTGCCGAGCGCGAGAACTCAACGATCAAGCAGCAGAAGACCGAGGACGGACGGGTGCAGACCACGTCCGGCACGGGTGAAGCGACGGTCTCGAACATTGCCTTGCTGGATGAAAGCGGCAAGGAAGTCGAAATGATCAATGTCGGTTCGAAGGTGACGTTGCGCGTTCGCGTGAAGACGACGGCCGATGTCCCGCGACTGGTGCTGGGCTACATGATCAAGGACAGGCTGGGCCAGCCGATGTACGGCACGAACACGCACCACACCGAACTGCCGCTGCATGATGTGAAGGCAGGCGAAGAGGCGGAATTCCGCTTTACTTTCCCTGCCAACCTCGGGCCGGGCAGCTATTCGATCACCACCGCCTTGACCGGCGACGACACGCACCTGGGCGAGAATTACGAATGGCGCGACCTGGCGCTGATCTTCATGGTGGCCAACGTCGACCGCAAGACCTTTGTCGGCTGCAACTGGCTGGAACCGCAAATCGAGGTGCTGCGATGAGCGACAATTTCTATCGTGCCTTCGAGGACCGCCACCGCGGATCGCGCGAGATGATCAAGGGACGCCTGCGCGCCTACCTGCCCTTCATTACACCGCTGGCCACGCAGTTCCAGCCGGCGAAGTCGCTGGATCTCGGTTGCGGTCGCGGCGAGTGGATCGAACTGCTCGGCGAGCATGGCATCCAGGCCTCCGGCGTGGACCTGGACGAGGGCATGCTGGAAGCCTGCCGTGAGCGCGGGCTTGATGCGCGCAAGGGCGATGCGTTGAGCGCGTTGCGCGCACTGCCGGACAACAGCGTCGCGCTGGTGTCGGCGTTCCACGTGGTCGAGCACATTCCGTTTGATGATGTGCGCGCCGCCGTCCGTGAAGCACTGCGCGTGCTGATGCCGGGCGGCTTGCTGATCTTCGAAACGCCCAATCCCGAGAACGTGGTCGTCGGCACCTCCGGCTTCTACATGGATCCCTCGCACGAGAAGCCGATTCCGCCCGACCTGCTGAGTTTCGCGGTCGAGTATGAAGGATTCCGCCGCACCAAGGTCATCCGCCTGCAGGATCCGGAGGCATTGCATACGATGCCGCGTATCGGCGTGCTGGAGGTGCTGAGCGCTGTCAGCCCGGACTATGCGGTGGTTGCGCAGAAGGCAGCCGACGCAACGCTCCTGGCCGCCTTCGACACACCCTTCCACACCGATTTCGGCGTCTCGCTTTCTGCCCTCGCATTCCGTTACGACGCGCAGATCCAGCGGCAGTTCTACGAAAGCGACGCGCTGCTGCACCGGACGGAAGGATTGCTGGGCGAGCGCGCGGAGCATATCGAACGCCGCTTCGCGCAGCTTGAAGACGCGGCGAACCGCAGCCTGCATCAAGCGCAACAGGCCGAGCGCCATGCGGCGCAACTGGTGGTCCAGTTGAACGACATACTGCAAAGCAGGACGTGGACATTTGCCTCTCCGTTCTATGCTGCGGGTCTTGTGGCGCGAAGGATTCGGACGGCAGCCAGGGAAGGACGCCTGATGGGCGCCATTTCCCGTCGCGTTCTCGGTCGCGGCGCGCTTCACACTTTTGCCCGGCGCGTCCTGTGGCGGCTCATCAGAGAAATCGATCGGCGCCCCGCCTGGCGTGACGCCATCCTGCGGCGTGAGGCCCGCTTTCCAGGCCTTGCGGCGCGCCTGAAGTCGCTCCACGTTCCGGCGGCAGCAGCGCCGGCGCCGGAAGCGGCACGACCGCTGTCCGCGTCGGCTCGCCATATTTTGGCCGACATTGACCGCAGCAATGGCGGACGCTAGCCCCATGCGTATCGTCTTCGATCTCCAGGCCTGCCAGGCCAGCAACCGTCATCGCGGCATCGGCCGCTACTCGCTCTCCCTCGCATTGGAAATGGTGCGGCAGGCCGCCGGCCACGATGTACGCGTCGTGCTGAACGGCCGCTTCCCGGAAAGCATCGCCCCCTTGCGCGCGGCCTTCGATGGCTTGCTTCCGCGCGAGCATATCGCCGTGTTCGACGTCCCTGCGCCCATCGCTGGCATCGATCCGGGGAACGCGTGGCGCACCCGTGCCGCCGAACGCGTGCGCGACGCATTCCTCGCCGGCTTTCGGCCGGACATGGTGCACACGTCGAGCCTGTTCGAAGGGCTGGTCGACGATGCCGTGACATCCATCGACACGCTTCAGGGCATGGCGACGAGCGCCGCCACCCTGTATGACCTGATCCCGCTGATGCGCAAGGAAGCCTACCTGCAGGATGCGCGGGTGCGCGACTGGTACTACCGCAAGCTGCAAAGCCTCAAGAATGCGGACCTGCTCCTGGCCATTTCGGCACACAGCCGGCAGGAAGCCATTGACGCGCTGTACCTGCCCGCCGAACGCGTCGTCAATATTTCCGGCGCGGTGGATGCGAGCTTCCGACCGCTGACCCTGTCCGCCGACGCGCGGCAGGCGCTGATGCACCGCTATGGATTGAATCGCCCCTTCCTGATGTATACCGGAGGCATCGACAACCGCAAGAATATTGAAGGCCTGATCGCGGCGTTTGCGCGGCTGCCGACGGAACTGCGCCGGGCCCGCCAGTTGGCGATCGTCTGCAAGGCGGACGATGCCGACAAGCGCAGGCTGCTGGATCTCGCCTCGAAGGCCGGCTTGAATGGCGACGAAGTCGTCTTCACCGGCTTCGTTCCTGATGCGGATCTTATCGCGATGTACAGCACGTGCGAACTCTTCGTCTTTCCTTCGCTGCATGAAGGATTCGGATTGCCGGCGCTGGAGGCGATGTCGTGCGGTGCCGCCGTGATCGGCTCCGATAGCAGCAGCATTCCGGAAGTGATCGGACGCGAGGATGCGCTGTTTGACGCGACCGATGCAACTGCGATTGCGCGCAAGATGCAGCAGGCGCTTGCCGACGACGCCTTCCTGGCGTCGCTCAAGGAGCACGGCGCAGCGCAGGCAATGAAGTTTTCGTGGGAGGCGAGTGCACGCACAGCGCTTGACGCACTGGAATCGGCGCACGACCAGGCACAGGCCCGCCGTGTGACGCGCGTGCCCGTTTCGGCGCGTCCGCGTCTCGCCTACCTGTCGCCTCTCCCGCCCGACAAATCCGGCATTGCCGACTACAGTGCGGAGCTTCTTCCGGAGCTTGCCCGCTACTACGACATCGAGGTCATCACCGACCAGGAAACGATCACCGACCCGATGGTCGCAGCAAACTTTCCGCGCCGTTCGGTCGCCTGGTTCGATGCACATGCCACGCGCTATGACCGTATCGTCTACCACTTCGGGAATTCCAGCTTCCACCAGCATATGTTCGAGCTGCTGGAGCGCCATCCCGGCGTCGTTGTCCTGCACGACTTCTTCCTCAGCGGCATCCTGGCCCACATGGACGGCAACCGCTTCCGTCCGTATGCTTTTCCTGTCGCGTTGTATCAGTCGCACGGTTACCCTGCCCTGCTGGAAGACAAGACCGGCAGGGGCGGCGCAATCTGGACGTATCCGTGCAACAAGACCGTCATCGACCTTGCCGACGGCGTCATCGTCCATTCGCAGTATTCGAAGGTCCTCGCGCGGCAGTGGTACAAGGCCGATACCGCGGACCAGTGGCGAACCATTCCCCTGCTGCGCGCATTCCCCGTGCAGATCGATCGCAGCGCGGCGCGCAAGCGACTCGGTATCTGGGAAGAAGAGTTCGTTGTTTGCGCCTTTGGCATCCTCGGTCCGACCAAGCTGAACGACCGGCTCCTGCACGCATGGCTGGTCTCCCCGCTCGCCGAAGGCAAGCGATGCCACCTGGTCTTCGTAGGCCAATGTGATTCCAGCCCGTATGGCAGGGAGTTGCAAGCAACCCTCGCAAGGGCGAAAGCAAAGCACGGTGATCGCGTACGCATCACCGGGTTTGTCTCGCAGGAGGATTACCGCAACTATCTCGCAGCGGCCGATATCGCCGTGCAGCTGCGCTCGATGTCGCGCGGCGAAACATCGGCTTCGATCCTCGACTGCCTCGCCTACGGTATCCCGACCATCATCAACGCCAACGGCTCGGGGGCGGAACTGCCCGACGACGTGCTGGTCAAGCTCGACGACGAATTCGATAACGACGCATTGACGCAGGCCCTGGCCAGCCTCTGGAAAGACACCGCGCGCCGCACCGAGCTGTCGCAGCGCGCCATCGACTTCGTGCGGAGCGAGCACCACCCGGTGCACGTGGGACAGATGTATTTTGAAGCGATCGAGGACTTCGCGGCGGATCCTGCCCGTGTGGCGTACCGGTCGCTGATGACCGCGCTCGCGCGCGAGGATTCTCAGGAAGAGGATTTCAGGGATATCGCCGAATGCGTTGCGGCCAATCGTCCTGCAACCAATGTGCGCCAGATGTTCGTCGACATTTCGGAACTGGTCCAGCGTGATGCGAGGTCAGGCATCCAGCGCGTGGTCCGCAATATCCTGACATCCCTGCTGAAAGACGCGCCGGCGGGCTACCGTGTCGAGCCGGTGTACGAGAAGGACGGCGTTTACCAGTACGCGCGGGAGTTCACGCTGCGCATGCTGGAACTGGCGCCGGCGCCAATTCCCGACGATCCGATCGAGCCGCAATGCGGCGACATATTCCTCGGGCTCGATCTCAATCCCGCAAAAATTCCCGACAACGAGGCGACCCTCGCGAAGCTGCGCGACCGCGGCGTGGACATCCACTTTGTCGTCTATGACCTTCTGCCGGTGCTGCGTCCGGACGTCTTTGTGCCTGGCGCAAAGGACGGTTTCAGCCGGTGGCTGCAGGCGGTTACGCGCCTGGCGGATGGCCTCGTGTGCATTTCACGGGCGGTTGCCGATGAACTGGCTGCATGGATACGCATCGAAGCGCCTTCACGCCTGTCTACGCTCAAGATCGGTTATTTCCATCTCGGCGCGGACATCGCTTCCGAGCTCCGCAAAGATGAGCGCGAGGACAAAGAAGACGCGCGCATTGCGCCGATCAAGGAACGGCCTAGCCTGCTCATGGTCGGCACGCTTGAACCGCGCAAAGGCCACGCGCAGGCACTGGCCGCGTTCGAGGCACTATGGAAGCAAGGCGTCGACGCCAACCTGGTGATCGTGGGCAAGCAGGGCTGGATGGTGGATGATCTGGTGGAACGCCTGCGCAACCACCCCGAAAGCGGCAAGCATTTATTCTGGTTTGAAGGTGCAAGCGACGCGACCCTGCTCGATCTCTATACGCATTCAGCGGCACTGCTGGCTGCATCGGAGGCGGAAGGATTCGGCCTGCCCCTGATCGAAGCGGCCCAGCACGGACTCCCGGTCATTGCACGCGACATCCCGGTCTTCCGCGAGGTAGCCGGGGAACATGCCTCCTATTTCTCGGCGCAGGATGCAGCCGAGCTTGCCGCGGCATTGCGCAGCTGGCTGCAGGTGCATGCCGGGGGCACGGCGGTGCAAAGCAAGAACATGCTGTGGCTCACCTGGGCACAGAGCGCCGGGCAGTTGATGGACAACGTGCTGCACGGCCGCTGGTACCTGGACCTTCCTCCTGCGAACGGTTAGCCGGCAGTCGCATGATCATCCCGGCCTACATCGGACGTTTCGCCCCGTCACCGACCGGCCCCCTGCACAAGGGCTCGCTGGTGGCGGCGATGGCGAGTTACCTGGATGCGAAGGCGCATAACGGCACTTGGCTGGTGCGCATCGAGGACATCGACGAAGCGCGCACCGTCTCCGGTGCAGCCGATGCCATCCTGAATGACCTTGCAGTCCTTGGCATGCAATGGGATGGCGAAGTCGTGCTGCAGAGCCAGCGCAAGGCGCTGTACCAGGATGCGTTCGACAAGCTGGGCACACACGCCTATCCCTGCGGCTGCTCGCGCAAGGAAATCGCCGATTCACGGGTCGGGATTGCCAGCGATGGTGCCGCGGTCTATCCCGGCACCTGCCGCAACGGCCTTGCGCCGGGCAAGACTCCACGCGCTTACCGCTTGCGTGTGCCGGACGGCGAAAGCGCATGCATCGGTTTTGAAGACCGATGGGTCGGGCGCGTGACACAGCGCCTGGATCGCGAGGTGGGGGATTTTGTACTGAAACGCGCGGACGGGTTCTGGGCCTACCAGCTTGCCGTCGTGGTGGATGATGCGGACCAGGGCGTCACGCATGTGGTGCGCGGCGCCGACCTGCTTGATTCGACGGCACGCCAGATCTATTTGCAGCACTTGCTTGGGCTGCCCACGCCGCAGTACATGCACGTGCCTGTGGTGACGAATGCCGCCGGGGAAAAGCTGTCGAAACAAACCGGGGCACTTGCGCTTGACCTGAGCCGCCCCGTCGATGAACTGATGGCTGCGGCGCAATTCCTGCAACTGCCGGTCAGCCGGCCAAACTCGATTGACGACTTCTGGACGCAGGCCACGGCGCTCTGGCGCCTGGCCCATCCATAGCCGTCACGGCAATCAACGCTTGGGCACGCCGCCCAGCAATGCCGCGACCTTGGTCTTCTGCGGCTTGGTTCCGCCATTCACGCTTTCTTCTTCCGCTTTCGGCGTCGGCGCAGCGGGCTCGTACGGCTTCAGGAACCACGGATCGACTTTTTCCTTGCGCGGCGCGTAGGCGCTGCGTCCATATTGCGCCGGCCGTCCCGCCGGCACGCCGCGCTGTTCACTTTCTTCGAAACGCGGGCGCCGGTCAGTCGTGCGGGAAGGAACGAACCCAGCCAGCTGCAAGCGCGAGATCGTGTGCTTGATCAACTTTTCGATATCCGCAAGCTGGCGCGCTTCCTTGTCGGTGAAGAGCGAGATTGCGTCGCCAGATGCGCCTGCGCGGCCGGTACGGCCGATCCGGTGCACATAGTCCTCGGCGTTGTACGGCAGGTCATAGTTGATCACGCAAGGCAGTTCGGCAATGTCGAGGCCGCGTGCGGCGACGTCGGTGGCGACCAGCACTTCGATCGTGCCGCGCTTGAAGGCTTCCAGCGCGGCCATGCGTTCGGCCTGCGTCTTGTCGCCGTGGATGGCGGATGCCTTGACGCCTTCCTTTTCAAGATGGCGCGACAGGCGCGAGGCGCCGATCTTGGTGTTGGAAAACACGATCACCTGCTTGAGGCCGCGCTCGCGGATGATGTGCGTCACGGCGTCGCGCTTGGCTTCTTCCTCGACCTTGTACAGCACCTGCGTGACGTTGTCGGCGGTGGCATTGCTACGTGCCACCTCGATCGTCACCGGATTCTTCAGGAAGCTGTTGGCCAGCTTCTTGATTTCGGGGGAGAAGGTCGCGGAGAACATCAGGTTCTGGCGCTCCTTCGGGAGCAGGTTGATGATGCGTTGGAGGTCGGGCAGGAAGCCCATGTCGAGCATGCGATCCGCTTCGTCCATCACGAAAATCTGGGTCTGCGACAGGTTCAGCGTCTTCTGCTGCACGTGGTCGAGCAGGCGGCCCGGCGTGGCGATCAGGATCTCGACGCCTGAGCGCAACGCGGACGTCTGCGGCGCCATGTCGACACCGCCGAAGACAACCGTCGAACGCAGCGGCGTATGGCGCGAGTAGGCCTTGACGTTGTCGGCGACCTGGTCGGCAAGTTCGCGCGTCGGCGTCAGGATCAGCGCACGCACCGGATGGCGCGCGGGCGAGGCGCTGGTGTTGGCGAACTCAAGCAGGCGCTGGATGATCGGCAGCGAGAAGCCGGCCGTCTTGCCGGTGCCTGTCTGCGCCGCGCCCATGACGTCGCGTCCCTGCAATACGACAGGAATGGCTTCGGCCTGGATCGGCGTGGGGTGGATGTAACCTTGGTCGGCGAGCGCGCGCAAGATGTCTGCATGAAGGCCGAAATCCTCAAACCGGACTGCGGGAGCGGAAGCTTGCGTCGATGCTAGCAGGGTATCTGACATAGTGATATTCGGGTCGACCCGGACAGGGTCATGGAGTTAAGCGTGAATTCTTCCGGAATCGGCCGGAAGGCCGATTTCAAGATAACTTTCCATTATACGCCTCCAAGCTGTACATCGTTGATTTCTCAGCATTATTGCCCGCAAATCAGCGTTCAAAGCGGCATTTTTCCCGCCTTTTACGGCAATTGCTTGCCCTGCCGCATGAATAGCGTCGGATATTGACACTTGGTCAATGGCCTTTTTGACATTTCGCATCGCTCGTCCATGGTGCAGATGGCACAGTGCCTTATCGCACGCACTTGCCGCGCAACCTTCTGCTCCCGCCCATGATCCCTGTATACCAACCGTACCTGACAGGAAAAGAAAAAGAATACGTAAACCAATGCCTGGACTCCAGCTGGATTTCGTCCAAGGGAGAGTTCATCTCGCGCTTTGAGAACAGTTTCGCCGACTACATCCAGGCGCGCCATGCGACCAGCGTGTGCAACGGCACGGTTGCGCTGCACCTTGCGCTTGCGTCGATAGGACTAGAGTCGGGCGACGAGGTAATCGTTCCCACCCTGACCTACGTTGCATCGGTCAACACCATCGTGCAGGCGGGCGCGACGCCGGTATTCGTCGACTCGCTCCCGTCCACTTGGCAACTCGATCCGGAAGACGTGCGTCGCAAGATTACGCGACGCACCAAGGCCGTCATGGCGGTGCATCTGTACGGACTGCCGTGCGACATGGACGCGCTCGTCGACATCTGCCGCGAATACGAACTGACGCTGGTGGAGGATTGCGCCGAGGCGTTCGGCACGTATTACAAGGGACGCCATGTCGGCACGTTCGGCGATATTGCGACCTTCAGCTTCTTCGGCAACAAGACGATCACCACCGGGGAAGGCGGGATGGTGGTGACGAAGACCAAGGCATTGCACGATAAGGCTTACCACCTGAAAACCCAGGGCGTGTCCCCTGTGCGGGAGTACTGGCATGACGTGGTTGCGTACAACTACCGCATGACCAACATCTGCGCAGCGATCGGCCTGGCGCAGCTGGAGCAGGCCGACGACATTATCCGGAAAAAGCGGCAGGTGGCGGAATGGTACCGACATGGACTGAAAGGATTGCCGCTGATCACGCATGACGAGATCGACGGCACGGTGCACTCCTACTGGATGTGCTCGATCGCACTCGATTCCGCCGACGAGCGCGAACCACTGCGCAGCTTCCTCAAGGAATGCGGCGTCGAAACACGTCCGGTATTCCACCCGGCGCACACACTGCCTCCGTACGCTGCAGACATGACGTTCCCGGTGGCGGAGTCCATCAGCGCGCGTGCGATGAATCTTCCCAGCTACCCCGGGTTGTCGCGTTCCGAGATCAACGATATCTGCGGACTCATCCGGCAGTTCTACCAGGACAAGGATCTCCCGGCACGCGCGGCGTGAACAGGCAAACGCGCATGCAAGCATAACGACAAAGAGAATTTTCCTTGCCATCGCGCTCGATCCAACCATTCAAGGAACAGAAAGTTCGGAAACAATGAGCAGTTACATCTCCGGGATCTGGAACGCACGCTATTTCTGGGTGCATCTCTCCCTGTCGGATCTCCGATCGCGCTGGCGGCGTTCCTTCTTCGGCGCGCTATGGTCAATCATGCAGCCGCTTGGCATGACGGTGCTGGTCTCGCTCGTTTTCAGCAGGCTGTTCAACACCGAACTCAAGGAATACGCGCCTTACATCCTGTCCGGGATCGTGATATGGGAATTCATTACCACGACCGTAATCGGCGGATCGCTGGCCTTCGTGCAGGCGGATGCCTATATCAAGCAATGTCAGCATCCTCTGGCTATCTATACGGCGCGCACCACGCTGGCCAATGCCGTCGTGCTGATCATGGCCAGCACCAGTCTGTACGCCTGGGTGCTGGCTGTCATGCCGCATACTTTCGGCTGGCATTGGCTTGCGGCATTGCTCATCTATCCGATCGTGGTCCTGGTCGCATGGCCGCTTGCGACGCTGCTGGCCTATCTTGCGGCCCGCTTCCGGGACATACCGCATGCACTTGGGCTGGTCTTCCAGGGATTGTGGTTCATCTCCCCGGTTTACTTCGAGGCCAAGCTTTTCCGCTCCGGCAACCTCGGGGCGCTTGTCGACTACAACCCCGTCTACCACTTGCTGCAGATCGTGCGCGCCCCGCTGCTGGAGGGAAAATGGCCGACGGCCGCCAACTTCGGCTTCTGCGGCGCGACGATCGTCATTTTGTTCCTCCTCGCATGGCTGGTCGGGCGCAAGGCCGAGAAAAAAGTCATCTTTTACCTATGAAGAAACACCGCATCCTGCTGAAGGACGTCGATCTCGTCTACTCGTCCGTCGCCTACAAAGAGAGGTCGATCAAGACCCTGCTCGGAAACCTCGTCAAGGCGAACGGCCAGAAACCAAAGGTCCAGGATGTGCATGCGCTCAAGGGCATCAGCCTGGAAATCCGCCAGGGTGAGCGCGTCGGCCTGCTCGGTCACAACGGCGCTGGCAAGAGTACTTTCCTCAGAATGGTCGCCGGCCTGTACCCGATCTCCGCCGGAACCCGTGTCGTCGAAGGTACCGTGCGTTCTCTGTTCGACCTGAGCCTGGGATTTGAACCCGACGCAACCGGCAGGGAAAACATCCTGTATCGCGGCCTGCTTCTCGGCCTGTCCCCCGCCTTCATGCGCAGCATCGAGGAGGAAGTCGTCGACTATGCCGATCTGGGGGAGTTCATCGATTATCCGATCAAGACGTACTCGGCGGGTATGCAGGTACGGCTGGCATTCGCGATTTCCACCGCCGTCGGCGGGGACGTGCTGCTGCTGGATGAAGTGATCGGCGCAGGCGACGCCAATTTCATGGCGAAGGCAAAGCGGCGCATCCTCGACCTGGTCGAGCAATCGGAAATCCTTGTACTTGCATCCCATGACCTTTCGGCACTGCAGTCCTTGTGCAACCGGGGGGTGGTGCTGCATCACGGCCATCTCGTCTTCGATGGTTCGATCCGCGAAGCGGTGGACACCTACCGGCGCGTCAACGGAGTCGCCGCATGATCGGGCACGCCGTTCCACGGGTGTTATGGCTGCTCAACCACGATGCAGCCCGGCGCTTCGACGTCGCCATGCTCAAGCGCATCGGCATCTCGGAAATATTCCTTCCCAAGCGTTATCCGAATGACCCGAACTTTCCTGGCGCATCCGTGGACTGGTCCTGCGATGCAGACCTGCGCATTCCGGCCGAGGCGCTCGACATTCTCAACGCGGCGGACTGGTACGGCGACCCGGGCGATGAGGCGTGGGAAGTGGCGAACCAGTACTTCGATGTCATGTTCTTTACGTTGCATCACCCGGAATTTATCCATCCCGTGTCGCGGCGTTTCCGCGGCATTGCTCTCTGGCGCGCCTATGGAATGCCGGACGGAACGAGCCACTCGCACGTTCTCCAAGCGCGCATGAATCGAAGCGGTGAGCCAAGCGTGCGCGCACTGGGCAATCGCTTCTTCTTCGCGCAAGCTTATGAGCATCTGCATGAAAACGAGGATGATCTGCTTGCAAGCCGACGCCTGCACCTTCCGCTCGCACTGCACGATGGCACCGCGAGCGACGACTGGCGTGGCAACGACGAACGCCTCTTCTTCGTTTGTCCTCGCATCGGAATCAATCCCTATTACAAGGCCGCCTACTTGAAGTTCAAGGAAGACTTCAAGGGATTGCCCCTTGCCATTGCCGGGGAGCAGCCGATCCGGGTGGACGACCCGCGCGTACTTGGATTCATCGATCGCGAGGCTTACGAACGCAGCATGCGCGAGATGCGGGTCATGTTCTACCATGGCAGCGACCCGTATCATGTTCACAACTCCCCGTTCGAGGCCGTTCGTGCCGGCGTGCCCCTCGTCTTCATGGCGGGCGGGATGCTCGACCGGCTCGGCGGGAAAGCGTTGCCCGGGCGCTGCGAACGAATCGACGACGCGCGGCGCAAAATTGAACGCATCCTCGGTGGCGACCGCAAGCTGATCGAGGAGCTACGCCAAAGCCAGGTTCGCCTGCTTGACCGCATGCGGCCCGATGCCTGTGAGGAAGCGTGGCGCAATGCGTTCGGTAGTGTGATGAAGAACCTGCGCTCGGCAAGGGCCACCGCGTCAAGGACACGCACGAGGAAGCCGCGCATTGCCGTCATCGTGCCGGTGAATTATCGCGGCGGCAGCCTCAGCGGAGCCAAGCTCCTGGCGAACGCGATCGACATTGGCGCGCGCCAGGAGTGCCGGCCTGTCGACGTCGTATTCGGCCATCTCGACGACCCGAACTGCTATACGAATGAAGAATTTGCGGACTTGTCGCCCACCGTCGTACGACGCCCGTACAAGTGGGAGGTCGTGAGCCGCAATGCAGCCCTCCGAGCGCTCGCATACGCCGGACGGGAACAGTTTCTGCCCGCGGCTACGTACCAGGTGCCGGAGGACGGCATGAAGCAATTCATGGATTGCGACCTGTGGGTGATCGTGTCCGACCGCCTGGAGCATCCGATCCTGCCCTTGCGGCCGCATGTCCTGATGGTCTTCGACTACCTCCAGCGATACCAGCCCCTGTTACGCCAGGACCTGAACAAGAGTTTCATTGCGGCCGCGCACCAAGCGGAACGCATCTTTGTTACTACCGAGTTCACACGGCAGGATGCGCTGCAGTACGCCGGCCTTGGCAAAGAACGCGTCGTGCGCCTACCCATGCTGGCGCGCCGCGTGAAACGGGTCGAAACAACCGGCCCCGAAGCAAGAGAGCCGAGCTTTTTCCTGTGGACGACCAATCTCGCGCCCCACAAGAACCATGCGAATGCGTTAAAGGCCCTGGATTTGTATTACAGCCAGCTGGGGGGGCAGCTTGTCTGCTGTGTCAGCGGCGTCGGCACCGACAAGATGTTCAAGAGCGATCTTTCGCACCTCAAACCGCTTCGGCGCTTTGCGAATAATCCTTACCTGAAACGCCAGCTGCGGCTTCTGGGTGAGCTTTCCGACCATGCCTACCAGGAACGTCTCGCCAATGCACGGTTTCTCTGGCATGCCGGATGGATCGACAACGGCACCTTCTCGGTCGTCGAAGCCGCGCAGCTGGGCGTGCCGTCCCTCTCAAGCGATTATCCGGCGATGCGCGAAATGGATGCGCAGTTTGATCTCAACCTTGCGTGGATGGACGCACATGATCCGGAAGACATGGCCGCTCGCCTCAAGGAAATGGAGCTGCGTACAGACCCGCTGCGCAACGCGGATACTTCCGGAAAGCAGATCTCGCTGCCGCCTGTCGAGCATCTTGCCGGCGCCTACTGGAAGGCGGTGAGCACATGCCTGTGAAGAAATTCGGTATCTATCTGGGCTACCCGCCTTCAGTCGACCTCCGCGCAGAAGGCCTCGGCCGCCATCTCGCCGAATTCCTCAAAGGTGCGCAGGGCCGAGACGACGTCCGCTTCGTCGTCGCCTGTCCGAGTTGGCTGCGCGCGAACATACTGCAGCTTTGCGAGGCATGCAACGTGCGGACGGAAGGACTGGAAATCATTTCCCCCAAGTCCAAGCCTCTTCTGCTGCAGGTCTATCAGGGTTACCTCGCGTTCAAATACCGCCCAAGAAAGGCCGGCCGCCGCGAGGGACGCCTCGCAAGGATGCGACGCCAGCTTGGCGAAATGCTGACGCGGCTCGAAGGCCGGCTCGTGAGCACGCGCAGCGTGCCACTTGCGCTGCTTCTCGGATCCCTGCTTGGAACGGTATTTCTTGTTTTCCGGCTGTGCAGGATACCCGGCACAGTGGCGCCGTTCTTCCAGCGAATCGGAAAAAGGATACAAACCCGGCTCGCCGCACCGCCGCCGGAGCCCCCGGCTCCCTCCCCGTTGACAGCGGTAGAGCCGGTAGACACAGACCGCGAGTCGCTCATCGCACGCATGTACCGCCTCATGGAGGAGTCCGAGGCGGCGCTGATGCGATCGATGATCGAAGCGCGCGACGATATCGCCGCCTGGTACAGCCCGACCGCGTTTTGGCCGCATTTCAACCGCATCCGCGCGCCGCGCCTGATGTGCGTGCCCGATGTCGTGCTCACCGACTTCCCGACTGGATTCGCCCTGGTTGCCGGCAGCCAGCTGCTCGACAATTTCCGCCACGTGGAGAAGGCAATCATTGGCGGCGAATACTTTGTGACGTACAGCGAGGAAACGAAGTGGCACACGCTGGTCGAACGTTACGGCGCCGACCCTGACACTGTCTTCGTCGTCCCCCACGGGGCCAATCGGCTTGACGACATCATTTCAGTCAGCGGGTTCGAGGACAATGAGGATGCCACGGACACGTACTGCCGCAGCCTGCTCAGGAATGCGCTGCGCAAGAGCGTCAACGACGCCTACAGCAGCGTCGTCATCAGCACCGAGATACGTTTTATTTTCTACGCCAGCCAGTTCCGGCCGAACAAGAACGTCCTCTCCTTGCTGAAGGCATACAATTACTTGGTCAAGCGCCGCTTTATCGGGCACAAACTCGTCCTGACGGGCCGGCCGCTCGAACAGTCGCACATCAAGCAGTACATTTTCAAGAACAACCTGCAGAACGACGTGCTCTGCCTTCATGGTTTGACCGAACAGGAGCTCGCCGCCTGCTACCGCCTCGCCGATCTTGCGGTCAATCCAAGCCTGAGCGAGGGCGGTTGCCCGTTCACGTTTACCGAAGCGCTGTCGGTTGGCACCCCGGTCGTCATGTCACGGATACCGGTGACCGAAGAAGTCATCACCGATCCGGGCTTGCAGGACCTTACCTTGTTCGATCCCTACGACTGGAAAGACATGGCGGGGAAAATCGAATGGGCGCTCGCAAGAAGGGAACTGCTGGTCGCCCGACAAATGCCTTTCTACAACAAGCTCGCCCAACGTACCTGGCGCAACGTCGTCGACGAATACGTTGCGGTCCTCGAGCACATTTCAGGAGGAGCACCAACAGACCATGAACACGTACAAGGGCTTGCTGATCCTGGGGTTCGGCGGACATGCGCGTAGCGTTGCTGATGTAGCGCTCGCTGCCGGTGTGGAGGAACTCCTGTTTGTCGACGCCAACGCGAGAGAGGGTGAAAACTTCCTCGGACACCGGGTTGTTCGCGAATTCACGGGCAAATTGCCGGAGCATTGGGCATGCCTTCCCGCGGCGGGTGACAACGAGCGACGGCAGAATCAGTTGGCAGAGGTAACCGAACGAGGATGGGTGCTGGCGACATTGATCGCTCCGGGCGCGAGTATCGGCGCCGGGGCGTCGATTGGAGAAGGCTCGTTTGTCGCACGGCACGCACATGTCGGCCCTATGGCGCGCGTCGGCAAGGGATCCATCATCAACACGGGAGCGGCGGTCGAGCATGAATGCATCGTCGGCGATTTCGTCCACGTGTCGGTCAACGCCACCCTCGCAGGACGCAGCCGCCTTGGCGACTTCGTGTTCCTCGGCGCAGGCGGCACCGTGATCGACAGCGTCGAGGTCGGCGCGCACATCACTATTGGCGCCGGCGGCGTGGTCGTCGCTTCGATCGCATCTCCAGGCACCTACGTCGGCGTACCCGCAAAGCGTCTTGAGAAATAAAAAAAGGGGCAAGTGTTTCCACTTTCCCCTTCATCAACTGATGGACATCCCACCCCTCCAGGTTGCGGTCACTTATGCAACCGCTATGTATTCCATGCCGTTCTGGATTACCCCAATGAGCGCTGTCTGATTCTCTGGAGACTCCGAAAACCCGACGAGCGTTTGCGCGCGGGACACACCGTGGGAAAGATTGTTGACGTGAAAGGAGAGTCCTGCAGAGTCCGGGGCGCGATGGAGGACATTTTGGTAGAGCTGAGTGACGAACTGGACATCGTCAAGATTGCCGTATGTTTTGACGAACTCGGGGCTATTGATGAAGTTGTGCGCGACTTGTTCTAATGAAGCTCCGCTATCGAGCGCGTTCATTTGGTAGCCCAGCCCCCCCTTGTCGGGCGTGCGATTGAATGCAGCTTGATACAGCCGATATGCCTGGCCCGCCGTTCCTGACGTATCCAAAGCTATGTTTACGTCACTGAACTTGATTCGTTCTACGTTTGAAAGCGTGTCCGATCCGTCCGCTCCCGACACTGTGTATGACACACCGCCATTCGAGCTTGATTTTGTCACCGTGTAATTCGCCCTGGCCCCTGATTGGACCAAGGCATCCAATCCGTCGCCTCCGTCAATCGTCGTGTTACCTGGGCCGTTCTGAATGATATCGTTGCCGCTACCTGTCCTGACGGGCATGGTTCCAGGGCCCGTCAGGATGACGGTATCGTTACCCTTCAGAACTGTTGCCAGCGGATTGGAGAGGCCCACTTCCGACATGTTGTATTCAATGTCCGAAAGCAAAAGCGCGTCGGCGGTAGTTTTCCCATCCCCTCCAGTGAATTGATAGGAGACAGTTGACAGCCTTCCATCAGTAATCTGCGGGACGCCATGTGCATTTGCCTCCAGGGAACTCGATGCCAGGTTGTATTGAATCAGAATCTGGTTTCCACTGTAATCAAACAGTGACTCTTTATACGTATTGACCTTCCCCGTAAAACCGTGCGTTCCAAGCGAAAGCTCGCCGTCCAATGTTAGAACGACAGTCTTATAGCCGGAGAAAGCCGAATTGACGACCGCTGCAATGGTCGTCAACGTACTCCCTTGCTTCATCTCCGTTGTAAAGGGCTGGCCGCTGAAGGAAATGCTGCCTTTCATCGTAATCAGGTCCTGGGTGTTCTTATTGTAGAAATAGATTTCGGTAGCAGTCGATCCGGATGGCGAGAACGTGCCGTAGACGTCGACAACATAATTGCTGGTCTGGATCCGCAAATTGTTTGCCGAAGGAGAGGTGCTGGACTGGTAGCGATACGCCACATCGTACGCCGCCGAATCCATGCCACGGCTATAAAGATTGACGATCTGATTTAGATAAGCAAGCGCGGTCTGGGAAGTGGGCGACGTACTTAAATTACTGACGATCGTAGCAATTCTTAAGTCATTCGTGTAGGACTGGACAGTCAATAGTGCCATCTGATTGAACCTCCTAAGTGACGCGCATCAATTGATACTTAATCAATAGTAGCTCATTTGCCATCATGGTGTCCTATTCCGATGTGTCCGGCGGTTAATTGTTTCGGCTAGCTTATCCTCTCTGTTGCTATTCGAATTTGATTTTTCTCGGTGGAATGGGCGACCAAATGGCTTGAGGGATGCAAAGAGAATGGTTCTATAAGAAAAAGGGGTTACAGTTTCCTGTAACCCCTTCTTTTTATGGTGGGCCTCCCGTGAGTCGAACACGGCACCAACGGATTATGAGTCCGCTGCTCTAACCAAGCATGAGCTAGAGGCCCAATCTCTTATCGGCGGGTTGCCCCGCCTTCTCCCTTTGCCCTCGGTTCGAGGACGTCGGTTGGGTTTCCTTCGCTACTGCCAGTTCAGCGGATCAGCTGCCTTCGAGGAAGCTCTTCAGCTTGTCGGAACGGGACGGGTGACGCAGCTTGCGCAGCGCTTTTGCCTCTATTTGGCGAATGCGCTCGCGGGTCACGTCGAACTGCTTGCCCACTTCTTCCAGTGTATGGTCGGTCGACATCTCGATGCCGAAGCGCATGCGCAGCACCTTGGCTTCACGCGGCGTCAGCGAATCGAGCACGTCCTTGACCACACCACGCATTGATGCATGCAACGCCGCGTCGGCCGGAGCCAGCGTGTTGTTATCTTCGATGAAGTCGCCAAGATGCGAATCGTCGTCGTCGCCGATCGGCGTTTCCATGGAGATCGGCTCCTTCGCGATCTTCATAATCTTGCGGATCTTGTCTTCCGGCATGTCCATCTTGATCGCCAGCGTTGCCGGATCCGGCTCGGCACCGGTTTCCTGCAGGATCTGGCGCGAGATGCGGTTCATCTTATTGATCGTTTCGATCATGTGCACCGGAATACGGATGGTACGCGCCTGGTCCGCGATCGAGCGGGTGATGGCCTGACGGATCCACCACGTCGCATAGGTCGAGAACTTGTAACCGCGACGGTATTCGAACTTGTCCACCGCCTTCATCAAGCCGATGTTGCCTTCCTGGATCAGGTCAAGGAACTGCAGGCCGCGGTTGGTGTACTTCTTCGCGATCGAGATCACGAGACGCAGGTTGGCCTCGGTCATTTCACGCTTGGCCTTGCGTGCCTTCATTTCGCCCGCGGCCATCTGCTTGTTGATGTTGCGCAGATCCGGCAGCGGCAGCACAACGCGCGCCTGCAGGTCGATCAGCTTCTGCTGCAGTTCCTTGATCGCCGGGACGTTACGGCCCAGGATCGCGCTGTACGAATGGTTGCCGGTCACTTCGGCATCGACCCACTCGAGGTTGGTTTCGTTGCCCGGGAAGACCTTGATGAAGTGGGTACGCGGCATGCCGCATTTGTTGACCGCGACTTCGAGGATCTGCTTCTCGATATGGCGCACTTCATCGACCTGGCCGCGCAGCGTGTCGCACAGCTTCTCGACGAACTTGGCGGTGAAGCGGATGCCGAGCAGTTCGTTGGAGATGGTTTCCTGCGCCTTGACGTAGGGCTTGGAGTTGTAGCCTTCCTTCTCGTAGGCCTTGCGCATCTTGTCGAACTGCGAGGCGATCTCGTTGAACTTGCCCAGCGCGTCGCGCTTGAGCTGTTCGAGCTGTTCGGCGGAATAGCCGGCGGCAGCACCGCCGCCGCTTTCCTCTTCCTCTTCTTCCTCTTCCTCCTCGTCTTCCGCATCCTCGTCGTCATCGGATGCGGCGGCGGCAGCAGGCGCTGCTACGTCTTCGGAAGCGTTCGGATCAACGAGACCGTCGACGATTTCGTCGACCTTCATCTCGTCCTTCTCGATGCGGTCCGCTGCGGCGAGGATCTCGGCGATCGTCGTCGGGCAGGCGGAGATGGCCTGGATCATGTCCTTCAGGCCTTCTTCGATGCGCTTGGCGATTTCGATTTCGCCTTCACGAGTCAGCAGTTCGACCGAGCCCATTTCACGCATGTACATGCGGACCGGGTCGGTCGTGCGGCCGAAGTCGGAATCCACGGTCGACAGCGCGGCTTCAGCAGCGGCTTCAGCATCGTCGTCGGTGGCGACAGTCGCGACGCTGTCGGACAGCAGCAGGGTTTCCGCATCGGGCGCCTGTTCGTAGACGGCGATGCCCATGTCGTTGAACGTGCCGATGATGCCGTCAATGGCTTCCGGATCGACAATGTTCTCGGGCAGGTGGTCGTTGATTTCGGAATAGGTCAGGAAGCCGCGGTCCTTGCCGAGCTTGATCAGCGTCTTGAGCTTCTGGCGGCGCTGCTCGAGTTCTTCCTCGGAAGCCTCCGTGTCGGAAGAGAACGCGTCCTTCAGCAGGGCCTTTTCCTTGGCCTTGCGGTCCTTTGCCTTTGCCTTGTCGGCGGCCTTCAGCTCCGCACGCTCGACGGCATTCAGCGCGGCGACCTCATCGTTCTCCGGCTGGAAGTCCTTCGGCTTGCGACCACGGCGACCGGGTACTTTAACCGCAGGCAACACGTAGCTGGACGTGTCGATCGCCGCCAATGCTTCCGCATCGGTCGTCTGGCTGACCGCCATCACTTTGCTATCGGACTTCGGCTCGGCTTTCGCCGCGACCTTGGTGGTCTTGCTTGCGGTCTTCGATTCGGATTTCTTGTTCGTCACGGGTGCTTTCAGTTTCTCGGGAGCCGGCGTTGCTTCGGCTCGGGATGAAGGTTTCGACTTCGACGGGGTTGCCTTGGTTGCCGTTTTAGGCGTAGTCTTGACACCCGTTTTCGATACAGCTTTTACCGGCGTCTTTGCCTTGCTTGCGGGCGCGGCGGCAGTGGTCTTCTTCACGGCAGGCTTTGCCATCGACTTGCTCGGGGCCGCTTTAGTTGCAGCCGATTTCGCCTTTTTTGCAGTTTCAGTCGTTTTCGCGGTTTTTTTCATTGCGTTTGCCATGGAATGAATACCAACTGGTTTGCTCTCGTGCGCCGAGTGGATTGCGCTTGGTGGAGCCGATAAGTGAGACTGGCTTCGGCATTCGCCCGCGCGACATGTTCTTGGCTTTTCGTTGTCCGGCTGAAATTTCAACCTGGTCAGCGAAATAACCTAAGGTCTTGAATCAAAAGCTTTAAATTATACCACAGAGAGCAACATTTCTCCATTTCAAAGGCATACAACAGCACACCGCTGTCTGCCTTCGACCTCGGCGCGCCCCGGACGTTGCATGATTCTGGTGCGATTGTCCGCAATGCGGAACGCGCGGGCATCGCAACCGCCCGCCAACTCGGCACATTCCGGCACTTGCCGCTTTATGCCGGATCCTGACCCCGCCTCAATTGCTCTTGTTTTTGCATCAGCTCGCGATAACGCGCGCGTGCTTCTTCGGTCGCCAGACCGGTGGTGGCAAGCCGTTCAAGCTCGCCCTTTAACAATTGCATTTTAGTCTGCCGCACCGCCCCGGCAAGTTCGAGACGGGCGGTATCCACTTCCGACTCCGAATCTGCAGCAATTTCGGCGATAAGCACGTCAAAATCACTGCTTTGCGCACGCAGCTGCTCTGCCAGCGCCGCGAAATTTGCGTGCGGCCCCAAGGCCCTGCAGGCGTCGATCAACTGCATCAACATGGCCGCGTTGTCGGGCGCGAGCTGCGCCACCGCATCAAGGGCGGCCTGGTCCAGGACATCCGCCAGCGAGGGGTGCGCCACCAGAAGGCGTATCATCTGGCGCTCCAGCCCCATGGGCGGCGTCCGCTTGGTGCGCGGCGGCGCCACCTTGGTGCGCGCAACGGGCTGCGCGAGTTCAAACAAGGCCTCGATTTCCGCCGGCGCCGTCTGCGTCTGCTGCGCGAGTGCGCGCACGATCTGCAGGCGAAGCGCCGATGGTGGCATGGCCTGCAACAACGGCTTGGCATCGAACTGCGCCTTGGCCCTGCCCTCTGAAGTCGCCAGGTCGTTATCCCGCGTGACTTCCTTTAGCAAGAATTGTGACAAGGGCATTGCGTCACGCACCTGCTGCTCGAACGCTTCCGCACCGTACTCGCGGACATAGCTGTCGGGATCATGCTCGGGCGGCAGGAACAGGAACTTGATCGTCTTGTCGTCGGTGGCATGTGGCAGGCAAGCATCGAGCGCTCTGCGCGCCGCGCGCCGTCCGGCCGCATCGCCGTCGAAACTGAAAATTACATCATCGGTTTGCCGCAGCAGCTTCTGCACATGCGTCGGAGTACATGCGGTGCCCAGCGTGGCCACGGCTTGGGGGAATCCCAGCTGCGCCAGTGCTACCACGTCCATGTAACCTTCGGTCACCAGCACGTACCCTGCCTCGCGAATCGCCTGCCTCGCCTCGAACAGACCGTACAGCTCATACCCCTTCTGAAATAGGGGTGTTTCCGGCGAGTTCAAGTACTTCGGCTCGCCGCTGTCGAGAACGCGTCCGCCGAAGCCGATGACTTGGCCCTTGACGTTGCGAATGGGGAACATGATGCGGTCACGGAAGCGGTCGTAACGTTTGCGTCCGCCGCCATCCTCCTCGCTGCGGTCGATCAGAAGGCCCGCCTCGACCAGCGCCGGCGCGTCGTAGTCGGCGAAGACATTGCGCAGGTTGTCCCAGCCACTTGGCGCGTAGCCGAGCCCGAATTTGGCGGCGATTTCGCCCGTCAGGCCGCGGTTCTTCAGATAGGCGATAGCCTGCGGAGCGCTGCGCAATTGGTGGCGGTAATAGTCGCCTGCCTGCGACATGACGTCCGAGAGCGCCACGCTTTTTGCCTGCGCTTCCGCCCTCTGGGCCGGCGGTATGCGGTCGTCGCTGGGGACGACCATGCCGACGCCCTGCGCAAGATCCTTTACCGCGTCCACAAAGCCGAGGCCGGAGTACTCGATCAGGAAACCGATGGCCGTGCCATGGGCGCCGCAGCCGAAGCAGTGGTAGAACTGCTTGGTCGGACTGACCGTGAAACTGGGGGATTTTTCGTTGTGGAAGGGGCACAGCCCCATGTAATTGGCGCCGCCCTTCTTGAGCTGCACGTAACGGCCGACCACATCAACGATGTCGACACGGTTGAGCAGATCCTGAATGAAAGACTGCGGTATCACGGCGGCGCCTTGGTATCGTGGGACAGTCCCGGGAAATCATGCCGGCGCCGCGGGAACACGTGCGCGTCGACATCCACTACATATGGAGGCGCGGCGACTGTTTTGCAATCGCCGGCCTGCGCCACTCACGCCTTGGACAAGGCTGCCTTGACGAGGGCGGAAACGACCGTCATGTCAGCGCGGCCGGCGAGCTTCGGCTTCAGCACGCCCATGACCTTGCCCATGTCCTGCGGGCCGGCCGCGCCGGTGGCGGCAACGGCAGCGGCGACTTCGGCTTGCATTTCAGCTTCGGGCATGGCGGCCGGCATGTAGGTCGACAGCACGGCCACTTCGGCCTTTTCGTTGTCAGCGAGGTCCTGGCGTCCACCGGCTTCGAACTGGGTGATGGAATCCTTGCGCTGTTTGATCATCTTTTCGATGATGGCAAGAACGTGGGCGTCCGTCAGTTCGATGCGCTCATCGACTTCCTTCTGCTTCATTGCGGCGGTCAGCAGGCGGATCGTCCCGAGCCTGGCGCTGTCCTTGGCACGCATGGCGGTCTTCATGTCTTCGGTGATTTGCTCTTTCAGGCCCATTTTCTCTCCAATCGCAGACGGTTCCCGCACCTCGCTCAACAAGGCGCGCGCAAAATACAGCAGGCTATAAACACCAAAACCCGCTGCGGGAAGAACACCGGAGCGGGTTTGCAGAGCACCGCACGCAAGCGTGCGGCAGCAAAATCAGTACATCTTCTTCGGCAGTTGCTGGCTGCGGATGCGCTTGTAGTGGCGCTTCACGGCAGCGGCGAGCTTGCGCTTGCGCTCAGCGGTCGGCTTCTCGTAGAACTCGCGCGCACGCAACTCGGTCAGCAGACCGGTCTTTTCGATGGTGCGCTTGAAGCGACGCATGGCGACTTCGAAAGGCTCGTTTTCTTTAATGCGAATAGTGGTCATGTAAACTCACAAACCGATGAAATTTGTAGGAAAGACGACGAGTATAGCAGGGTTAACCAACATTGGAAAGGGCGATGCCAGTTTCGTGTTGCATATGCCCTCAATTGCTACAAAGACAATCCGGCCGCCACGCCGGACGCCCATGCCCACTGGAAGTTGTAGCCGCCCAGCCAGCCGGTGACGTCCACCGATTCGCCAATGAAGTGCAAGCCAGGGACTTTCGCCGCCATCATGCTCTGCTGCGACAGTTCGCGCGTGTCGATGCCGCCGCAGGTCACCTCCGCCTTGCGATAGCCCTCCGAGCCGTTGGGGACAATCACCCAGCGATTCAGCGACTCGCCCAACTTGCGCAGCTGCTTGTCCGGCATGTCGGCAACGCGCGCGTCAGGCTTGAAGCCGTTTGCCTGCAACAGTCCATCGGCAAGCCGTGCGGGCAGCCATTGGTTGAGAATGTTGCCGAGGTTTTTCTTGATTGTGGCCTTGCCTTCGATGAGGGTTTGCGCCACATCGACCTCCGGCACGAGATCCAGCGTCAGCGGCGTACCTGGCCGCCAGAAACTGGAGATCTGCAGCACCGCAGGGCCGGAAAGCCCGCGATGCGTGAATAGCAGGTCTTCGCGAAAATGCATGCGCGATTTCTTTTCGCCGGTTTCGATGCCGACTTCCAGCGAAATGCCGGCGAGAGGGACGAAGGGCTCCCAGCCGGCGCTGTCGAAGGTCAGCGGCACAAGGCCGGGACGCGGATCGACCAGTTTCAGGCCAAACTGCTTCGCGACACGGAAAGCGAAATCGGTGGCGCCGATCTTGGGAATCGACAGGCCGCCCGTGGCGATGACAAGACGCTTCGCAAGTATCGATCCGCCATCGGTGCCGATGACGAAGCGCTCCCCTTCCCTGCCGATCGCCTCGACCTTGCACGGCATACGCCATGCCACATGCCCGAGATTGCATTCGGCCTTGAGCATGTCGATGATCTGCTCGGCGGAGTTGTCGCAGAACAGCTGCCCCTTGTGCTTTTCGTGAAAGGCAATGCGGTAGCGCTTCATCAGCGCGAGGAAATCCTGCGGCGTGTAGCGCGACAGCGCACTCTTGCAGAAGTGCGGGTTCTCTGACAGGTAGTTTTGCGGACCGGCGTGCAGGTTGGTGAAATTGCAGCGGCCGCCGCCGGAGATGCGGATCTTTTCGGCGAGTTTGGCGGCGTGGTCGATCAGCACGACCTTCCGGCCGTTCTGGCCGGCGACGGCGGCACACATCATGCCTGCGGCACCGGCGCCGATTACTGCAACATCGTATTGATTTGACATGGCTTGCTGGATGGGAGACAAGCCGTGATTGTAAGCGCAGCGGACAATCTCAATGGAAATATGGCGACGCCGAATCTTTCATCCATAGCTCAGAAGACAGCCGCATCACATCGTTGAGCGAGCCGCGCTTCTTGTAGGTTTCGCGCAGCCATGCGGCATCGTTCAGCCGCTCGTAGGCCATGTGGCGCAGCCGCTTCAACGCCTGCACCTCCGCCTCATTCTGCGCGTAGCGCTTCAAGTCCTGAAGGCGATCGAGGATGCTGACGAAAATCGATTGCTTGCCGGCCGGCGCCGTCTTGTCGTCACCGTGACGTGCGATCTCGCCGTCGAGGCCGTAGCGGCTGGCCTCGAAGCGGTTGTACTGGTAGAGCAGGTAGAAATCGTCGTCGACCTCGATCGGCCGCTCGGTCAGTATCCAGCGCGCGAGCAACTGCGCGTAGCAGCCGAGCAATGCGGCGTGCTCAAGCGTCAACGGTGTGTCGCAAACGCGAATCTCCACTGTGCCGTATTCGGGTTTGGGCCGGATGTCCCAATAGAAATCCTTCATGCTCGCAATGATGCCGAGGTCAATCAGCTCGTCGTAATACTTCTCGAACTCGGTCCACTTCGTAACCGCCGGCGCGGTGCCCGCGAGCGGAAACGCGCGCACGACATTGCTGCGCGATGAATCGAACGCGGTGTCAACGCCCTGGTAGAACGGCGAGGCGGCGGACAGCGCAATGAAGTGCGGCACATAGCGCGAGAAACCGTGCGTCAGGTACATGGCGTCGTCGCCATTGGCAACACCGATATGGATGTGCTGTCCGAACACGGTAAAGGTCTTGGCTAGATATCCATATTTCTCGTGCAAATGGTGGAAGCGCTCGCTTGGCGTAATCCGCTGCTCGCTCCAGTTCTGGAACGGGTGCGCTCCGCCGCCAGCGACATCGATATTGAGATGGTACGCGCCTCGTGCGAGGGCACCGCGCAGCTCCTTCAATTCTTCCAGCAGGTGGTCGACGCGGGTATGGATGCCGGAGTTCAGTTCGATCATGCCTTGCGTGATCTCCAGCTTGATCTGGTTCTGCAGCTCGCGCGGCTCGATCCATGCAAGCAGGTCGATGGCATCCGTCGCGAGGTTGTAGTTGCGACGATTCACGAGTTGAAGTTCGAGCTCGATCCCCATGGTAAAGGGTGTCGATGTAGTGAAGGGCAGCACATTCATGGAGGTCTCCGGTGATTCATTCACGTCCGCTTTCGCCGGACTTGATGAGTGCGAATTGGGTAGCGATTGGCCCAAGCAGTTCCAGGACGATCAATGTCCCGGCAAGCAAAGGCGCAACGGCCGCCGCGGTCTGCGGATAGACCGCGGAAATCTGGGCAAGACCGAGGCTCGCTTCGGCCATGGGAAGGGTGCCCAGCGTGAGGAGTCCTGCTTGCCGCCATTTCAACCGGGCCGGCCTGGCGAACGCAAAAATGCTGCATGCCATTGCTGCAAAGCGGGCACCGACCAGCACCGCAACCGAGAGTCCAATGGTTGAGATATCGGCGAGGCCGATGGAAGCCCCAATGGTCGCGAACAGCATGACGATGAACAGCTCGCTCGCGACGCCAAATTCCAGTTCCATCAGGTCGTACTGGAGGTCGAGATTCTTGGAGAGGATCGCGAAGATCAGCATGGTCAGCAGCACCGGCAGGCGCAATGCGTGAGCGGCGCCGATGGTGAGCGTGATGATGGCAATCACCAGGACGAATTGCCGGCTACGTTCGCGCCCGAGCAGCCGTGCAAGGGGCATCATCAGGCGATAGGTGAGGTAGGCCAGCAGCGCGGAGCCGAATACCGAGTAGACCGTGCTCGACAGCAAGGTCTGCAGCGGGATGTCGACGTCAGTCGCCACCACGGGCAGCATGATATACGCGGACACCAGTGCGACAAGATTGTTCAATGCCGTCATTGCGGCGAGCCTGCGCGTGACCTGGCCTTCCGCACCGAGGTCGCGCACGACCACCATGACGACGCCGGGGGCAGTGCCGATTGCGAACACGCCGGCGAGCATCGCAAGGGGACGTGCCACGCCGAGCAGCTCGAGCGCCATCCAGACAAACGCAAAGCAGAGCGCGGCACCGCTCACCACGGTGGCAAGCAGCCACCTTTCATGGCGCAGCCATCCGACGTCCACGTAGCGCCCAAGCTGGTAGACAACAAGTGCGAGCGCAATGTCGGCGAAGATATGCGCAACTTTCAGGATGTCGCCGGAGAGCCACTGCAGTCCGCTTTCCCCGACGACGATGCCGACCAGGAGATAGCCGGTGATGCGTGGAATCCAAGGGTTCTTCGAAACCAGGTGGCCGCCGATCAGTCCGAGCAGCAAAAGGCTGCCGAACAGCAGCAGCGCGTTCCATTGAAGCGGCTGCGACGGGTCGAACAGCGGGAAGGTCCACGGCATGGTGCCTCCTCATCGGAATGTGTCCATCAGCGCACAGGACGGCACTGAGAACCAGTTGACGGACTCCGGCGGCGGTGGCGAGTTCGTCAGGCGCAGGCGCGACGAGCCACTGTCATCGGATCGATGAGCATGGATAACAAGTTCCGAAACCTCCCTGGAGTCGGCGTCTGATACCTATACTTTTATGTTTCAGCCATGTGGGGACTGCACACCTTTGTCCACCGGCAATACAAAAAAGTTCCGAAAATTTATTTCCAAGGGGAAGGTACCGCTGGTGCAGATTGCTGTTTATTCAATCTGCATGAGCGGCCGAGTGAGGATTCAGGGATGCGGAAGATGTGGAAGCGCTATGCGAAATAACGGCGGTGCATTGCTTCGGTAAGGAATTCGGGACGCGCGCAACGGACGACGTCGCCGATAACGATGATGCTCGGACTGGCAAGCGCTGACGACGCCAGCGCCGAGGGAAGCTCACCGAGCGTGGTAATCAGATGCGCCTGCTTCGACGACGTCGCGGCGTGAATCACAGCCACCGGGGTCAGGGCGGACTTGCCGCCTGCGATCAATGCCTGCTGGATCTCGCCGCAACGGGCGACGCCCATATAGACCACCAGCGTCATGTCGAGCTTGGCGAGCGTGGCCCAGTCTGGATTGGCATCGGCCTGCTTGCCATGGCCGGTGACAAAGATCGCGCCCTGGCTCCAGTCGCGATGAGTAAGCGGGATGCCAAGTGCCGCCGGTGCGGCGAGTCCGCTGCTGATGCCGTTAACCACTTCGACAGAAACACCGGCCGCTTCCAGGTGCGCACGCTCCTCGCCGCCTCGCCCGAAGATGAACGGGTCGCCACCTTTCAGGCGCACGACGAAGTTGCCGACGCGTGCCTCGTTGATCATCAACTTTTCGATGAACTCCTGCGGCGTCGACTGGCATCCGCCGCGTTTGCCGACGGGGACGATACGCGCGTCGGAACGCGCGTGGTCGAGGATTTCGGGATTGACGAGGTCGTCGACGAGGATCACATCGGCCGCGGCGATTGCCTTGACCGCCTTGAGCGTGAGGAGGTCCGGATCTCCCGGGCCTGCGCCGACCAGAACAACCTTACCGAGCTTCTCCATGTGACACCTGTTTGGCATGTACGAGCCCTGCTACATGCAAACAGTGTTCCACCTGTTCGGCGATCGGCTCGGGGACCGGCTGACTGCCGTTGAGCGCCGATCTGATCCATTCGGCCGTGGTGGATGCATCACGTTGAAGCGGAAGCGGCGGCAATTCATCGACCGCCTCCTGTTTTTGCACCAGAACAGTGCATTGATGATCATGAAACCAGGAGATCTGCTGGGCGCGCTTGGCGTTGGCAACGGTTTCACCCTCGGTGCCGCGCATCAGGAAGGCGTCGCCGCGGTCGAGCGGGACTGCGGCGCTGAAATATGCCGTCAGCATGTCCAGGTATTCCGGATGGGTGTACGAGGTCAGGCGCAGCGCCGGCCCGGCAAAGGGTTGCATGATCTTGACCAGCGTGTGCGTCGAGTTGCGCACGCCGAGGATCCGGCGCAGCGCCAGGAGACGCGCCATGCGCGGGGCCAATGCTTCGATCGGCATGAACACCGGCTCGCGCCGCGCAAAACCCTGCATGGCCTGTTCGACCGAGTGCGCGAACGAGAAGCCGAGCGACTGCAGGATTTCCGCCGTGGTCACCCGTCCGGGATCGGATGTGACGCCATGAATCAGAACGGGCACGCCGCGTTGCGCGAGCAGCATCGCCAGCAAGGGCGTGAGGTTGGGCATTTGCCTCGACCCGTTATAGCTTGGAATGACGACCGGCGCGAATTCGCCGGGAGGGCAAGTCAGCTTCTCGAACGACTGCTCCGCCGCGTCGAGAAATCCGGCGATTTCGTCGACAGATTCTCCCTTGATGCGTAGCGCCAGCACGAGGGCACCCATCTCGAGGTCGGAGACTCGGCCGTCGAGCATCGCTTCATAAAGACGGCAGGCATCTTCACGGGAAATGCTGCGCGCACCTTTCTTGCCGCGGCCGATCTCCTTGATGAAGGGAGCGGCGGCGAAGGATTCGTTGGTATGAGCTTGTTCCATGGCGTTAGGGTACTACGAGGCGCGCGTCGCCTGAAAGTGTACGTCGCAATTTTCCCCGCTGAAAAAACAAAGGGCAGGTTACCCTGCCCTTTGTCTTGCTGAGTGCCGGACGGTTATGCCAGGCGGCCGTGGCACTGCTTGTACTTCTTGCCACTGCCGCACGGGCAAGGATCATTGCGGCCGACCTTAGGCATGCCGTTGACCATGGGCTGCTGGCCGGCGGCTTCCGCGTTGGCGGTCGGTGCGAGCAGCTCTTCCGGTGCGGCGTTCGGATTGAAGTCGGCATGCTCGTAGTGCACGTTTTCCACGTGCGACTGCGCGAGTTGCGCCTCTGCCGCGTCGATCTCTTCACGGGACTGGATACGCACGGTCATGACAATGCGGACCACTTCGTTCTTGATCAGGTCGAGCATGGTGCCGAACAACTCAAAGGCTTCGCGCTTGTACTCCTGCTTCGGGTTCTTCTGCGCATAGCCGCGCAGGTGGATGCCCTGGCGCAGGTGGTCGAGGGCGGCAAGGTGCTCGCGCCAGTGCGTGTCGATGCTCTGCAGCATCACGCTGCGTTCGAAGCCGGCGAATGCTTCCTTGCCGATGATCGCCACCTTGGCGTCGTACGACTCCTCGGCGGCTTTCTGCACGCGCTCGAGCAGTTCGTCGTCGGTCAGTTCAGGCTGGGCTTCGATGATCTTGGTGAGCGGCACCTCAAGCTGCCACTCATTGGCGAGTGCGGCTTCGAGACCCTTGAGGTCCCACTGCTCTTCCATCGACTCTTCCGGCACGAAGGTGCGGAAGACGTCGGTGAACAGGCCCTGGCGCAGGGACGCGATCATCTCGGACATGTCGTGCGCTTCGAGCAATTCGTTGCGCTGCTGGTAGATCACCTTGCGCTGGTCGTTGGCGACGTCGTCGTACTCCAGCAATTGCTTGCGGATGTCGAAGTTGCGCGCTTCGACCTTGCGCTGGGCGGATTCGATCGAGCGCGACACGATGCCGGCTTCGATCGGTTCGCCTTCGGGCATCTTCAGACGGTCCATGATGGCGCGCACGCGGTCGCCGGCGAAGATGCGCAGGAGCGGATCATCGAGCGACAGGTAGAAGCGCGAGGAGCCCGGATCACCCTGGCGGCCGGAACGGCCACGCAACTGGTTGTCGATGCGGCGGGATTCGTGGCGCTCGGTACCGATGATATGCAGGCCGCCAGCGTTGACCACGTGGTCGTGCAGCGACTGCCATTCGTCGCGCAGGGTCTTCGCCTTCTGCTGCTTGTCGGCATCGCTCAGGTTGGCATCGGCTTCGATGATCTGGATCTGCTTCTCGACATTGCCGCCGAGGACGATATCGGTACCGCGGCCCGCCATGTTGGTGGCGATGGTGATCATCTTCGGCCGGCCTGCCTGCGCGACGATTTCCGCTTCGCGCGCGTGCTGCTTGGCGTTGAGGACGTTGTGCGGGAGCTTGTGTTGGGCGAGGATCTTCGAGATCAGCTCTGAGTTCTCGATCGAGGTCGTGCCGACCAGCACCGGCTGGCCGCGCTCGTAGCAGTCCTTGATGTCGTTGACGACCGCGTTGTACCGCTCCTGTGCGGTCTTGTACACCTGGTCCTGGCGATCCTTGCGCTGGCTCGGACGGTTGGGCGGAATCACGACGGTTTCGAGGCCGTAGATTTCCTGGAATTCATAGGCTTCGGTGTCAGCGGTACCGGTCATGCCGGCGAGCTTGCCGTACATGCGGAAATAGTTCTGGAAGGTGATCGAGGCCAGGGTCTGGTTCTCGTTCTGGATCTTCGCGCCTTCCTTCGCCTCGACCGCCTGGTGCAGGCCGTCGGACCAGCGACGGCCCACCATCAGGCGGCCGGTGAATTCATCGACGATGATGACTTCGTTGTTTTGCACGACGTAATGCTGGTCCTTGTGGAACAGCACATGCGCGCGCAAGGCGGCGTACAGGTGGTGGATCAGCGTGATGTTGGCCGGATCGTAGAGCGACGCGCCTTCCGGCAGCAGGCCCATGCGGGTAAGGATCTGCTCGGCTTTTTCATGGCCGGCTTCGGTCAGCAGCACCTGGTGCGATTTCTCGTCCTTGGTGTAGTCGCCAGGGACTTCGACCTTGCCCTTGCCGTCCGGCGTTTCCTCGCCGATCTGCATCGTCAGCAGCGGCGGAACCGCGTTCATCTTGATGTACAGGTCGGTATGGTCTTCGGCCTGTCCGGAAATGATCAGCGGGGTACGCGCTTCATCGATCAGGATCGAGTCCACTTCGTCGACGACGGCGAAGTTCAGGCTGCGCTGCACGCGGTCGCCCGAATCGTAGACCATGTTGTCGCGCAGGTAGTCAAAGCCGAATTCGTTGTTGGTGCCGTAGGTGATGTCGGCGGCATACGCAGCCTGCTTCGTGTCATGCGCCATCTGCGACAGGTTCACGCCGGTCGTCAGGCCCAGCCAGCTGTACAGCTTGCCCATCCACTCGGCATCGCGCTGCGCGAGGTAGTCGTTGACCGTCACGACGTGCACGCCCTTGCCGCTAAGTGCATTGAGGTAGGCGGCCAGCGTCGCCATCAGCGTCTTGCCTTCGCCCGTGCCCATTTCGGCGATCTTGCCGTTGTGAAGGACCATGCCGCCGATGAGCTGCACGTCGAAGTGGCGCATCTTCAGCACGCGGCGGCTCGCTTCGCGGCAGACCGCAAACGCTTCCGGCAGGATCTCGTCCAGGGTCGTGCCCTTGGCGATGCGCTCCTTGAACTCGGGCGTCTTCGCCTGCAGCTCGGCGTCGGACAGCTTTTCCATCGCCGGTTCAAGCGCATTGATTTCGCGGACGGTCTTTTGGTATTGCTTGATCAGCCGCTGGTTGCGGCTGCCGAAAATCTGGGTCAGTAGGGACATGCTTTAATGTTGTTTAAGACGCCGTGAAACCAGCCCTTCCAGTGCTTCACGGAGACGCAATTGGGTAAATTGCTGATTTTATCATGCAGCCCATCCGGGTCTGCCCGCTTCGGAACCGGAAGCGCAAAATGATTGCGCAAGGACAAAATTCCGGGACGATGACCGGCCGGAATTGCGCCGATCAGGCGGAAGATGGGGACGGTCCAAGGGGAAACAATCCCCCTGGCACCACAAAGTCAACAGATCCTGAGATTACCTGGCGGCGAGCGCCGCGAGCTTGGCTTGGTCTGCGCCTGCGGAAAGGAACTTGTGCGGATCCTGCTGGATGCCTTTCACCAGAACCTCGAAGTGAAGATGCGAGCCGGTCGAACGACCGGTGGATCCGATATCCGCAACGTGCTGGCCGCGCCGGACGATGTCGCCGACCTTGACGCCCAGACGGGAGCAATGCGCATAGCGGGTGATCATGTCGTTGCCATGGTCGATTTCAACCATGTTGCCGAACTGGTGATGATATTCGGCAGTAATCACGACACCGCCGGCAGCCGCGACGATCGGCGTACCGGTCGCAGCGGCAAAGTCGATCCCTTCATGGAAGGCCTGACGCCCGGTAAAGGGATCGAAACGCCAGCCGAAGCCGGAAGCGTTATAGCTGACATTGACCGGCTGGATCGTGGGCAGGAGCTTGGACTTGATCTTGTGGCCCATCAGCGTGGTTTCGACCACGTTCATGTAGTCGGCACGGTGTTCCACGTCCCGCGCCATGGCGTCGAGCAGCTGTTGGAATTCATTCATGCTGAGCGGCTTGTCTTTCAGGCTGGACGGTTCAGCGCCGCCGCGGCCAGGCATCTCGCGGAAATTGAATTCCTGCGGCTTGACCCCGGCGAGGCCCTGTACGCGCTCGCCCAAGGCATCGAGACGCATCAGTTGCGCCTGCATCTCGCCCAGCTTCATCGCCATAGCGGCGAGGTTTTCCTTGACGTACTTGTCTTTCTTGCTGGTGTCGTCCTGGGTGGCGGATGCGAGGACGTCGCGTACGACCGGTATGTTGAGGTCGGTGGCGTGGCGGAAGGTGAGGTAATACAGGAAGAATGAAACCAGGATGACCGATGACAAAAACACAACCCCAAGGAGCATCAGGTGCCATCGCGTCAGGGTGAGCGTCTTCGCGCTGAAGCGCGGGTGCAGCAGAATAATTTGCATTCCAACTCCTCCGACTCGTCTATCGCAGGTGTGATGTGATAAGGTTCAAGCATGAGTCGCCCGCCCTTATTTCTTTCTTCTCAGCAACGATTTCAGTCTACCCGCGGCGGTGCAAAGGCCGCGAGCAGAGTTACAGCTGTTACAGATTTCCTGCGCACGCACGACAGAATGGCCACGCTATTGCCGGCTGTCATGCGCCTGGCGAAGTTGCAAGAAGAGTGTTCGGCTGTCCTCCCCGCGCTTTTTGACGCTTGTTCCGTCATGCGGTTCGACGGAGATCAATTGACGATCGGGGTACCGAATGCTGCGCTTGCCGCGAAGCTCAAGCAGCAGTTGCCAAAACTGCAAGAGAGCCTGCTGCAACGCGGTTGGCAGGTTAACGCAATACGTATCAAAGTGCAAGTAAGAAAGATTGGCGAAAAGACAATACGCCAGAAGGAAATCGAGATGCCGAACAAGGCATTGTCGGCATTCGAGAACTTGCGGAATTCACTGGAAAAATCGCCCGGGAACCAGGCATTGACGCAGGCGCTGAGCACGATGCTCAAGCGCCACGGGAAGACTTAGCTGAAAGCCCACTCCTGCCGAGTCTGGCGCGCGTAAGCCTCAGGCGCGGTCGTGAGCGAATCGAAGCTCACGATGTCGTAGGCATCCGGTTGCTCGAGCAGCGCGCGCAGCAGCAGGTTGTTCATCATGTGCCCCGACTTGTGCGCCACATAGCTGGCGAGCAGCGGGTGGCCGACCAGGTAGAGGTCACCGATGGCGTCGAGGATCTTGTGGCGCACGAATTCATTGTCGTAGCGCAGGCCGTCCGGATTCAGGATCCGGTATTCATCCATCACGATCGCGTTTTCGAGCGAGCCGCCGCGGGCAAGGCCCATGCCGCGCAGGGTTTCCACGTCCTGCATGAAACCAAAGGTGCGGGCGCGGGCGATTTCCTTCACGTAGGAATCAATCCCGAAATCGACCTCGGCGACCTGCCCGGTCGCGTCGACTGCGGGGTGATTGAATTCGATGAAAAAGTTGAGTTTGAAGCCGTCGTACGGTTCCAGTCGCGCCCACTTTTCCTGCGCGCCCTTGCCTTCGCGGACTTCGACAGGCTTTTTGACGCGGATGAATTTCTTCGGCGCGCTCTGCTCCTGAAGGCCGGCCTGCTGCAGCAGGAAGACGAAGGAAGCTGCCGAACCGTCCATGATCGGAATCTCTTCCGCAGTCACATCGACGTACAAGTTGTCGATCCCGAGGCCCGCGCAGGCGGACATCAGATGCTCGACGGTCGATACGCGAATGCCGTCCTTTTCCAGGACCGATGCCATGCGCGTGTCGCCCACGCCGGTGGCGCTGGCGGGCAGGTCAACTGGGGGATTGACATCAACACGACGGAAAACAATGCCGGTATCAGGCGCGGCCGGTCGCAGGGTGAGCTCGACCTTGGTGCCGGAATGCAGTCCGACGCCAATGGTCTTGACGAGCTGTTTGACGGTGCGTTGTTTGAGCATTGGTGAATTATAGCAACTAACCCGTGGGTCAGTTGTAAAGCATTGTGACCGCTGTTGGGCTTACACCACGCTATCCGCACCGATCTGCTGCCATTCCCCGTTAATTAGTGCTTTTCCACCCAATGTTGCGCCCGCTGCACTGCCCGCCGCCATGTGGAGAGGCGTTGCTCGCGCTCGTCGGCTGACATCGACGGCTCGAAGCGCTTCTGGACCTTCCATTGCGCCGCGATTTCATCCTTCGATTGCCAAAACTTCACGGCCAGGCCCGCAAGATACGCCGCACCGAGCGCCGTTGTTTCCGTCACCAGCGGCCGCACCACGGGGACGCCCAGTACGTCGGCCTGGAACTGCATCAGCAAGTCGTTGCGCGAGGCGCCGCCGTCTACCCGCAATTCCGTCAGGCCAATGGACGCATCCTTCTGCATCGCCTCGAGCACGTCCGCTGTTTGATAGGCAATGCTTGCCAGGGTCGCCCGGGCAATGTGCGCCTTCGTGGTTCCTCGGCTGATGCCGACCATGGTTCCTCGGGCGTAGGCATCCCAGTAAGGCGTGCCCAGGCCGGCGAATGCCGGCACGAAGAATACGCCGCCCGTATCCGGGACGCTCGACGCGAGTGCTTCGACTTCTTCCGAGCTCTTGATGATGCCAAGTCCATCACGCAGCCATTGCACGGCAGCGCCTGCATTGAACACGCTGCCTTCAAGCATGTAATCCGTCTGTCCACCGATGGTCCAGCCGACGGTGGACAGCAGGCTGTTTTTCGATGCAATGGCCTGCTTGCCGGTGTTCATCAGCATGAAACAACCGGTGCCGTAGGTATTCTTTGCCATGCCCGGGCGGTGGCATGCCTGGCCAAAGGTCGCCGCCTGCTGGTCCCCAGCGATGCCGGCAATCGAAATCGGCCCGCCAAACAGTTCGGTTTTTGTCGAGCCAATCACTCCGCTGCCGGAGACGACTTCGGGTAGCAGGTTACGCGGAACGTCGAGGACCGAAAGCAGTTCATCGTCCCACTGAAGGGTGTGGATATTGAACAGCAAGGTGCGCGATGCATTACTGGTGTCGACCACGTGCGCCCCGCACAGTTTGTAAATGAGCCAGGAATCAATGGTGCCGAAGGCGAGCTCGCCGCGCTCCGCCCTGCCCCGCGCGCCGGGGACGTTATCAAGCAGCCACTTGAGCTTCGTGCCAGAAAAATAAGCGTCGATCACCAGCCCGGTCTTTTCCTGGAACAATGCGGTCCTGCCCTGTTCGCGCAAGGAATCGCACAGCCCGGCCGTACGGTGGTCTTGCCACACGATGGCGTTGGCAATCGGCTCCCCAGTCTTGCGGTCCCACACCACGGTCGTTTCACGCTGGTTCGTGATGCCGATGGCGGCGATGTCGGACGCCGAAATACTTTGCTGCTTGAGCACCAGCTGCGCGACGCTCAGCTGGCTGCTCCAGATCTCGTTGGCGTCGTGCTCCACCCAACCCGACTGCGGAAAAATCTGCCGGAATTCCTGCTGCGCGATGCCCTGCATGCGGCCTTCGCGATCGAACAGGATGGCGCGCGAACTGGTCGTGCCCTGGTCGAGGGCGAGAATGTATTTGGTCACGGGACTGTCTCCTTGGATGACGCGCTCTCCGGCCGCCATGAAAAATGGCGCGGCAACACTGCCGCGCCAACCTAGTTTATCTGATCGATGATAATGCGATCAGTTGGCACGGCCCTCCTTCCAGGCCTGCAGCAGCTTGTCGTAGGCGATGGTTTCACCCTTCGGCTTCTCGTTGTCCAGCTTCTTCCACGGCGCGCCCTTGTCGCTCAGCCACTTGGCAGGGTCGCCCTTAGGATTCAGCTTCGGTGCGCAAGCCTTCATGCCGGCGCGCTCGAGGCGCGACAGCACCTGGTCCATTTCCTCGGCCAGGTTGTCCATTGCTGCCTGGGGCGTCTTCTCGCCGGTGACCGCGGTCGCGACGTTCTTCCACCACAGCTGCGCCAGCTTTGGATAGTCCGGCACGTTGGTGCCGGTCGGCGTCCATGCCACGCGGGCCGGGCTGCGGTAGAACTCAACCAGGCCGCCGAGCTGGTCGGCGTGCTGGGTGAAGTAGTCATGCTTGATATCGGATTCGCGGATGAACGTCAGGCCGGTGATCGACTTCTTCAGCGACACGGTCTTCGCGGTCACGAATTGCGCGTACAGCCATGCGGCGGCGCGGCGCTCCGGCGGCGTGGACTTGAAGAAGGTCCATGCACCGACGTCCTGATAGCCGTTCTGCATGCCGTTCTTCCAGTACGGGCCGTGCGGCGACGGCGCCATGCGCCACTTCGGCTTGCCATCCGGGTTCACGACCGGCAAGCCGCCCTTGATCATGGAGGCGGTGAAGGCGGTGTACCAGAAAATCTGCTGGGCGATTTCGCCTTGCGCCGGCACCGGGCCCGCTTCGGAGAAGGTCATGCCGGTGGCCTGCGGCGGCGCGTATTTTTTCATCCAGTCGACATACTTGGTGAGCGCATACACGGCAGGCGGCGAGTTGGTCGCGCCGCCCCGCGAGACCGCGGCGCCGACGGGATTGCACTTGTCCTGCGAAACGCGGATGCCCCATTCATCGACCGGCACGCCGTTCGGGATGCCCTTGTCGGCGGTGCCGGCCATCGAGAGCCAGGCATCGGTAAAGCGCCAGCCGAGCGACGGGTCCTTCTTGCCGTAATCCATGTGGCCGTAGACGCGCTTGCCGTCGAGGTTCTTCACGTCGTTGGTGAAGAAGTCGGCGATGTCTTCATACGCGGACCAGTTGACCGGCACGCCGAGTTCATAGCCGTACTTGGCCTTGAACTTCTCTTTCAGGTCCTTGCGCTCGAACCAGTCGGCGCGGAACCAGTACAGGTTGGCGAACTGCTGGTCGGGCAGCTGGTACACCTTGCCATCCGGTGCGGTGGTGAAGCTGATGCCGATGAAATCCTTCAGGTCGAGGCCGGGGTTGGTGAACTCCTTGCCCTCGCCGGCCATGTAGTCGGACAGCGGGATGATCGCGCCGTAGCGATAGTGCGTGCCGATCAGGTCGGAGTCGGAAATCCAGCCGTCGTAGATGCTCTTGCCGGACTGCATCGAGGTCTGCAGTTTTTCGACGACGTCGCCTTCCTGGATGATGTCGTGCTTGACCTTGATGCCGGTGATTTCCTCAAAGGCCTTGGCGAGCGTTTTCGATTCGTACACGTGCGTGTCGATGGTTTCGGACACGACGTTGATCTCATTCACGCCTTTCGCCTTGAGCTTGGCGGCGGCTTCAATGAACCACTTCATTTCGTCCAGCTGCTGCTGCTTGCTCAGGCTGGAAGGCTGGAACTCCTGGGTAACCCACTTTTCCGCCGCTTTCATGTCGGCCCAGGACGCACCCGAAGCCAGCATCGCCGCAGCAGCCAACGCCGTCAGTTTAAGTCTCATATCTCCACCTGTTTTAATGTCTTCCCCCAGCAGAAATGACCGGCGCAGGGAAGGAATGCGCCGGACATGGAAACGCAGGGTCAACCCCAACGCATCACGATAAGCAACACCAGGAATCCGACCGCCGCGCCGATGGCCTGGTCCATTTCGGTCAGGCCGGCCCAGGCCAGGTTCAGGTAGGCCGCCGTTAGCAGGCCGATGAACAGCCGGTCGCCGCGCGTCGTGCTGATGGGCAGGAAGCCCCGGCGCTCGGTCGTCGGCGATTTGATTTCCCAGATCGTCATGCCGATCAGCATGAGCACGATCGCCGTAAAGAAGACGGCCACGGGAGGCGTCCATGCCATCCATCCGAATACTTCTTCCATGTCACACCCTCCCCATTGCAAAGCCCTTGGCGATGTAATGCCGCACGAACCAGATCACCAGTGCGCCGGGCACGATGGTCAGCACGCCGGCTGCGGACAGCACACCCCAGTCCATGCCGGCGGCAGAGACGGTGCGTGTCATCGTCGCGGCGATCGGCTTGGCGTTTACCGAGGTCAGCGTGCGCGCCAGCAGCAGCTCCACCCAGCTGAACATGAAGCAGAAGAACATCGTCACGCCGACGCCGGACTTGATCATCGGCAGGAAGATCTTCACGAAGAATTTCGGGAAGCTGTAGCCGTCGATATAGGCGGTCTCGTCAATTTCCTTCGGAATACCCGACATGAACCCCTCCAGGATCCACACTGCGAGCGGCACGTTGAACACCATGTGCGCCAGCGCCACGGCAAGATGCGTATCCATCAGGCCGACCGTCGAATACAGCTGGAAGAACGGCAGCAGGAACACGGCGGGCGGCGTCATGCGGTTGGTCAGCAGCCAGAAGAACAGGTGCTTGTCGCCGAGGAAGGAGTAGCGCGAGAACGCATATGCCGCTGGCAGAGCCACTGCAGTCGACAGCAGCATGTTGATGGCGACATAGATGATCGAGTTGATGTAACCGTCATACCAGGACGGATCGGTGAAGATCGTCTTGAAGTTGTCGAAGGTCAGGTTGCTCGGCCACATTGTCAGCGCGCCAACGATTTCCTCGTTGGTCTTCAACGACATGTTCAACATCCAGTAGATCGGCAGCAGCGACAGCAGCAGGTACAGCGCGAGAATGGGCGCCGTCAGGCGTTTGCTCATCATTTCTTGTCTCCCGTTCCGACACGTTGCATCCAGTTGTAGAGCACGAAGCAGAACAGCAGGATGATCAGGAAGTAGATCAGCGAGAATGCCGCCGCAGGCCCGAGGTCGAACTGGCCAACCGCCTTCTGCGTCAGGTACTGCGACAGGAAGGTCGTCGCATTGCCGGGTCCGCCGCCGGTCAGCACGAAGGGCTCCGTGTAGATCATGAAACTGTCCATGAAGCGCAGCAGCACGGCGATCATCAGCACATTGCGCAGCTTGGGCAGCTGGATGAAGCGGAACACGGCCCAGCGCGATGCGCCGTCGATCTTCGCCGCTTGATAGTAGGCGTCCGGGATCGCGCGCAGGCCGGCATAGCAGAGCAGCACCACGAGCGGCGTCCAGTGCCAGATGTCCATCACCAGCACCGTCACCCAGGCATCGATCGAGTCACCGGTGTAGTTGTAGCTGATGCCGGAATGGTTGATCGCATAACCGAGCAGGCCGATGTCGCCGCGCCCGAAGATCTGCCAGATCGTGCCGACCACGTTCCAGGGGATCAGCAGCGGCAAGGCGATGAGCACCAGGGACATCGATGCCTTCCAGCCCTGTGCAGGCATGGACAGCGCGATCAGGATGCCGAGCGGGATTTGGATCGCGAGCACGGACAACGAAAAGATCAGCTGCCGGTACAGTGCGCCGTGCAGTTCGCTGTCGCGCATCACCATGCGGAACCATTCCGTGCCGACAAAGACGTGCTGCGTCGGGCTGAGGATATCCTGCACCGAGTAGTTCACGATGGTCATCAGCGGCAGGATGGCCGAGAAGGCAACGCAGAGGATCACCGGGAGAATCAGGAACCACGCGCGGTTATTGTAGGTTTTCATGTCATGCCACCCGCTTGTCGTTGACGTAGTAAAGGGTCCGGTCCGCCGGCAGGCGCAACCAGACTTTTTCACCAGCAGACGCGGAGAGTTGTCTTAGCTTGGCGGCGATCGTGTGTTCGCCCAATTTGAATTCAGCGAGGTAATGCGTGCCGAGGTTGCGAACCGACGTGATGGTCGCCGGCGCCGTGTCGGGCTGCTGCTCGAATTCGCATTCGACGAATTCGGGGCGGATGCCGAGC
Organism: Noviherbaspirillum sp. ST9; assembly: GCF_048799745.1. Classification (NCBI taxonomy): domain Bacteria; kingdom Pseudomonadati; phylum Pseudomonadota; class Betaproteobacteria; order Burkholderiales; family Oxalobacteraceae; genus Noviherbaspirillum; species Noviherbaspirillum sp. ST9. The sequence continues at coordinate 543,355 of NZ_JBLWFR010000001.1, read as the reverse complement.
GTCGTATTTCCGTTGGCACCGTTCAGCGCGGCACTCGCACGCGGCGACAGCGGAATGCTGCTGCCCTCGAGATGGGCGGCGCCGCCATTGATCCTGCATGGCAGGAGATTCATGCCGGGGTTGCCGATGAAGTAACCGACGAAGGTGTGCGCAGGTTCCTCGAACAATTCCTGGGCCGTCCCCGCCTGCACCACTTCACCCTGGGTCATCACGACCACCTTGTCGGCGAAGGTCAGCGCTTCCACCTGGTCGTGCGTGACGTAGATCAGCGACAGCTTCAGCTCGTGATGGATTTCCTTGAGCTTGCGGCGCAGCAGCCATTTCAGGTGCGGGTCGATTACGGTCAGCGGTTCGTCGAACAGCACGGCGGCGACGTCGGGACGGACCAGTCCGCGGCCGAGGGAAATCTTCTGCTTCGCGTCGACGGACAGGCCGCTGGCGCGATGCTTCAGGTCGCCGGTCAGCTCCAGCATTTCTGCGACCTGCTGTACGCGCTTGTTGATGTCCGCCGTTTTCCAGCCGCGATTGCGCAGCGGGAAAGCGAGGTTGTCGAACACGGTCATCGTGTCGTAGATGACCGGGAACTGGAATACCTGGGCGATATTGCGTGCTTCCGGCGGCAGGCTGGTGACGTCCTTGCCGTCGAAAAGCACACGGCCATGCGAAGGGCGCAGCAATCCGGAAATGATGTTCAGCAGCGTGGTCTTGCCGCAGCCGGATGGTCCCAGCAATGCATAGGCGCCACCGTCGTCCCACTGCATGTTCATCGGACGCAGCGCGTAGTCGGTGGGCGCGCCCGGGTTCGGCTTGTAGGCATGAGCCAGATCAACGAGTTCGATACGGGCCATGCTTACACTCCAGCCTGAGTCAGTGTCGGCGCAAACAATAGCGCGCCATCGGGTGCGTACAGGAACAGGTCGCCCGGCCTGCAATACATGCTGCAGGGCGAGCCGATTTCGAGGTCGTGCACGCCAGGCAGTTGCGCGACGAGCGCGATGCGGCCGCGGTGCACGTGCACATAGGTTTCCGAGCCGCTGATTTCGGCCAGCTCGACTTCCGCTTCGATCGGCACATCATCCGGATAGCGTGCAGCAAGGCGCAGGCTGTGCGCGCGCAGGCCGAGCATCACTTCCCTGTGCCCTGCCGCCTTCTGCATTTGTGCATCGCTCAGTTGCAGGACAAGGCCGCTTCCCAATTGCGCTGTGCCATTGGCGTCGAGCGAAGCATGCATCAGGTTGATCGGTGGATCGCTGAAGGTGCGTGCTGCCTGGATGGAATTGGGGGCATTGAAGACGTCGAGCGTCGGGCCGCTTTGCAGCAAGCGGCCCTCGTGCAGCACCGCCACGTTGCCGCCGAGCTGCAGGGCTTCCAGCGGTTCAGTGGTGGCGTACACCACCGTGGTTTTCCCTTCGGAGAACAACTCGGTCAGTTCATTGCGCAATTCCTCGCGCAGCTTGTAGTCGAGGTTGACCAGCGGCTCGTCGAGGAGCAAAAGGCCGGCTTCCTTGATGAGCGCGCGAGCCATCGCGGTACGCTGCTGCTGGCCGCCGGACAGTTCGGCCGGAAAGCGTTGAAGGTAAGGCGTGATGTGCAGGCGTTCCGCCATGTCGATCACGCGCTTTTTGATTTCGCTTTCCGCCACGCCCTTGATGCGCAGCGGCGACGCGATGTTGTCGAACACCGTGAACGACGGGTAATTGATGAACTGCTGGTACACCATGGCGAGATCGCGCTCGCGCACGGACACGCCGGTTACATCCTCGCCGCCTGCAATAACGCATCCCTCCGTCGGACGGTCGAGTCCGGCCATGAGACGCATGAGGGACGTCTTGCCGGCCTTTGTCGTTCCCAGCAATACGTTGATGGTCCCTGGTACCAGCGAAAGCGAGAGCGGATAGATGTGATCTTCCGCGCCAACTTTCTTGCTGACGTTTTCCAATGCTAGAAGCACGCTGTCTTCCTCCTAAAAATTCTTCTTGTTGCGCCGTCTTTTCTAGGCGCTGCGGCTTTTCTCGGTGCCGCTCCTTTCCTGTATCCACGCTTCGAGCTTTTCCTCCGATCCCTTCGGCAGATGCAGGCCGAGCTTGGATCGGCGCCACAGGATGTCTCCTGCGTTCGCGGCCCATTCGCGCTGCATCAGGTAATCGACCTCGGCTTCGTAGAGGCCGGGGGCGATTTCCTCGCCCATGTCAGCCACGCTCTTGCGCCCCGCCAGCAGCATGTCGATTCGCGTGCCGTAGGCACGGGCATAGCGCGCTACCAATGCCGGAGACAGGAAGGCATGGCGCTTCTGCATCTCGTGCACGAACTTGTCGAACTCAAGCACGGAGCGGTTCGAGGGTTTCGCACCGAACAGGTCGCCGCCCGGCAAGCAGACGTGCTCCGTCCAAGAGCCGCGGTGCATGGGAATCAGGGGCGCGAGCATGTCGACGGCCTCTTCCGCAAGCTTGCGGAAGGTCGTGATCTTTCCGCCGAAGATGGAGAGCAGTGGCGCGCCCGTCGTGTCAAGCTCAAGACGGTAGTCGCGCGTGACGGCGGAGGCGCTCGACGATTCGTCCTCGACGAGCGGACGGACGCCGGAGTAGCTCCATGCAACATCGGCTGGGGTAATGCGCTTGCGGAAGTAACGGCTTGCGAGGTCGCACAGGTAGATGACCTCATCCTTGTCGATCGCCACCTTGTTGGCATCGCCGTGGTATTCGATATCGGTGGTGCCGATCAGGGTGAAGTCCTGCTCGTACGGGATGGCAAATACGATGCGGCCATCGGGGTGCTGGAAGATGTACGCGTAGGGATGGTCGAACAGCTTCGGCACGACAATATGGCTGCCCTTGATCAGGCGCAGCGCCTTCTCCGTCGGACGCTGTACAGCGCTCTGCAGGAATTGCGCGGTCCACGGGCCGGCCGCATTGACCAGAGCCCGCGCGCGAACGAGAGATTGCCGTCCCTGCGCATCGACCAGTTCGACAATCCATCCACTGCCGTCGCGCCGCGCGGACGTACACCGCGTGCGCGTGAGAATGCGCGCGCCCTTCTCGGCGGCATCGACTGCGTTGAGCACGACCAGGCGCGCATCGTCCACCCAGCCATCGGAATAGACGAAGCCGCGCGTGAACTCCGGCTTGAGCGGCTCGCCTGCCGGGTGGCGGCGGAGGTCGGCGCCGCTGGATCCGGGCAAGAGTTCGCGCTTTGCCAGCGCGTCATACATGAACAAGCCGGTACGGATCATCCACGCGGGACGCTGCCCCTTGTCATGCGGGAGAACGAAGCGCATCGGCCACATGATGTGCGGCGCCGCGCGCAACAGCACTTCGCGTTCGATGAGCGCCTTGCGGACGAGGTTGAACTCGTAGTACTCGAGATAGCGCAGCCCGCCGTGGATAAGCTTGGAAGAAGACGAGGAGGTATGCGAGGCGAGGTCATCCTTTTCGCAGAGAACGACAGTCAGACCACGCCCCGCCGCGTCGCGCGCAATGCCGGCGCCGTTGATGCCGCCGCCGACGACGAGCAGATCGCATTCGAGGTTGGTCTTGCCGTTTTCCATCCGGTTCTCGCCCAATAAACAAAGAGTTGGTACGGTGACAGGCGCTTAAGATACGACAATTCTCGAAAGTAATGCAACAGCTTTTTTGATTTTTTATGTTCGTTTATTTTCGTTTTCAATTATATTGAGGGCTTTGCCACGATTGAAGGGGAACGGCTTTGACTCTTAATCCACGTCAAAGACGGCTGCTGGATGCCGTGCGGCAACGCGTGACGATGTCAGTGGAAGAGCTGGCGCTGGAGCTCGGCGTAACGCCCCAGACGGTGCGGCGCGACGTCAAGATGATGGAAGAAGCGAACCTGCTGGCCCGCTATCATGGCGGCGTCGGCCTGCCCTCTTCCGTCGAGAATATCGACTACAGCTTGCGCCAGGGAATGAACAGCGACGCCAAGCGCCGCATCGCGTGTGAGGTAGCGCGCCAGGTGCCGTCCGGGTGTTCATTGCTGATCAACATTGGAACGACGACCGAGGAAGTGGCGCGTGCGCTTGTCCACCATCAGGCATTGCATGTCGTCACCAACAACCTCAACGTGGCGTCCATCCTCTCCGACAATCCCCATTGCGACGTGATACTGGCGGGTGGCGTGGTGCGCGGGCGCGATCGCGGTATCGTGGGCGAGGCGACGATCGATTTCATCCGGCAATTCAAGGTCGACATCGGCATCATCGGGATTTCCAGCATCGAACTGGACGGCACGCTGCGCGACTACGATCCGCGCGAGGTCAAGGTGGCGCAGGCCATCATCGAGCAGTCGCGCGAGGTCTGGCTGGTCGCCGACCACGACAAATTCGCGCGCCAGGCCCTGGTGCGCATGGCGCACGTATCGCAGATCGACATGCTGTTCACCGATGCGCCACCACCGGAGGCATTGAGCCGCGTGCTCAAGGAGGCCAAGGTGGAAGTGGTTGTCGTCGAGTAAAAAAAACGGCGCCGAGGCGCCGTTTTCGTTTGATACGGGAAAAAATCAGCCGAGCTGGCCCAACAGGGTTTCTGCGTTCGACACCTCGAACTTGCCCGGCTGCTCGATGTTGAGCGTCTTCACGACGCCGTCTTCCACCAGCATCGAGAAACGTTGCATGCGCACACCCATGCCCTTCGCGGTGAGGTCGAACTCCAGGCCGAGCGCCTTGGTGAACTCCGCGCTGCCATCCGCCATCATGCGCACGATACCGGTCGCCTTCTGGTCACGGCCCCATGCGCCCATCACAAACGCATCGTTGACCGAGATGCACCAGATTTCATCCACGCCCTTGGCCTTGAGCTTGTCGGCCAGTGCGATATAACCCGGCACATGCTTGGCCGAGCAGGTCGGGGTGTACGCGCCCGGCAGGCCGAACACGGCAATTTTCTTGCCCTTGGTCAGGTCGCTGACCTTGAAGGTATTCGGGCCGAGGGAACAACCCTCCGACTCGACTTCGATGAATTCCGACAGTGTGCCTTCCGGCAGGCGGTCGCCGATCTTGATGGTCATGATATGAGTCCTCTCTGGTGGCAAAGCGGTGTAAAAACGCCGCGCGCCGCTGTCACGCGGGGCGCGGCGTACAAACCGCAGTATGCCTTTTTCTTGCTTTTCTTGCAGTATCAGGCCTTCATCACCCTACTTTACGCAGGGTAAAGGATCAGTCGGCCTGCTTGCGCAGGAAGGCCGGGATGTCGTAGGTTTCCATGCCGTTCTTTTCCAGCGCGCGCACGGTGTCCGATGCGGACTCGCGACGCCATACCGCCGGCGCCTTGAGGCCATCGAATGCGGCTGCCGGCTGTGCGGAACCCTGCATCATGCCGGTGTGCTGCATGATCGGCTCGTTGTGCGTGCCGGTGCGCAGGACCGGGGTCTGCACCAGTTGCACGTTCTTGCGGCCACGGCCGAGGCCGGTTGCCACGACGGTGACGCGGATCTCGTCGCCCATGTTTTCGTCATAGGCGATGCCTTGGGCGATGGATGCGTCCGGTGCGGCAAACGCGCGGACGGTTGCCATGACTTCCTTGATTTCCTTGCCCTTGAGGCTGCGGCTGGCGGTGACATTGACCAGCACGCCGCGCGCGCCGGACAGGTCGATGCCGTCCAGCAGCGGCGATGCCACGGCCTGCTCGGCAGCGATGCGCGCACGGTCGACGCCGGAAGCGGTTGCCGTACCCATCATGGCCTTGCCCTGCTCGCCCATGATGGTCTTGACGTCGTTGAAGTCGACGTTGATGTGGCCCGGCACGTTGATGATTTCGGCGATACCGGCGACGGCGTTGTTCAGGACATCGTCAGCGTGCTGCAGCCATTCCATCATGCTGTCGTCTTCGTAGATCTCTTCCAGTTTCTCGTTCAGGATCACGATCAGGGAGTCGACGTGGCGGGACAATTCTTCCAGGCCCTGCTCGGCGAGTTCCATGCACTTCGCGCCTTCGTAGGAGAACGGCTTGGAGACCACGGCGACGGTCAACGCGCCGAGTTGCTTGGCGACTTCCGCCACGACCGGCGCTGCGCCGGTGCCGGTGCCGCCGCCCATGCCTGCGGCGATGAACACCATGTGCGCGCCGCGCAGTGCGTCTTCGATGCGCTGGCGGGAATCTTCAGCCAGCTGACGGCCGACGTCCGGCTTCATGCCGGCGCCCAGGCCGGACTCGCCGATCTGGATGATGTTGTTGGCCTTCGACTGCTGCAGTGCCTGCGCGTCGGTATTGGCGGCGATGAATTCCACGCCGGCCACGCCCTTGTTGATCATGTGCTGCACTGCATTGCCACCTGCACCACCCACGCCCACCACCTTGATCACGGTGCCGAGATTCGCGTTATCGATCATATCGATTTCCATGATTGTTTAACTCCCTTAGATGAAGCAGTTTTCAGTCGTTAGTCACCACGCTCTGGGGCGACTAGCAACTGCAAACTGCGGTTAGTACACAAAGATTATTAAAATTTTTGCTGCTTAAAAATTACCGAGGAACCACTCTTTCATTCGCTGCCAGACCGCCTTCACCGAACCATCCTGGCGAGTGACGATGTGACCGCGCAGGTACTGCTTCTTCGCTTCCAGCAACAACCCCAACACTGTCGAATAACGCGGACTGCGCACCACGTCCGCCAACTGCCCGCTGTACTCCGGCACGCCAAGGCGTGTCGGCTTCAGGAAGATGTCTTCGGCCAGTTCGACCATGCCCGGCATCATTGCCGTGCCGCCGGTGATGACGATGCCGGAAGACAGCACCTCTTCGTAGCCCGATTCGCGCACCACCTGGTGCACGAGGGCAAACAGTTCTTCGACGCGCGGCTCGATGACTGCTGCGAGCGCCTGGCGCGACAGGGTGCGCGGACCGCGGTCGCCAAGGCCGGGCACTTCCAGCGTCTCACCCGGGTCGGCCAGCACCTGCTTGCCGACGCCGTAACGCAGCTTGATCTCTTCCGCTTCCGCGGTCGGCGTACGCAACGCCATCGCGATGTCGTTGGTAATCTGGTCGCCCGCGATCGGGATAACGGCGGTATGGCGGATCGCGCCTTCGGTGAAGATCGCGACGTCGGTCGTGCCGCCGCCGATGTCGACCAGCACTACGCCCAGTTCCTTTTCATCGGCCGTTAGCACGGCGTCAGCGGACGCCATCGGCTGCAGAATCAGGTCGGACACTTCCAGGCCGCAGCGGCGCACGCACTTGACGATGTTCTGCACTGCCGACACCGCGCCGGTGACGATATGCACCTTCACTTCCAGGCGGATACCGCTCATGCCGATCGGCTCGCGCACGTCTTCCTGGCTGTCGACGATGAATTCCTGCGGGACCGTATGCAGCAACTGCTGGTCGGTCGGGATGTTGACCGCCTTGGCGGTTTCGATCACGCGCGCGACGTCGGTCGCCGTGACTTCCTTGTCCTTGATGGCCACCATGCCGCTGGAGTTGAAGCTGCGGATGTGGCTGCCTGCGATCCCGGTATAGACGTTCTTGATCTTGCAGTCGGCCATAAGCTCGGCTTCCTCGAGCGCGCGCTGGATCGACTCCACCGTCGCCTCGATGTTGACCACCACGCCCTTCTTCAATCCCTTGGATTCGTGCTGGCCCAGCCCGATGACCTCATGCCTCCCGTTCGGCATCACTTCAGCCACTACCGCGACCACCTTGGAGGTGCCGATGTCGAGGCCGACGATCAGGTTCTTTGCGTCTTTTGTCATGTTGATTCGCTTACTTTTTTTTGCCTTCGATACCGAACTTCAAACCGGTTGCCTTCAACGCCAATCCATTCGGGTAACGCATGTCCACACTTTCAATCCTGTCCTGCAACCGCGTGACCAGTTGCGGATAAATTTTCACCAGCCGGTCGACGCGATCCTTCAGCGTCGCGCTGCTGGCCTCGCGGCCCAGCTCGACCGTCATGCCGTTGTTCAGCTTCACGCTCCAGGCGTAGCGACCCGAAAGCCACACTCCTTCAGGCGCCAGGCTGGCCGGCTTGAACCAGGCCTGCAATTCGCGGTACCGGGCAACGACTTCCTTCTCGCTCCCTTCCGGTCCGCCGAACTCGGCCAGTTCGTGGTCTTCTTCCGCCTCGGCGAGGTTGGCGGTGAATACATCGCCTTTCACCGAGAGCAGCTTGCCTTCTTCGCCCCAGGTGCCGAGCGGTTCATGCTCTTCCACGGTCACGATCAGCTTGTTCGGCCACTCGCGCCGCACCGACGCCTTGCGCACCCAGGGAACCGCTTCGAATGCCGTGCGCACCGTGTCGAGGTTCGCCGTGAAGAAGTTGCCCTTGATGCGCGGCACAGCCGTCGTACGCACCGTCGACGCATTAACGTGCCGCAGTATCGTTTCGCCGACACCCTCGATACGAATCGTCTTGAGGGTGAACATCGGCCGCTGCGCCACCCACCAGATGCCTGACGCGAGAAGGCTCAGCACCAGCACGCCGAGCAGCGCGTTGGTGGTGGTGTTGAGCGTCCTTACGTCATGCCACATGGTTGGTCGTCAGGTCCTTACGTCGGTTGCCAGTCCTTGTTCGGCTTCAGATCGAGGTCGGCCGAACGCAGGATTTCCACACACAAATCTTCATAGCTGACACCGGAGGCCTTGGCCGACATCGGTACCAGCGAGTGTCCCGTCATGCCCGGAGACGTATTGATCTCCAGCAGGAAGGGCTCGTTGTCCGCAGCGCGCAGCATGAAGTCGACGCGCGCCCATCCCGCACTGCCGACGGCGTTGAACGCGCGCACGGCGAGCGACTGGATGCGCTTGGTCAGTTCCTCGTCCAGCGGCGCCGGACAGAGATACTGCGTGTCGTCGCTGAAGTACTTGTGCTGGTAGTCGTAGTTGCCCTGCGGCGCGCAGATTTCCACGATCGGCAGCGCGCGTGCAGTGCGGCCCTTGCCCAGCACCGGCACCGTCAGTTCGCGACCGGTGATGAATTCTTCGGCGAGCACGACGTCGTCGTACTTCGCGCAGTGTTCGAAGCCCGCTTGCACTTCGGCGGCATCGATCACCTTGCTGATGCCGATGGTCGAGCCTTCGTGCGGCGCCTTCAGCATGACCGGCAGCCCGAGTTCGGCGGGCACGTTGGCCAGCTCTTCCGGCGTCGCGGAGTGCGAATCGAGCACGATGAAGCGCGGCGTCGGCAGGCCGTGGTTCAGCCAGATACGCTTGGTCATTACCTTGTCCATGCCGATGGACGAGGCCATCACGCCGGAGCCGGTGTACGGGATGCCCAGCTGTTCCAGGACGCCCTGGAGCGTGCCGTCTTCGCCGTAGCGGCCATGCAGCGCGATGAACACGCGGTCGAACTTCTCGGCCGCCAGTTCAGCCAGACTGCGCTGCGCCGGATCGAAACCGTGCGCGTCAACGCCCTTGCTCTGCAACGCCTTGAGGACGCCGGAACCGGACATCAGCGATACCTCGCGCTCGGCCGAACGGCCGCCGTACAGGACGCCGACTTTTCCAAACTCTTTTTTCAGGTCTGCATTGCTCATGATGAATCCTGCTTCAGCTCGGCTGAGCCAGTTTTCCCGGCACGCCGCTGATCGAACCAGCGCCCATGGTGATGACCACATCCCCATCCTTCGCCATGTTCATGATCGTCGACGGCATGTCGGTCATGTCTTCCACAAAAATCGGTTCCACCTTGCCGAGCACGCGCAGCGCATGGGCCAGCGCTCGGCCGTCGGCGGCCACGATCGGTTGTTCGCCGGCCGCGTAAACTTCGGCCAGCACCAGCGCGTCCACCGAGGACATGACTTTCACGAAGTCCTCGAACAGGTCGCGGGTACGGGTATAACGATGCGGCTGGAAAGCCAGCACAATGCGGCGGCCCGGATAGGCGCCGCGTGCGGCCGATAGCGTCGCCGCCATTTCGACAGGGTGGTGGCCGTAGTCGTCCACCAGCGTGAACGAGCCGCCTGCCGGCAGTTTGATCTCGCCATAGCGGGTGAAGCGGCGGCCGACGCCGTTGAATTCGCGCAGTGCCTTCTGCGTCGCGGCATCGTCGACACCGAGTTCGCGCGCAATCGCAATGGCGGCACAGGCGTTCTGCACGTTGTGCATCCCGGGCTGGTTCAGGTGCACGGTCAATGGCGGATAGCCGTCCTGGATTACCGTGAATTCCATGTGACTGTCGACCGCCTTCGCGCCGATGGCGCGCACCTGCGCATCCTCGCGGAAACCGTATGTCAGGATCGGCTTCGAGATGAACGGCATGATCTCGCGCACGTTCGGATCGTCAATGCAGACCATGACGACGCCGTAAAACGGCAGGCGCTGGGTGAACTCGACGAAGGCCTGCTTCAGCTTCGCGAAGCTGTGGTCGTAGGTCTCCATGTGGTCGGCATCGATGTTGGTAATGACTTCGATGCACGGCGACAGGTTGAGGAAGGAAGCATCCGACTCGTCGGCTTCGGCGACGATGAAGTCGCCAGCACCCAGCTTGGCATTTGCGCCTGCACTGTTGAGGCGGCCGCCAATGACGAAGGTCGGGTCGAGGCCGCCCTCGGCAAGCACGCTGGCGACGAGGCTGGTGGTCGTGGTCTTGCCGTGCGTGCCGGCAATGGCGATGCCCTGCTTCAGCCGCATCAGTTCGGCCAGCATGATGGCGCGCGGGACGATGGGAATATGTTTCGCGCGGGCGGCGATGACTTCCGGGTTGTCGCCCTTGACCGCGGTCGAGGTCACGATCGCGTCCGCGTTCTGGATGTTTTCCGCGGCGTGCCCGAAGGTCACCTTTGCGCCGCGCTCGATCAGGCGTTGCGTCGCTGCATTGCTGGCCAGGTCGGAGCCGGAAATCGTGTAGCCGAGGTTGAGCAGCACCTCTGCGATGCCGCTCATGCCCGAGCCGCCGATACCGACGAAGTGAATGTTTTTTACTTTGTGCTTCATGTTATTTGGCCAATTCTTCCAGTACGTTCGCAATCGCTTCGTTCGCCTGGCGTCTTCCGATGCCGTGCGCCGCCTCTGCCATCGTCCTGCATTCCTCACGGGTAAGCGACTGCAACAGTTGCGCCATCCGTTCCGGATTCAATTCTCCCTGCGGCAAATGAACTGCCGCCTTCTGGCTCGCCATCCACTGCGCATTGTCGCGCTGGTGCGAGGTTGTCGATGCCACCAGCGGCACGAGCACGCTGGCCACGCCGGCCGCCGTGAGCTCGGACACCGTGATCGCGCCTGCGCGGCAGATCACGAGGTCGGCTTCCGCGTAACGGCGCGGCATGTCATCGATGAAATCCACGACTTCTGCCTGCACCTGCGCGTCGGCATAGGCCTTGCGAAGGACGTCGATGTGCTGCTTGCCGGACTGGTGCGTCACGATCGGACGCATGTCGGCCGGAATACGAGCCAGCGCAGCGGGCAGGCATTCGTTCAATACTTTGGCACCGAGACTGCCGCCCACCACCAGCAGGCGCAGCGGACCGGTGCGCGCCGCGTAGCGTTGCGCAGGCGGTGCAACCTCGATGATTTCCTTGCGTACCGGGTTGCCGGTCACCAGTGCCTTGGAAGCGGCACTGCCGAAATCGGCCGGGAAACCGAACAGAACACGCTGTGCCACCGGCGCGAGCGTCTTGTTCGACAGCAGCAGGGCTGCGTCCGCGTTTACCAGAACCAATGGAACACCGCGCGCCTTCGCCATCATCCCGCCCGGTACCGTGACGTAACCGCCCATGCCCAACACCACGCTCGGCTTGCGCCGGCCGATGATGCTGAAGCAGGAGGCGAACGCCGCTGCCATCTTGAACATGCCGCGCACGGTGTGCGCCAAACCCTTGCCGCGCACGCCGGCGAAGTCGATCGAATCCATTTCGATCCTGTGCTTCGGCACGATGTCGCGCTCCATGCCATGCATAGTGCCCAGCCAGGACACTTGCCAGCCGCGTGCCTGCATCGTCTGCGCAATCGCCAGGCCCGGGAAGATGTGGCCGCCCGTGCCAGCTGCCATGATCAGGAGACGCTTCATACGCGGCCTCCTCTCATCAGCACTCTATTCTCGTAATCAATGCGCAATAGAATTGCCAGTCCTACACAGTTAATCAGTACGCCCGAACCGCCGTAACTCATCAGCGGCAAGGTCAATCCTTTGGTCGGCAGCAAACCCAGGTTCACGCCCATGTTGATGAAGGCCTGCACGCCGATCCAGATACCGATACCCTTCGCCGCAAGACCGGCGAACGTCATATCCATGGCGATCGCCTGACGGCCGATTTCGAAAGACCGTTTGACGATCCAGTAGAACAGCGCGACAACCACCAGCACGCCGGCAAATCCCAGCTCTTCGCCGATGACGGCCAGCAGGAAGTCGGTATGTGCTTCCGGCAGGTAGTGCAGTTTCTCGACACTGCCGCCCAAACCGACACCAAACAGTTCTCCGCGCCCGAAAGCGATCAGCGAGTGCGACAGCTGGTACGCCTTGCCGAGCGCGTTCTCTTCCGTCCAGGGATTCAGGTAGGCGAAGATGCGCTCGCGACGCCAGGGCGAAAGCAGGATGACCATGGTGAAGATGCCGACCAGCGTCGCGCCTATACCGCCGAACCAGATGCCATTGATCCCGCCGAGGAACAGGATGCCCATGGCGATGCAGACAATTACACCGAAGGCGCCGAGGTCGGGTTCGAGGAGCAGCAGCAGACCGACGAAGCCGATTGCGGCTGTCATCGGCATGAAGCCCTTGGTCAGCTTGTGCATCACTTGCTGCTTGCGCACCGTGTAGTCCGCGGCATACAGCACGACGAACAGCTTCATCAGCTCGGACGGCTGCAGATTGAAGACCTTGAACGACAGCCAGCGACGCGCGCCATTGACGCCTTTGCCGACGCCGGGAACCAGCACCAGAGCGAGCAGGATCAATGTGCCCACGAAGAGGTAGGGCGCGAGCTTCTGCCATGTCTCGATACGCACGCGGAAGGCGAGCAAGCCGGCGAACAACGCGGCGCCAATATAAAGGCCCTGCCTGACGAGGAAGTGCGTATTCTTGTAATTCGCATACTTGGGCGAGTCCGGCAGCGCGATCGAGGCCGAATACACCATCACCATCCCGAACAGCATCAGGAGCAGGACCACCCATACCAGGGGCTGGTCGTACTCCATCATCTTCGAGCGCTGCACGACGCCGGGCAGCGGCGCCGAGGCGGAAGAAGACGAGAAGGATGGCATCGCAAACTTCATGCGATCACCTCGCCACGAGACAATGCGACCTCACGCACGGCATCCACAAAAACCTGTGCACGATGGGCGTAATTCTTGAACATGTCGAGGCTGGCGCAGGCAGGCGAAAGCAACACGGCGTCACCGCTCTGAGCCAGTTCGGAAGCCTTCTGCACCGCCTCTTCCAGCGTTGCGCAATCAATGAGGTCGACGCCGGATTGACCGATGGCGGCACGGATCGCAGGCGCATCCTTGCCGATCAGGAAGACCGCCTTGACGAATTTGGCCGCCGGGTCAGCAAGCGGCGAGAAATCCTGCCCCTTGCCGTCGCCACCGGCGATCAGCACCAGGCGGGACGCGTCAAGTTCTGCGCCGAGGCCATTCAAGGCAGCGACAGTCGCGCCGACGTTCGTGCCCTTGCTGTCGTCGTAGTAATCGACGCCGCCGATGTTCCCGACGAGCTCGACGCGGTGCGGTTCGCCACGATACTCGCGCAGGCCATGCAGTAGCGGCGCGAGCGGCAGGCCGATGGAACGGCACAGCGCCAGCGCGGCCAAAGCGTTGACGGCATTGTGCTGCCCGCGAATTTTCAGTGCGTCGGCCGGCATCAGGCGCTTGACCATCACGGGCACTTCAACGATGTCCTTTTTACGGCGCGGTTTTTCACCTTCGTCAAGCGCAATCGCTGTGGTCAGCCAGTGCATGCCGTTGTCATTGAGCAGGCCGAAGCAGTCCGGCTTCGTGGGCTCGTCCGTGCCGAAGCTGATGCAGCTCGCAAGCGGGGATCCCATCTGCATGACGCGTACATCGTTGCGGTTCAGCAGGCGGATCGTCCGCGCGCCGAAAATGCGAGCCTTGTCGGTTGCATAGGCGTCCATGCTGCCGTGCCAGTCGAGATGGTCCTGGGTGACGTTCAGCACCGTGGCGACGTCGGCCTGCAGGCTGAAAGTCGTATGAAGCTGGAAGCTCGACAATTCGAGCACCCATGCCTGCGGCAGGTCGTCGCTGTCGAGCGCGTCGCGCAGCACATCGAGCGCCGCGGGACTGATATTGCCGGCGACAACCGTCTTCAGTCCGGCCCGGCGGCACAGCAGGCCGGTCAGGCTGGTGACGGTGGTCTTGCCGTTGGTGCCGGTGATGGCAATGACTTTGGGCGCGTAGAGGCGTGACGCGCGCAAGGCGGCAAGCGCCTGTGCGAACAGCTCGATTTCGCCCCAAAGAGGGATATTCTTTTCCGTTGCTGCGGGAATGATGTCGGCCAGTTCGCGGTCGGGCGCAAGGCCGGGACTGACGGCGACAAAGTCGACGCCTTCAAGGAGGCCTGCGCTGAACGGGCCGGCAATGAATTCCGCATCCGGAATCGCTTCCCGCAGTGCGGGCAGGCGGTCCGGTGCGGGACGGGTGTCTGCCACGCGGACAGCGACACCGAAGCGGGCCAGCCAGCGCGCCATCGCCAAACCGGATTCGCCGAGGCCGAGTACGAGGATCCGCTTGCCCTGATAGGCAAGGCTTTCTTCCATCGTGACGGTCGGCGCAGGCGGCACTTCCTCCGCCACGACCTCTACGGGGACTTCCGCGGCCGGCTCTGCAATGCCCTCGCCTGCCGGCTCCTGCGGCTCAACGTCGGCAGCAACGGCGGCAACGATCTCGTTGACGTCGCCACCGGCGCTGTCAACCGCGTTGTCTCCCTGCTCTTCGTGCACGTTGTTTTCCACGCCGCTTTTCCCCAAAAATCCCTGTTTAACGCAACTTCAATGTCGACAGACCGAACAGCACCAGCATCATCGTGATGATCCAGAAGCGGACCACCACCTTTGTCTCTTTCCACCCCTTCTGCTCGAAGTGGTGGTGCAACGGTGCCATCAGCAGGATCCGCCGACCTACGCCATGGCGCTTCTTCGTGTACTTGAAGTAGCCGACCTGGAGCATCACCGACAGCGTCTCGACTACGAAGATGCCGCCCATGATGAACAGGACGATCTCCTGCCGGACGATGACAGCGATGGTTCCGAGAGCGCCACCGAGTGCCAGTGCACCGACGTCGCCCATGAAAACTTGGGCCGGATGTGCGTTAAACCAGAGGAACGCAAGCCCGGCACCTGCCATGGCCCCACAAAAGATTAGCAGTTCCGCGGACCCGGGTATGTGAGGAATAAAGAGGTATTTCGCGTACACCACGCTGCCTGTGAGGTAGGCGATGAGCCCAAGAGCCGATCCAACCATCACTGTCGGCATAATCGCGAGGCCATCCAGGCCGTCCGTCAGGTTCACCGCGTTGCTGGTGCCGACGATGACGAAATAGGTCAGCGCGATGAAGCCCCAGACGCCCAGCGGGTAGCTGATGGTCTTGAAGAAGGGGACGATCAGGTCGGCCTTGGGCGGCAGGTCCATGTTGAAGCCGGACTTCACCCATGCCATGAACAGTTCCAGCACCTTGGTATTGGTCGGCGCCGAGACGGAGAAAGCAAGGTAGAGCGCGGCGGCGATGCCGATCAGCGACTGCCAGAAGTACTTCTCGCGGGAGGACATGCCTTCCGGGTTCTTGTAGACCACCTTGCGGTAGTCGTCCACCCAGCCGATGGCGCCGTAGCCGAGGGTCACGACCAGCACGACCCAGACAAAGCGGTTGCTCCAGTCAGACCACAACAGGGTCGAAATACCGATACCGAGCAGGATCAGCGCGCCGCCCATGGTCGGCGTGCCGGTCTTGACCAGGTGGGTTTGCGGACCATCGGTGCGCACTGCCTGGCCGACCTTGAGACGGGTCAGCATGCGGATCATGGCTGGACCGGCGATCAGGCCGATCGCCAGCGCCGTCAGCGTGGCGAAGACGGCGCGGAACGTGATGAAGTTGAAAACCCGCAGCGGGCCGAGTTCTTGTTGGAAGTATTGTGCCAGCCAAAGCAGCATATTAATGTGATCCCTGTCCTTGATCCTGTTGATTGACGAGGTGCTGGACGATGCGCTCCATCTTCATGAAGCGCGACCCCTTCACCAACGCCGTCGTGTCGGCGGTGACCAGTGCTTCGGCAGCCTGGTTGATCGCGGCGATATCCTCGAAATGCGTTGCGCCCGCACCGAACGCCTCGCTCGCGTGACGGGCCAGCTGGCCCAACGTGAGCAGGTGCTCGATCCCCTGGTCGCGTGCATAGTTGCCGATCTCGACATGGAACTGCGGGCCTTCGTCGCCCACTTCCCCCATGTCGCCCAGCACCAGCACGCGAGGAGCGGCAGCGTGCGACAGAACATCGATCGCAGCGCGCACCGAATCCGGGTTGGCGTTGTAGGTATCGTCGATCACCAGGGCGCCACTCTTTGCCGTTTTGCGCTGCAGGCGGCCGTTGACCGGGGCGAATGCTTCCAGTCCGCGAATGATCGCTTCCTGGGAGATACCGATCGCGAGCGCGCATGCCGTCGCGGCGAGTGCGTTGCGGACGTTGTGCACGCCCGCGGCAGAGAGTGCTACCTGGAACTGTTTCCCACCGGCAGTTATGGACAGGTCGCTGCCGAAATCGTTCACCTTGAATGCGCAGGTCACGTCGGCATCCGGCGATAAACCGAAGGTCACGACCTTGCGCGGGCCTGCGTAGGTGCGCCACAGGCTTGTGTATGTGTCATCGGCGGGGAAGACGGCCACGCCGTCGGCCGGGAGGCCGAGGATCACGTTGCCGTTTTCCTTCGCCACCGCCTCCACGCTTTCCATGAATTCCTGGTGTTCGCGTTGTGCGTTATTCACCAGGGCGACGGTCGGTTGTGCAGTCGCGGTGATGGTGGCGATTTCGCCCGGATGGTTCATGCCCAGCTCGACCACGGCAGCCTGGCAGGCGCCGTGGAACCGGAACACCGTGAGCGGAACGCCAATGTCGTTGTTCAGGTTGCCACGGGTGGCAAGGATGTTATCGCTGCCGAAAGCGGCGGACAGGATGGATGCAACCATCTCCTTCACGGTCGTCTTGCCATTGCTACCAGTAACGCCGATGACGGGGATGTTGAACTGCTTGCGCCAGAACGCGCCAATCTCGTTGAGGGCCGCGCGTGTATCGGGCACCACCAGGGCCGGCACGGTCAGTCCGTCCGGTACGCGTTCCACCACCACTGCAGCCACGCCTCGGGCTGCCACATCATTCAGAAAGTCGTGCGCATCGAAACGTTCGCCGCGCAGGGCGACGAACAAATTGCCAGGTGCTACCTGACGGCTGTCGGTCGAGACGCCGTCGAATGCTGCATCTGCCGTTACCACGGCTTGCGAAATCCATGGCTGCAGTTGAGCCAATGACGATTTCATCAGTTTGTTCCCTTCATTGTTGCCCGTGCAGCCAGCGCCAGCGCGGCGTGGTCTGCATCCAAAAATGGCAGTTTCTTGCCTTTGATTTCCTGGTACGACTCGTGGCCCTTCCCTGCCAGGAGGACGACGTCGCTTTTGCCGGCATGGCGCACCGCCCACAGGATGGCGGAGGCGCGGTCCTCGATCACATGCAGCGCATCTTTCTGGAGGGCTGCGGTATCGATGCCGGCAACAATTTGTTCGAGGATCTTCGCGGGGTCTTCGCTACGCGGGTTGTCGCTGGTGGCGATGATGTGGTCCGCGGCCTGTGCGACCTTGCCCATCTGCGGGCGCTTGCCGGGGTCGCGGTCGCCACCGCATCCGAAAACGCACCACAGCTTGCCGTGGCGCTGTTGCGCGACCTCGCGCAGGGTGGCCAGTGTTTTTTCCAGTGCGTCTGGAGTATGCGCATAGTCGATGACGATCAGCGGGGCGTCCTGCCCGCCGAGCTGCTCCATCCGGCCGGGCACGGATGTCAGCGATTCCACCGCGTCGAGCGCGGCGCGGAAATCGATCCCACGCGCAAGCAAGACGCCCACGACGCCAAGGACGTTGCTGACATTGAACTGGCCGACAAGCTGGGTCTTTACCTGCGCGGAGCCGCCGGGTGCATCGAGGCGGAAGACCGTTCCGCCGTGGCTGGTACGGATATCGCTCGCGCTCAGGACTGGAATGGCGCCCGCATGCCTGCCGCTCGTCGTATAGCCCGTCACGGGCAGCGACGGACGGGTCGCCGCGAGATGCGCAGCCAGTCGCAGGCCCATATCATCATCAAGATTGACGACGGCATGATCCAGTCCGGGCCAGTCGAACAGCCTGCGCTTGGCGGCCTCGTAGGCTTCCATGTTGCCGTGGTAATCGAGGTGGTCGCGGGTGAAATTGGTGAATAGGGCGACATTGAAGTGCGACCCGTTCAGACGCCCCTGGTCGAGGCCGATCGAGGAAGCCTCGATCGCGAGTGCCTGCGCGCCGGCCGTCCTCAGTTGCGCCAGCCGGCGCTGCAACTGGACCGCATCCGGCGTCGTATAGCCGGTGGTATTAAAGCCGCCATGCTTCCCGCTGCGGTAGAGGGCGACGCCGAGCGTGCCTACGACGGCAGTCGGCACGCCAAGTCCCGACAGTGCCTTGCCCAGCCACTGCGTGCACGAAGTCTTGCCGTTCGTGCCGGTCACCGCGACGGTGAACATCCCTGCGTCGGGCTGGTCGTAGTAGGCGCTGGCGATTTCGCCGGCGAGATCCTTCAAGTTTTCCACTGCGAGACGGGGAAGCACCAGCTTCTCGTCCCAGGTGAAACCCTTCGTTTCATATACCACGGCGCGCGCGCCTGCTTCGACCGCGCGTTCGATGTAATCGCGCCCGTCGGCGGCGTCACCGGGATAAGCGAAAAATACATCGCCCGGAGCAATGGTCCGGGAATCGGAGGACAACTGTGCCTTGGGTGCGTTGCCATGCAGCCAGGCGAGAATGTCGGTCGCGGTCGTCGTCGCACTCATCACATGCTCTCCTCGACGGGGTTGGCCGGCACGATAATGTCGGTCACGGTGGAGTCAGGCGGCACATTCAGTGCGCGCAGCGCGCTGGCGGTCACGGACGAGAACACCGGCGCGGCGACCTGGCCGCCGTAGTGGAAGCCGTTGGACGGTTCGTCGACCATGACAGCCACGATGATGCGGGGATCCGACACCGGGGCGAACCCGACGAAGGAAGAGACATATTTGTTTGCGTACTGGCCGCCGACGAGCTTGTGGGCCGTACCGGTCTTGCCGGCCACGCGGTAGCCCGGCACCTGCGCCTTCGGCGCGGTGCCGTCGGGACCAGCCGCCATTTCGAGCATGACGCGCAGGTCGCGCGCGGTCTTTTCCGAAATCACGCGCTGGCCGATCGGCCGGTCTCCGGCCTTTTGCAAGGTCAGCGGAATCATGTCGCCGTCACGCGCAAAAATCATGTAGGAGTGCGCAACCTGGATCAGCGAGGTCGAAATGCCGTGACCGTAGCTCATGGTCGCCTGTTCGATGGGCTTCCAGGACTTGAACGGCCGGACGCGCCCCGCGACCGCGCCGGGGAATCCGAGCTTGGGCTGCTGGCCGAAACCGACGGTGGTGAACAGGTCCCACATCTGTTGCGGTTGCAGTTGGAGCGCGATCTTGGCGGTGCCGACGTTGGATGATTTCTGCAGCACGCCCTGCACCGTCAGCACGCCGTGCGGATGGGCGTCGCCGATGGTCGCCTTGCCGATGGTGATGCGGCCAGGGGCGGTCTGGATGTTGGACATCGGCGTGACCAGCTTGTTTTCCAGTGCCAGCGCGATCGAGAACGGCTTCATCGTGGAGCCAGGCTCGAAGGTATCCGTCATGACGCGATTGCGCAGCTGCGCGCCGGTCAGCTTGGAGCGGTCGTTCGGGTTGTACGTCGGCAGGTTCACCAGCGCCAGCACCTCGCCGGTCTTCACGTCGAGGATGACCATCGCCGCTGCCTTCGCCTTGTGCTTCTCGACGGCTTCCTTCAGGTGCGAATAGGCGATGTACTGGAGCTTGCGGTCGATCGACAGCGAGAGATCCTTGCCGTCGTGCGGCACGCGCACTGATTCGAGATCCTCGACGATGCGTCCGAGTCGGTCCTTGATCACGCGGCGGCTGCCGTTGACGCCGGCGAGGTTCTTCTGGAACGCCAGCTCCATGCCTTCCTGGCCGATGTCTTCCACATTGGTGAAGCCGACCACGTGCGCCATCACGTCGCCGTCCGGGTAGTAGCGCTTGTACTCGCGGCGCATACCGATGCCGGGCACGTTCAGGGCGCTCACCTTGTCGGTGACGTCCTGCTCGACCTGGCGCTTGAGGTAGACGAAGGTGCGATCGGAATCGAGCTTCTTGCGCAGGTCCTTCTCGCTCATGTCGAGCAGCTTGGCGAGTTCGCGAATCTTCTCGTCCGGCGCTTCCAGGACGTCTTCGGGAATGGCCCAGATTGCCTTCACCGGCATGGAGGAGGCGAGCACCTGGCCGTTGCGGTCGGTAATCTTGCCGCGGGTAGCCGGCAGTTCAAGCGTGCGTGCGTAGCGCGACGCGCCCTGCTTCTGCAGGAATTCGGTAGAGAGTCCCTGCAGCCAGAGCGCGCGACCCGCGAGGGCGGCAAATCCGGCGAACAGTGCGAACAGCACGACGCGCGAACGCCATGTCGGGAGCTTGAGCGCCAGGACCGGGCTGGCGCTGAACTGCACGCCCTTGCCTGCTGCGGCGCGTGACGGGGCGCGCATTACTGGCCTCCCATCGTCAGGTACTGCGTGCGGTCAGGCGTGACGGGGACCATGTTGAGGTCGCGTCGTGCGTTGGCTTCGATGCGTGCATGCTTGGCCAGCGTGGACTGGTCGAGCTGCAGCTGCGCCCATTCGAGCTCGAGCTGCTTGGCGGCGGATTGCGCGCGCTCGAGCTCGATGAAAAGGCGCCGGGACTGGTATTGCGAATTCACGACGAAAAGGGCGCAGGTGACGAGCGCCGCGGTGAGGATTGCGTTGATCTTGCCGCTCATTGCGCGCCTCCCGCGGGAATCCGCTCGGCGACACGCATGATGGCCGAACGCGCGCGTGGGTTCGCGGCGATTTCGGCGTCGGAGGGTTTCATTTTCGCCAGCAGCTTCAGTTCGGGCTGCGGCAGGTCGGCGGCACGGATGGGCAGGCGGCGGTCGGGCTGCTGCACCTTGGCCTTGGAGGCCAGGTAGCGCTTGACGATGCGATCTTCCAATGAATGAAAGCTGATCACAGCCAGTCTCCCGTGCGGGGCCAGTTTGTCGAATGCGGCGTTCAGTCCTACTTCGAGTTCTTCAAGCTCTTGATTGATGTAAATCCGGATAGCCTGAAATGTGCGAGTGGCCGGATCTTTGCCCTTCTCGCGGGTTTTGACGGCGTGTGCCACGATCTCGGCAAGCTGTCGTGTGCCTGAAATTGGCTGGATTGCCCGGCGAGCAACAATCGCCTTTGCAATCTGAAAAGCAAACCGTTCTTCCCCATATTCTTTGATCACCTTTCCTATCGTCTGTTCTGACTCGGTTGCGAGCCACTCTGCCGCCGACATCCCGCGCGTCGTATCCATGCGCATGTCGAGCGGACCGTCCAGTCGAAAACTGAAACCCCGCGCCGCTTCGTCCACCTGCGGCGACGAGATTCCGAGGTCCAGCAAAATTCCGTCTACCTGCATGACACCGCGCGAAGTGAGCGCCTGCCCCATCGTCGCAAAGCTGTCATGCACGATTTCGAACCGCTTGTCCGAAATCGCCTGCGCGACCGCAATCGCCTGCGGATCCTTGTCGAACGCGATCAGGCGCCCGTTCGGGCCGAGCCGATCAAGAATCCGGCGGCTATGGCCGCCGCGGCCGAATGTGCCATCAACGAACACGCCATTGGCGCGATCGCCGTCGATCTGCAGCGAATCGACCGCTTCTTCCAGCAACACCGTGCGGTGCTGCAATCCGGGCACCGTTTGTTCAGTCATCACGGGCCGTCAGAACGAAAAATTACTCAGTACATCTGGCATGCCGTTCGCCACGGCCTGCGCCTCGTCCTGGGCGAGCTTTTCAGCGTCCCAGATCTCGAAATGGCTGCCCATGCCGAGCAACATGACGTCGCGCGTCATGCCGACGGCTGAACGCAGCTCCGGCGCAATCAGGATGCGGCCGGCGGAGTCCATTTCGACATCAGAGGCATTACCAAGGAAGACGCGCTGCCAGGCGCGGGCAGACATCGGCCATGCGGCGATCTGTTCGCGGTGGTTTTCCCACACCGGGCGCGGAAAGAGCAGCAAACAACCATGCGGGTGACGGGTGAGCGTAATGCGTCCCTCGCACTGAAGCGACAAGGCGTCACGATGCTTGGACGGGATGGTCATCCGCCCTTTTGCATCGAGATTCAACGCTGACGCGCCTTGAAACACCCTGATTGCCCTCGTGGTTGTCGTTGTTTGAAGTTGCTTGTGATCTGTATCTTGAAGGAATTCTTGAAAAATCCCCCACAAAAATACACTTTTTCACACTGTCGCCCACTTTAGAGGATGCTTTATTTGCGGTCAAGTAATATTCGGGTTCAAAAATGCGATTTTTATCAATGAAGTCAATGACTTAGCGCGTTTCGCTGAAGCAATGCCTCCAGCGAATTCTTAAGAAAAATAAGCACTTACCGCAGACACTGAAGGTGACGTCTCAGCTTTACACATGTGTTTGACTGAGGTATGGAAATTTGGCGAAGGGAAAAATTTGTTGCGCTGGAGAAGCCGGAGGCGGCTTCAGGACTGGGATTCCGGCCGGAACGGGGAAGTAGAAAAGTTGCTGAAAGGAGTAAAAAAATGGTCATCAACCTGCCCGGCCGGGGCGTTCCCGGCGGGACAGATCAGAAACCGACGGCGAGGGTCGCGTAGAGGGCGAGCAGGGAACCGGCGAACGCCGTGCCGTAGCATGCCAGCTTGGCCGTCGGCCCGGGATGGATGCCGACGTCGTGCAGGCTCTTGAAGATGCGGTGTGCCGCGTGCCAGAGGTAGAGCACGATGACGGCAATGATGCCCAGCTTGCCCAGCACGGTCTGTGCGAAACCCAGCATGTTCTGGTAACTCATCACCTCGGGTGACAGGATGAACCCGACCGGGATCGCGATGCCGGTGACAAAAACGAGAACCGGACCGGTCAATGCCGACAACATCCCGCCGGCGCCGAACAGCGCCCAGAAAATCGGTGCATTGGATCGTGTTTTCATGGCTTGGCGCTCCATACTGCGAGGAACAGGACCAGCGTAACGACGACCGCCGCAACGACGCCCGTCGTCGTAATCATACGCCCTGAAACGCGCTTGCCGCCGACAATAATGGGGGGCAAGGTCTTGGGCATGATGTCGAACCAGCTCCAGGTGTGGTACACCATGGCCGCCAGCGCCATCGCATGGAGCGCGACGGAGACGGGATGGCGCAGGACGCCCAGCCAGGCGCCGAACGCCGCCTCCCCGCGCGCGAGGCAAAGCACTCCGGCAAGGAGCATAAAGGCATATGCCGCGACGACCAGTGCGGTCAGTTCGCGCGCCATGTAACGTACAAAGAATGGATTCTTGCGCCACCAGCCTGCCATCGGCCGGACATAGGGCTTGCGGGCATCGGGTTGCATGTCGCTCATTTTCCGCCTCCCTTGCGCCCCAACAGGTTGAAGAAAAAGTCCTTCGCGCTGTTGATCTTGTTGACGTTGACCGCATTGGCCGGATCGACGCCCTTCGGACAAACCTCCGAGCAATAGCCGACCGCGGTGCAGTTCCAGACGCCCTCCTCCGCGTTCACCAATTCCATCCGCTCCGCCTGTCCGCCATCGCGGCTGTCACTGTTGTAACGGTGGAGCAGTGCCAAAACGCCCGGGCCCATGAACTCCTTGTTGAGGCCGTATTGCGGACAGGCGGCGTAGCACAGCATGCAGTTGATGCAGGAGCTGAACTGCTCGTAGCGGTCCCGTTCGGCGGGCGTCTGCAGGTATTCGCCCTGGTCGAGGCGCCGCACTTCCTTCGCGATGATGTAGGGCTTGATGCTTTCCAGCTTGCTGATGAAGTCGTCCGGCCGCACCACGAGGTCGCGCTCGATCGGGAAATGGTTCAGCGGTTCGACGCGCACTCCGCCTGGATAAAAATCGCGCAGGAAGGTATGGCAGGACAGTTCCGGCTTGCCATTGATCATCATTCCGCAGCTGCCGCAGATCGCCATACGGCAGGACCAGCGGTAGCTGAGCGTGCTGTCGAGTTCGTCCTTGATGTATTGCAGACCCTGCAGCACCGACATGTCATCGGTGAAGGGCACGGAGAAGCACTGGAAGAACGGCTCCGCATCCTGTTCCGGGCGGTAGCGCAGTACCTCCATATCGATCGTCCTAGCCATGAGCGGCCTCCTTCTCATGCAGTGCCTCTCCCGCTGCGCCATAGGCGCGAACGGCCGGCGGCGAACGGGTGATCCTGACGTCGCCGTAGCTGATGCGCGGTGCGTCATCGCCTGCATACTGCGCCAGCGTGTGCTTGAGGAAGTTGACGTCGTCGCGCGCCTCGAAACCGTCGAGACGCTGATGGGCACCGCGCGATTCCTTGCGGTTGACGGCAGAGTACGCCATGGCCTGCGCGACATCGAGCTGGAAACCCAACTCGATCGCCTGCAGCCAGTCGGTATTCCAGACGCTCGACTTGTCGTCTACCTTGACGCGCCGGAAGCGCAGCTTGAGTTCATCGATCTTGTCGCAGGTTTCCTGCATTTCGCTGCCGATGCGGTAGATTCCGCAACCACGCTCCATGCTGAGCGCCATTTCCTTGCGGAGTACGGAGATGCGCTCGCTGCCGTCCTCGCGCCTGACCAGGTCGACCGCGCGCTGCCTTGCCGCTTCGGCCTGCTTTTCAAGGAGCGCGCCGTCGCTCAGGCTGACACTGCGCGCATATTGCGCTGCCTGGTCGCCTGCTACCTTGCCGAACACGCACAACTCTGCAAGCGAGTTGGAACCAAGCCGGTTCGCACCGTGGATCCCCACGCTGGAGCATTCGCCCACGGCATACAAGCCACGCAGCGGCGCCTCCGTCTTGCCGTTTACAAGGATGCCGCCCATCGTGTAGTGGATCGCCGGGCGCACGGGAATCGGCTGATGCACCGGATCGATGCCCATGAAGCGCTCGGCGAGTTCGCAGATCAGGGGCAGGCGCTCACGGATATGTTTTTCACCGAGGTGGCGCAGGTCAAGCAGTACTGCACTTCCCTGCGGTGTGCTGACGGTATTGCCCTTGCGGTCTTCATGCCAGAACGCCTGGGAAAGCCGGTCGCGCGGACCGAGTTCCATGGCCTTCTTGCGCGGCCAGGGATCCGGCGGCCCGAGTCCGTAGTCCTGCAGATAGCGATAGCCGTCCTTGTTGACCAGGATGCCGCCCTCTCCGCGGCAGGCTTCGGTGAACAGCAGCCCGGTGCCCGGCATCGCGGTCGGATGGTACTGGACGAATTCCATGTCGCGCAGCGGCACGCCGTGGCGATAGGCGAGCGCCATGCCGTCGCCGGTGACGATGCCGCCATTGGTGCTCTGGCGGAAAACACGTCCGGCGCCGCCAGTGGCGATGATCACGGATTTCGCCTTGATCAGCACGAACCTGCCGGTGCTGATCTGGATGGCAAGCACACCTTGGCAGCGGCCATCCTCGACAATCAGGTCGCAGCAGAAGTATTCATCAAACCGCTTGATCGAGGGGTACTTGATCGAGGTCTGGAACAGCGTGTGCAGCATATGGAAGCCGGTCTTGTCGGCGGCGAACCAGGTCCGCTCGATCTTCATGCCGCCGAAGGCGCGCACGTTGATGTGGCCGTCATCCTTGCGGCTCCACGGACAGCCCCAGTGCTCCATCTGCACCATCTCTTCGGTGCAATGGGCGACGAAGTAATCGACGACGTCCTGCTCGCACAGCCAGTCGCCGCCAGTCACGGTATCGTTGAAATGGTGGTCGAGGCTGTCATGCGATTGCACGACACCCGCGGAGCCCCCTTCTGCCGCCACGGTATGGCTGCGCATCGGATAGACCTTCGACACCAGCGCCACCTTCAGCGCCGGGTCTCGCTCTGCGACGGCTATGGCGGCGCGAAGACCCCCGCCCCCGGCACCGACGATGGCTACATCGGATTCGAAAATGTCCACTTTCGCCCCTTTGTCCGAACGCTTGCTTTCCAGTAAGCAAACCTTTCGATTCAATATAGGCGCGTTGACAGGCGATTCAAATGACGCAGGTCAAAGCTTTACGGGTGATGGAGGAAGGATTCAGATGCACTTGCCCACGACGTAATGGTTCGGCCCGACCTGCTTCAGAGTCGTGACGGAAAGGAAGTTATTCAGGCCCATGAGCTTGTTCGACCCGTTGGCCATCGCCATGAAGAACCAGCCGTGCGCGCGGCCGGCAATCACATGTTCGGCGTTGGCAGCGGTAAAACAGCGCGGCGCCGGGTCGGGAGGCAAGGTGACGCCCGCAACGCGGTCCAGCATCGCACGGATGGCCAGCATCTGGCGGCCGTTCTTGTTGGCATAGTCGGGATCGTCACGTTCGAAGTCGAACCAGTTCCAGCAGGCTTTCGGATTGCGCATGAACGTCGATGTTGTCTGCGGATACAGCACGATGATGCTGTTGACGTCGGCCCACTGGTTGTACCCCGCGTGGCGGATGAACTTGTCGTCCACCTCCTCCGCATTCTGGCGGCAGCCGTGGAAAGCGACGTGCACGCGGCAAGCTCCATTGATGCTCTTGTCGCAACTGGCGGGGATATAGGCATAACCGCGGTCGGCCATGCCGTGCCGCTCGGGATTGCGGTCATCGAAAAACTCCGACTGGTCGAATTCGACCAGCCGTCCGCTCAGGCCGTTGGTGTTTTTCGGGCGCAGCTGGTCGCCATAGATCCATTTCAGGATTTCTCCGGCACCGTCGATACCGCAATTGCCGAGGAAAGGTTTTCCCAGCTCCGCGCACGGGTTGCCGAATCCCTCGGTCGGCATCGCATGCTCGGCCTGCACATCGTTGCGGTACCGGATGTTCGCCTCGCCGATGTAGTGCCGATAGTAGGTGAACAAGTCATTCATGACGGGCTGCGGCACCACGCTGTCGAGCGTTCCGGAAAACATCCAGATGCGCTGCCGCGCCAGATTCCGGGTTGGATCCACCGCGCCGTCGCGCGCACGCTGGTTGGTGATATCCACCAGCTGTTCGATGCTGGTGGAGCCTGGCGCAACCTCGCAGCTCGAAATGACCGGCAATCCGGTGCAGCTGCATTTTCGTGTCGCGATATCGACATCGCCCTGGGCGCAGAAATAAGGCCCACCCGCCACGATACCGACGCCCTTCACCAGCGCGGAATAAGCAACGGCAAACTGTACCGCCATGAATCCGCCCGAGGACAAACCCGACATCGAGGTTTCAGACAGGTCGGCATTGTAATTTTGCAGGGCGACGGGCGCCGCGTGCGAAAGAAAGGGGAACACGACAACACAGAGTGCGGCCAGCCAGGTACGCATATTGTTATGAAGTTATGTGGCCTGCGGAAGAAAGCCGGCTGGTCGTGGGAGGGAGATTCGGAAGCGGGTTGGCGATGGCTGCGCCCTTGTCGAACTGCTTGGCGGCCGCCATGGTGGAGCGCATCCTGCATCGCGAACCTCCACTATTCCCAGTTATCCGTCCCACGGCCAGCAGGCTCTGTTGATGAACGGACTTTATCGCATACGACGTGTCGCGCGTTGAGTTGCCTCAAGTTGCACGGATTGCCGGAAGAGGATGCAGCACGGGGGAAGAATTTGCAGATGCAGATCAAGAAAAGTGAAGCAAGCCGATAGGCCGGATTCTGTTACGGCGATCGGGCGCGAACCCTTTCGCTATGACAGCCATTCCTCTAGGCCGTGAATTACTCCACGGCTCAAGCTTTCTACCCGCACGCTCCGCGAGCAGCATCAATGCGTGCCTATTTGAAATTGCTCCGGGTGGAGGTTACCGCGTTTCACCCTTTGTGACGCGAACGTCGCAAAGACTCGTCTCTGTGGCCCTGTTCCGCGCCTCACGGCGGACGGTCGTTAGCCGTCACCCTGCTCTATGGAGTCCGGACCTTCCTCCCGCCACCTTGCGATGGCCAGCGGCTGTCTGGCTTGCTTCAGGCGACATTGTAGCCCACGAAGCATCCCGCGATATGCTACGTTATTCTTTTTTCACGCAAATCCATCATGGCAAACAGAACCGGCGGACAGATCCTGGTCGACGCGCTCAAGACCCAGGGCGTCGATATCACCTTCGGCGTTCCCGGCGAAAGCTATCTCGCCGTCCTCGATGCGCTGCATGATTCATCGATCCGTTTCATCACCAACCGGCAGGAAGGCGGCGCGGCCTTCATGGCGGAAGCCTATGGCAAGCTGACCGGCCGGCCGGGCGTCTGCTTTGTGACGCGCGGTCCCGGCGCAACCAATGCCTCCATCGGCGTGCACACGGCACACCAGGATTCGACGCCGATGATCCTGTTCATCGGGCAGGTCGGCAATGGCTTCGTCGAACGCGAGGCGTTCCAGGAAATCGATTACCGCCGCATGTTCGGCACGATGACCAAGTGGGTGGCGCAGATCGATCGCGCCGACCGCATTCCCGAGTATGTGGCACGTGCATTCCAGGTTGCCACCAGCGGTCGCCCCGGCCCTGTCGTTCTGGCGCTCCCCGAAGACATGCTGGCGTCGACGGCCGACGTCCTCGACGCGCGGCCTTGCCAGCCCGTCCAGGCATCGCCCTCTCGCCAACAGATCGACACGCTTCGCGAGATGCTTGCCGCAGCCGAGCGTCCTCTCGTCCTGCTGGGCGGCGCCGGATGGAACACGGATGCCTGCAGCGATATCCGCCGTTTCGCTGAAGCGAATGCCTTGCCGGTCGCGTGCGCCTTCCGCTTCCAGGACCTGCTGGACAACCGCCATCCGAATTATGTCGGCGACGTCGGCATCGGCATCAATCCGAAGCTGGCGGCGCGCGTGAGGAATGCCGACCTTCTCATTGCGATCGGCCCGCGGCTGGGAGAAATGACGACCGGTGGCTACACCTTGCTCGAAGCGCCCTGCCCGAAGCAAAAGCTCGTCCACATACATAGCGCGGCGGAAGAGCTGGGACGCGTGTACCAGGCCGACCTGATGATCAACAGCGGCATGCCGCAGATCGCCGCCATGCTGGCCGCGATGCCGCCGGTCGAATCTCCGCAGTGGACAGGCACGGTCGCAGAGGCGCGCGCCGAGCTCCAGGCATGGCAGGAAGAACCGCCCGTTTTCCGCAGTGGCGACGCACCGCTCAACCTTTGGCAGGTCGTGCAGGCATTGAAGCAAACGCTGCCGCCAGACACCATCGTCACCAATGGCGCCGGCAACTTTGCCACCTGGGCGCACCGTTTCTGGCCCTATGGCGGCTTCCGCACGCAGCTTGCGCCAACGTCCGGCGCGATGGGATACGGTGTGCCCGCTGCCGTCGGGGCAAGCATCATCGAGCAGCATCATGGAAGGCGAAGAAGCGTGCTCAATTTCGCCGGCGACGGCGACTTCCTCATGAATGGACAAGAGCTCGCCACGGCGGTCCAGTACCGCGCGGGCGTGCTGTTCATCGTCTTCAACAACGGTACCTACGGCACAATCCGCATGCACCAGGAGCGCGAATTTCCTGCACGTATTTCAGGTACCGCGCTCCAGAATCCGGATTTCGCCGCACTCGCGCGTGCCTATGGTGCTTTCGGCGAAAGCGTCGACACAACCAGCGGTTTCACCGAGGCATTAAAAAGGGCGGATGCGCACATCAGCGAGACCGGGTTGCCTGCATTGATCGAATTGCGCTACGACGCCGACCTGATCACTCCCAATGCCACCTTGCAATCCATTCGCGAGGCCGCGCAAAAATCACGCGCGTAACTTTAAGGCAGGAAAATTCTTTGCGCGGATTCCATATTCGGATGCACGCACAGAATTTTTTCGTGTAGAGAATGTCAAGTACAGACATCGGGAGCCACGAGGGCGTCCGAGGCCTTGCATCGACATTTCCACACCTATGGCACTTGTCTCCATCACCGAGGCTGCAAAACTTGTCCGGCGGAATCGCTCGACGATTTATCGCGACATCGAGAAGGGTCGCCTGAGCAAGACCGTCACCCCAGACGGCGAGACGCAGATCGACACGTCGGAACTGCTGCGCGCCTACGGTACCCTGCACACCGAGGAGGAGGTTGCCGGGGAGGACCCGACGCGCGACAAGGTCAAGATCGCCTTGCTCGAGGAGCGCAACCGCTCGCTCGAACGCGCCCTCGCGCTGGAGGCGGAATTGCGCAAGGTCAAGGACCAGGTGACCAACGAATTGCGGGCACGGATTGCGGACAAGGAAAACGTCATCAAGGTACTGGAAAGCAAGGTGCTTTTCCTCGAATACGACAAGCAGATGGATATTCCACCCGAAGACACCATGCTGCCTCCCGAGAGCGCCCTGAACGAACCGCTGCAATCTCCTCCTGAAACCATCGCAAGACCAAAGCAACGCTGGTGGAAGGCCATCATCGAGAAGCGGAAAAAAACACCGCCGAGGAAGTAACCACTTCGCGCTTTGCCCTGCATATTCCGTGCCTTCACGCGCCTGCAGGATGCAGGAACTTCAACAGGCAGGCCTTCTCCAAACGCTGTCCCATCCAGCATGGGAATACCGTTCAATACATTGAAAGGAGGCACATCATGCGAGTAGCCGATGCGATGACACGCGATGTCCGATTGGCCAGCCCGGACCAGAGCATCATAGAGGCGGCACAGATGATGGCTGACGGCGATTGTGGCGCGCTGCCGGTAGGAGAAAACGACCGCCTGGTGGGCATGGTGACAGACCGCGATATCGTGGTGAGAGGACTTGCCCAGGGCAAGGCCGACTGCAAGATCCGCGATGTCATGAGCCAGGACATCAAGTATTGCTATGAAGACGACGACATCGACGATGTCGCGCAGAACATGGGTGACCTGCAGATCCGCCGGCTGCCTGTCCTGAGCAAGGACAAGCGGCTGATCGGCATTGTTTCGCTGGGGGACATTACCCAGACGACCGATACCGAGATTGCGGGAGATGCGCTCTCCTCGATCTCGGAGAAGTCGACCCAGCACACCAGTACCGGCGCGCGGCCGCACTAAGCGCGCTTGTCGGGATGAAGCGGAAGGACAGGCGTCCTTCCGCTTTTTTTCAATCAGGCAAACTTGGTGAAGTCGGGACGGCGTTTCTCGAAGAAGGCAGTAAACGCCTCCTTCGCTTCCTTCGCCATCAGCATTTCACCGAAGTGCTTGTTTTCTTCCGCCATGCGCGCGTTGATCGCCTCCGCTTGCGCGCCCTTCATCAAACGCTTCGTCACGCGCAACGAGGATGCGGGCAGCGCCGCCAGCTTGGCGGCCTGGGCGTGTGCGAGTTCAGCGAGCTCGGCCACCGGGACCACCTTGCTGATCAGGCCCATGTCGTACGCCTCCTCCGCGCCGAATGCCTCGCCCAGCAGCAGCTTTTCCGCCGCGCGCGGATAGCCGACCATTGCCGGGAACAACATGCTCGACGCGAATTCCGGGCACAGGCCGAGCTGCGTGAAGGGCATCGCGAACTTCGCGTTTTCCGCCGCATAGACGAGGTCGCAATGCATCAACATCGTCGTGCCGATGCCAACCGCATTGCCCGCCACCGCCGCAATCACAGGCTTCGTTGCGCCGCTCAGCGCGCGCATGAATTGCGCAACCGGACGGTCGCCCACTTCGGTCGACGAATTCTTCAGGAAGTCCTCAAGGTCGTTGCCGGCCGTGAACACCTCGGGCTTGCCCTGGATGACGATGGCGCGCACTGCCACGTCACCCTCTGCGTCTTTCAGTGCATCCGCCATCGCCTGGTACATCGCGGATGTGATCGCGTTCTTCTTTTCCGGGCGATTGAACTCGATGGTCAATATGCCGTTTGCCTTGCTGGTCAGAATATCCATGAAGTCTCCTAAGTCTTTTCCTGATGGTAAACGAGGATCGCGCTTTGCGCTGTCATGATCCCGACAGTCCCATTCGAATAGAAAAAAAGCCGCACAGCTATCGCTGCGCGGCCTGTCAATCACTGCTCGATTCTTTACCTTATACGCGTTCGAAGATACCCGCCGCGCCCATGCCGGCGCCGACGCACATGGTGACCATGCCGTACTTCAGGTTCTTGCGGCGCAGTGCGTGGATCACGGTCGCGGAACGGATCGCACCGGTTGCACCCAGTGGGTGGCCAAGGGCAATCGCGCCGCCCATCGGGTTGACTTTGGACGGATCCAGGCCGAGGTCCTTCACGACGGCCAGCGACTGCGCGGCGAATGCTTCGTTCAACTCGAACCAGTCGATCTGGTCCTGGGTGATGCCGGCAGCGCGGCACGCTGCGGGAATCGCTTCCTTCGGACCGATGCCCATGATTTCCGGCGGAACACCGCGTACCGAGAAGGACACGAAGCGGGCCAGCGGGGTCAGGTTGAACTGCTTCAGGATCTTCTCGCTGACGACGATCAGCGCGCCGGCGCCGTCGGAGGTCTGCGAGCTGTTGCCGGCGGTGACCGAACCCTTGGCTGCAAACACCGGCTTGAGCTTGGCCAGGCCTTCGATGCTGGAGTCGCCACGCGGACCTTCGTCCAGGCTGACGGTGCGGGTCTTGACGTCGATTTCGCCGGTCGCCAGGTTCGGGAAGCGCTCGATGATCTCGACCGAAGTCATTTCATCGGCGAATTCGCCAGCCTGTTGCGCAGCGATCGCGCGGCGGTGCGATTCGAGCGAGAAAGCGTCCTGCTCTTCGCGGGAAACCTTCCACTGGTTGGCCACCTTCTCGGCGGTCAGGCCCATGCCATAGGCGAGGCCGACGTTTTCGTCCTTGAAAACTGCGCCGTTGATCGACGGGTGGTGACCCATCATCGGCACCATGGACATGGACTCGGCGCCGCCGGCGATCATCACGTCGGCTTCACCCACGCGGATACGGTCGGCAGCCATTGCCACGGCGGTGATGCCGGATGCGCAGTAACGGTTGATGGTCACGCCGCCAATGGTATTCGGCAGGCCGGCCAGCACGACAGCGTTACGCGCCATGTTCATCCCCTGCTCGGCTTCCGGGAAGGAGCAGCCGATGATCGCGTCTTCGATCAGCTTCGGATCGAGGTTGGGCACTTGCGCAACCGCGTTCTGGAGCACGCGCACCAGCAGGTCGTCCGGACGGACGTTCTTGAACATGCCGCGCGGCGCCTTGCCGATCGGTGTGCGGGTGGCGGCGACAATGTATGCGTCTTGAACTTGTTTCGTCATTTTTTGTACTCCAGATCCGGTTAGTTGCGGACGGGTTTGCCGGTCTGCATCATTCCCATGATGCGTTCCTGCGTCTTCGGATTGTTCAGCAGTTCCACGAAGGCCTTGCGCTCGAGGTCGAGCAGCCATTGTTCGCTGACCAGGCTGCCTTGCTCGACGTCGCCGCCGGACACGATTTCGGCAATCATGGAACCGATCTTGAAGTCGTGCGCGGAGATGAAGCCGCCGTCACGCATGTTGACCAGCTGCGCCTTGATCGTGTTCATGCCGTAGCGGCCGGTCACCGGAATCAGCTTCTTCGCCGGTGCCCGGTAGCCTGCGTCGAACATCGCGCGGGCTTCCGCCTTTGCAACATACAGCAGCTCATACGGGTTGAAGACGATGGTGTCGGTCGGCTTCAGGTAACCCATCTGCTGCGCTTCCAGCGCGGACTTCGATACGTTCGCGGTGGCTGCATTCGTGAAGTAAGTCTTCAGGAATTGCAGGATGTCGTTGCCCTTCGCGTCGTTCGCAGCGCGTACCGCGGCTTCCTTCAGGCCGCCGCCTGCCGGCACCAGGCCGACACCCACTTCCACCAGGCCGATGTAGGACTCGATGGAGGCGACACGCTTGGCTGCGTGCAGCATCAGTTCGCAACCGCCGCCCAGTGCGAGGCCAGCCACCGCGGCGACGACCGGAACGTTTGCGTACTTCAGGTTCATCAACGCGTTCTGCAGCTTCGACACCTCCGGTCCGATCGCATTCGCACCGCCCGCCATGAAGGCCGGCAGCATCGCCTGCAGGTCGGCGCCGGCGGAGAAGGCACCGCCTTCGGTCGCGTCGGCATTCCAGAGCACCAGGCCCTTGAAGTTCTTCTCGGCTTCTTCGATCGCCTTTGCCAGACCGGCAACAACGCCGGGGCCGATGACGTGCATCTTGGTCTTCGTCGACAGGATCAGCACATCATCGTTCTGATGCCAGATGCGGACGGAATCGTCTTCGAATACGGTGGTGCCGCCGTTCGTGCCGTCGGCCACGCCTTCACCGGCGAGCGGTGCGCGGAATGCCTGGCGCTGATACACAGGCAGGTCGAGGCGCGGCGCGTAGGCCTTCTTCGCCGGCGACCAGGAACCTTCCGGCGTGTGCACGCCGTTGCGGCCGTCGAAGACCCACTGCGGCAGCGGCGCATTGCACAGTGCCTTGCCTGCGTCGATGTCTTCCTTGACCCACTGGGCGACCTGCTGCCAGCCAGCGGCTTGCCAGCCTTCGAACGGGCCGTTCTTCTGGCCGAAGCCCCAGCGCAGCGCGAAGTCGACGTCACGCGCGGAGTCGGCGATCGATTCGAGGTGGACGGCAATGTAATGGAAGCCGTCGCGGAAGATGGACCACAGGAATTGTGCCTGCGGATGGGTGGACTCGCGCAGCGCCTTCATGCGCTTGGCCGGATCCTTTTCCTTCAGGATGCGCACGACCAGCTCGTCGGCCTTGCCGCCGGACGGGACATAGTCGTTCTTCTCGCCGTCGAAACGCAGGATTTCCTTGCCCACCTTCTTGAAGAAGCCGGCGCCGGTCTTCTGGCCCAATGCGCCTGCGGAGATCAGCTTCTCGAGCAGCTCGGGCGTCTTGTAGACCGGATAGAACGGATCGTCCTTCAAGTTGTCCTGCATGGTCTTCATTACGTGACCCATGGTGTCCAGGCCGACCACGTCCGCCGTGCGGAAGGTCGCGGACTTGGCGCGGCCAAGCTTGGTGCCGGTCAGGTCATCGACCACGTCCACCGGCAGGCCGAACTTCTGCGCTTCGTACATGGTTGCCATCATGTTGAAGATGCCGACGCGGTTGGCGATGAAGTTCGGGGTGTCTTTGGCGCGTACCACGCCCTTGCCGAGGGTGGTGGTCAGGAAGCCTTCGAGCTGGTCGAGGATTTCCGGACGGGTTGCGGCGGTCGGGATCAGTTCGACCAGGTGCATGTAACGCGGCGGGTTGAAGAAGTGCACGCCGCAGAAACGTGCGCGCAGGTCGGCGCTGAAACCGTCGGACAGCGCGGTGATCGACAGGCCGGAGGTATTGGAGGCGAAGATCGCGTTCGGGGCGATGTGCGGAGCGACCTTCTTGTACAGGTCATGCTTCCAGTCCATGCGTTCCGCGATCGCTTCGATGATCAGGTCGCAGCCCGCGAGCACGTCGAGGTTGTCTTCGTAGTTGGCGACCTGGATCAGTGCGGCGTCTTCCTTGTTGCCGAGGGGAGCCGGGCTCAGCTTCTTCAGGTTTTCGATGGCGCGCAGCACGATGCCGTTCTTCGGGCCTTCCTTGGCCGGCAGGTCGAACAGCACGACGGGCACTTTTGCATTCACGCAGTGGGCAGCGATCTGCGCGCCCATCACGCCTGCGCCGAGGACGGCGACTTTTTTCACGATGAAATTGGACATGTCTTATCCTTCGTAGGGTGACAGAGTCCCCGAGGAATCAGTTTTCTGAATCCCCTGGGATCTCCATGGCTGTTTTTTTCTGCTTAGAACAGGTCTGCTTCGAGGGCCATCAGGCTGGACGCGCCGGCGCGTGCCTGACGGATGAGCATGGCGGTTTCCGGCAGCAGGCGGGCAAAGTAGAAGCGCGCCGTCGCCAGCTTGGTCTTGTAGAAGGTGTCGCCGGAAGCTTCCTTTTCCAGCGCGATCTTCGCCATTTGCGCGAAGAAGTAGGCGAAGACCATGTGGCCGACCACGCGCAGGTACGGGACGGCAGCGGCGCCGACTTCATCCTGGTTCTGGAAGGCCTTCATGCCGATTTCCATCGTCAGCTTGCCGACCTTGTCGCCGATGTCGCCCAGCGGCGTGATGAATTCGGACATCTTTTCATCGGTGCCGTTGGCTTCGACGAAGGCCTTGACCTTGTCGCCGAACTTGCGCAGCTTGGCGCCGTTGTCCATCAGGATCTTGCGGCCCAGCAAGTCGAGCGACTGGATGGTGTTGGTGCCTTCGTAGATCATGTTGATACGGGCGTCGCGCACATACTGCTCCATGCCCCACTCGGAGATGAAGCCGTGGCCGCCGTACACCTGCATGGCCTCGGAAGTGGCGATCCAGCCGTTGTCGGTCAGGAAGGCCTTGATGATCGGGGTCAGCAGCGCGACTTCGTCGGCGGCGTCCTTGCGTACCTGCTCGTCCGGGTGGTTCAGTTCCTTGTCGATCTGCAGTGCGACGTAGGAGCAGAATGCGCGGCCGGCTTCAGCGTAAGCCTTGCCCGTCAACAGCATGCGGCGCACGTCCGGGTGCACGATGATCGGGTCAGCCGGCTTCTCCGGCGCCTTCGGGCCGGACAGGCTGCGCATCTGCAGGCGGTCCTTGGCGTAGACGAGTGCGTTCTGGTAGGCGACTTCGGTCAGGCCGAGGGATTGCATGCCGACGCCAAGGCGGGCGGCGTTCATCATCACGAACATCGCGTTCAGGCCCTTGTTCGGCTCGCCGATCAGCCAGCCGATCGCGCCGTCCAGGTTCATCTGGCAGGTGGAGTTGCCGTGGATGCCCATCTTTTCTTCGATGGCGCCGCAGAAGATCGGGTTGCGCTTTCCCAGCGAACCGTCGGCGTTCGGCAGGAACTTCGGCACGATGAACAGCGAGATGCCCTTGGTGCCCGACGGTGCGTCCGGCAGGCGCGCCAGCACCAGGTGGACGATGTTCTGGGACATTTCGTGTTCGCCGGCGGAGATGAAGATCTTGCCGCCGCTGATCTTGTAGGTACCGTCGGTTTGCGGTTCCGCCTTGGAACGCAGCAGGCCGAGGTCGGTGCCGCAGTGCGGTTCGGTCAGGCACATGGTGCCGGTCCATTCGCCGGACACCAGCTTGGGCAGGTACAGGGCCTTCTGTTCCGGGGTGCCGTGCTCGTGGATGCACTCGTAGGCGCCGTGCGACAGGCCGGGGTACATGGTCCAGGCCTGGTTGGCCGAGTTCAGCATCTCGTAGAAGCAGTTGTTGACCACCAGCGGCAGGCCCTGGCCGCCGTATTCCGGGTCGCAGGACAGCGAAGGCCAGCCAGCCTCGACATACTGCTTGTAGGCGGCTTCGAAGCCTGCCGGGGTCTTGACCTTGTGGGTTTCCTTGTCGAGCGAGCAGCCCTCGCGGTCACCGGAATGGTTCAGCGGGAACAGCACCTCGGACGCGAACTTGCCGCCCTCTTCCAGCACCTGGTTGATGATGTCCTTGTCAATCTCTGCGTGCGCAGGCAATTGCTTGAACTCATCTTCCACCTTGAGCAGTTCGTGAAGGACGAACTGCATGTCACGCAAGGGAGCGACGTATTGACCCATGTTATTTCTCCTGACGGCTAGAACGGATTAGGCTGATTTCTTAACAGCGGTTTTGGGGTTCGTTTTTGCAGCCGGCTTGTCGGCCGTTTGCGGATTCGTGTAACTCTTGATCAGGCGTTCGAACCCGACTTCGGCGCGGTTCACGCTGCCGGGCAACTTCAGGAAACGGGCGTCATGGTGCAGGGCGAGGATCAGGCCGTACATTTCGAAGACGAGCTGGTCCGGATCGGTTTCGGCGGACAGGTGCCCCATCTCGACGGTCTGTACCACGCAGCGGCGCAGGGCGTTCTTCCATGCGCGCACCATGCCGGCGAGTTCTTCGCGGATGGCGCCGGGACGGTCGTCATACTCGACCGCGCCGCTGATGTAGATGCAGCCGGACGCAATTTCAACCGACACGCGCTTGACCCAGCGGGCAAACATGGTTTGCAGGCGGGGCAAGCCTCGCGGTTCTTTCATGCTCGGATAGAACACTTCCTGTTCGAAGTGGTGGTGGTACAGCTTGACGACCTCGATCTGCAAATCTTCGCGTGAACCGAAATGCGCAAACACCCCCGATTTGCTCATGTTCATCTTGTCTGCAAGCAGACCGATGGTGAGCCCTTCCAGCCCGTCACGGCTGGCCAGGTCGAGTGCCACGTCAAGA
This sequence comes from Noviherbaspirillum sp. ST9, assembly GCF_048799745.1. NCBI lineage: Bacteria > Pseudomonadati > Pseudomonadota > Betaproteobacteria > Burkholderiales > Oxalobacteraceae > Noviherbaspirillum > Noviherbaspirillum sp. ST9. Next base: position 505,139 of record NZ_JBLWFR010000001.1, on the reverse strand, counting down.
ATCGCGGCGCGGGTGAGTTCGCCTTTACGCATCAATTTGGGTGTCGAGTCAGTCATGTTTGTAGCCACAGTAGTGCCCCATCAAAGAATCAAAAAACAGCGCGGTCGAACTGAAGCGAACGCTCGTACTATTATCTACCGCAGTATAAATGTCAAACGGGAACTTAGAGGGTCGATTCTAGTGGCCTCCCAAGGACAACCAGCAGGGAAAGATCGCCTTGTGGAAAGGGCTGGAGAGTGTGTGCACCCCTTTAATAGCGGGGCATGGAGCGCTCTAGAGCTTGTCGATTTGCCGCCTGTCGCGTTTGGTTGGTCGCCCCTTGATCGCTTCGCCTGGCTCCCGGAACAGCTTTCTTTGTTCTGCCTTCTTCTGCCGCTCCGCAATGCTGCGTTCGGTCTCCGTATACAGTGCTTGCGCCACAGTTGCCGAGCCGCGCGTATCCGACAGTCCCTCGACCGTCACTTCCCATTCGGTCGAGCCGTTGTCGATTTCGAGCAGGTCGCCTGTCTTTACGCCGCGTGCGGGTTTGATGCGTTCGCCGTTCAGGCGGACCTTTCCACCATCCACAGCGTCGGTTGCCAACGAACGGGTCTTGAAAAATCGCGCGGCCCACAGCCACTTGTCGATGCGGACGGAATCAGTGCTCATCTGTCAATTTCTGTAACAAGCTCCATTTTATAGTCTGACCGTGCTTTTTCTATCATGCGGTGCAATATAAGTCGTTGTTTTTTCAATTCTCTTGAATGCGGAAGCGAAAAAACTTTCCCGAATTGCAAGCAATTTTCGGTATGGGAATGCACGGCCGTCATGGACAGCGCTGGGCAGCGCTATCGGCGTCATTGTGTCAGGGGGATGGCTGGGGAGAGATGAAGTGGCGCGGTCGCCAGGTGGGAGGACAGCGACCGGGCCTTGACGGGAAAATTCAGGCGCGGCCGGCGCTGTGTCGCGCCGGCCCGTTCTCGCTAGAACTCTTCCCACTCGCCGCCGGAGCCGGCCGGCACTTTCGGCACGCGCCTTTCGGAGGGAACCGTTGCAGCGGGTACCTGCGGCGTCTTCCGCTTCACCGGGGCCGGCGCGCGCACCGGGCTTGGCGATCGGACGACCGCAACGGCGTGCGCGCCCGATATCCGGAATACGCCCACCATCTGCGCCAGATTGCCGGCCTGCTCCTGCATCGATTCCGACGCGGCGGCGGCCTCCTCGACCAGGGAGGCGTTCTGCTGCGTCACCTGGTCCATCTGCGCAATCGCCAGGTTGATCTGCTCGATGCCCGCGGTCTGTTCGTTACTGGCTGCGGCAATCTCGGCCATGATGTCGGTCACGCGCTTGACGCTCTCGACGATCTCTTCCATGGTCGTGCCGGCGCGGTTCACCAGCTCGGCGCCGGTATTCACCTTTTCAACGGAATCGTCGATCAGTGACTTGATTTCCCGCGCCGCCGCGGCCGAACGCTGGGCAAGGGTGCGCACTTCGGCGGCCACGACCGCGAAGCCGCGGCCCTGTTCGCCTGCGCGCGCCGCTTCGACGGCGGCGTTCAGCGCGAGGATATTGGTCTGGAAGGCGATGCCGTCAATGACGCCGATGATGTCGACAATCTTGCGCGACGAGTCATTGATGGCGCTCATCGTGTCGACCACCTGCGCCACGACCGCCCCGCCGCGGCCTGCGACCTCGGATGCGGATGCGGCCAGCTGGTTGGCCTGGCGCGCGTTGTCGGCGTTCTGCCTCACGGTAGAGGTCAGTTCTTCCATCGACGACGCGGTTTCCTCGAGCGAGCTGGCCTGCTGTTCCGTGCGCGAGGACAGGTCCATATTGCCTGCGGCGATCTGGCCCGACGCCGTCGCAATCGTCTCGGTGCTGTTGCGGACTTCGGAAACGATTTTTTCGAGACTGCCGTTCATGTTCTTGAGCGCGGACATCAGACGACCGGTCTCGTCGCGCGTTTCGACGTCGATGCGTTGCGTCAGGTCTCCCGCTGCGATGCTGCCGGCAACGTCGATCGCCTTTTCCAGCGGGCGCGAAATCGAGCGGACCAGCCATGCGCCGACAATCGCCCCGGTCAGGACGCCGAGGAGAATGCCGGCAATCGACAGGTTCCGGATGAAGACGTAGGACGCCTGCGAAGCTTCGTACTCCTTCTTGCTCACTTCAAGCTGCAGCTTGATGAGGCTGTCGATATCATTGCGCACCGGCTGGAAAAGCGCGTTCATCGGGCCATTCAGCAGCTCCGTGGCGCGGCCGGTGTCCTGCGCGCGCAGCGCGGCAATGGCGGGCTGGAGTCCGTCTGCGACGAACTTCTTCCGGCTCTCCGTGAAATGGTCGGCAAGCTGCTTTTCCTCAGGCGTCAGCATGGTGCCCATGTACGCGTCCCACACTTTGCCGAGCTGCTCGATGTTGGCCTCGGCCTCGGCAACCTGCTGTCCGATCTGTTCAGCCTTCCCGGACACCGCCTTGGCGACGGCAAGCTGGTTGCGATTAAGGAGGCGGACGACCTGGTCGAGCTGGCCCAGTGCGACGAGACGGTCGTCGTACATCGACTTCATCGCGTCGTTGGCCGAGCCGAGGCTCGAAATGCCAAGGATGCCGCCAGCGATCAGCTGCACGGACAAGAGGCCAATCACAAAGACCAGCCGGGTTTTGATGGATAAGTTCTTCAGCATTTTCTTTTCCCGAGGATTGGTATGGGCGCCTGTCGGATCGACATCGATCGATGGACGCTTGTTATTGTTGAAATCTGTCTCGCTTCACCCTGCTTCATGCGGCGCCGGGTGAGCGCGCACCCTCCGGGAGGTGGGCTTCCGCCGGGAGCGAGAGCACCGAGCGGTAACTTGCAACGGCAGCGACACGGTTGCGCACGCCGAGCTTCTTGAAGATCGCGTGCACATGGTTCTGCACGGTCAATTCACTACGCGATAATTTTTCCGCAATCGCACGGTTGGACATGCCGGTCGACATCAGGGCAAGAATCTCCTGTTCGCGGCGCGTCAGGCTTGCCGAACGCCGCGTCTCACCGGCGCGATGGAAGACCCGGGTAAAGGTCATGTGCAGGTAAGGCATGAGCATTTCGAGCTTGAATGCATGCCTTCCCGTCAGCCGTCCTGGAATGCCGCCGAAGCTGAAATAAGTGCCGCCCTGTCCTCCGCCGTCCAGGCAGCCGAAGGCCGCCAGATTGGTGACGCCTGCCGTCGCCGCATTCTCGTGCTCCTGGGGCGACAACTGTTCCTGCATGTCGGCGGCGTTGATGATCTGCGCGCGATACTGCGACAGCCAGCGCTTCACGATGCTCCGCTCGCGGCAACTGGTGATTTTGTCAAAACGTTCGATGCAGGCTTGCGGGCAGTTGACGCCAAGAAGATGACGCACACGGATTTCCTCGCCGAAGAGCTGGCCGATGGCGGCGATCATGCTCTGGTGCGGAAAGTAAGCTTTGACGGGACCGGAAATCCAGTCCTCGAAATCGGGAACCGACACGACATTGACGCCGCTCTCCGCTGCGTTCAGCAGGGCGTGTTTTTCAATGTCGTCGAGGGAAAACTGCGCGTAAATCATGTCGAGGAGTGTTGAGGATAAGTTACCGAGCGACAATGAATGGAATCATCTATTTTCGGCGCCGTGTTGCGCGCGCGCGTCGTGCCGTTAGCAAAGGGAAAAGACAGCCTGTTAAAAGGCGTGGCGCAAGGCGAGGTGCGCGCCGAGCAGCAGCAGTCCGGCGAAGAAATAGACACGGAACTGCTCGGCCCGCACGCGCGACCGCACCCACTGCCCCGCCAGCATTCCGGCGATGGCGGGAGCGAGCGCGAACAGTGACGAAGCAGCAACGGCCGGCTTGAAGAAACCACCGGCCAGAAGCACGCTGCCCAGCGCGACCGTTGATACCGTGAATGACAGCCCCAGGGCCTGCACGAGATCGTCCTTGTTCAAGCCCAGCGCCTGCAGGTACGGCACTGCCGGCACCACGAACACACCCGTGGTCACCGCAACGAGGCCGGTTGCGATTCCAACCACCGGCGACCACCAGCGCTCGGCCGAGGGTGGAACGGAAAACTGCTTCGCGCTCAATCCCAGCAGCGCATACGCAATCAGAGCCACGCCCAGCAGCGTTCCCGCATGCGACATCGAACCATGGTTAAGACCGCCGGCGCCGGCCCAAGTTCCAATACAGAAACATAGAAGCATCGGCCACAGGCGCCGGACGAGGGGAAGGAAGGCGGGACCGGCAGCAAGCTGCCAGATATTGGTGACGAGGGAAGGCACGACGAGCAGCGCAGCCGCCTCCGTGGGTGTCATGAACAGCCCGAGCAGGCCAATGGCGACGGTAGGCAGGCCAAGACCGATGACACCCTTCACGAAACCGGCGAGCAGGAAGGTCAATGCGGCAGTCACCGCCAGCACGATGCCAGGCTCGCCCATCGCCGCGCTACCTTTGTGCGCCTGCGGGCTGCGCCGCAGGCGATGCCGTCGTTGCGGCGGGCTTCGCCTTCAGGCGCATCACGCCGAACATAACCAGCGCCAGTCCTGCCAGTTGAAGCAGTGACATCGACTCTCCGAGCAGCAGCCAGGCCGCAAAAACCGTCATGACCGGCCCGAGCGTGCCGATGGCCGCCGCCTGGCCGGCGCCGAGGCGCTGGATCGCGAGCGAGAGCCACCAGACCGGCAGCACCGTGGAGAAGACCGCCATCATCAGCGCATGGCCCCAGACGGCGGCAGGTAGCGCTGCCAGCGAGTGCGGCTGCCCGAACAGAAGGAAGTGCGCGAGGACGAGCACGGATGAGGCGCTGCCGGCCAGTCCGGCAAGACGCGTCGATCCGATGCGCCCGACCATGCTGCCGGTGCCGTGGTAGTACATCGCATAGGTCACGGCGCTGGCAAACACCCATGCCGCCCCCAGCGCCACATCGGAACCGTTTCCACGCTGGCTGAAGTCGTGGACGAACGCAATGGCCAGCCCCGCATAGCAGATCGCCATGGCCTGCCACGCCCGCTTCCCCGGAGGCTGGCGCATCAGCCACGCCTGCAGGAGCAGCACCAGGGTCGGGTAGAGATACAGGATCATGCGTTCCAGGCCGGCGGTAATATAGGTCAGGCCGTAGAAATCGAACAGGCTGGACAAGTAGTAGCCGACACAGCCCAGCATCAGGATGCGAAGCGCATCTGCGCCGCCCAGGCGGGGAGCGCCCTCGCCGCCCGTACGCAGGATCAGCCAGGCGAACAGCGGCAGCGCGAATCCCATCCGCATGGCCAACAGGGTCAGCGCATCCACCGGCGCTGCCGCATAGGCAAGCTTGACGAAGACCGCCTTCATCGAAAACCCGGCGGCGGCGAGCACGGCATACAGCCGTCCGTCGTGCAGCCAGCGCGTGAAATGATCGGAGAGGGTGCGGGTCATGGTGTGGCTTGGATGAAATGCGTTCCTTATTCTGCCGCGAAGTCAAAATGGTTAAAATGCTTACTTCGTGTACTTAGCCTTCGCGAATGGAGAAACCTTGCATTTCGACCTCACCGATCTGCGCCTCATTGTCGCGGTTGCCGACTGCGGGAGCCTGAGCCGCGCGGCGGCGGAATTCCCCATCGCATTGTCAGCGGCCAGCAACCGCTTGCGACTGCTGGAGCAGCGGCTGGGTGTGCGGCTGTTCGAGCGCCACGCCGATGGCATGGCGCCGACGCCGGCCGGCCGGATCGCGCTCGACCATGCGCGCCGCGTTATTGCGGAGGCGCAGCAACTGACCCAGGCGCTGGATGGCCTCGCAGGACGGCAGCGGGTCAGCGTCAGGCTGGCGGCCAATACGGTCGCCAACAGCACCTTCCTGCCGCCGGCGCTCGGCCCTTTCCTCAATGATTACCCGGAAGTCGACCTGCACGTGGAGGAGCGCCCCAGTCAGGACATCCTGCGGGCGGTGCAGGATGGCGACATCGACATCGGCGTCCTGGACGGCAACCTGGCGATGCCGGACGTCGTGTCCTTGCCCTTCCGGCATGACCGGCTCGTCCTGCTTGTGCCGAACGGGCACGCGCTCGCCGCACGCGGACACTGCCTGTTCCGCGACGCGCTCGGCTTTGCCTTCGTCGGCATGCCGTCGGAGCGAGCGATGCAGCGCTTCGTGGAAGAGATGGCCACCCTGCTCGGCAAACCGCTCACGGTGCGCGTGCGCGCACCGAGTTTCTTTGCCATCTCGCAGCTGGTGGCGCAGGACGTGGGCCTCACCGTCCTGCCCGAAGCGGCCGCACAGCGCCACAGCGGCACGCTGCCCGTTTCGATCGTGACGCTCGACGACGGCTGGGCGACGCGCGAACTGCGGCTTTGCGTGCGTTCGCTCGAAGGCTTGACAGCGCAGGGCCGCCAGCTCGTCGCTTACCTTACTGGAGCTTAATGTAGCTGCGAGGGATTGGCGTCCCCGATGTCGTCGATTAGCGCGCCGTTCGAGATCACTTCGCCTATCGTCGCCTCCTGGAACCATGCCTGCACCTGCTGCAGGTGCACCCGCTCTTCATCCAGCGCCACGGAAAAATCCGTGATCAGGGAATTTTGATTCTGGTCTTCCGCCAGCGCGATCAGGAGTTCCCAGCCGGCGTTGTCGGTCATCTCGGCAACGAGAATGGCGTGCAGCGATTGTGCGATCGTGGTGCGCGGATCGGTCACCACCTGCATCAATCCCATCGACTCCACGCCCACCAGGTCGGCGCACGGCGTCTGCGACGTCGGATCGCCGCCCAGCGTCTGGATGGCGTCGGCCACAATGGCGAAGTGTCGTGCTTCGTCCTGCCGGATCTTCTGCAGGTCGGCCAGCGTCATGCTGGTCGACTGGTCCTGCATGGTCTCGAACTTGGTAATCAGCGCATCGTACAAGCGCGTGCCGGTGCGTTCGAAGGCGAGGCGTTCGCCCAACTTGTCCAGCAGCAGTTGCGGCTGGTCGCCGGTCAGCATCGACACGCCGGTGGTCAGCGCACCGCGCACCGTGCCCGGCACAGGGACCGAACCGATCGGATCGGATTCAGCGATATAGGCGCTGCGGATTTCCGCCAGCGCGCTGTCGTCGCCCGGTGTCGCGGGCGTCATCGATGCGGGCGTCCCCGTCATCGCGTTGGCATCGAACGGCGACATTTGCATGCCGGTGCGGTTCATGCCCATGGGGGTCTGCTCTTTCATTGCTGCTCCTTGCTTTCGATTCGATTGCATCACACCGCGACTGCCACTTTGCGGTTGAGTTCGGTGCCGGGATTCCAGACGTAACCGCCGGCGACGGATTCACTGGGAGAACCGTCGGAGTTGATGTGCGTGCGGTAGTCGATCGAGGCCTGGCTTTCCTGCGACTTGTTGACGAACTGCGTGCCTTTGGCGCGCAGGTCGACTTCCTGCGCCAGCACCTGCCGTACGAAATCGCGCTGGCTGGCAAATTGCACCGGTTCCGGCAGGTCGGTCGGGAACAGTTCGGCGGGATCGCGCTTCTCATGCTGCTTGAACAGCTCGGCGACGGTATGGAAATGGCCGAGCTCGTAATCGAGGAAACGTTCCCAGATCGCCTTGATGCGCGGGTTGGTCTCCTGCTGCACGCAGCTGTAATAGTTGTACACCTCCATTGCCTCGTGCATGAGCCATTGTTCGAGCAGCGTTTCATCGGGACTGATGATCGAACCGTATTGCGTCACGTGCTGCTCTTCGATCGAGGCAATTTCCGCATAGAGCTGGCGTGCAACCGGGTCGGCGAACAGCGGACCGATATTCATGTAGTAATCGTGCGTCTGGAACTCCGCCGCGGTGATCATGATGGCGTGCAGCTTGGTCAGCGGCGCAGCCGTCTTGCGGTCGTAAGACTCGCGCACGTCATCCTGCGGATGGCGATGTTCGTCCACGGTCGGACGGCCGGGCAGGATGTCGGTATAGCTCTGCAGGATGTTGTTCGCATCCTTGCCCTCCAGCCGGTCCAGCAGTGCGGAATAGCGGTACAGGTGGTCAAAGTCTTCCAGCAGGCCGAAGCGGTATGCCTGGGCGAAATAGGGGTCGGGTTCGCGCTGTGCAACAGCGGCGGTCACTTCGATTGCCACCTGTTCATAGGCAATCGTCGTTTCCAGCGGCGAATGGTCCGGCCCGAGCAGCCAGTTGATCATCGTGGCCTGGTGCTGTTCGGTCCGGCGGATCTGCGCCAGCTTCAGCCGCAGGTCGCGGCTCATGCGTGCGGCAATGTGCTGGAAGCGCAGGGAATCGAGTTCGATGCCGTTCATGAGGATGATGCGGACACGGGTGAAGGCGTCGTCGTCGAGCTTGCTGATCGGCTTGCCGACCATGTCGCGCCAGGTAAAGCGCTGCTGCTCAAGCGCGCAGCCTTTCGCACTGAATAGATTGAGGGACATTGCGGTACTCCTTTCATGCCTGTCTGGGGGATCGCCCGCGGGGAGCGTGAAGGGGGAGATGTCGCAAATACCGTGCCGGTCGCGGCAGCATGAAGGCGCCGTTATTGACAGCGCCGCCGCGCACATTCTTACATCGGCGCGGTAAGCCTTACAGTCCGTCGCATCCTCACATGACGATCTTGCGGTTGTCGCCGAGTGCGTCGGTATTCCCCGTCAACATGCCCTTGGCAAGGCCATACAGGCGCACCACCGCGCTGCCCGGCGCGGTCCAGTATTCGGCTTCGGTGATCGTCACTTTCAGGAGCACAAGATCGGGATCGTCGACGCCATTCGGGAACCATGGCTTGACCCACGGCGTCCACAGGGCGCGCATCTTTTCCTTGTCGCGCACGATTTCGCAGGTGCCGGAGATGGAGAGGTAATCCTGCTTGTCGGTGCGCGCATAACTGAGGTTGACCTGGTGGTGCTGTTCCGCCTCTTCAATCTTAGGCGACGACAATGCGGTGAAGAACCACAGCGTACCGGATGCATCCATCTGCATCGTCGCCATCGGACGGCTGCGCAACGTACCGTCGGGTTCCTCGGTGGTCAGCATCGCGAACTTGATTTCCTCGACGAGGTCCGCGATTTTCTGCAATTGGTCGAATGCCTGTTCCTGCACGTCCATGATTCCTCCTCGGTCAAAAAAGAAGGGAGGAAAGACGACAAGGAAAGTTCCGGAGCGGCGCTACGTGGGAATGGAAACCGGTTCGGGCGTGAGCATGTTGGCGTCGCGCACGATGACCCAGCCCGACTCCGGATTTTTGCGCAGGATGGAGAGCGCATTGCCCGAGCGGCGCATGGGCAAGCCTTCCCGGTGCGGCGTGACCGTGACGGTCAGTTGCGTCCAGCAATAGGCGAGGTCGTTTGCGATCTGCAACTCCTTGATTTCGCCCCGCGATTCGATGCGGTAATGTTTCATGCCTTCCCGGAAGGCATCCATGTAGGCTTGTCTTCCGCGCATGGGCGCTTGCCCCGGCATGAGGAAGATGACGTCTTCCGCCATCAGTTCGGCCAACCGTTGCAGGTTGCCTTCGGCGGACGCGGTCTGCCATTCGTGGACCAGCATGCGGATCACCTGTTCATCGTTTTGCATGGAAGTACTCCCTCCAGGGCGGACGTGGATGCGGCCAGGCTCAACCAACCTGCGGCCAGGCCGCCTTCAGCAGCGCGGGCAGGACCTCGCCCGCCTTGCCGCGCAAGACGTACTGCGCAATCTCATCATGACTGGTGAGTTCCGGATTGATCTGAATCACAGTGCGGCCGCATGAGCGCGCATAACGCGGCAGGCTGGCGGCCGGTTCGACCAGGCTGGAGGTGCCGATGCAGAAAAACACGTCCGCTGTTTCCAGGACCTCCGCCGCGCGCGTCCATGCCTGCGTCGGCAATGCCTCGCCGAACCAGACGACGCCGGGACGGATCTTGCCCTTGCAGTGGGGGCAGACCGGCGGAGTGTCTGCACTCAGTTCAGACTCCGGAACAGATGTGGCGCAATCCGTGCACCGGTTGTGCCAGATATTGCCATGCAATTCGATGACTTCGCTGCTGCCGGCCTGGACATGCAGGCCGTCCACGTTTTGGGTGATCACCGTCACTCTTCCAACCAGCCGCTCCATGGCGGCGATGGCGAGATGGCCTGGATTCGGCCGCACCGCTCGCATCAGGTCGCGCCGCCATGCATACCAGTTCCAGACGGTGACCGGATCGCGGCGGAAGGCTTCGGGCGTTGCCAGGTCTTCCGCGCGGTACTTCGCCCACAGCCCGGTTTGCGCATCCCGGAAAGTCGGGATGCCGCTTTCGGCCGACACGCCTGCCCCCGTGAACGCCGCGATATGGCGCGCGTTGCGCAGGATGTCCAGCAGTTCGGGATCGAAATCCATGTCGGCGCGATTCTGCAGGGAGCAATTTTTCAGTATAGCCGCCAATCAGAAAAGCGAAACGCCGCGGCTCCCGGCGAACAGGAAGACCGCGCCGGCGACCAGCGGCGTCACGGCATAGGCGAGCAGGTGTACGGTGTCGCCGGTCTTTTCGCCGAACAGGTCTTTCATGGCCTGCAGCCGCGACAGTTTCTCGGGGGCGGTACGGCGCAAGGCGATGTTGTAGAGGCCGAACGCGAGCGCGACGCCGCCTACGGCCATGGTGATGGTGTTCATTGGATTCCCTGGCAAGCGTAAAAAGCGGTCATCTTGCCACGGATGGGATTGCTCAGGAAGCAGGCTGGGCGCAGCCTTGATCCGCGATAGCTTCCTGCTTCGGCTTCCTGGCCAGCAGGATGACGGCGGCGAGCACCATCGCTCCGCCGACGAGCTGCCCGGCGCTCGCCGATTCGCCCAGCAGCGCGATGCCCAGGCAGAGCGTGATGACCGGTTCCAGCGTGGAGATGATGGATGCCTGCGATCCGCCGATATGCTTGATCCCGACGAGGAAGCAGGCAACCGCCACCAGGGATGCGAAGGCAATGGCGAGGATCGCCAGCCAGGTCGTCGTATCGACCGGCATCGCGGCGCCACCGGCAAGCGCGAACCCACCATTGCCGATTGCCGCAGCCGCCATGACCACCAGTGTCGCCGAAAGCGGATCGGTACCTTGCGTCAGCCGGCCACCGATTGTGATGTACACAGCATAGATCGCTGCGGCCAGCAGGCCGAGCGTGATGCCCAAGGGCGTTCCCTGCAGGTCACCGCCCAGCATGACAACCATCCCCGCAATCGCCAGCGCCAGCAAGGCGAAGGTGCGACGGTCCAGCCTTTCCCAGCCGATCGCCACCGCCAGCAACGTCACCAGCACCGGATACACGTACAGGAGCAGGCCGACCAGTCCGCTGCTGGCATGCATGAGCGCCGTGAAATAGCTTTGCGACTGGGCGGTATACAGGGCGCCCATCAGTGCAAAACCGGCAAGCGTCCGTCCGCGCGGCAGGCGCACCCTCTTCCACCAAACCACCGGCGCGAGCATCGCGACGGCCAGTGCAAAACGCAGCGTCAGCAGCATGCTCGGCGAGAGGCCGGACGCGTACGCGACTTTCGCGAAGAGCGCCATGCTGCCGAAGCCGAGGGCGGATAGCAACACAAGGACAATGGCAGTGCGGCGGGAAATCGTCATGGCGGCGAGAGCAAAATGGATTGAGGGTAAAAGCAGTGTATTTCCTTGCCCTCATGGTCACAAATCAATATTCTTGGCGGATTGCCCCAATATTATTGAGCCATGACACCCTTTCGCCTGCCGCCGCTTCCTGCCGTTCGTGCCTTTGAGGCTGCAGCACGCCACGGAGGCTTCCAAAGTGCGGGCGAAGAGTTGCACGTCTCGGCCGGTGCCGTCGCGCACCAGGTGAAGCAACTGGAAAACTGGCTGGGCGTCACCCTCTTCCAGCGCCTCGCGCGCGGCGTCGTGCTCACGCCCGCGGGCAGGCAGTACGCCGAGGCATTGCGTCCCCTGCTGAACGGCTTGGCGGAGGCGTCAGAAGCGGTCAAGCGCCATGGCGACGAGCGGGTGGTCACTGTCACCTCCGTCCCCTCGCTCGTCGCGCGCTGGCTGATGCCGCGTCTCGGCCGCCTGCAGGAACAGCATCCGGAAATCGACATGCGCGTGCTGGCGTCGCTGCATCCGGCCGATTTCGCGCGCGAAGGCGTGGACGTGGCGATCCGCATGGGCACAGGTCCTTATCCCGGGCTGAAGGCGGATGTGCTGCTGGAGGAATGGTTTTCGGCGGTATGCAGCCCGGCATTCAAGGCATCGGCCCGGGACTTGCGCGAGCCCGCGGATTTGCTGCGCTATCCGCTTCTGCATGATGAAGTGGAGATGCGCATTCCCGACGAGATCAGCTGGGCGCGGTGGCTGGCGGCGTTCGGCGTGCATTACAACGGAACGGCCCGTCCCAGCTTTTCACACACCTACCTGACACTGGAAGCGGCCGCCAACGGCCAGGGCGTGGCCATCGCGGCGGAACCCTTCATCGAGGAAGATTTGCGCAGCGGCAGGCTGGTCAGGCTGTTCCCGCAACGGGTCCTCGGCCCCTACCGCTTCCACCTGCTGCGCCTGCCGGATGCGGAAACACGTCCGGCAGTGAAGGCCTTCTGCGACTGGATCAAGGCCGAAGCGAGCGCGGTGTCGAGAAACGCCACGTCACAGTAATCCAGGACCCGGTCAGCAACCGCAGAGAATTTCGCTGTTGCCCTGCGTCCCCTTCTCGCCCGCAGTCGGATAACCGTCGCGCTTCCACCAGTCGAGCCCGCCCATCAGCTCCTTGACCTTGAAGCCCAGCTTCGTCATGTTCAGCGCCCCCTTGGTCGATGCGTTGCAGCCGATGCCGTCGCAGTACGTGACGATCACGGCGTTGCGGTCGATATGGCTGGTCGTCTCTTCGCTCATCGTGCGATGAGGGACATTGATCGCACCAGGAATATGTTCGATCGCATAGACTTCCGCCGAGCGTGCGTCGATCACAACGATGTTCTCGTTGGCCGCCAGTGCCGCCTTCAGGTCCGACGAATCGGTTTCATACGCGAGCTTGTCGAGGTAGTGCTGGAGTTGCGCTTGCATCTTTGCTTCCTTTTCCTTTTAGTGATCAATCTGACAAGAAGAATGGTATCGTTGAATGGTTTGCAGAAACAGACCATTTCAAGCGATCCGAACAGACCATTCATGAACACATTGCCCCGCACTGTGACCGGCGCCCTGCTGACCCTGCTGGAGCGGGACGGCGTCCTCCCTGGAACGCTTTCGACGCGCGTCTACCGCGCGATCCGTGCCGCAATCCTAGATTCCACCCTGAAGGCCGGCGACCGGCTGCCTTCCACGCGCACGCTTGCCGCGGACCTGTCGATTTCGCGCAGCACGGCGGAAGCCGCCTATGCCCAGCTCGAAGACGAGGGTTACCTGACGCGCGGTGTGGGCAGCGGCAGTTATGTCAGCGCCGACGCGTCGGCCGGAAGGCACGCACGAAAATCGCGCCTGAATGCCGCTGCTTCCCCCGCCCTGTCGAAGCGAGGTACGCAAATCGCCAGCATGGGCGGCTGCGTCGATGCCCGCGTAGTCCGCGCCTTCTCCGCCGGCATGCCGGCCCTGGAATCCTTCCCGGTCGAACCATGGCAAAAACTGCTTGCCCGCCACGCCAGGCACGACGCATCACGGTGGATGATGTACGGCGACCAGCAGGGTCTTCCTGCACTGCGCGAGGCGATTGCGCAATACCTCTCGCTGTCGCGCGGCGTGCATTGCGACGCGTCCCAGGTCATCGTGCTGACGAGTTCGCAGCAGGCGCTCGGCCTGATCGCCATGTTGATGCTGGACGACGGCGACCCTGTATGGCTGGAAGAGCCTGGTTATCGCGGCGCGCAGACCGCCTTTTCCGGCGGCGGCGCAAGCATCGTCCCCGTGCCGGTCGATAACGAAGGACTGCGCGTGGACGAAGGGCTGCGCCTCCAGCCGCGTGCCCGGCTCGCCTACGTCACGCCCTCGCACCAGTACCCGCTCGGCGTCACCCTGAGCCTGGCCCGGCGGCTGCAGCTGATCGAATGGGCGCGACAGTCCAACGCATGGATCGTGGAGGACGACTACGACAGCGAGTTCCACTATGACAGCCGTCCGGTGTCCGCCATCCACGGCCTGGACCAGCACGAACGCGTGCTGTACGTGGGTACCTTTTCCAAGGTGCTCTTCCCCGGACTGCGCCTCGCTTACCTGGTCGTGCCAAGACAGATGGTGTCCGCCTTCGTGACGGCGCGCAGCCAGGTCGACGGCCATGCTTCCCCCCTGATGCAAGCTGTCCTTGCCGATTTCATGCAGGACGGACACTTCATGGCGCATGTACGCCGCATGCGCGAGCTGTACCGCGCCCGGCGCGACATCTTCATGGAGGAAATCGACCGACATCTTCGCGGACGACTGGTGCCGCTTGCCGCACAGGGCGGAATGCAGACATCCTGCCTGCTGGCCGACCAGCGTCTCTCGGACCAGCGCCTGGCGGGAATCGCCGCGGACGTGGGGATCGATTTGCCTCGTCTGTCGCGGCTTTACCTTGGCGCGGACAAGCGGAATGGTTTCGTGATGGGCTACAGTGCGCTGGCGCCGGCAGACATACGCGAAGGTATCCGGGCGCTCGCCAGAATCCTGTAGCTATTCGGTGTACCTGCCCAGGGTAATGATGCGCAGGATGCCTTTGTAAAGCATCGAAGCGGCCCCGTACCAGGCGCGTTCGTACCACGGGATGTTCACGTAGTCTTCCATCCGCACGACCACGCCTTCGGCGACCGCCGCCTCGATCGTCTTGCGCAGCGTGCGCGCGAATGCGGCATCCTTCACCACAACGTTCGCTTCGTGGTTGATCAGCAGGCTCAAGCCATCCCAGTTGCTGGAGCCGACCGTCGACCATTCGTCGTCGATCACGGCTACCTTGCCGTGCAATTGCGTCTTGCGGTATTCCACGATCCGCACGCCACTTTTCAGTAACTTGGGATAGAACGAATGCGCCACCGCGTCCTGGATGCGGAATTGGCCGACACCGATCAGCAGCGTGACCTTTACCCCGCGCGCGGCAGCCGCAGCCAGCCCGTCGCGCAGCTTGCGTCCCGGCGCGAAGTACGGATTGGCCAGCATCGCCGTCCGCCGCGCATTGCCGAGCGCCTTGAGATAGGTCTTCTGGATGGTGCGCCGGTTGCGCAGGTTGTCGCGCACCACGTAGGCGGCCATGGCCGGACCTTCGCCAAGCGTGTGGCCGGTCTTGCGGCGCTCACGGAACAATTCCCATCGATGACGCAGGCTGAGCCCCTTGAGCATCAGCCATTGCGCCTGCACGTCATGGTAGATCGACGACACGAGCGGCCCGCGAATGCGCACGGCCAGGTCCCAGCGCGGCGCTGGCAGCGGCTCGTTGAAGCCGTCGTCGGAGATGTAATCGTGATTGATATTGAGTCCGCCGAGGAAAGCCACTTGGCGATCCACGACGCAGATCTTGCGATGGCTGCGCGCCAAACCGCGCCTGAACCAGGAATTGAACACGCGGTGGTTGACGCGCCCCGCGTTCAATACTTCGTTGAGGAGCACCGATTGCCGGTGTCCGGTGCCCAGCCAGTCGGTGACGACGTTGACCATGACGCCGCGCTCGGCGGCGCGGACAAGGGCATCCTTGACCGCCTCGCCGGTCAGGTCGAGGGCGAAAATATAGGTTTCGAGATAGAGCTCAAAGCGCGCCTCATCGATGGCGGCAATCAGCGCCGGAAAGAATTCGGCGCCGCAATGAAGAAGCGTGACGTGATTGTGGGCGGTAAACGTTACCGGACGCATAACCGGGAGCACACTCCAGCGATGGTGAAGCTGCCAATTCTACATTGCCGCGGCGAGCTCCCGCGTTTTCATGTCTAGGGAGGCGACGATGGGCGCATGGTCCGACAGGCGGGCCCACATCGGACCGTGCAGGACTTGCGCACTCTCGATCTGAAAGCCGCGGACGTAGATCCGGTCCAGCCGCAACCAGGGCAAGGCGGCAGGGAAGGTGCGGGCGGGTTTCAGCTTCGGCCCGCGTCCGCTCAGGGTACGCAGGTAGGTGCCGAAGCCGCGCGACGGCAGGTTCTCGTCGAACACCTCCGTGACGCCCAGTTCATTGCGCAAACTGTCGCTCAGCTGGTTGGTCCAGTCGTTGAAATCTCCAGCGATGATCAGCGGCGCGCCGGGCGGCGACGAGGTGGTGACCGCCTCGATCAGCGCCTCGGTCTGGCGCTTGCGGCTGCGTGCGAAAAGCCCGAGGTGGATCACGTAGCAATGGAGGTCGCAGGCCGGCGTCTGCACGATACAGTGCAAAATGCCGCGCGACTCGTAGGCATGGTCGGACACGTCACGATTGCTGGACGACAGAACCGGATAGCGGCTGAGCAAGGCGTTGCCGTGGTGGCCGTGGTCGTACACGGCATTCATGCCATATACCGCCTGATGGGAATCACCGGCCAGGAACTGGTGCTGCGCCTGTTCCGGCCAGAGGTTGGCATGCTTCATTGCGTACTTGTCATGCCGGCCCTGCACTTCCTGCAGGAACAGGATATCCGCCTCCATCGAGGCAAGTGCCTGTTTCAGTGCGTGGATGCGCGGCATGCTGCGCAAGGAGCTGACGCCTTTATGGATGTTATACGTCGCGATGCGAAGTTTCATGAATTCATTCTAGACGCTGCGCAACAGATGCGGAAGGCGCGCTTACGAAGTGAGAACACTGACTCTGAGAAGATTGTCGCAGGATAAGTTTCAGGGCAACTGCAGATATTTCGGGAGTTGCAGGACCGCTTCCGCGTTCGATGGCGAAAAGCACTTGTCGGCGGCCTCGCGGTAGTGCAGCCATACGTAATCGACATGCTCGCGCGGCGCGAGCTTGATCGGGACGTCGCGCGGAACCAGCAGGCCGAAGACATGCTCGGTATTCTTTGTCACGCCGGGGGCGTAGCGGTGACGCCAGACCGGATAGATTTCGTAGATATTCGACAGGTGCCAGTCCGTCAGGTTTCGAATCGGGACGGCGTGCCCGATTTGATCAATGTCATCCGAGACGACAATGCCGGTTTCCTCGAACACCTCGCGCACGGCCGTGAGGGCGAACGGTTCATCGGGCGTGTCCTTCGAGCCGGTCACCGATTGCCAGTAACCTGGCTTGTCGGCACGTTCGATCAGCAGGACATCCAGGTCCGCGGTATGAATGACGACCAGGACCGATTCGGGAATCTTGTAGGGTTTGTTCATGGGGCGTGGCAAAACGCAGGGCATGGACATGATAACCGAACGCCGAAAACAAAAAGGGCGCGGAAAACCGCGCCCTTCTCACTCCGTTCAAACGGTTCAAGCCTTGACAGCCGGCTCCACGTTGCGCAGGCGGATGTGCAGTTCGCGCAACTGCTTCTCGTCGACTTCCGACGGCGCTTGCGTCAGCAGGCACTGCGCGCGTTGCGTCTTCGGGAAAGCGATCACGTCGCGGATCGATTCGGCACCGGTCATCATGGTGACGATACGATCGAGGCCGAATGCCAGGCCGCCGTGCGGAGGCGCGCCGTACTGCAGCGCGTCGAGCAGGAAGCCGAACTTCAGTTGCGCCTCTTCCGCGCCGATCTTCAGTGCGCGGAACACTTTGCTCTGCACGTCGGCACGGTGGATACGGACGGAGCCGCCGCCCAGTTCCCAGCCGTTGAGCACCATGTCGTAGGCCTTGGCCAGCGCCTTGCCCGGATTGGTTTCCAGCAGGTCTTCGTGGCCATCCTTCGGCGAGGTGAACGGGTGGTGTGCAGCGACGTAGCGCTGGCCTTCCTCGTCGTACTCGAACATCGGGAAGTCGATCACCCACAGCGGCTTCCAGGTGTCTTCGAACAGGCCGTTCTTCTTGCCGAAATCGCTGTGGCCGATCTTCACGCGCAGCGCGCCGATCGCGTCGTTGACGACCTTCGCCTTGTCGGCGCCGAAGAAGATCAGGTCGCCGTCCTGCGCGCCGGTCTGCTCGATGATGGCTGCGAGCGCGGCGTCATGGATGTTCTTGACGATCGGCGATTGCAGGCCGTCGCGGCCCTTCGCCTTTTCGTTGACCTTGATGTAGGCCAGGCCCTTGGCGCCATAGATGGCGACGAACTGGGTGTAGGCGTCGATCTCGGAACGCGGCATCGCACCGCCGCCCGGCACGCGCAGGCCGACCACGCGGCCGCCTTCCATGTTCGCAGCGCCGGAGAATACCTTGAAATCGACATCCTTCATCACCGCAGTGAGGTCAGTGAACTGCAGCTTGACGCGCATGTCCGGCTTGTCGGAGCCGTACAGGCCCATCGCTTCGGAATACTGCATGACCGGGAACGGGTTCGGCAGGTCGATGTCGAGCGCGTTCTTGAACACGCCACGGATCATGCCTTCGAACATGTCGCGGATTTCCTGCTCGTTCATGAACGAGGTTTCGCAGTCGATCTGGGTGAATTCCGGCTGGCGGTCAGCGCGCAGGTCTTCGTCGCGGAAGCACTTGGTGATCTGGTAGTAGCGGTCGAAGTTGGCCACCATCAGCAGCTGCTTGAACAGCTGCGGCGACTGCGGCAGCGCAAAGAAATTGCCGGCGTTCACGCGCGACGGCACCAGGTAGTCACGCGCGCCTTCCGGCGTGGACTTGGTGAGCATCGGCGTTTCGATGTCGATGAAGCCGTTGGCGTCGAGGAACTTGCGCACTTCCATCGTCACCTTGTAGCGCAGGCGCAGGTTGTTCTGCATCTGCGGACGGCGCAGGTCGAGCACGCGGTGCGTCAGGCGGGTGGTCTCGGACAGGTTGTCGTCGTCGAGCTGGAACGGCGGCGTGACGGAAGCGTTCAGCACTTCGAACTCGTGCGCGAGCACTTCGATCTTGCCCGACTTCAGGTTGGCGTTGGTCGTGCCTTCCGGACGGTTGCGCACGACGCCGGTGATGCGAACGCAGAATTCATTGCGCACGGCTTCCGCGGTCTTGAACACATCGGCGCGGTCCGGGTCGCACACCACCTGCACCAGGCCTTCGCGGTCGCGCAGGTCAATGAAGATCACGCCGCCGTGGTCGCGGCGACGGTGCACCCAGCCGCACAGGCTGACGGTTTGACCGAGAAGCGCCTCAGTGGTGAGGCCGCAATAGTGAGTTCGCATAGACATGATGGATTCCAGTTTCAGATTCTTTGTGGTGACCCCGTTGCCTGCATGCTGTCCGGGTCGGGGCCCTGGTGATTGAAGGACGTTGTCAGACTGGCGGAGGAACGGCCTTCAGGTTCTTTGATGCGGCGACGACATACTCGGGCGCGACGACGCCCATGGAGACGATGTACTTGAGAGCTTCATCGACCGACATGTCGAGCTCGATGGCATCGGCGCGCGGCATCATCAGGAAGAAGCCGGAAGTCGGGTTCGGCGTGGTCGGCACGTAGACGCTGATGTAATCGCCGGTGAGGTGGTTCTTGACGTCGCCGCCGGGCGTGCCGGTCAGGAAGGCGATGGTCCAGGAACCTTGACGCGGATACTGCACCAGCATCGCCTTGCGGAACGCATTGCCCGACGACGAGAACAGCGTGTCCGACACCTGCTTCACGCTCGAGTAGATCGAGCTGACGATGGGGATGCGCGTCAGCGCCTTTTCCCACAGCAGCACGATCTGGTTTCCGATGAAGTTGCGCGTGAGCAGACCAACCAGGAACACGAACAGCACCGTGATGAGCGCGCCCATCCCGGGGATATCCAGGCCGATCAGCACCGCCGGCCGCCAGCGTTCTGGCAGCAGCAGGACCGACTGGTCGAGCGTGCCGATGATCAGGTTCAGCACCCAGAGGGTGATCGCCAGGGGAACCAGGACCAGCAGGCCGGTGACGAAATATTTGCGCATGGTTTTCTTCGGACTGGGAACGTGCTCGTTCGTCGTTACGCCGCGTTGGCCGCGCAACCGCCGGCGCCGCAACCCTCGGCAGCCGGGCAGCTTTCCGCCGCAGCCGTCTTGGTCGCCGGCGCGGACGTGCCGCCGTTGCGGAAATCGGTGGCATACCAGCCTGTTCCCTTCAACTGGAAACCGGCTGCGGTGAGTTGCTTCTTGAAGCTGCTCTTCCCGCAGGACGGGCAGTCGGTCAGCGGCGCGTCGGACATTTTTTGCAGTACATCCTTGGCGAAACCGCATGTCTCGCAGCGATAAGCATAAATCGGCATGGGAAACCTCTCGCAAAAATCATCCAAAACCCTGAATTATAAAGGGTTTCAGGCGAATTTTGCGTGAGTGCAGGAAAGCCGGCGGCGGGAAAGCGAAACGGCCGGCCTCGAAAACGGAAGCCGGCCGCCCAATATTGCAATCAAGTCAATAATTAGCCGTGTGCGCCTTGCACGGAATGATGCGGCTCGTGGCGGTTCTTGAAGATTTGCGGCATCAGCGAACCAACGATCATGCCTGCAAAACCGGCAATCAGGCCCGCGAGCTGCCCGGGGAATTGCTCGCCAAGGTTGGAAATCTGGGGGAAAAACAGGATCCAGGTAGCGATACCGGCACCGACCGAGAAGATGGCGCCCTGGGTGGTCGCGCGCTTCCAGTACAGCCCTATGACCAGCGGTACGAAGGCACCAACCAGTGTTACCTGATAAGCGGTGGAAACCAGCTCATAGATGGAGGTCCCCTGCATGGCGATGGCGTAGGACAGCACCAGCGCGGCAAACACGACCAGCGTGCAGCGCATCGCGAACAGCTGCTGGCGGTCGCTCATGTGCGGTCGCAGGTTCTTCAGAATGTTTTCCACGAAGCTGGTCGAAGGCGCCAGCAGCGTCGCCGACGAAGTGCTCTTGATTGCAGACAAGAGCGCACCGAAGAAGAGGATCTGCATGATCAGCGGCATCTTCGTCATGATGAAGGTCGGCAGCAAGCGCTGGTAGTCGTCCTTGGCAATCGTCAGGGCGCTCTCGCCCATCACGACCACGGCGCTGGTGACGATGAACATCGGCACGAAGGCAAACAGGATATAGCTTGCGCCGCCGATCATGGCGCCGGCGCGCGCAGTGGGCGCGTCCTTGGCTGACATCACGCGCTGGAATACGTCCTGCTGCGGGATGCTGCCGAGCATCATGGTCAGCCCGGCGCCGATGAAGAAGGCGATTTCCTTGAAGCTCGGCTCGGGGAAGAATTTCCAGAGGTCGGTTTGCGCCGCCACGGCGAACACCTTGTCGGAACCACCGGCGAGATCCGCCGAGAACAGTGCAATGATGCTCAACCCGACCACCAGCACGATCATCTGGATGAAGTCCGTCCATGCAACCGCGAGGAAACCGCCGATGACGACATAGATCAGCACGGCCAGCGTGCCGACGATCATGCCCGCGGTCTCGGACATCGCACCGTTCGTCAGCACCGAGAACACGAGGCCGAGCGCGGTGATCTGCGCGGCCACCCAGCCGAGGTAGCTCAGGATGATGGCGACCGAGCAGAACACTTCAATGCCCTTGCCGTAGCGGTTGCGGTAGAAGTCGCCGATGGTCAGCAGGTTCTGCTTGTACAGCTTGGTCGCGAAGAACATGCCCACCAGGATCAGGCAGGTGCCGGCGCCGAAGGGGTCTTCCACGATCGCATTCAGGCCGCCCTGCACGAACTTTGCCGGAATCCCCATGACCGTCTCGGCGCCGAACCAGGTCGCGAACGTCGTCGTGATCACCATGATCAGCGGCAGGCTGCGTCCGGCGACGGCGAAATCCGTGGTGTTCTTGATGCGCGTACCCGCCCATACCCCCAGTGCGAGCGTGCCCAGCAAATACAGCACGACGAAGGTAATCAGTGTGAAGTCCATGAAAGTCTGCTCCGGACGGCAAATGGCCTGTTGAATGAAGATCGTCAGGGGCGCGGCAGGCACTGATTTAGTGCAGGTTTGACCACCCTCCCGGCAAATTTTTCGCGATTATAGCCGCAGAATTCCGCCGGAATACCGCCTGAAAGGAAAAAAGCAACGTCTGTGCGAACTACGCACAATTTCGCCGGCGCCACACCTGCCAGCGCTCTTTTCCGGCAAAAACAGGCAGGGAATCGGCGACGGCCTCATCCGCGATGCGTTCGAAAGAAGGCGTGAGCAACGCATCGAGTTCGGCGGAGGAAATGCCGAAGGGCGGGCCTTTGGGCGCGTCGTCGAAAAAGAAGAAGCCTGCAAGCAGGCCGCCCGTCGGAAGTAGCGCCGCCCAGCGGTCGACGATGGCCTGGCGCATGCGCGGCGGCAATGCGCAAAAGAAGGCGCGTTCGTAGATCAGCTCGACCGGTTTCGCGGGGGAGAAAGTGAAGAAGTCGGCCTCGACGACCCGGTTGCCCAGGGGGCCGAGCACTTTCTGCGCGGTCTCAACGGCGGAGGCGGAAAAGTCGATGGCGGTCACGTCCCAGCCAGCCTGCGACAGACAAGCCACTTCGTAGCCGGTCCCGCAGCCGGGAATCAGGGTGACATAAGGGCGGCCGGATTCCGCGACGAACTGCAGCAGCCTTGCCGGCACGCCGCCACGGTCCCAGGGCATGAATCCCTGCTCGAAGCGCTCCGACCAGAAGCCGGGTGCGGTTGGATCGCGGGTTTCAAAGCTGGGCGTGGAGGACATGGATTTACCACCAGTTGACGAGCTTGTACCAGCGCAGCATCACCTGCGCAAGAATGATTCCCCCGGCAAGGCCGAGGCCGAAGAAGACGATGAAGCCGAGCATCCTGTTCGTGCGCCGCTGTTCATCGACCAGTTGCTTCAGCAAATCGGCATTCTGGCGCGGCTCGTGCGCCTGCATGGACAGTGCGTCGTGCAGCAGGCGCGGGATTTCAGGGATGATCTTGTTGTAGTGGGTAGCCTCTTCCTTGAAGCGCGCGATCATGCCGCGCCAGCCGACCTGCTCGTCCATCCAGCGTTCGAGGTAGGGTTTGGCGGTCTTCCACAGGTCGAGGTCGGGGTCGAGCTGGCGTCCGAGGCCTTCGATATTGAGCAGGGTCTTTTGCAGCAGCACCAGTTGCGGCTGCACCTCCACGTTGAAGCGGCGCGAGGTCTGGAACAGGCGCAGCAGCACCTGGCCGAACGAGATGTCGCGCAACGGGCGGTCGAAGATCGGTTCGCAGCAGGCGCGCACTGCCGCTTCCAGCTCATCGACACGCGTCTCTTTCGGTGCCCAGCCGGATTCGATATGCGCTTCGGCGACGCGCTTGTAATCGCGGCGGAAGAAGGCCAGGAAGTTCTGCGACAGGTAATCCTTGTCGTAGTCGGTGAGCGTGCCGACAATGCCGAAGTCGAGGGCGATGTAGCGCCCGAAGGTCGCGGGATCGATGGACACGAGGATATTCCCGGGGTGCATGTCGGCATGGAAGAAGCCGTCGCGGAATACCTGGGTAAAGAAAATCTCGACGCCGTCGCTCGACAGCTTCTTGAGGTCCACACCCGCTTCGACCAGCTTGTCGAGGCGGGAGATGGGAATGCCGTGCATGCGCTCCATGACGATCACGGAGGTCGAGCAGTAATCCCAGAACATCTCCGGCACGATCAGCAGCTGCGACTGCAGGAAGTTGCGGCGCAATTGACTTGCGTTGGCAGCTTCGCGCATGAGATCGAGCTCGTCGTGCAGGTATTTGTCGAATTCGCCGACGACTTCCTTCGGCTTCAGCCGACGTCCATCGGCCCACAGGCGCTCGACCCAGCCGGCTGCGATTTTCATCAGCGCGATGTCTTCCTCGATCGAGCGCTTCATGCCCGGGCGCAGCACTTTGACGGCAACTTCGGTGCCGTCCTTCAGCTTGGCAAAATGGACCTGCGCGATCGATGCGGAGGCGACCGGCACGCGGTCGAATTCGGCGAACAGCCGATCGGGATGCTCGCCCAGCGATTTGACGATCTGCTCGATGGCGAGGTCGGTGGGAAAAGGCGGTACGCGATCCTGCAGTTTCGCCAGTTCGTCGGCGATATCCGGCGGCATCAGGTCACGGCGAGTGGACAGCACCTGGCCGAACTTCACGAAGATCGGTCCAAGATCCTCGAGCGCCTGTCGCAGGCGCACCCCGCGCGGCGCGGAAATATCGCGCCAGAAGAAAAGCGCGTCGATCAGCCGGCTGATGCCCGGCCGGTCCAGCGTGGAAATGGCGATATTGTCGAGGCCGTAGCGGATTGCAACACGAGTGATCTTAAAGAGCCGCAGGAACTTGAATAACATTTAGCGGCTTTCCTTCAGTTTTTCGATGCGTTTCGCAAGACGCTCGACATCGTCGCGCAGTCGTGTAACGTCGCTGGAAAAATCGGCCACCGCCTGCGGCCTGACCAGCACGGGATTTTCTTCGAGGAAGTACTCGGCAACGTTCTCGATGATCTTTTGCTGCGTCGTTTTTGCCGCATCGAACGCGTTGCGCGCCGTGCCGACGAGACGTACCGCCGCCGCATCGCCGACCAGCGTCGCAAGATCCTCTTCCGCCTCCCAGCGCAGCGTTTCGCTCAGTTGGGAAATCGTATTGGCGAAATCGGCGTCGCCGTCGATCTTCACGTAAGAAAAGGCGTGTTCGCGGTTCTGCAGGATGAGCGGCAGGTCGGACAGATTGACGCGGATGGTGACGTTCTGCGGCTCGTCCGCAGTAGCGGCCTCGACCATGCCGTCGGCGGCTGCCTTGAGTCGCAACGACATGACGCCGGCATCGAAAAGCGCAACTTTTCCGGCGTGGCGGGCGAGCTTTTCCCGCGCCCAAGGTTCACGGGCGAGCAGATGGTTGATCGCGGCGGAGACAGGTGAAATCATGTTCACAAAATAAAACCGCCCGTGACGGTCCACGGGCGGCTTAAGTTTACCAGTTTGAGGGGGGTGTTTCAGGATAATTGTTGAATGCCGGCAAGCACCCAGCCACCTTGACCTGAAACAGGTTTATTCAGGTTCCAGACCTCGTCGAAGCGCTCGGCCGGTGCGTTTTCCGCCTCCTTGATCATGCCGGAGAACTTCACGCTGGCGTGGTACTGGTCACCGACCTTGTCAAAGGCAAGAAGGCCCGCATCCAATGACACCACGTCGGTGTGGTTGGGCGAAGCACCGCGTTCCTGCAATTGCAGGCGCAGCTCGGCAAACAGCTCCGGCGTCGTGAATTCACGAATGTCGTTGATATCTGCCCTGTCCCACGCCGCCTGCAAACGGATGTAGTAGGTTTTTGCATGACGAAGGAAAGCCGGTACATCGAAATCAGCCGGCACATCGAGCGTGCTCGCACCAGCGGCCAACGGCTCGGCCTGGAACGCCGCGGGCTGCGCCGGCGCATCGAGGCGCGAACCGATTTCCGGCGTGCGCATGACGGGATTGCCGCCGGCATAGGCGGGCTGCGCCCCCTGCGAGCCGCCATTCTTGCCGCGCACCAGGCGGAGGATGAACATCACGGCCAGGGCCAGCAACGCGATCATCAGGATGGTGCTGATGATGCTTGCGAAGGCGCCGCCGATGCCGAAATGGGACAGCAGCGCACCGAGACCCAGACCGAGCAGCGCGCCGCCAAGGATATTGCGCCAAGGGCTGGCCGGTTTCGGCGGCGTTGCCTGCGGTGCCGCTGCCGGCGCAGCAGGACGCGCCTGGCTCGGATTGGCTGCCTGGTTGGGCGACTGCATTGGCGTCTGGCGGCTGATGCCCTGCGACTGGCGGCCGATCGATCCGCCGCCGCCGAGACGCTTGGCTTCCGCTTCGGACACCACCATGGAGGCGGCGCTGACAGCGACCAGCAAGGCAACGAGGAATTTCTTCATGGCACTCTCCTACAGTTTGATCCCGGTGTGCAGCGCGGCCACACCGGCCGTCAGGTTGTAATACTCCACGCGCTCCAGTCCGGCATCCTGCATCATGCGCTTCAGGGTTTCCTGGTCCGGATGCATGCGGATCGATTCGGCGAGGTAGCGGTAGCTTTCGGAATCGTTGGCAACCGCCTTGCCCAGCCACGGCAGGACCGAGAACGAATAGACGTCGTACGGCTTTTGCAGCGGCTCCCATACCTTGGAGAACTCCAGCACGAGAAGTTTCCCGCCGGGCTTCAGCACGCGCTGCATTTCCGCCAGCGCCTGGTCCTTGTGCGTCATGTTGCGCAGGCCGAAGGCGACCGACACGCGATCGAAATAATTGCTCGGGAACGGCAGCTTTTCAGCGTCGCACAGCAGGGTCGGCGTGACCATGCCCTTGTTGAGCAGACGGTCGCGGCCGACGCGCAGCATCGATTCGTTGATGTCCGTGAGCCAGACTTCGCCCGTCGGTCCGGCCTGCTTCGCGAAGGCCTTCGCCAGGTCGCCGGTACCGCCGGCGATGTCGAGCACCTTGAAGCCGGGGCGCACGCCAGCCTGGGCAATGGTGAACGTCTTCCACAGGCGATGCAGGCCGCCCGACATGAGGTCGTTCATCACGTCGTACTTGGAAGCCACGGAATGGAAGACCTGGGCGACCTTTTCGACCTTCTGTTCTTCGGGAATGGTTTCGAAACCGAAATGCGTTGTATTCGTCATGGGAACGGCCTTGTTTGTCCAAGCCGCATTATACAAGTGCAGACAGGACAGTCTGGAAAGTGTTCCCTTGGGACGGGGCGATTTTCTTGCCCCGCATCAACCGGTCAGTGGCCGCAGCCAGACTTGCCCTCGGCAAGCATCGGCGCGTCACGGCCGGTTTCTCGGGTAAATCCGGCCGCCTCAAGACGCTTCAGGTAATCCTCCCAAAGCTGCGGCTGGTTGGCCCCGAGCCAGTACAGGTAATCCCAGGTGTAGATACCTGTGTTGTGCGTGTCGGAAAAGTGCAGCTGGACGGCATAGTTGCCCACTGGCTCGACGGCGGTGATCAGTACATCCCGTTTGCCCGTCTGCAGGACTTCCTGGCCGGCGCCGTGACCCCGCACTTCAGCCGAAGGCGAATAGACGCGCAGGTATTCGAACGGCAGCGAGAAATTCTCGCCGGAGTCGAAACCCATCTCCAGCACGCGGGACTGCTTGTGCACGGTCAGCGCGGTCGGCATCGCATCCGACTTCTTCATTTCGGCCATGTCAGGACTCCGGCAAGGGGTTACAGCAGGGATTGCTCGAAGCGTTCGAGCAGTTTTTCGCGCAAGCGGGGAACGAGCCCGCTCCGCCTGGCAAGCTCCGCCGAAGCGGGCGTACGCTTGACTTCACCCCAGATGGGATTGGGGAAATGCGCGTCGTTCTCGTAACGCGGGATGACGTGCCAATGCACATGGGGCACGACGTTGCCGAGGCTGGCGACGTTGATCTTGTCGGGCTGCATCACTTCGCGCACCGCCTCCTCCACCTGCCAGACGGCGGCGATCAGGATGGCGCGCTCGGCCGTGGACAGGTCGGTCATTTCGCGCTGGTGTGCGTTCCAGATCACGCGGCAAAAGCCAGGATAGCGCTCGTCGTCAACCAGCACGATGCGATAGTTGTCATCCCGGTAGATCACTTCGCCACCGGGATGCATGCACAGTTCGCAGGCGTCTTTTGCCATCGCTTATACCAGTATGCGTTCGATGCCGCCGGCATTGGCCTTGGCCACGTAGTCCGGCATCCAGTTCTCGCCGAGCAGGTGCTTGGCCATTTCGATCACGATGTAGTCGGCCGTCGTACCCGCATCTTCGTTGTAGCGCGACAAGCCCTGGAAGCAGGACGGGCAGGACGTCAGGATCTTCACGTCGCCGTTGAAACCGTCCGCACGCAGCTTGTCCGCGCTCTTGCGCATTTCCTCTTCCTTGCGGAAGCGGATCTGCGTGGAAATGTCCGGACGGCTCACGCCGAGGGTGCCGGATTCGCCACAGCAGCGTTCGTTCTTCTCGACCTTCTGCCCGTCCGCCATCGTGATCAGCGCATTCACCGTTTTCATCGGGTCCTGCTGCTTCATCGGGCTGTGGCAGGGGTCGTGGTACATGTAGCGCACGCCGCCGACACCTTCGAGCTTGACGCCCTTTTCGAGCAGATATTCGTGGATGTCGATGATCCGGCATCCGGGGAAGATCTTCTCGAATTCATAGCCTTCCAGCTGGTCGTAGCAGGTCCCGCACGACACTACGACCGTCTTGATGTCGAGGTAGTTCAGGGTGTTGGCGACGCGATGGAACAGCACGCGGTTGTCCGTCATCATCTTCTCGGCCTTGTCGTACTGGCCGTTGCCGCGTTGCGGATAACCGCAGCAGAGGTAGCCCGGCGGCAGCACGGTCTGCACGCCGACGTGCCACAGCATCGCCTGCGTTGCCAGGCCGACTTGCGAGAACAGGCGCTCGGAGCCGCAGCCCGGGAAGTAGAACACGGCTTCGGTATCGGCCGTGGTCTTCTGCGGGTCGCGGATGATCGGCACGACCTTGTCGTCCTCGATATCGAGCAGTGCACGCGCGGTCTTCTTCGGCAGGTTGCCCGGCATCTTCTTGTTGATGAAGTGGATCACCTGCTCCTTGACCGGCGGCTTGCCATGGGTCGCCGGCGGCGCCTTGGTCTGCTTCTTCGCAAACTTCTTGAGCACGTCATTGGCCAGGCGCTGCGCCTTGTAGCCGAGTCCGGTCATCGCCGCGCGCGTGGCGTTGATGGTGGACGGGTCGGTTGCGTTCAGGAAGAACATCGCGGCGGCCGTGCCGGGATTGAAGGACTTCTTGTCCATCTTGCGCAGCAGGTTGCGCATGTTCATCGATACGTCGCCGAAGTCGATGTCCACGGGGCACGGCGTCACGCACTTGTGGCAGACCGTGCAGTGATCGGCGACGTCTTCGAATTCTTCCCAGTGCTTGATCGACACGCCGCGGCGGGTCTGCTCTTCGTACAGGAAGGCTTCGACCAGCAGCGAAGTCGCCAGGATCTTGTTGCGCGGCGAGTACAGCAGGTTGGCGCGCGGAACATGCGTTGCGCACACCGGTTTGCACTTGCCGCAGCGCAGGCAGTCCTTGACGCTGTTTGCAATGGCGCCGATGTCGCTCTGCTGCATGATCAGCGACTCGTGGCCCATCAGGCCGAAGGACGGCGTGTAGGCATTGCGCAGGTCGGACGGCATGGCCGGGTCGTTGAGCAGCTTGCCCTTGTTGAAACGGCCTTCCGGGTCGACGCGCAGTTTGTAGTCGCGGAAATCGCGGATCTCGTCTTCGGTGAGGAATTCCAGCTTGGTGATGCCGATGCCGTGCTCGCCGGAGATCACACCGTTCAGCGAACGTGCGAGCGCCATGATGCGCGCCACTGCGGCATGCGCATCCTGCAGCATCTCGTAATGGTCGGAGTTGACCGGCAGGTTGGTGTGCACGTTGCCGTCACCCGCGTGCATGTGCAGCGCTACGAACACGCGGCCGCGCAGCACGCGCTTGTGTATGGCATTGCACTCGTCGAGGATCAGCTTGAATGCGGCGCCGTTGAAAATCTGGCGCAGTTGCGCGCGCACTTCCGCCTTCCAGGACACGCGAATGGTGCGGTCCTGGACGACGTTGAAGACGTTGGCTTCCGGCTGGCGCTGCAGGCGTTCGTCGAGCCAGGTGGTCGAGACGCCCAGCGCAGCGAGCTCGTCCCGCGCCTCGCGCAGCGGCTTGTCGAGGCTGGCCAGCAGGTAGGACCAGCGCGCATGCGTCGCTTCGATCATCTGCGTTGCCTGCGCGACGCGGTCGCCCAGCAGCTCTTCCGGCGGGATGTCGCTGTCGGCATCCTCGCTCTTGCCGAGCGGCAGATGGGGCGATGCAAAGAAGCCGCGCAGTTCGCCGAGGAACTGCAGCTTGTTCTTGATCGACAGTTCGATGTTGATGCGCTCGATGCCGTCGGTGTATTCGCCCATGCGGTCGAGCGGAATCACGACGTCTTCGTTGATCTTGAATGCATTGGTGTGCTTGGCGATCGCGGCGGTACGCGCACGGTCGAGCCAGAATTTCTTGCGTGTTTCCGGGCTGACGGCGACGAAGCCTTCGCCGACGCGCGTGTTCGCCATGCGCACCACTTCCGACGCAGCGCGTGCAACCGCTTCCTCGTCGTCGCCGACGATGTCGCCGAACAGCGCCATCTTCGGCAATACGCCGCGCTTGGATTTGGTCGCGTAGCCGACCGCGCGCAGGTAACGCTCATCGAGGTGCTCGAGGCCGGCGAGAATCGCCCCGCCCTTCTTCGCCTCGGCATCGAGGTAATCCTTGATCTCAACGATCGACGGGATCGCATCGCGCGCCTGGCCGAAGAATTCGAGGCAAACGGTGCGCGCAAACTTCGGCATCCGATGCAGGATCCAGCGCGCCGAGGTGATGAGACCGTCGCAGCCTTCCTTCTGGATGCCGGGCAGGCCGGCGAGGAACTTGTCCGTCACGTCCTTGCCCAGGCCCTCCTTGCGGAAGCGGCGGCCTTCGATCTCGAGATATTCCGTCTTGAACGGCTTGTTGCTCTTGCCCTTGTCGGCAGGATGCGTCCATTCCAGCTTGAACTTCGCCACCGGCGCGTCATGGATCTTGCCGAGGTTGTGGCCGATGCGGGTGACTTCCAGCCAGTCGCCGTTCGGGTCGACCATGCGCCAGCTCGCCAGGTTGTCGAGGGCGGTGCCCCAGAGAACGGCTTTCTTGCCGCCGGCGTTCATCGCGATGTTGCCGCCGATGCAGGACGCTTCCGCGGAGGTCGGGTCAACGGCGAATACGAAGCCTGCCTTGTCGGCGGCGTCGGACACGCGCTTGGTCACCACGCCGGCGCCGGTGTAGATCGTCGCGTACTGACGATCCACTTCCGGAAGCGTCGTCATTTCGACCGGGCCGAGCTGTTCGAGCTTTTCGGTATTGATGACGGCCGACAGCGGCGTCAGCGGAACTGCGCCGCCGGTGTAGCCGGTGCCGCCTCCGCGCGGGATGATGGTCAGGCCGAGCGAGATGCAAGCCTTGACCAGGCCGGCCATTTCGTCCTCGGTATCCGGCGTCAGCACAACGAACGGATACTCGACGCGCCAGTCGGTCGCATCGGTGACGTGGGAGACGCGTGACAGGCCGTCGAACTTGATGTTGTCCTTGGCAGTGTAGCGGCTCAGTTCACGGGTTGCGCGCCTGCGCAGGTCATACGTCTTGCGGAATTCCTCGCCGAAATCGGCGACCGCCTTGCGCGCGGCCTTGACCAGGACTTCGACATTGGCACTGCGGCGGCGGGCCTGCGCATCGCCGGCATCGGCCAGGCCGGTGGCCAGGCGACGCTTTTCGACTTCCATCAGGCGGTGGTTGAGCGCGTCGATCAGCGCCTGCCGCCGTTTCGGATTGTCCAGCATGTCATCCTGCAAGTACGGATTGCGCCGCACCACCCAGATGTCGCCGAGCACTTCGTACAGCATGCGCGCGGAGCGTCCCGTCTGGCGTTCGCTGCGCAGTTCGTCCAGGATGCGCCAGGACTCCTCGCCGAGCAGGCGAATCACGATTTCGCGGTCGGAAAAGGAGGTGTAGTTGTACGGAATTTCGCGCAGGCGGGTTGGAACGATGTCGCTGGGCGCGTCGGAAAGAAGTGCGTGGATTTGTGCGGGGGCGTTCATCAGAATGTCAAGACAGACCCTTAAAGGTGCATTTTAGCGTATTGCATTGCACCAGGCGGCAACAGCCTTACTTGGCGTACGGCCTAATTTGAGGATTTGCGGGCAGGATTTCAGGAAAAAGTTTCAATTGCGCAACAATCAGAACAAATTGGCGAGCGCGCGCCAGAAGCCGTCGGGCACATAGAGCAGCAATGTGGTCATCGTCAGGTAACGCAGGAATTTGCCGATTGCCATATACAGGACGCAGGGCCAGAACGGCAGTTTCAGCCAGCCGCCAAGCGTGCAGAGTGGATCACCGACCGCGGGAAGCCAGGCGAGCAGCATCGCTTTCGCCCCGAAGCGCTCAAGCCAGCCGAACCAGCGGGATTGGCGCTCTTTCGCGAACGCCTGCTTGGCCCCGTACCCCATCCAGTAATCGATGATCCCGCCGATGGTATTCCCGAGCGTTCCCACGGCGATGGCCGGCCAGAACAGCGCGGGGTTGGCCTTGACGACGGCGAAAACCGCCGGCTCCGAACCGAGGGGAAGCAAGGTGGCCGACACGACGCTGATGATGAAAACTGAGGACAGCCCGACGTCGGGAATGGCGAGAACAGAAAGTAGCCAGCGAATTGCAGATTCGATCATCGATTGAACAATGGGCGCCCCGTCAAGCTGAGACGGGACATATCAGATATATAAGCAGGAGAAGCCAGGCATGGAAGATTCGCCGGAGGCGTCCATTATAATGGCGGGCTGCGTGCGCATTGGGGAATGCATGCAGCCGACATCGAACCTATGACTACCGACTACCTACAGAAAATCCTGACCGCCCGCGTCTATGACGTCGCGGTCGAAACGCCGCTCGAACTCGCGCCCACGCTGTCCCAGCGCACGGACAATCGCATTTACTTCAAGCGTGAGGACATCCAGAGCGTTTTCAGCTTCAAGATTCGCGGCGCGTACAACAAGATGGCCCACCTGACGCCGGCCCAACTGAAGCGTGGCGTGATTTGCGCTTCGGCCGGCAACCATGCACAGGGTGTCGCACTGTCCGCGACCCGCCTCGGCTGCCGTGCCGTGATCGTCATGCCGACGACGACTCCCCCGGTAAAAATGGAAGCCGTGCGCGCGCGCGGCGGCGAAGTCGTGCTGTTCGGGGACTCCTACACCGATGCATACAACCACGCGCTGACGCTGGAAAAGAAGCTCAAGCTGACCTTCGTCCACCCGTTCGATGACCCGTATGTGATCGCCGGCCAGGGCACGATCGGCATGGAAATCCTCCGCCAGCTATCCGAACCCATCCATGCGATCTTCTGTGCCATCGGCGGCGGGGGCCTGGTTGCGGGCGTGGCCGCCTACGTCAAGGCGGTCCGCCCCGATATCAAGGTCATCGGCGTGCAGACCACGGATTCCGATGCCATGGCACGCAGCCTGAAGGCCGGCCGCCGCGTCACCCTCGGCGATGTCGGCCTGTTCTCCGACGGCACCGCGGTCAAGCTCGCGGGCGAGGAAACCTTCCGTCTGGCCAAGCAGTATGTGGATGAAGTCATCCTGGTCGACACCGACGAGGTGTGCGCCGCCATCAAGGACGTCTTCCAGGACACCCGCAGCATCCTGGAACCGGCGGGCGCGCTGGCTGTCGCCGGGGCGAAGGCTTACGTCGAGCGTTCGAAGGCCGGCAAGAAGCCGATCAGCGGTCAGAACCTGGTGACCGTCACCAGTGGCGCCAACATGAACTTTGACCGTCTGCGCTTCGTGGCCGAAATGGCCGAAGTGGGCGAAGCACGAGAAGCGCTTTTCGCCGTCACCATCCCCGAAGAGCGCGGCAGCTTCAAGCGTTTCTGCGAACTGGTCGGTCCGCGCAACGTTACCGAGTTCAACTACCGCATCAGCGATGCGAAGGTCGCCCACGTCTTTGTCGGCATCCAGATCTCCAAGCGCGACGAATCCGAGAAGATCTCGAAGAACTTCGAAAAGCACGGCTTCAAGACCCTGGACCTGACGCACGACGAACTGGCCAAGCTGCACGTGCGCCATCTCGTCGGCGGCAAGAGCCCGCTCGCGCACGACGAGTTGCTGTACCGATTCGAATTCCCGGAGCGTCCGGGCGCGCTGATGCGCTTCCTCGACAGCATGGCGCCGAACTGGAACATCAGCCTGTTCCATTACCGGAACCAGGGCGGCGACGTGGGCCGCATCCTCGTCGGCCTGCAGGTGCCGAAGAAGGAAATGAAGTCTTTCCGCACCTTCCTGTCCAGCCTCGGCTATCGTCATTGGGACGAAACCGACAATCCGGTCTATAAACTGTTCCTGTAAGAAGCATGCGGCGGCCGAACCGAGGGGGCCGGCCGCTGTCTCATTGACATCACAGCCCTCTCGGACGTTTTTCACGGCTTCATGCCGCGCCGCGTATGACCATCTCCAACCAGCCGGAAGCCTCGCCGCTCGGCAAACCGACCTCCTACCAGGCCGAGTACACGCCCTCCCTGCTCTTCCCGATCCCGCGCGAACAGAAGCGCCTGGAAATTGGCGTTTCGGGAACGCTGCCTTTCTTCGGCGTCGATATCTGGAATGCCTACGAACTGTCCTGGCTGAACCCGCGCGGCAAGCCGCAGGTCGCGATCGCCACGTTTACCGTACCGGCCGATTCGCCGAACATCATCGAATCGAAGTCGTTCAAGCTCTACCTGAATTCCTTCAACCAGACGCGCATCGAATCGCCGGAAGCGCTGGCCGCCATGCTGCGCACTGACCTGTCGAATGGTTTCGGATCGTCTGTGCAGGTCAAGCTCACGACGCCCGATGCGTTTTCAGCGGTGGAAATGGGGGAACTAGAGGGCTTGCTCCTCGACCGCCTTGATATCGAGGTCAGCGAATACAGTCCCAACCCGGCGATCCTCAAGGCAAACCTCGAGGAGGCAATCGTCGAAGAGACGCTGGTGTCCCATCTCCTCAAATCGAATTGCCTCGTCACGGGCCAACCGGACTGGGGAAGCGTGCAGATCCACTACGTCGGGCCGCAAATCGACCAGGAGCACTTGCTGCACTACCTCGTCGGCTTCCGTAACCATAACGAATTCCATGAGCAATGCGTGGAGCGCATCTTCATGGACATCATGCGCCAGTGCAAACCGCAGAAATTGTCGGTATATGCACGGTATACACGCCGCGGAGGTCTTGATATCAACCCATGGCGGACCAACTTTAGTACTGGACAGCGCCCTTCGAACCGGCGCAATGCGCGGCAATAACCGTTGTTTATTTGCCTCGCGAAGGATGATGCTTTGTGCCGGAAAAAACAGTGCCTGCCGGAAACCATTTTTACCAAGGACTGTCTGACGCAATGCGCATGCGGCATGCTGACAAATGTTGAATGATGGGCAACCGTTTCCTGCTTACTATCAATGTAGTTTCTTCAGGCAACCCTAAGCTAAGTCATTGCACATCCCCGGAAGAGGCCTATAATGCGACACAAAATAACGCATTGTGCGGTGCAGCATACCGTTTTGTAACATGACCAACCTTTCAAAAATCCTGTCGGCCAACAACGTGGTTCTGGATCTCGAGGTTTCGAGCAAGAAACGCGCATTCGAGCAGGCGGGATTGATCTTCGAGAACAACTGCAGCATCGCGCGCTCCGTTGTGTCGGACAATCTGTTTGCCCGCGAGCGCCTTGGTTCGACCGGGTTGGGTCATGGTGTGGCCGTGCCGCACGGCCGCATCAAAGGGTTGAAAGCGCCGCTGGCCGCCTTTGTCCGCCTGAAGGAGCCGATTCCCTTTGAATCGCCGGACGGCCATCCGGTCAAGCTGCTGGTATTCCTGCTGATCCCCGACCATGTGACGCAGCAGCATCTCGAAATCCTGTCCGAAGTCGCCGAGATGTTCTCCGACGAGACTTTCCGCAATCAGCTAGCGACCGATCCGGACGCCGCCTCGGTCCATTCGCGCATTATTGCGTGGGAACCGAGCGTGCATGCATAATCGGAACTCATGTGGGAGGGCGTTCCCTCCCATCACATTGAGTTCCGCCCATGCCCACACAAACCAACCTTTCGATCCAGCAGCTCTACGACGACACCCGCGAAGCATTGCAATTGGGCTGGTTTGCCGGCTTTCCGGGCGGTGAACGCCGCATCTCCGGCGATGCCACTTCCGCCGCCGACCAGGTCGGCCACCTGAACCTCATCCACCCTGGCCGGCTGCAGGTCTTCGGCCACCAGGAAATCCAGTACTACAACAAGCTCTCCCCCACTTCGCGCAAATACCAGACGGAAGAACTGGTCAACGGCGAGCCGCCCGCCTTCATCATTGCGCAGGGCCTGGAAACACCGCCCTACATCCTGCAGGTGTGCGACGAGCGAAACATCCCGTTGTTTTCCACCCCGCTGCCCGCCGCGCAAGTCATCGATTATCTCCGCGTCTACTTGTCCAAGGAACTGGCGCAGCGCGTGACCATGCACGGCGTGTTCATGGACGTACTGGGCGTCGGCGTGCTGATCACTGGCGAATCCGGGCTCGGCAAGAGCGAACTGGGCCTGGAACTGATTTCCCGCAACCACGGCCTCGTGGCTGACGACGCGGTCGAATTCTCCCGCATCGCCCCGAACATGATCGAAGGCCGCTGCCCGCCGCTGCTGCAGAACCTGCTGGAAGTGCGCGGCCTGGGCCTGCTGGACATCAAGACGATCTTCGGCGAAACCGCCGTGCGGCGGAAAATGCGGCTGAAACTCATCGTCCACCTCGTCCGCCGCAAGACCTTGGAAGAAAACTACGAGCGCCTGCCCCTGCACTCCCAGACCGAGGAAGTGCTCGGCCTGCCAATCCGCAAGGTCATCATCCCGGTGGAAGCCGGCCGCAACCTCGCGGTGCTGCTCGAAGCCGCGGTACGCAATACCATCCTCCAGCTGCGCGGCATCGACACCTTGAAGGAGTTCATGGAGCGGCAGCAGAAGGCGATGGGCAATGACTAATGCGGTATGATTACCGCCTATGCGCATCATTCTCATCACTGGCATTTCCGGCTCGGGAAAATCGGTCGGACTGAATGCACTCGAAGACGCGGGTTACTTTTGCGTCGATAACCTGCCGCCCAAATTATTGCGCCAACTCGTCGAGACCCGGCTGGAAGAAGGCGCGCAAAACCTTGCAGTAGCAATGGACGCGCGCAGCGCCGACTCCCTGGCCGGACTTCCCGCCGACATCCAGAAATTGAAGGATGAAGGCCACGACGTCAAAGTCCTGTTTCTCTCGGCGAAGACGGAATCCCTGATCGCACGCTTTTCCGAAACGCGCCGCAGCCATCCGCTCTCGCATCGTTTCCGCCCGGCTCCCGGCGGCGACCAGCCGACCCTGACTGAATGCATCCTGCGCGAGCGCGAAATGCTGTCCGCCGTCGAAGGCATCGGCCATGTCATCGATACTTCCGGCCTCTCCGCGAACAAGCTGCGCGCCTGGATCAAGGACCTGGTGGAGACCGAACGCACGCCGCTCACCCTGCTGTTCGAATCATTCGCCTTCAAGTTCGGCGTGCCGCTCGACGCGGACCTCGTGTTCGACGTCCGCGTGCTGCCCAATCCCTTTTACGACCTGCGCCTGCGTCCGTACACCGGACGCGACGAACCGGTGATCGCCTTCCTCGACGTCCAAGCCCACGTGGCGGAACTGCTTGCCGACATCCGCACCTTCGTCGAGAAATGGCTGCCGGCATTCAAGAATGACAACCGCAGCTACCTCACCGTCGCCATCGGCTGTACAGGCGGCCAGCATCGTTCGGTGTACATGGTCGAGAAGCTGGCAAGGCATTTCCGGGCCTCCGAGCGCGTGCTCGTCCGTCACCGCGAGTTGAACTGATTTCCCTGGCATTCCATGCGCGCGACTGACTCCTGGCTCCCGCTGTTTCCACTGAAGACGGTCCTGTTCCCTGACGGCGTCCTTCCGCTGAAGGTCTTTGAAGCACGCTACATCGACATGGTCCGGGAATGCATGAAAGACAACGTCCCGTTCGGCGTCGTCCTCATCAAGAGCGGACAGGAAGTCGGCGCTGCGGCCGAACCGGAGGAGGTCGGCTGCCTTGCGCACATCACCGGGTGGGACATGGAGACGCTCGGCGTCATGATGCTGCGCACGCAGGGCGGCGAACGCTTCCGCATTCGTGAAACCCGCGTGCTGCCCGACCAGCGCCTTGAAGCGCGTGTCGACCTGATCGCACCCGACAGCACGGTGCCAACGAGTGACATCCACGTGACCTGCGCGAAGACGCTCAAGATGGTCATCGACGATGTCAACGCGAAGGGCCGTGTCGAACGGGGCAGCGACTTCATCAGTCCGTTCTCGCAGCCGATACGCCTCGACAGCGCGAGCTGGGTTGCCAACCGCTGGTGCGAGATCCTTCCGATCCCGCTCAAGGCGAGGCAAAAACTGCTGGAACTGCTCGACGTGGAAAGCCGTCTCTCCATCATCCATCAGTATCTGGTTCAGCATCAGATCGTCTGATTAAAACAAAGACAAGAATCTGGTGTGCATCGCCGCCCGGTGATGTGACATTTGCGAGAATCACTCGCACGCCAAGCTTCTCCACCGCATTTTTTGTCCCCGGTTTGTTACCGCGCAAAATCGCGGCATGGCATTCGTAGGATAAATGGCTGGTCACTGCCGTATCGGCAAACTTTCCCCGCAACCAGGAAGCATTTACCCGCACACATTGAGCGCTAATCCCATGCTATTGGACGACGCACGCGAAACGATGCGATCTGACACGATCAACCGTCGCAAGAATATGCTGCCCGTCCGCATTCCCCAGATTTCGCCGATCGGCCTGATTTCGCTGCTGTACGCGCTTAGCCTGTACATCTTCTATCGGCAGGGATTCATCAGCGGCCTGACGTTCAGCGGCGCGGCCGTGGCGGTCGTCGTGGTTGTCGCGCTCTTCCATGGCATCATCCGCTTCGGTCTGAATCAACGCTTCCATGAACCCAGCCTGATGCTGCCGCAACTGATGACGTCGCTGCTGATCATGCTCGGGGTTGCCTACCTCGAACGCTCAACCCAGGTTGCGCTGGTGCCGTTCGTCCTGATTGCGTTTTCGTTCAGCATCTTCCGGCTTTCCACCGCATCACTGATCCTGCTCTCCATCGGCTGCATGGCCGCCTACCTCGGCATCATTCTTGTACGCGCCCAGGCCGAGGGCTACCACTTCGGCTTCCGCGCCGACATGGCGCAATGGTTCGTACTCGCGCTGACGCTGCCGGGCATGATCATCGTCGGCAAACAGATCCAGAACATGCGCCAGCTGCTGCGCGCGACGCGCTACCAGCTTGAGCACTATGAAGAAAAATCCGTCCGCGACGAACTGACCGGCCTTTACAACCGCCGCCAGCTACAGTCCGAACTGGAACAGGCCAAGCTGCAGGCCGACAGCTGCGACATCCCGTTCACCATCTGCCTGATCGACATCGACAGGTTCAAGGAAATCAACGACAACAACGGGCACCTCGTGGGCGACACGATCCTGAAGGAATTTGCGCGCGTCGCGCGAGACAGCATCCGCGACACCGACGTCCTCGGACGCTATGGCGGCGACGAATTCATGCAGATCCTGCCCGACACCGATGTGAAAGGCGCCGTGATGCACGCGGAACGGCTGCGCGTCTATGCACACTTCCTCGATTTCCAGAAGATCCTGGCGCAGAAGCACATTTCGCTGTCGATCGGCGTTGCCCAATACCGGCACGGAGAAAAAATCACCGACCTGATTTCGCGCGCCGATTCCGCGCTCTACCAGGCCAAACAGCTCGGGCGCAACCGGGTCGAA
Source organism: Noviherbaspirillum sp. ST9 (assembly GCF_048799745.1). Taxonomy (NCBI): domain Bacteria; kingdom Pseudomonadati; phylum Pseudomonadota; class Betaproteobacteria; order Burkholderiales; family Oxalobacteraceae; genus Noviherbaspirillum; species Noviherbaspirillum sp. ST9. Next base: position 466,041 of record NZ_JBLWFR010000001.1, on the reverse strand, counting down.
TGGATCAACGATTAGCGAGCAGGTCCGGCTCGCGGAAAACCGCAAGCAGCAGCTTTTTCACCGGCGCCGGTAACGGCGCGTCCGCCAGGCGTTCGCCGGGGTACCAGACATGACTCGACTGCCTGGCTGCGTCCTTGCGTCGGGAGAGCCGGATCCGGTACGGCGAGACATGCAATTTGAAATGGGTGAACGTGTGGGAAAACGGCGTAAGCTTCTCGCTGGATTCCGGTTCCCCGAAAGGCGCTGCCGCCGAAAACGCGTCATCGGAGTCTTCGGCGATTTCAGGCAGCGACATCAGTCCGCCCCAGATACCGGAATCCGGGCGCTGCTCCAGCAAGACATGACCATCGTGGGTGATGACCAGCATCGCAGTGGATTTTTCCGGAACTGCCTTTTTCGGACGCCGCTCCGGCAGCAGGTGCACGCGTCCGCTTTCATAAGCAACGCAACGCTCGACCAGCGGGCATTGGTTGCACGACGGACTGCTGCGCGTACACAAGGTTGCGCCAAGATCCATCAACCCCTGCGTATACGACTCGATATCCTGGGCCGGGAGGAGCGCGACCGCGCGTTGCCACATCCTGTCTTCGACCGGCTTTGCTCCCGGAAAGCCCTCAATGCCGAATACCCGCGCGAACACGCGCTTGACGTTGCCATCCAGGATGGCCGCCCTGGCGCCGTAGGCAAAAGCGGCAATGGCAGCCGCCGTCGAGCGACCGATGCCCGGCAAGTCGGCGAGCTGCGCGGGATCGGCGGGAAAGACGCCGCCGAACTCCGACACCACGCGCTGTGCGCAACGGTGAAGATTGCGCGCGCGCGAGTAGTACCCGAGCCCGCTCCAGTGCGCCATCACCTCTTCGGAAGGCGCTGCCGCTAGCGAGGCGACATCGGGAAATCGTTCAAGAAAACGGAGATAGTAGGGAATGACCGCCGATACCTGGGTTTGCTGCAGCATGATTTCCGACAGCCAGATGCGATAGGCATCCGTCGTGTTCTGCCATGGCAGCGTGTGACGGCCGTGCTGCTTTTGCCATCGGATGACGGCCTGCGAAAACGATGGGTCGGAAAGCGCCGAACCGGCACCCGCAGCCTGCGCTGCCGGCGCCCCTGCAACCCGCTTCATCTATGCAGCCGCCTTGAGTGCGGACAGCTCTGCGGCAATTGCGCCTTTCAGTTCCGCCTCCAGCGTCTGGAGGGCTTTCTTCTGCGCCTCGATCTCGGATTGCATTGCTTCCAGCGCCTGCACCTTTTCTTCCAGGCTGTCGGTAGCAAGATGGATACGTTCGATCGATTGGCGGCGCTTCTTCAACTGCGAGCGGTGTTCCCAGATCTGCGCTTCGAGCGGCGCCATGACGACCTTCAGCCATGCCTCGACGTCGCGATTCGCCTGCAGGAAGCTCTGCTTGACGCGCGATGCGATCGAGTCGAAGAACTTGGTCATCAGGGCGACTTGCGGCATCGTGAGGATCGCCGCCGTGCCGAACTGCTTGTGGTAAACGGTCTCGATCAGCTCGATTTCCTTGAGATACTTCTCGAGCGAGAACGGCATCGGCGTAGAGAGCGCAAGGCCATGCTCGGTGGAGAATTTCCGGTACATCACCGTCATCATTTCGGTGATCTCGTCGGTCTTCTGTCCGGACTGCACGAGGTTGTTGCGCACATGCGCAAAGAAATCCTTCACCGCGGAACGCAAGCCGGCGGAGAATTTGCTCTTTTCCATGGAGTCCCGGGTCTTGCGGATTTCCGTCTTCAGGATATCCATGCCCAGGCTGGTGAAGACCTCGCTCGACAGACGCGTAAAAACGGCGCGCGTGCCCTGAAGCTTCAGCAAGCTGCCGTCGAACTCCTTCTTCTCGAGGTCGACGCGCTTCATCATGTGTTCGATGATCGACTGGTTCTTGCCGCGCAGGCTCTTCAGTTCAACCAGCTGCTCCACGATGTTGCGGCTGCGCGAAGCGAGCAGTGCTTGCTTGGCCGCGGTCAGCTCATTGACCTCCGTCTCGAGCTGGCCGCGAACGATTTCCCGCTTGCTGGGAATAAGCTCTTCCGACAGTGCGGATTCAAGTGCGGGCAAACGGCTCTTTTCCAGCAATTCAGCGTCACGATTGACCTTGCCGACCAGGCCCTTTTGGGCGGAGATCGGAAATACCTGGTGGGAGGACAAGCTGAGCGTATGGGCGACGGTCGCCACCTGCTTTTCGATCTGTTCTTCGATTTCTTCCGCAGTGCGCAGCTCATCCCACATGCTGTCGATCTTGTTGAGCACGACGAGGCGGGCGGGACCGCCGCCGATATGGTCGCGCCAGACGTCGATGTCGCTCCTGGTGACGCCGGTATCGGCCGCCAGGATGAACAGCACGGCATGTGCATTCGGGATCAGGTTCAGCGTCAGTTCCGGCTCGGTGCCGATGGCGTTCAGCCCCGGCGTATCGATGATGACCAGTCCCTGCTTCAGCAGCGGATGCGGGAAATTGACGATGGCATGACGCCACTGTGAAATCTCGACAAGGCCGTCGTCGCCCACGGACAGCGACGCATCGGGATCGTCTTCATGGTACAGGCCGTAGCGCTTCGCCTCCTCGACCGGAACGCGCTTGGTCAGGCTGACTTGCTTGAATGCATCCAGCATGCCTTCGCCCGACGTAATATCGAGCGGCAGGACGGTCCATACATGGTTGTTGTCCTTGTAATCGCTGGTCGATGCTGCTTCCGCGCGGGTTTCGATCGGCAGCAACCGGATCGAGGGCGGAAAGGTTTCGTCGTACAGTAATTCCGTCGGGCACATGGTGGTACGCCCGGCGGAAGAAGGCAGGATGCGCTGTCCGTAATCGGCGAAGAAGATCGCGTTGATCAATTCCGACTTGCCGCGGGAGAATTCCGCCACAAAGGCAATCGAAAGCTTGTCGTCGGTCAGCCGGGCTTTCAGGCGCGAGAAATGCTGGTCGCTGACCGGGTCGGCGAGGTCCGTCGCCCCAACGCAAGCGCGATAGCGCTCGAGCGCGGCCATGACGTTGTTACGCCAACCACTGTACTCCTGGAACTTTTGTACCAGATTGCTCACAATTTCCCCAAGCTAACACTGTATGAATGTACGAATCTAGCACCCGGACTCATTTTTGACAATTTGGGCAGTAGAAGGTCGATCGCTGACCTTGCTTGATCGCCCGGACTGTCGTCTGGCATATCCGACATGGTTCACCGGCGCGATCGTAGACAAAATAACTTTGCTGGAAGTATCCGGGCTGGCCGTCGGCGGCCATGAAATCCCGCAGTGTGCTGCCGCCTTTCTCTATGGCAGCGGCGAGCGTTTCACGGATGGCTGCCGCCAGTCTTTCATATCGGACAAGACCGATGCGATGCGCTGGCGTACGTGGATTAATCCCCGCCTTGAAGAGACTTTCGGATGCATAGATATTGCCGACACCAACGACAATGTCTCCGGCGAGCAACACCTGCTTGATCGGAGCGCTTCGCCGGCGGGTCATCCTGTACAGCAACGTGGCGTCAAACGCCGGCTCCAGCGGTTCCACACCCAGTCCCCGCAACAGGAGATGCTCATCGACCACCCCCTCGCTGTTTCCATGCCAGAGGACGGCGCCGAAGCGGCGAGGATCGGTCATCCGCATGAGCTGGTCACCAACCTCGAGGTCGAAATGGTCATGCTTTTCAGGCGGAGTGCCGCGCGGCAGTATGCGCAGATGGCCTGACATGCCCAAGTGAACAATCAGCGTGCCGTGGTCGAACCCGATCAGGAGATATTTACCGCGTCTTCCCGTCGAACGGATGCGCTGACCGCGCAGGAGTTCGGCGAGTCCTTCGGGAAAAGGCCATCGAAGGCCGGTGTGGCGAAGTGCGACGCCGACAACCACCTGCCCGTCCAGATGGGGAGCGACACCTCTGCGCGTTACTTCAACTTCGGGTAGTTCAGGCATCGTTGAGATAATTTTTTGCAGAATGACAAATTTGACGCATGACAAATGTGGTATCAATGGAGCGGTCTGGATACGGCGACGACGATGTCGGCAAGGGCGATGAATCGGCTTCGCAGCCCTGTATTACCCTCGCGCATAGCGTCCCCGTTGGGCGTAAAATGACTACTGCCTGATTAGCCGGGAATCTTCCTTGAAAAACACTCTTCTCATTGTAACTCTGCCGATCGTGTTGTCCGCGTGCGCGACCAGAACCATCCAGCCTGCGCAGCCCGTGATCGCGGCCGCGCCGGCCGCCGTGGCCAACGCGGACGAGTCGGTCGTCAGGAAGACATTGCCGGCCTCTCCGCACAAGCGCTCCGGCTCCGGCGAGCAGAAACCGGAAGATCCGCTCCCCTCGGTCGAGCTGACGGACGAATTGGTCTACAAGCTCGTTACCTCGGAAATCGCATTCCAGCGGGGTGACTGGCAAACCGCCTACGTGACGCTCCTCTCCCTCGCCCAGCAGACGCGCGATCCGCGCGTGGCACGGCGCGCGGCGGAAATGGCCCTGACCGCGAAACAGGCCGATGAAGCATTGGCCGCGGTACGCCTGTGGCGGACTCTCGCCCCGAACTCCGACGAAGCCACCCAGTATTACCTGAGCTTCGTCATCCTGAGCGACAACCTCGACGAAGCGCAACCTGTCCTCGAGGAGCGCCTCAAGGAAGCGCGGCCGCAGACCCGCGGCCTGCTCGCCTTCCAGATGCAGCGCCTGCTCGCCCGGGCCAAGGACAAGAACGCCGCGTTCGCCATGCTGGAACGCATCCTCCAGCCCTACCTCGATCTGCCTGAAGCAAGGCTGGCTCTTGCGCAGGGCGCCTATGCGCGCGGCGACACGCAGCGCGCGCGCGAGGAAGCCGAAACGGCACTGAAAGCCAAGCCGGATTCCGAGCTCGCGATCCTTGCGCTGGTACAGGTGACGCAGGACAGAGCGGAGTCCTTAAAACTGCTCGGCGATTTTGTCGCCAGCTACCCCAAGGCGCGCGATGTGCGCATGGCCTATGCGCGCATGCTGATCGACCAGAAGCAATACGCAAAGGCACGCGGGGAATTCGAAGCCCTGCTGAAGGACCAGCCGCAAGACTTGACTTCGCTGTACGCGCTCGGCGTACTCGGCATGCAAACCAACGACCTGAAGGCGGCCGAGCAATACTTGACATCGTACCTCAATCTCTTGTCGGCGAAGCCGGATGACGAGCGTGACCCGTCCCAGGCCTTGCTGCTGCTCGCGCAGATTGCCGAAGAGCGCAAGGACAGCGACGGCGTCCTCAAATGGCTGGCGCAGATCGAACCTGGCGAAGCCTACCTAAATGCACAAATCAAACGCGCGCAGGTGATCGCCAAACGCGGCGACATGGCAGGCGCTCGCAAGCTGCTGCACGAACTGAGCGTCAGCGGTGACCGCGAGGAAGCCCAGATCGTCATCGCCGAAGGCCAGCTCCTGCGCGACGCCAACCAGCTGCCGGAAGCGCTGAAAGTCTTCAAGACAGGACTTGCGCGCTTCCCCACCAATACCGACCTGCTCTACGACTACGCGATGGCTGCGGAGAAGAGCAGCCAATGGGAGGTGATGGAATCATCGCTGCGCAAGATCATGGAACTGGCGCCCAACAACCAGCATGCCTACAACGCCCTCGGCTATTCACTGGCGGAGCGGAATGTGCGATTGCAGGAAGCGCTTTCCCTGATCGACAAAGCCCTTCAACTGGCTCCGGACGATCCCTTCATTATGGACAGCATGGGCTGGGTGCAATTCCGGCTTGGCAACCTGAAGGAATCCGAAGCACTGCTTCGCCGCGCCTACGAGCTGCGCCCGGACGTCGAGATCGCCGCTCACCTGGGCGAAGTACTCTGGGTAAAAGGCCAGAAAGATGACGCGCAGAAGCTGTGGCGTGACGCGCAGACCAAGGACCCGCAGAACGACACATTGAAGAGCACGCTTGCGCGCCTGAACGTCAATCTATGAGTCTTTGCCTTGCCCGGGCAATCGCAATCGCGTTGCCATTGCTGCTGGCGGGGTGCGCCACTGTGCAGCCGCCAACTCCTGGATCGGCGGTACAGGCGCCACAACGGGACTTCCACGAGACGATCGACATCGCTGGGCGTCTATCCGTGCGCTACCAGGCCAACAGCAGGGAAGAAGCCCTGCACGGCAGCTTCGCCTGGTCGCAGACCCCCGCTCAAACCACCGTCACCCTGTTGTCGCCGCTGGGCCAGACAGTGGCAGTCATCGACGTCAATGCCGAAGGCGCGGCACTCAGGCAGGCAGGACAGCCGGCAAAGAGCGCCGCCAACGTCGACGCGCTGACTGCAGAAACACTTGGATGGCCATTGCCGGTCGCCGGCCTGCGAGAATGGCTGCAGGGTTTCGCTGTCGATTCCGCCGGCAAACGCGTCATTGCCAACCCGCCCGAAACGCGCATCGATTCGCGCGACGGCTGGCGTATCCACTACGCCAGCTGGCTCGAGGAAAATCCGTCGTCCCAAAATCGTCCCAAACGCATCGACCTTGCCCGCCACACCGAGCAGGCAGGCGACGTTTCTCTTCGCATCGTCATCGACACATGGCAACCACGCTGAACAACTGCCCGGCACCCGCCAAGCTGAATCTGTTCCTGCACGTCACCGGACGCCGTCCGGACGGCTACCACCTGCTGCAAACCGCATTCCAGTTGCTGGACCATTCGGACCTGCTGCATTTCACCGTGCGCAGCGATGGCGCGGTACGCCGCCTCACTGACGTTCCGGGCGTACCGGAGGACTCCGACCTGATCGTACGTGCCGCGAAGCTGCTCAAAGCCGCAGCCACCTCGGGTGCGGCACTGGGTGCGGACATTGCCATTGAAAAAAAGCTGCCGATGGGCGGCGGACTTGGCGGAGGCTCTTCGGACGCGGCGACCACGCTGATTGTGCTCAACCATCTGTGGCAGACCGGGCTGACGCGCAATGAACTGATGAAACTCGGCCTGCGGCTAGGCGCCGACGTGCCGTTCTTCATCTTCGGCCAGAATGCTTTTGCGGAAGGCGTTGGCGAGGATCTGGCAGCTGTCGACACCCCGAAATGCTGGTATGTTGTCATTGAACCGGGGGTTTCCGCACCGACTGCAGCAATATTTTCAGATCCGGGTTTGACAAGAAACACAAACCCCGTCAAAATATCGGACTTTTCCAAGGCATCCAATTGCTTCGGAAAGAACGACCTGCAAGTCGTGGCAACAAGACTTTTCCCGCCGATTGCTGAAGCCGTCAAATGGCTGCGACAATTTGGCGATGCAAGGATGACGGGTTCCGGTGCTTGCGTGTTCTGCGCTTTCGGGCAGGAGCATGAAGCTGATGAAGTGCTGAAAGCGGCACAGAAAACCGGACAGATCCAGTGGAATGTCTGGAAAGCCAAAGCGATCGAGCGGCACCCGCTCTCGCACTTGCTGACGACGTAGTACAGAATTCGTTTGACGTTGCATCATGCGACGGCAGACAACAGGTTGAGTAGGGGAATCGCCAAGCTGGTTAAGGCACCGGATTTTGATTCCGGCATTCCAAGGTTCGAATCCTTGTTCCCCTGCCATTAAATACAAGAAGAACCCAAAGCCGCCAACGCGAGACACACAGTCATGCCTTGGCGGCTTTTCATCCTTTTAACCCGCAATTTCCTAGGTGTCCCATGGCGCTTGAAAACCTGATGGTCTTTACCGGCAACGCAAACCCGGAGCTGGCCGCAGGGGTGGTCAAGCACCTCGGCATCCCCCTCGGCAAGGCTGTCGTGTCGAAATTCTCCGACGGCGAAGTCATGGTGGAAATCAACGAGAACGTGCGCGGCAAGGATGTCTTCGTCCTGCAATCGACCTGCGCGCCGACCAACGACAACCTGATGGAAATCATGTTGATGGTCGATGCACTCAAGCGCGCTTCCGCCGGCCGCATCACCGCCGCCATCCCCTATTTTGGTTACGCCCGCCAGGATCGCCGTCCGCGTTCCGCCCGCGTTGCGATTTCCGCGAAGGTCGTTGCCAACATGCTGCAGCAGGCCGGTGTCGGCCGCGTCCTGATCATGGACCTGCACGCAGACCAGATCCAGGGCTTCTTCGACATTCCGGTGGATAACATCTACGCATCCCCGATCCTGCTGACGGACCTGATCAAGAAAAACTACGACGACCTGCTGGTCGTGTCGCCGGACGTCGGCGGCGTGGTTCGCGCACGCGCGCTGGCCAAGCGCCTGAACTGCGACCTGGCCATCATCGACAAGCGCCGCCCGAAGGCGAACGTGTCGGAAGTCATGCACATCATCGGTGAAGTCGAAGGCCGCAATTGCGTGATCATGGACGACATGGTCGATACCGCCGGCACGCTGACCAAGGCGGCCGAAGTGCTGAAGGAGCGCGGCGCCAAGAAGGTGGTCGCCTACTGTACGCACCCGGTGCTTTCCGGCCCGGCAATCGACCGCATCACGACCTCGCCGCTGGACGAACTGGTTGTCACCGACACCATTCCGCTGACCGCCGAAGCCAAGGCCTGCCCGAAGATCCGCCAGCTCACCGCCGCGGACCTGCTGGCAGAAACCTTCAAGCGCATCACCAAGGGCGACTCCGTCAGCTCGCTGTTCGTCGACTAAGTTTTCGGTTTTCCCTTCTTTCTTCGGGAAGAAGGTTTTCACGTCCCCTGGTCGCGGGGGACTTATCGCAAGCTTGCTTGCACTTTTGGAGCTAAAAAATGAAAGTTATCGCATTCCCACGCACTGAGCAGGGGTCCGGAGCGAGCCGCCGCCTGCGCAATGCGGGCCAGACGCCGGCCATTATCTATGGCGGCACGAACGCTCCGGTCGCCATCGCACTGGACCACAACGCGCTGTACCACGCGCTGAAGAAGGAAGCTTTCCACTCTTCGATCCTCGACATGGAAATCGACGGCAAGGTCGAGAAAGTCCTGCTGCGCGACTTCCAAGTACACGCATACAAGCAACTCGTTCTGCACGCTGACTTCCAGCGCGTCGACCCGAACCAGAAGATTCACGTCAAGGTGCCGCTGCACTTTGTGAACGCTGAAGTTTCCCCGGCAGTGAAGCTGGGTGGCGCGATCATCAGCCACGTGATGAACGAACTGGACGTCAGCTGCCTGCCGGGCGACCTGCCGGAATTCGTCGAAGTCGACCTGTCCAAGGTTGAGGCCGGCGCATCCGTCCACCTCGCAGACATCACCCTGCCGAAGGGCGTTACCGCAGTTGCACACGGCGACAACAACCCGACCATCGCGATCGCAAGCGTTCCGGCTGGCCAGGTGTCCGCTGACGACGCAGCAGCAGGCGCAGCAGAGACGAAGTAATTTGTCTTTCGCCGGCAGCAATGCCGCACTAAAAACCCCGTCCATGTGACGGGGTTTTTTGTTTCCAGCGCCGGATTGGACGCGAAACCGCAACATCCACGATAATCATTCCTTTTCCGCGGCAACAATCAAGAACGCATGCCCATCCGTCTCATCGTCGGCCTTGGCAATCCAGGCCCTGAATACGAACAAACGCGCCACAACGCGGGCTTCTGGCTGGTCGACAATCTTGCCGGCAGCCGGCTTGTGCGCGAGTCCAAATACAATGCGCTCGCGGCGAAAACCGTCATCGCCGGTCAGGAAGTCTGGCTGCTGGAACCGCAAACTTACATGAACCGTTCCGGCCAATCGGTTGGCGCGCTTGCCCGCTTCTTCAAGATCCCGCCCGACGATGTCCTCGTCGTGCATGACGAACTCGACCTGCAACCGGGCGTGGCGAAGATCAAGAAAGGTGGCTCGTCCGGCGGACACAATGGCTTGAAGGACATCACTGCCGCACTGGGCACGCAGGACTACTGGCGACTGCGCATCGGCATCGGCCATCCGCGCACCGCGAACCTGCAGCAGCCTGTGGCGGATTTCGTCCTGCATCGCCCCCGCAAGGAAGAACAGATCCTCATCAATGACGCCATCGACAAGAGCCTGGATGTCATTCCCATGCTCTGCGAAGGCAAATTCGAAGCAGCGATGATGAAGCTGCATTCAACTGCAAAATGACGGAAGGGATTCGATGAAGGCGCTGGCGATCCATGCCGGGCCGAAAGCGCTGAAGCACATCCGGGAACACGGCCTGCGCGCGCAAGACATCGCGATCATCCCTGCCGCTGCAGGCGGTCCGAAGGGTTTGATTTTCCAGAAGATGGACCAGTGGCTATTCGGCAGCTGGCTGCCATCCGCACCGCGCGAGCGCACACTGATCGGCGCGTCGATCGGCGCCTGGCGCATGGCTGCGGCGTGCCAGGCGGATCCAGTAGAGGCGTTCCGGAAGCTTGGCGACCTCTATTGCGAGCAATGCTATCCGCGCAATCCGACGCCGCGATTCGTGTCTGATTCCTGCGAGCGCTTCCTTGCCGAATTCATCACCGGGCACGAGCAGCACATGGTGGCGCATCCCTATCATCGCCTGCAGATCCTGGTATCGCGCGGACGCAAGCTACTCAAAGCGCCCACGCGCAATCTATCCGTTACCGCGGGTTTTGGACTCGCCGCGCTCGGCAACCTCGTATCGCGCTCCCAGCTCGCCAACCACCTGTCGCGCGTCGTCGTCGGCGATGAACGCGATCCCGCTTTCTGGTTGAAGGCCAAATTCGACGCCTTCGACACCAGTTTCATGCCGCTGTCCGCGAAGAACCTCAGCGGCGCACTGCTGGCGTCGGGCACGCTGCCCTTCATCATGGAGCCGGTGCGCGACATTCCGGGTGCGCCGGCAGGTACCTTTTGGGACGGCGGACTGATCGATTACCATCTTGCCCTCCCCTATTCGCGCGTCAGCGGCAATCCCGAGGGAGGCCTCGTCCTCTACCCGCATTTCGGCGAGCACATCGTGCCCGGCTGGCTGGATAAATCCCTGCCGTGGCGGCGCGCCAATATCGGTCGCAACAGCAGCTGGCTCGACAACGTTGTCGTCCTGTCGCCCACACGCACCTTCCTGCAAACCTTGTCCAGAAGCAAACTCCCGGACCGGAACGACTTCCTCTACTACGGCGACAACAACGATTTCCGCATCCTCAACTGGAAGCTGGCGATCAGCGAAGGCGTCCGCCTGCGGGACGAACTCGCGGAATTTGTCGAAAATCCCGACCCGGCACGCGTCAAGCCGCTCTGATCCGCCCTGCCGCTACGGTAAAATAGCGGGTTAATTCATACACTTAGCAAAACAAATACCATGAGTCTCAAATGCGGCATCGTCGGCCTGCCTAACGTCGGCAAATCCACCCTGTTCAACGCGCTGACCAAGGCCGGGATCGCGGCGGAAAACTACCCCTTCTGCACGATCGAACCGAACGTCGGCATCGTGGAAGTGCCGGATCCGCGCCTGAAGGCGCTGGCCGACATCGTCAAACCCGAGCGTGTGCTGCCATCGGTCGTTGAATTCGTGGATATCGCGGGACTGGTGGCCGGCGCGTCCAAAGGCGAAGGACTGGGCAACCAATTCCTGTCCCACATCCGCGAGACCGATGCAATCGTCAACGTGGTGCGCTGCTTCGAAGATGACAACGTGGTGCACGTGGCCGGCAAGGTCGACCCGCTTTCCGACATTGAAGTGATCCAGACCGAACTGGCGCTGGCCGACATGGGCACGGTCGAAAAAGCGATCCATCGCGAAAACAAGAAAGCGCGTTCAGGCGACAAGGATGCCGCCAAGCTGGTTGCGCTGCTGGAACGCCTGATGCCGCATCTGAACGAAGCGAAGCCGGTACGCGCATTGAAGCTGGATGCGGAAGAAATGGCATTGATCAAGCCGCTGTGCCTCATCACGGCAAAACCTGCCATGTATGTCGGAAACGTGTCGGATCACGGCTTCACCAATAACCCCTTGCTGGACAAGTTGGCTGCGTATGCGGAATCGCAGAATGCGCCGATGGTCGCCATTTGCGCCGCGATCGAAGCGGAAATCGCCGACCTGGAAGAGGAAGACAAGACGGTGTTCCTGGCCGACATGGGCATGGAAGAACCCGGACTGGACCGTCTGATCCGCGCCGCTTTCAAACTGCTCGGCCTGCAAAGCTATTTCACTGCCGGCGTGAAGGAAGTGCGCGCATGGACCATTCACGTCGGCGACACTGCCCCGCAAGCCGCGGGCGTCATTCACACCGATTTTGAACGCGGCTTCATCCGCGCCCAAACCATCGCCTATGAAGACTTCATCGCGTTCAAGGGCGAGCAAGGCGCAAAGGAAGCCGGCAAGATGCGTGCGGAAGGCAAGGAATACGTCGTCAAGGATGGCGATGTGCTGAACTTCCTCTTCAACGTTTAACCCCTTCCAGCGACGCGGCATGGCACTCCTGACCGAACTGAACCTGTACCCGATCAAATCCTGCGGCGGCATCTCGCTGCGTGAAGCGACGCTGACCAGCGCTGGACTGATGTATGAGAACATCTACGACCGCGAATGGATGGTCGTGGACACGAAGGGCGAGTTCATGACCCAGCGCGACTTCCCGAAAATGGCGCTGATCACGCCGCGCATCAAGGCGGATACGCTCGAATTGCGCGCGCCCGGCATGCTGCGTCTGGAGATCCCGCTCGGCCTGCCCGATCCGGAAGAGGAAAAAACGCTGCAGGTTCGCGTCTGGGAAGACGCGGTGCAAGCCTATGACTGCGACGAGGTGACGGCTACCTGGTTCACGAACTTCCTCGGCACGCCCTGCCGCCTGGTGCGCTTCCATGCGGAGGCGAAACGACTGGCGAGCGGCAAGTGGACCGGGGATGTGGAAGCGCCGACGCTGTTTGCGGATGCTTTCCCCATGCTCGTGATCTCCGAAGGCTCGCTCGCCGACCTCAACGGCAAGTTGAAGGCACAGGGCCGCGAGGCATTGCCGATGAACCGCTTCCGCCCGAACATCGTGATTGGCGGGATCGAGGCATTCGAGGAAGATTTCGCCGAGTCCCTGCGTATCGGTGAGGCAAAGCTGAAACCGGTCAAGCCCTGTTCGCGCTGCAATGTCCCGTCGGTCGACCAATCGACCGGCGTGCCGGGCCCCGACCCGCTGGACATCATGCAAAGCTACCGAGCCAACCCGAAACTCGACGGCGCCCTCACCTTCGGCATGAATGCCATCGTGCTCGAAGGTGAAGGACAAGTCCTGCGCGTGGGGCAGGACATTGGTGTCGATCTCGCATTCTGACCCCGGTCAACGCATTCGGGCCTGCGGTTGCAGGCTCGTAATGCGCCATGTAGTATTTGCCGATCGTTTTTGACTTCGTTCGGGACACCCATCCATGTCGCACGATCTGGCGCGGGAAAATCGGCAATTGCGCGATCAGTTGGCGCAACTGATTGCCAACGCCCAGAAAAACCAGCAGATCCTGCAGCGGCATCAGCAGCTCGACCTTCAGTTCATCTCCGCCGACAGTTTCCAGGCGTTGATCGACACCCTGTTCACGACCTTTCCCGATACCGCCGGCCTGGACCTTGTGACACTCGGCCTCCTCGACGGCCAGTACGACATCCGCCGCATCCTGGTCCAGCTCGAAATCAACCTGTCCGAGCTGCCGCAACTGCTGTTCCTGCAGGAGGAAGCCGAGTTCGGCGACCTGGCGGGAAAGTTGTCGAAACCGGTGCTGGGCAAGTACACCGAAGAACGGTTCGGCGCGCTGTTCCCGGAACCGCTGACGCCGCCCGCCAGTGCCGCCGTGGTTCCGTTATTGCGCCATACCCGCCTCATCGGGACGCTGAACCTCGGCAGCAATGATCCGGCGCGTTTCATGCCGAACATGAGCACGGATTTCATTGAGCACATGGCGTGCATCGTCGCCATCTGCGTCGAAAACGTGATCAACAACGAGCGGCTCAAGCACATCGGCCTGACCGACCCGCTCACCGGCGTCAACAATCGCCGCTATATCGAGCGCCGCCTGCTGGAGGAAATCGGCCGCAGCCGCCGGCAGAAGACGCCGCTGTCCTGCATGTACATGGACATCGACCATTTCAAGCAGATCAACGATAAGATCGGTCACCAGGCAGGTGACGAGGTGTTGCGCGGCGTTGCCGGGCGTATCAAGGCGGAACTGCGCCTGAGCGATTCGCTGGGCCGCTTCGGGGGAGAGGAATTTGTCGTCCTGCTCACCGATACGGAGCGCGAGGACGCGGTCAACGTCGCTGAACGCATCCGGCAGAGCATTGCGGAGCAGCCGCTGGTGCTGACGAGCGGGGAAAAACTGAACGTGACGATCTCGGTTGGCGTAGCCGGGCTGCAGCCTGCCATAGGGGAAGAAGCGGTCGAGACGACGTCACAACACCTGGTGGCGCGCGCCGACCACGCGCTTTATGAGGCGAAGGCGCTAGGCCGGAACCGCGTCGTTCCGGCGAACTGACGCTCAGGATTGCTGCTTTTCAGCCTGCAGCCGTTCGTACTTGGCCTGCAGCTCTTCCTTGCTCTCGCGCCAGGCGGGATTGAAGGGGATGCAATCGACCGGGCAGACCTGCTGGCACTGCGGCTCGTTGTAGTGGCCGACGCATTCGGTGCACTTGTTGGGATCGATCTCGTAAATCACCGGTCCCATGTAAATCGCGTCGTTCGGGCACTCGGGCTCGCACACGTCGCAATTAATGCATTCGTCCGTAATCATCAACGCCATAACAACCTCTAAACCGCTCTTTTACTTGCTGACTGCAGCCAGCTTATCCTTGAGCCAGCGCTCGACGGAAGGGAATACGAATTTGGACACATCGCCGCCCAGCGTGGCGATTTCACGGACAATGGTGCCGGAAATGAACTGGTACTGGTCGGACGGGGTGAGGAACAGGGTTTCGACGTCCGGCAGCAGGTAGCGGTTCATGCCGGCCATCTGGAATTCGTACTCGAAGTCGGACACCGCGCGCAGGCCGCGCACGATCACCCTGGCATCGTGCGTGCGCACGAAATCCTTCAACAGACCGGAAAAACTCTCGACCTGGACATTCGGATAATGGCCGAGAACCTCATTGGCGATCGACAGGCGCTCATCCAGGGAAAAGAAAGGGCGCTTGTTCTTGCTGTCGGCCACACCCACGATCAGCTTGTCGAACAGGCCGGACGCGCGGCGCACCAAATCTTCGTGCCCACGCGTAAGCGGATCAAACGTTCCAGGGTAAACAGCTGTAACCATCGGGGCTCCCTGCCTAAGAGAAAGTTTCCGGAACGCGCATTATGCCTCAAATTTCCTCAACGGCATTGCGGTGCAGCAAGTGGTAAAAAACCATGCCGGCCTTGTCGGCACGCGCAACTTCCCAGCCCTTCATCCAGTCCGGTGCCGTTTCGCCGTCCAGCGGCACTTCAGCTTCAGCATATACCAAGCCGCCATCCGCCAATAGCCGTTCACAGAGGGGCAGTATTTTTACGAGCCAGTCCTGATGGTAGGGCGGGTCGAGGAAGATGACTTGAAATCCCTTCGCCGTGCTGGAAACAAGGCCGGACGCGGCGGCAAAGGCATCACCGCGCAAGATGTCGACATTGTCCGCTTTCAGCTTCTCCTTCGTGGCCTGCAATTGCCTGACCGCGGCACCGTTGCCCTCCACCATCACCACTTTGGCGGCACCGCGGCTCGCCGCTTCAAACCCGAGCGCCCCGGTTCCAGCGAACAAATCCAGGCACCGCGCCTGCTCCCAGCCGCGATCCAGAAGGTGGTTGAGCCAGTTGAACACCGTCTCGCGCACGCGATCGGGCGTGGGACGCAATCCTTCGGCGTCAAGCACGGCCAGCGGCGTGCGCTTCCATTGCCCCCCAATGATGCGCACCTGGTGCGGCGGTCGTTTTCCCTGTGCGGCTTTGCCGGGGCGGTTTCTTTGCATGTTCTTATTTTGCATTGCCAACAATCACGGTGGACATCCGGTCGAGCGCCAGTTTGCGCTGGAAAGCAGCCTTGACGTCGGCGATCGTCACTTTTTCGATCTTTGCGGTCCAGGTATCAAGGTAATCGAGCGGCAGGTTGTAGAAGCCGATCGCGGCGATGTTATCCAGGATCTTGCGGTTGTTATCGATACGCAGCGCAAAGCCGCCGATCAGGTTGTCCTTTGCCGCCTTCAGCTCCTGCGGCGTGGGGCCGTCGCGCAGGAAGGTCCCAATGGTATCGCGCACGACCTTCAATGCCTCGTCGGTTTGCTCCTTCTGCGTCTGCAGGCCCGCCTGGAAGGGCCCCGGCTGCGCCATCGGGTTGAAATAGCTGTACACGCTGTAGGACAGGCCGCGCTTTTCGCGGACTTCATGCGTCAGGCGCGACACGAAGCCGCCGCCGCCAAGCGTGTAGTTTCCGACCAACAGGGGAAAGTAGTCCGGCTCGCCGCGCACGATGGCGGGAAGGCCCAGCATGATGTGCGCTTGCGTCGCCGGATGCGGGATGCGTTCCTCGCTCGCCGCCATCGTGTCGACCTTGGGCAGCGCCGGCAGGGGCGCCCCTTGCGGCAAGCGGGAGGTAAGCTGCTGCGCGATGGCATCGGCTTCAGCACGCGTGATGTCGCCGATCATCGCGATGACCGCCCGGTTGGCAACGTAATGTGTCGTGTGGAAGGCCACCAGGTCGTCGCGCGTAATCGACTCCACCGAAGGCACGGTCGGGTACTGCGAATACGGATGTGAACCGTACAGCAGGCGCCAGAACGCCTTGCTGGCGATCGATTCGGGCTTGGTTTCGTCTTCCTTGATCGCGGCGATCGTGCGGGCCTTGTCGCGTGCGAGGAAGTTCTCGGGAAAACTCGGATGCGCGAGGATACGGGCGAGCAGATTCACGGATGCGTCACGCTCGGCAGCACTGGAAAGCGTGCGCAGGCTCGCACCGGCGCGGTCGCCGCCGACACCGCCGCCGCGCTGGGCCGCCGTATCAGCGATGGCGTCGGAAATCTGCGCCTCAGTCATCGCCGGTTCCTGGCTGGGCGTGGCCGACTCGCGCAGGCCGCGTGCCAGCATGGCGTTGGTGAGTTCCGCCGTCCCCGATTTGCCCTGCGGGTCGCGCCGCGAGCCTGCGTCGAACTCAACGCTGACGTCGAGGATGGGAATCGAGTGGTTTTCGACGAACAGGACCTTCGCGCCGTTGGCGAGGCTCCAGGACTGGATCTTCAGCGCGGCGCTGGCCGGGCCAGCGCTCGCGAAGGCAAGCAGGAATGCAAAGAGAATGCGTTTCATCATGTTCTATTCCACCATTAGTGACGCAAGCCCTTGGGTGCTGCGGGAGCTTTTTTCTCAGTGATCGGCAGCGGCACGAGGGTGGCCACCGTGAGCGCGTCGTCACCGAAGTATTTCTTCGCGACGGCCTGCACCTGCTCGCCGGTCACTTCCTTGAGCTTGTCGATGATCCGGTCGATCTTGGTATGCGAGATGCCCGACATTTCCATGGTGCCGATTTCCATCGCCTGGCCGAAGATGGAGTCGCGCTTGTAGATCTGGCCGGCGATCAGCTGCGCCTTCACGCGCTTGAGTTCCTGTTCCGAAATGCCTTCGTTCGCGATGCGCTCGACTTCGGCGCGCAGCAGCTTTTCGAGTTGCTCGGTCGTCGTGCCGGTCGCGGGCGTGCCATCGAGCAGGAACAGCACGGGGCCCCGCGCGATGTTCGTATAGCCGGCACCGGCCGAATTGGCGACGCGGTCGGTGCGAACCAGTTTGGCGTTCAGGCGGGCGTTGTCGTACCCGTCAAGGATCGCCGCAAGCACGTCGAGCGCATGCGACTCGTCGTCCTTCTCCACGTCGCGCAAGGCGGGAACCTTGAAGGCAAGAACAACATAGGGATTTTCAGCAGGGGCCTTGACCGTCACCCTGCGAATACCGCGTTGCGGTGGCTCTTCCTGAACCTTCGTCACCGGCACCGCCTTGCGCGGAATCTTGCCGAAGTGCTTCTCCGCCAGCACAAGCACCTGCTTCGCGTCGACGTCGCCCGTCACAACCATCACCGCATTGTTGGGCGCGTACCAGCGCTCATACCAGGCCTTGGCATCCTGCACAGTCATGGTCAGCAAGTCACTCATCCAGCCGGCGATCGGGTGGTGGTACGGATGGGCGGTGAAGGCAGTTGCATTGAGCGCCTCGTAGACCTGCGGAATAGGCTGGTCCTCGGTACGCCAGCGGCGCTCCTCCATGACGACGCGGATTTCGCGGGAGAACTCTTCCTTGTCGAGAATGAGATTTGCCATGCGGTCGGCTTCCAGCGCCATGACCTTTTCCAGCTTCGACTTCTCGATCTGCTGGAAATAGCCCGTGTAGTCCTTGCTCGTGAATGCGTTCTCGCGCCCGCCCAATGCCGCTACGCGCTGACTGAATTCGCCCGGCTTCAGCGTCTTCGTCCCCTTGAACATCATGTGTTCCAGCGCGTGCGCGACGCCCGTGGTGCCATTTTGTTCATCCATCGACCCGGCCTTGTACCAGATCATGTGCGCCACTGTCGGCGCGCGATGGTCTTCCTTGACGATGATTTTCATGCCGTTCTTCAACATGAACTCCTGCGCTGCCGCCGCATGCGAGGCCGTCGGCAGGAAGGCCAGCATCCACGCGGACAGCAATAAGGCGATCCGGAATTTCATAATCTCCGCTCTGATAAAATAGAGGACTGGTTTGATGCGGTGGCAATGCAAGATGACGCCACCCGTGAAATGAGGTTCCGATTGTATCTTCTTTCTGCGGCGACGCTTTGCGCGCCCAGGACTGCCCACCTCCCCTGCTCCGATGTTTAGTTTCTTCAAGAAAAAACCGAAAGATACGCCTGCGCCGCCAACGGAGGCGGCACCAGAAACAGCCGCACCGGAAGTCGCTCCCGCGCCGGCCGAGGCACCGGCGCCGCAAAAGTCCTCCTGGCTGAACTTGTTCAAGAAGGAACAGCCGCTGGTACCCGAGGTTGTGCCCGAGCCTGTCGAGGTGCCAGCGCCGGAACCTGTTCCTGTTACCGTTGCCGCGCCGGCCCCACTTCCCGAGCCGGTTCCGGTTCCGACACCGGTTGCGGTGGAAGAGCCCGAGGGCGAAATCGTTCCCGCGGAGCCGCCCCCGCCCGAGCAGAAGCGCTCCTGGCTACAGCGCCTGAAGGCCGGCCTGTCGAAAACGTCCACGAACCTGACCACGCTCTTCGTTGGCGCCAAGATCGACGACGACCTCTACGAAGAACTCGAATCCGCCCTGCTGGTCTCGGACGCCGGCGTGGAAGCAACCCACTTCCTCCTCGACGAACTCAAGAAGAAGGTCAAGGCGGAAAAACTGACCGAGGCCGAACAGGTCAAGGCGGCGCTGCGCACCCTGCTGATCGACATGCTCTCGCCGCTGCAGAAGCCGTTGGTGCTTGGCCGCGAACAGCCGCTGGTCATGATGATCGCCGGCGTCAACGGCGCTGGAAAGACCACCACAATCGGCAAGCTGGCCAAGCATCTGCAGGCGCACCATCAGTCCGTCCTGCTCGCCGCCGGCGACACCTTCCGTGCCGCCGCGCGCGAACAGCTCGCGATCTGGGGCCAGCGCAACAATGTCACGGTGGTTGCCCAGGAATCGGGCGATCCAGCCGCCGTCGCCTTCGACGCGGTCCAATCCGCCAAGGCGCGCAATGTCGATGTGGTGATGGTCGATACCGCAGGCCGCCTGCCGACACAGCTGCACCTGATGGAAGAGCTCAAGAAAATCAAGCGCGTGATCGGCAAGGGTATGCAGAACGCGCCGCATGAAGTCCTGCTCGTCATCGACGGCAATACGGGACAGAACGCGCTGGCGCAAGTGAAGGCTTTCGACGATGCGCTGCAACTGACCGGCCTGGTCATCACCAAGCTGGACGGTACCGCCAAGGGCGGCGTGCTTGCCGCAATTGCAAAGACCCGCCCGGTGCCGGTCTACTTCATCGGCGTCGGCGAAACGATCGAAGACCTGCAGCCCTTCAATGCCGAAGAATTCGTCGATGCGCTGCTGAGCTGACATGATCGAGTTCCGGCACGTTTCCAAGCAATACGGGCGCGGGTCTTCCGCCCTGACCGATATCGACCTGACGATCGACAAGGGCGAACTCGTCTTCTTGTCCGGTCCGTCAGGCGCAGGCAAATCGACCCTGCTCAAGATGATCGCGGTAATGGAGCGCCCCACTTCGGGAACCGTGTCGGTCAACGGCCAGGATGTCGGCCGGCTGAACGCCTCGGGACTGCCCTACCTGCGCCGCAACCTCGGCCTGATCTTCCAGCAGCAGAGCCTGCTGAACGACCGCAGCGTGCTTGCCAACGTCATGTTGCCCCTGCTGGTCATTGGAACCGCCGGGTCTGACGCCGAAAAGCGTGCGCGTGCCGCGCTCGACAAGGTCGGCCTGCTCGACAAGGCAGCGTCGGATCCGATGGCGCTATCCGGGGGCGAGCAGCAGCGGGTGTCAATTGCGCGCGCGATCGTCAATCGCCCCCAGATCATTCTTGCCGACGAACCGACCGCCAACCTGGACCGCGCAAGCGCTAAAAAGGTCATGGATGCGCTGAGGGCCTTCCACGGCGTTGGTGTGACCTGCATCATTGCTACGCATGACGAAAGTATCCTCGCCAGTGCGCCGCGTGTGGTCTATCTCGAACACGGGCACCTTACCGGTGCGCCGGCCGTGGAATCCTTCCAGGGGGCCGCATGATCGTTTGGCTCAGACAGCATGTCCTCGCACTGGCAAGCGCTTTCCGGCACCTGCTGCGCTCTCCCGGAAGCTTTTCCCTGAATGTGGTGGTGGTGGCGATTGCGCTCGCCCTGCCGTTCGCCGGTCTAACCCTGCTCGAAAACGTACGCCCGGTGTCCGAGCAGCTCGCTGTAGAACCGGAAATCAGCATCTTCATGTCCATGGAAACGCCACGGGAACGGGCAACCGCACTCGGTTCGCAGATCCGCCGCACGGTTCAGGAATCGGGCAACGCCGGAAAACTGGAATTCATTCCACGTGAGCAGGCCCTCACCCTGCTGAAGAACAAGACTGGCCTCGACGACGCCATCACGGCGCTCGGCGAAAATCCGTTGCCGGATGGTTACGTGCTGAAACTTTCCGGCGTGCGCGATGCCTCGGATGCCGCGAAAGTCGAAACCCTCGCTGCGCAACTCAAATCCCTGCCCGGTGTCGAATACGTCCAGATCGATTCCGCATGGGTCAAGCGCCTCGCCGCCCTGATGCACGTCTTGCGGCTTGCGTTACTGTTCCTCGCTGCCACGCTGGGCGTCGTCGTCGTTGCCGTGGTCTTCAATACCATCCGTCTTCAGGTGATGACGCAACGCGACGAAATTGAAGTGTGCCGGATGTTCGGCGCGACGGACTCGTATATTTACCGGCCGTTCTACTACACCGGTGCCCTGCTCGGATTATGCGCGGGCGCAGCGGCACTTGGGGCAGTGGCGGTTTCGCTTCACCCATTGAACGACGCCATCACCGATTTCGCACGGCTGTACGCGTCGGAGTTCCGGCTGGCACCGCTAGGCATCAGCGCAACACTTGCCATGTTGGCAATAAGCGCGGGACTGGGTCTGGCCGGAGCGCTGCTATCTGTCAGGCGGCAACTGGCTCGACTTCCCTAGATCCTGCGCAGGTCTTTTCCTGCAACATTTTGATTCTTAACAACTTTTCCCCTGGCTCCTGTTCTATAGTCAGTTAGCTATGTGGAAACAGCCCTCGGAATAGATACTTCCTATCTCGACCGTTGAAAACGCGCATTAGCACTCACCCCTTGAGAGTGCTAATATAGTGACGAAATCAGTCATCCTCCTCGTTTCAATAGAGGAAACACTGGCAAGGCAAGGAGAAACGATGAAAGCAACTTCTGCACAAACCGCATTGGTTCCGATGGGAAGTCATGCCCTGACGCTCGGTTTCCCGGGCAGCCTCGGCAACATCGAAGCGTACATCTCGTCCGTCAATCGCATTCCGATGCTGACGCACGAAGAAGAGACGTCGCTTGCCCGTCGCCTGCGCGAGCAGAACGATCTGGCGGCGGCGCAGAAACTGGTCATGTCGCACCTGCGTCTGGTGGTTTCCATCGCGCGTGGCTACCTTGGCTACGGGCTGCCGCATGCCGACCTGATCCAGGAAGGCAACATCGGCTTGATGAAGGCGGTAAAGCGCTTCGATCCCGACCAGGGCGTGCGCCTGGTGTCGTATGCGATGCATTGGATCAAGGCCGAAATTCACGAATACATCCTGAAGAACTGGCGCCTGGTGAAGATCGCCACGACGAAGGCACAGCGCAAGCTGTTCTTTAACCTGCGCAGCCACAAGGAAAGCCTGGACGCGATGACGCCGGCGCAGGTCGACGATCTCGCCAAGTCGCTCAACGTCAAGCGCGAGGAAGTGATCGAGATGGAAACCCGCATGTCGGGCCACGACATCGCCCTCGACGGACCGAGCGATGACGAAGACGACAAGTTCGCCCCGATCGCTTACCTGTCCTCCGATACCGCAGAGCCGACGAAGGCGATGGAAGCGAAGCAGTTCGACCGGATGCAGTCCGAAGGGCTGGAAGCGGCACTCGAAAAGCTCGACCCGCGTTCGCGCCGCATCGTCGAAGCGCGCTGGCTCTCGAATGACGACGGTTCCGGCGCCACGCTGCACGAACTGGCTGACGAGTTCGGCGTGTCCGCCGAGCGCATCCGCCAGATCGAAAGCGCCGCGTTGAAGAAGATGAAAGGCACGCTTGCTGCCTACGTTTGACTGGAACTTCGGCAATAAAAAAGGCGCCCGTCACTGGGCGCCTTTTTCTTTTGTCGAATGCTTTCAGGAAAGCAGCAGTTTCAAGTCATGCGCAATCGGCTCCGGCCCCTGGCCGTGCCGCACGAACAGACGCAACCGCCCTTGCGGGTCAAAGATGTAGCTGCCCGCCGTGTGGTCCATCGTGTAGCTTCCCGGCTCCTTGCCTGCCGCCTTCTGGTAGAACACCCGGAAATCCTTCGCGATCTTTTCCGTCTGCGCCTTGTCGCCGACGAGACCGAGGAAGCGTGGGTCGAAGGACGGCACGTACTTGGACAGCAATTCAGGTGTGTCACGCTCCGGGTCCACCGTCACGAACAGCACCTGGACCTTCTCCGCCAGGGGGCCGAGCTGCTGCATCACGTTCGCCATCTCTGCCATCGTTGTCGGGCACACATCCGGGCACCGCGTATAGCCGAAGAACACGACCACCGCCTTGCCCTTGAAGTCGGCCAACGTGCGCATCTTGCCGGTGTGGTCCGGCATGGCAAAGTCCTTCGCGTAATCAAGTCCGGTCACATCGGTGTTCTTGAAAGTCGACTTGGCCGGGGACAGCATCATTTGCGTGCCTTCGCCCGGCTTGTCGCATGCGCCGAGCATGAGGCTCGCCGCAGCGAGCGCAAGCGCCGCGGCGCGTCTTGCCGTGATGAATGACATGGTTAGAGCTTGATGTAGTGGTCGACCAGCAGCGCGGCAAACAGCAGTGACAGGTAGACGATGGAATAGGCAAAGGTCTTGCGCGCGATGAGGTCGGTGTAATGCCGGTAAACCTGCCACGCATACCAGAGGAAAATGCCGCCCAGCACGGTGGCGCTGGCGAGGTAAATCAGTCCGCTCATCTGGACGGCAAACGGCAGCATCGTGGTCGCCACGAGGATGATGGTGTAAAGCCAGATATGAAACTGCGTGAATTGCGGGCCGTGCGTCACCGGCAGCATGGGCAGGCCGGACTTCGCATAATCGTCGCGGCGGTACATGGCGAGCGCCCAGAAATGCGGCGGTGTCCAGACGAAGATGATCAGGACAAGAATCCAGGCTTCCATCGATACGTCGTTCGCAATCGCCGCCCATCCGAGCGCCGGCGGCATTGCACCGGACAGGCCACCGATGACGATGTTCTGCGGCGTCGCCGGCTTGAGCAGCATCGTGTAGATCACCGCATATCCGACAAACGTGGCAAATGTCAGCCACATGGTCAGCGGATTGACGAAATTGAAGAGCACCCACATGCCGATGCCGCCGATCACGCCGGAAAACACGAGGGTCTGCGACACCGTCAGTTCGCCGCGTGCCATCGGGCGGCGCGCGGTACGCGCCATGCGCGCATCGATTTCGCGCTCCACCAAGCAATTGACCGCGAACGCAGCGCCGGCAAGCAGCCAGATGCCGATCGTTGCGGCGACGACCACGCGCCAATCGGGTAATTCAGGCGAGGCGAGGAACATGCCGATGACGGCGCAGAATACGGCGAGCTGCGTCACCCTGGGCTTCGTCAATGCCCAGTACTGGGCCAAGCGTTTGGATTGGATGGTCAGTGTAGTCACGTGCACCTCAAGCAGCAGAAAGCCGGGTTGCGGCTCGGTTCGACGCAGCTTGCGACGGAATCCTCGCCTGAAAGTTTAACATGGTGAGCAGAAGCACGAGGACCGCCGCGCCACCGTTATGGGCTACCGCAAGTGCCAGCGGCCATTTCAAGAAAACCGTGGACATGCCGGTCAGGAATTGCGTACACAGCGCAATCAAAAGCCAGGTGGCAACACGTTCAAGACCCGCGATCTTGCGGGCGCGCAGCGCGAGCCAGCCGACATAAGCCACCACCACGAACGCAAACATGCGGTGCACCCAATGAATCGCCGTCAACGCCGGGAAGGGCAGGAATTCTCCATCCGCTGTCCTGCCGAGGTCGCGCCACAAGGTAAAGCCATTCGCGAAATCCATGCGCGGTACCGCCTCGCCATGGCATAGCGGAAAGTCGAGGCAGGCAAGCGCCGCATAGTTTGTGCTAACCCATCCGCCCAGCATGATCTGGACAAAAAGAAGTGCAAGCGCAAGGGTGGCCGACGCACGCACCGATAGCGCGGCCACTGCGACCGGCCGATGATTGTTCTGGCGCGCGCCCAGCCAGGCTAGCAACATCAGCAGGCCCATGCCGAGCAACAGGTGGATGGTGACTATCACCGGCTGCAGCTTCTGCGTCACGGTCCACGCGCCGAACGCGCCCTGTACGCAGACGAACACAAGCAGATAGGAAGGCAGCCAGGGAGCAAACGCATCGTCCTTCCGCTTCGATTTCAGCCAGCGCCGCCAGGCAATCGCCATGATGGCAATGATCAGCACCCCGACGCCCATCGCCAGATAGCGATGGATCATCTCGATCCATGCCTTCATCACCGTGACCGGCCCTTCCGGCATCGCGGCTTCCGCGGCACTGATGTGCGCATGTGCCTGCACGGGATTGGCGTGTCCGTAGCAACCAGGCCAGTCGGGGCAACCGAGACCGGAATCGGTCAGGCGGGTGAAGGCGCCGAACATGATCAGGTCGAAGGTCAGGAATGCCGTTACCCAAACAAGTTTCCGGTACTTGTTCGCGTCGCCCGACACCCAGACGATGGCCAAGGGCAGCAAGGCTGCCAGCACGCCCATGATCGCAAGTTGGATCAGCATCGGTCGATTACCCTATACGAGAAGCCTTCAGCAGCTTCGCAATGTCTTTCTTCATCTTGTTCGGATCGGCATCCTTCGGGAAGCGCATCATCAGGTTCCCCAGCGGGTCGATCATGTAAATGTGGTCGGACGCGGCCGTACCCGTATCTGCGGGCAGCCATGATTTCACGGCATCAGGACGAGCGCGGAGCATGTGCGTTCCGTCATATTCGCGCATGAGCACCGTCTCGAGCGGCTTGTCGTCAGTCACCAGCCATACGCGTTCAATGCGGTCCATGTCCTTGCCCTGCGCGAGACGGAGCTGCCGCATGTCGTGCAGGCGTTTGCGGCACGGCTCCTGGCAGTCCGCCTCGGCAATTTGCAGCATGACCCATTTCCCCTTGTAGTCGTGCAGTCCCGCGGGCTTGCCCTCCAGGGAAGTCGTACCCAAGGCCGCTGGGATCGGATGTGCACGAGGATCGATGAGCGCGCCATAGTTGGTCCGGCCTTCCGGCTTGATCACATAGTAGGTCAGGTAGGAGGCGATCAGCGGAGACGCGCAGATGGCGATCACCGCAAACAATTTCCAGCGCCCCTTGCGCTGCTTGTCATTCTTTTCCACGTCGAAATCCTGTTGCCACAAAAAATAGTAGTGCCGTTACCGCCAGGGCATACCACTGGAACGCATACCCCTGGTGCTTCTCCACGCCGGTCGACGGGCGCGGCCAGTCGCGAACCAGGCCATCCTTCAGGTCGCCGACCTGCTCGAGCACGAAGGAATGCATCTTCATGCCCGCCGCCTTCTCGAAGTCCGCAGCATCGACATTCTGCACAATTGCACGCGGCGTCAGCATTTCCGTATTGCCGAGTTGCAGCACATGCCCTGCGGATCTCCTTGCAATGCCCTCGATCTCCACCATGCCGGTCGGGGTCGAAATTGGCGGCAGTTTAGCCCGGTCCGTGACATCGCGCTTGACCCACCCTCGCGCGACAAGCACGTGCAGGTCCGAATTCGCAATTTTCATCGGCGTCATGACATGAAAGCCCGCCGCGCCCTTGTACGGCCGGTTGTCGAGATACACAGTCCATTCAGGCACGAACTCGCCGCGCACCTTCACGCGGCGGAACTCCACCTCCTCGGGCGTTTGCATGGCGCGGCCGAGGTCGGTTGGCGCTTGCGACTCGCGCGCCTGCTGCCTTGCCTCGATCGCCAGTTTTTCGGAAGCGCGACGCGTCTGCCACTGGCCAAGAGAAAAGCCGATCGCCGCAACGATGACTGCTGCGATGAACGGAATCCATCTGAACCGGAATTTCATTGGCATTACAATGTCACTTTCTTCAACACCGCGCGTCCTTCTGTCGCGCCCTTCCGCACGCAGTGCCTTATGAAAACCCTGGTCGCCGTCGCCTTCGTCCTGATCCTCGCCAGCCTCGGCTCCGCACTGATCTTCCTGATGCGAGACAAGGGTAAGAGCAATCGTACGGTCAAGGCACTGGCTTTCCGTGTCGGCTTCTCGATCGCGCTATTCATCCTGATTCTCGTCGCCTACAGCCAGGGCTGGATACAGCCTACCGGTATTCGCTGACACGATGCTGAAGAGCAAAAAAGCCGCACCTCGGTGCGGCTTTTGTTTTTGGCAAACGTCGATTACAACCAGTACACAACAACGTACAGGCCGAGCCACACGACGTCGACGAAGTGCCAGTACCACGCAGCGCCTTCGAATGCGAAGTGATGATCCGGGGTGAAGTGGCCCTTCATGACACGGAACAGCACAACCGTCAGCATGATGGCGCCCATGGTCACGTGGAAACCGTGGAAGCCGGTCAGCATGAAGAAAGTCGATCCATAAATGCCCGAGGTCAGCTTCAGGTTGAGTTCGCTATAGGCATGCGCATACTCATATGCCTGGAAGCCCATAAACACGGCGCCGAGAACGATCGTGGCGAAGAGCCAGAACGTAGTCTTCCCGCGATGGCCAGCCCGCAGGGCGTGGTGAGCAATGGTCAAGGTCACGCCGGACGTCAGCAGCAACGCCGTGTTGATGGTCGGGATCCAGAACGGCCCCATTTTCGCAAACGGCTCGATGGTACCGCCGGGGGAATTGCCCCATTGCGCGGTGAAGTCCGGCCAGATCACCTTGTGATCAAGATCCGCCAGCCAGGGCATCGTCACGCTGCGTGCATAGAACAGCGCGCCGAAGAAGGCGGCAAAGAACATGACTTCCGAAAAGATGAACCAGCTCATGCTCCAGCGATACGACAGGTCGATGCGCGCGCCATACAGGCCGCCCTCGGACTCGGCAATCGCATCACCGAACCACTTGTACAGCACGACGATCAGCGCGAGGACGCCGACGATATTGGCCACCGGCCCCCAGCTGATGCCGTTGACCCATGCGGATGCGCCAGCCATGGTGACGAGCAGCGATGCACCAGCCAGTACCGGCCACCTGGACGGCCCCGGAACGAAATAGTAGGGTGCGCTACCTGTTTGATGAGAACCCATCTCCATCTCCCAATACAAATTTTAAATAATTACTTTCCGACGACACTCTTCACAATCAGCAACAGCGTCCCGATAAAAATCAAGGCACCGATCACACCGGCGATAATCACATGCACCGGGTTCAGCTGCTGCGCATCCTTTTCGTAGTCGCTTTTTTTCCTGATACCGAAAAACGACCAGAACACCGCTTTCATCGTTGCGCCGAAGGACGCTTTGCGCTGTGCTGAATTTTTCGGGTCATCCATTCGTATTGCCTTGCGTTGCCGCTTGCTTCTTGCCGGGTCCACCGACTTCGAAGAACGTGTACGACAAGGTGATCGTCTTCACATCCTTCGGCAGCGCCGGATCGATGAAGAATACGACCGGCATCTGCTTCGCTTCATTCGGACCGAGCGTCTGCTGCTTGAAACAGAAGCACTCCATCTTCTTGAAATGCGCAGATGCCTGCTGTGGCGCGTAGCTCGGAATCGCCTGCGCGTCGATAGGGCGCGCTTGCGTATTCACCACTTCGTACACCACCTGTGCCATCTCGCCGGGATGCACCTCCATGCTGGATACCGTTGGGCGGAAACGCCACGGCCCCTGTGCGGTTGCATCGAACTCGATCGTGATGGTGCGGCTCTTGTCGACCTGTGTGTTCTTGATGTCGCCAACCATCGAATCCTTTGGCGTCAGCAGATTTACACCTGTGATCTCGCAAATCTTCTTGTAGATCGGAACCAGCGCATAACCGAAACCGAACATCATTACCGCCACAACGAGCAATTTCGAAAGCATCTGCTTGTTGAGCAGGCCCGTCTTTACTGCTTCGCCGTGTTGTTCCTGTTGTTCCATTTCAACTAAACCAGAGTCGTTTCACGAACAGGCCCACGGCAAACATCAATGCCACGGACGCCAGGATCAGTGCAGTCTTCAAGTTGTTCGGCTTTTTCGGATCGGACATACGCAAAAGCGGCGGGCTTTCACCCGCCAGTCATTTACTTCACAGTCGGCGGTACTTCAAAGGTGTGGAACGGCGCCGGGCTCGGCACGGTCCACTCGAGGCCTTCGGCACCATCCCACGGCTTGTCGGCTGCCTTCTGGCCGCCCTTGATCGACGGCAGGACGACGGCGAGCAGGAAGTACACCTGCATCAGGCCGAAACCGAACGCGCCGATCGAGGCGATCATGTTGAAGTCGGTGAACTGCGCCGGGTAGTCGGCATAGCGACGCGGCATGCCGGCCAGACCCAGGAAGTGCATCGGGAAGAACGTGACGTTGAAGGTGATCAGCGAACCCCAGAAGTGGATCTTGCCGCGGGTTTCGTTATACATGAAACCCGTCCACTTCGGACCCCAGTAGTAGAAACCGGCGAACAGCGCGAACAGCGAGCCTGCCACCAGCACGTAGTGGAAGTGCGCCACGACGTAGTAGGTATCCTGCATCTGGATGTCGATCGGCGTCACCGCCAGGATCAGGCCGGTGAAGCCGCCCATCGTGAACACGAAGATGAAGCCGACGGCGAACAGCATCGGGGTTTCGAAGGTCATCGAGCCCTTCCACATGGTCGCGATCCAGTTGAACACCTTCACGCCCGTCGGGACCGAGATCAGCATCGTTGCATACATGAAGAACAGCTGCGCGGTCACCGGCATGCCGGTGGTGAACATGTGGTGCGCCCAGACGATGAACGACAGGATCGCGATCGAGGCAGTTGCGTACACCATCGATGCATAGCCGAACAGCGGCTTGCGGGCGAAGGCCGGGATGATGTGCGACACGATGCCGAACGCCGGCAGGATCATGATGTACACCTCGGGGTGGCCGAAGAACCAGAAGATGTGCTGGTACATCACCGGGTCACCGCCGCCGGCAGCGTTGAAGAACGAAGTGCCGAAGTGACGGTCGGTCAGCGTCATGGTGATCGCGCCAGCCAGAACCGGCATCACGGCGATCAGCAGGTAGGCGGTGATCAGCCAGGTCCAGCAGAACATCGGCATCTTCATCAGCGTCATGCCGGGGGCACGCATGTTGAGGATGGTGACGATGATGTTGATGGAACCCATGATCGACGAGGCACCCATGATGTGCATCGCGAAGATACCCATGTCCATGCCGATACCCATCTGGGTCGACAGCGGGGCATACAGCGTCCAGCCTGCAGCGGTCGCACCGCCCGGCACCAGGAAGGAACCGGCCAGCAGGATCGCCGCCGGCGGCAGCAGCCAGAACGAGAAGTTGTTCATGCGGGCGAACGCCATATCGGATGCGCCGATCTGCAGCGGGATCATCCAGTTGGCGAAGCCGACAAAGGCCGGCATGATGGCGCCGAACACCATGATCAGGCCGTGCATGGTGGTCAGCTGGTTGAAGAACTCGGGTTGCACGAGTTGCAGGCCGGGCTGGAACAGCTCGGCGCGGATCAACAGTGCCAGCACGCCGCCGGACAGCAGCATGATGAACGAGAACCACAGGTACAGGGAACCAATGTCCTTGTGGTTGGTTGCAAATAACCAGCGCTGCCAGCCGTGCGGGTGGTCGTGCGCGTGGTCGTGAGAGTGATCGTGTGCGTGATCAACTACGGTGGTCATCTCAATCTCCTAATTCAATTACTTGCGCGCAGCCAGCACTTCTGCCGGTTGAACAATATTTTCCTGGGCCTTGTTGGACCAGTTATTGCGGGTGTAGGTGATCACGGCGGCAATTTCGGTGTCGGAGAGCTGCTTGAACGAGGGCATGCCCTTGCGGCCGTTGATCAGAACCTTGACCTGCTCTGCGCGGGGACCGTTCACCACTTGTGAACCATCCAGCGCGGGGAATGCGCCGGGAACGCCCTTGCCGGTTGCCTGGTGGCACGCGACGCAGTTGGCAGCGTAAATCTGCGCGCCGCGCTGCTTGAGCTCGTCGACGGTCCAGGTCTTGTTCGGATCGTCGGCCTTGGCAGCCATTTCCTTCTTCTTGCCTTCGACCCACTTCTTGTACTCTTCGTCGGTCACGACATTCACGACGATCGGCATGAAGGCGTGTTCCTTTCCGCACAGCTCTGCACACTGGCCGCGATACACGCCGGTCTTCTCGGCGCGGAACCAGGTGTCGCGAACGAAACCGGGAATCGCATCCTGCTTCACGGCGAATGCGGGAATCATCCACGCGTGGATCACATCATTGGCGGTCAGGACGAGGCGAACTTTCTTGTTGACCGGGACGACCACAGGATTGTCGACTTCGATCAGGTAGTTGTCGTTTTCGATCTTGGCCGGATTGACGACGGACTCGCGCGGCGTGGACAGCGCGGACAGGAAGGAGATGCCCTCGCCTTCGCCCTTCAGGTAGTCGTAGCCCCACTTCCACTGCATGCCGGTGACCTTGATGGTCAGGTCGGCGTTGGAGGTGTCTTTCATGGCGACCACGGTCTTGGTCGCGGGCAGCGCCATGCCGATGACGATCAGGAACGGAACGACCGTCCAGGCGATTTCAACGGCGGTACTTTCGTGGAAGGTTGCGGGCTTGTGGCCGACGGATTTGCGATGCTTGAAGATGGAGTAGAACATCACGCCGAACACGGCGACGAAGATCACCAGGCAGATGATCAGCATCAGGTTGTGCAGCGAATAGACCTCTTCTGCGATCTTGGTGACCGGCTGGTGGAAGGTCATCTGGCGGACTGCCGGACCGCCCGGGCTATCGTTGACCGCCCATGACGGCATGCCTGCCATCAAGAGCGACGCACCGAGCATCAGGGATTGAAGGCGCTTCGCAAGTTTCATAGTTTCCTCAAAAGCCAAAATTGGAATTCTGTTTATATCTTTGCAACGCAAGCGCGCAATTCAACTCCCGCGCAAGCTCGCGTCTTTTCCATTCTGTCAAAAACCGGCCGATCTCGACCTTGGTGCCGTTCGCCTCCAAACGCACCAGCCCGCAGCTGCCCGACTCGGGCGGTTCAACACGCGTATGGCGCGGATCCAGCCTGAATTGTCGGACATGCTCCACCTGGATGACTTCCACCAGCAGGCAGTTCTCTTCGAGTGCGATATGTTCCCTGTCCGTCGCATGACGAGCATACAACAAAAAGGCAATTCCTACCGCGAACTGCTCAACAAGCGCAAAGCCGAGGACGTACCAAGCACCGGAAGCAGCAAAAAATGTCGCGACCAGCATTGATGTTGTGCAAACCGCGAGGTAGGCAAGGCCAAGTTGTCGCGGCGACAGTGAACAGTTGCGCTTCAACATCCATTCACGGGTGTCCATGATCTACCTCAAGGAATTGAAGCGAAAAGCCCTTTGCGCAAAACCACGGAAGTATAAGTCGGATAAAGGACGGTTATCAAGGGGAAAAAGTCCTACAAAGAACAGCAGGTCCCGCATGGATGCACCCCTGCAACAAGCAGGCCGCAAGAGAGAGATTGCCATTTCAACCACATTCCGGTGACATGCCGACAACCGAATGAGCGGAGTTTGTCTGTCAGACGGAATTAAAGGCGCAAGTACCTACTGACGCTTGCGAGGAAGGTCTAACCTGATGATCGATTCGCCGTCGGCGGTCCTTGTCGGCGCAGGACGGAAGGCATGACCGTAGACCACTTCGAACGTGAGCGGAATCTTGCCGTCTTCGCGGCGGAAGCCGTCGAGCGCACGAAGCAGTTTTGTCCTGGCACTGAGGCCGAGCAAGCCGCGCCGGCGGGTCAAGAGAGGATTTCCTCCCCACGCGCGCACGTCGGCAAGCAACTTGTCAGTGGACTCGTAAGTGACGGTAATAGTTTCCATATCCATCACAGGTGTTGAGAATCCGCTATTGACGAGCATGTCCCCGAGGTCGTGCATGTCAACGAAGTTCAACGTGTGCGCGTAGTCGTCCACCTGTGCGAATGCCGCGCGAATTTCCCTGAACGTATCAGGGCCAAAACAGGAGAACATTAGCAGCCCATCGACGCGCAACACGCGCCGCCATTCTGCGAACACCAGGTCCGGCTGCGGGTGCCAGTGCAGTGCGAGATTGGACCAGATCAGGTCCGCAGACGCCGGCTTGAGCGGCAACAGGGAAAAGTCGCCGCACAATTGGCTGAAGGCGTCCTCATGCCTTGCACCGATTTTTCGCGGCAATAGTTTGCCAAGCAGGCGCGTCATCGAATTTGCCGCGGCGGATTGTCCCGTCCGCCCGCCTGCAAGAAGGGCAAATGACGCATCCAGGCCGAGAAGGTGCGCATCCGGGTACAACGCCTGCAAAACCGGGAAATCCGCGCC
Source organism: Noviherbaspirillum sp. ST9 (assembly GCF_048799745.1). Classification (NCBI taxonomy): domain Bacteria; kingdom Pseudomonadati; phylum Pseudomonadota; class Betaproteobacteria; order Burkholderiales; family Oxalobacteraceae; genus Noviherbaspirillum; species Noviherbaspirillum sp. ST9. Next base: position 433,032 of record NZ_JBLWFR010000001.1, on the reverse strand, counting down.
CTCCCCGCAACCCAGATCGAGCACACGCTGCGGCTGGATCTTCACCAGTGAGAGGCGCTCGTGCATACGGCTGGCGATCTCGCGGCGCAGGAAGTTCGACTCCGCAATCTGAGTGGGATTGTCGAACAGGCGGCGCACGTTACGCACATCGATGGGCGCACTCAGGCGGGAATCGGGTTGGGAGGACACGAGGCAATCCGGCAGGGCAATGAGATAATGCTCGCAGTTTACACGCTTGAGGATTCACCTGCTCCATGATTTCCCGGATGCGTCCGATGATGCAGCAACTGCTGAAGGGCTTGCCGCTGGCGCTGCCCTCTTCCTGCGCGCTATGCGGTGCAGAACATCGCTCAGCGCTGTGCGAGGGATGCCGGTCGCAATTCTTTTCAACGAGAAAAGCGCGCTGTGCTTGTTGCGGTATTCCGTTACCGGGCGAAGCCGGTGGCGTGCGCTGCGGCGACTGCCTGAAACAGCCGCCCGCATTCGATGCGACTATTGTTGCGACGGACTACCTGCCGCCCGTTGATCGCCTCGTGCTCGCGCTGAAGTTCGGCAACCAGCTCGAACTGGCGCCGATGTTCGCACAGATGCTGCACCCTGCCACCAAAGGCATGATGCTTCCGCACTTGCTGACGGCGGTCCCGCTCGGGCCGCAACGACTCGTGCAACGCGGATTCAACCAAGCGCTGGAAATCGCCAAACCACTCTCGCGCAACTTGCGCGTGAAGCTCGAGCCGCATCTCGTCGCCCGGCACAAGGAAACGCATGCACAGGCGAAACTGCATCCGGACGAGCGGCAGAAGAACATCCGCAATGCTTTTGTCGTTCCAGCGCCGGCCATGCAGCGCGTACAGGGGCGACACATCGGCGTGGTCGACGATGTGATGACCACCGGCGAGACGCTCAATGAGCTCGCGGCGACCCTCAAGCGATTCGGCGCGGTACGCGTCACCAACATTGTTTTTGCGCGCACTCCGCAACATTAGAGGAGCAGGACTTGTTTCACGTTGTTCTTGTCGAACCGGAGATTCCGCCCAACACGGGCAATGTCATCCGCCTTTGCGCCAATACGGGCGCGCAACTCCATCTTGTCGAGCCCCTTGGCTTTCCGTTGGACGATGCGAAAATGCGGCGTGCGGGACTCGATTACCATGACTACGCGACGATGAAGGTGCACGCCCACTGGGAGGCGTTCCTCGCTAGCGAACGCCCTGATCCGGCAAGGATGTTTGCGCTGACCACGCATGGGTCGACACCGTTCGCGTCGATGGCGTTTCGTCCTGGTGACTTTTTTGTCTTCGGTTCCGAGACGCGCGGACTGTCGCCGGAACTGCGCGAGTCATTCCCGCCTGCCCAGCGCATCAGACTACCGATGCGCCCGGACAACCGAAGTCTCAACCTGTCGAATACCGTCGCCGTCGTCGTCTATGAAGCCTGGCGCCAGAATGGATTTGAAGGCGGCAACTGATTTTTTTATCCGTACTAAAGGACCACCATGTTTTTGCGACCATTCACTGCCCTGACGATGGCGTTCACTTTCAGCCTGCCCGCCCATGCGCAGGAAACAAAATTGAAGGACCTGCTCATCGACAATCCGTTTGCGCGCGCCACGGTTGCGAACCAGCGTACCGGCGGCGCGTACGTGACGATTGAAAACAAGGGCAAGAATGCCGACAAGCTGGTCGGGGCAAGCAGCCCCGTGGCGAAGAGCGTCGAGATCCATACCATGTCGATGGACGGCAACGTGATGAAGATGCGGGAAGTCGGGCAAATCGACATCCCGGCGTCTGGACGCGTCGAGATGAAGCCGGGCGATGGATTCCACCTGATGCTGATGGGGTTGCAGCAGCCGCTGAAGGCTGGCGACAGTTTCCCTATGACGCTGGTGTTCGAGAAGGCAGGGAAAACCGAGGTGAAGGTGAAAGTGCAGGAGAAGAAGGACGCCGGGCACGGCGGCATGCATCACGGCCACTAAGCCTCCCGCGCGGCACATTGCGTGCCGCGCTTTCCCTGATGGTCAGGCCCCGTAGTGCTTGTACACGCGCGTGCGTCCGTCCGCCTGGACCAGCAACACATCGTACGGATCCTTGCGCGCCCCTTCCATTCCCGGCGAGCCCATCGGCATTCCCGGTACGGTCAGGCCGCGCGCCTTCGGACGTTCCGCCAGCAGGCGCTTGATCTCCGCCACCGGGACATGGCCTTCCAGCGCGTAGCCTGCGACGACGCCGGTATGGCAGGATCCCAGGTCATCAGGAATGCCGTACTTCGCCCGGTAATCGGACGGATTCGGCACATCAACCGCCCTCACCGTGAAGCCATTGGCCCGCAGGTGGTCTACCCACTCGTGGCAGCATCCGCAGCTTGCGCTCTTGTACACGTCGATAACGGGCAAGGCATTCTTGGCCGCCTTCGCCGCAGCGGCGGGGAGCAGCAGTGCCGCCAAGGCTCCTTGCAGAAGTGTTCGTCTTTGCATGTTCGTTTCCTTTGATTGCATTTTGCAGTCGTGTCGATTGCGCACGGTGCTAATGGTGTCCGGTCTTGCCGTGCATCATTCCGTGCTTATGACCGCCTTGGCCGGGATTGGTGCCCTGATAGCCGCGCAGCTTGTCGTAATCGGCAACCTGCTCCGGCGAGAGAACCGCCCGCATCGACAGGTGCGCGCCGAGATGCACGAGGCGATACTCTGCCTGCAGCGCCCCGATTTCTCTCACCAATGCTGCGGTGTTGTCATGGCTTGCCTTCGCACCGGCGAACAAGGTTTCCAGTTCCGCTTCCTTTGCCACGATCAGCTCGCCGAGACGCGCCGCTTCGCGCGCCATATCGTCGTACAGCTGTTGCGTTGTGCCCTTCTGCGAATTCGACAAGCCGAGAGCCTGCGCATGGTCGAGAACATGACGCGGACCGGGATAGTGGTTTAGTTCCGCGGCGAGCGAAGCGCCCATGCCCCGGCCACTGCGATAGTCGGCAATGTCCTGTTCAGACAAGGCCTTGATGGGGCGCCGCTCCTGGCCGGCGTAGGGAGTATCGGCGGCGCGGGCAGGCACCCACGCCAGCGCCAGAACAACGAAGGCAATCTTGTATTGCATGGTCAATTCCTTTTAAACATGGTCAACACGCGTCACAACATGGACGCGCAGCGGTGTTCAAAGGGAATGACGGCGTGGCGGACGGTCGGGACCGTCCGGAATGAAGAAGGGAAGATGAAAACCCGCGTACGAGACGACGGCGGGGACAGGTTCGAACGGCGGCAAATGAAGTTCGCTTGCGGGAATCCAGGGAACGCCGGCGTACTGTGCGGCGCAGGTCTTCTCGCTCACCTGCGGCGTATCCTGCATGTCGTCTTGCTGGACCTGCATCTCACCGCAGGGGTGCGCGTGACCGGATTCCGGCATCGCATATGAAACGACGGCAGCCTGGTTCGCCGCCTTGCAGACGAGCAGTGCATTGGCTGCCATCCCCTGGAGAGGGATAAAGAACATCAGCAGCCAGATGAACAGTGTCTTCATTGCTTTCATGGAGCACTCACCTTATCACAACCATGCGACGCCGGCAGTCGCCCGGATCAAGCCTTTGTGAGCTGGACCGCGGGCCGTACTTCGCCGATGCGGATACCCTTCAGGTTGAACAGTTGCGGGTGCGCCCAGGGTGCGAGCACGCTTCCTTGAGGCAGTAATCCGAGTTGCGATAGAACAGCCACTGTCGCCGGCTGCAGACCGCGCGCGCCGCCGTCGGCCGCCTTCAACGCAATACCGAGTCCTTTGGAACGAATGCCAATTACCTGCACGCCCTCTGCACCGCCCTTGGCCACCCAATCCCCCTGCCCCGCCTTCATCAGCGCAAGGTCGATGCGACCGGTGCCGGAGACAAGGTCGGGATGGGACGTCATTGCAGCATAGAGTTGGCCGGTCAGTTCGCCATAATCAGGATCTGGTCCGATTTGAGCCAGCCGGGCGTAGGCATAGGCAAGCCGCGACAGCGGCAAGGCGTAATTGGGCGCGGAACATCCGTCGGTACCGACCGGCATGCCGGTTTCCGCGACGCCGCAGACATCGGCAAGACAGGACCGGATCTCCTTCTGCAGGGGATGCAGGGGATCAAGGTAGGTCTCGACCGGCTGGCCGTGCTGCCGACAGTACGCGAGGAAGCCGGCGTGCTTGCCGCTGCAGTTGTTGTGCACCTGCGTGAACGACACACCGGGTGCCGGCTGAGTGTTGGCTGTCGCGTAATGTAGCGGAACGTGGCAACCGCACTGCAAATGGTGCTCGTCGCATCCCGCTTTACGCAACATCGATTCCACCACCGCGGTGTGCAAAGTTTCGCCCGAATGACTGGCACACAGGAGAGCGATTTCACGGCTGCCGAAGCCGAAATGCGCCGACCCGCCGGCACGCAGGAAGGGCAATGCCTGGAACGGCTTGATGGTGGAACGCGTGAACGTGAGGAAGTGCGGGTCGCCCGCCTGGTACAGCAACTCGCCGCGCGTATTGACCACCGCGACGGCACCAAAGTGGATTGACTCGACTTGATCACCGCGCGTGACTTCGGCGAGTGGGGCGACGTTCATGATGTCAGCTGTTACGGACCTTGCTCAACAACCGCGTGGTGGACCGGTCGTGTTCGAAATCGATTGCGACGGCCTTGCCGCCGTAGGCCAGCACGGCCTGCCCTTCGGGAATGGCGGTCATGTCGTAATCACCGCCCTTCACGTAGATGTCGGGCCGCGCTTCCTGCACGACTTCCAGCGCCGTGTCCTCGTCGAAGGGCACCACCATGCTCACCGACTCCAGCGCCGCGAGGATGGCCATGCGATCTTCGCAGGCATTGATCGGTCGGTCGTCCCCCTTGCCCAATCGTTTGACCGATGCATCGGTATTGGCTGCGACAACCAGCGAAGCGCCGAGTTCGCGCGCCTGGGCCAGATAGGTAACGTGGCCGCGGTGCAGGATGTCGAAGACGCCGTTGGTCAGCACCACCGGCTTGGGCAACTGCTGGATGCGCGCGGCGAGGTCAGCGCGCGTGCAAATCTTTTTCTCGAAAATCGGCATGGTACAAATAAAAAAGCCGCAAGCGACATTGCTTGCGGCTTGTAGCTTACCTCAGTCCGGAATCAGGCAGCGGGTTTGAGCCCGCCATTGCCGAGGCGGCCGGTAATTTCCTTGCGGTAGCGGTTCAGGTCCTGCACCGATTCAAAGGTGCGCTCGAACAGCAGCGACATGTTGTGCAGGATGCGGTCGACGACCTTCTTTTCCCACTCGCCGTCGAACTTGATCTGGCCGTCGAGCCAGCGCTCGAGCCAGTTCGGGTCCGGCAGGCGGCTCTGCACCGTGTCGTTGGGGAACAGCGCCTGGTTGACGTGCAGGTTGGTCGGGTGCAGCGGCTTCTCGGTGCGGCGGGCGGATGCCATCAGCACGCCGATCTTGGCGAAGGCCGCGCGGGCGTTGTCACCCACTTCGTTCAGCGCCTTCTTCATGTAGCGCAGGTAGGCGCCGCCGTGGCGTGCCTCGTCCTGGCTGATGATCTTGTAGATGTGCTTGATGACCGGCTCGGTGTGCCAGTCGGAGGCGCAGCGGTACCAGTGGTTCAGGCGGATTTCGCCGCAGAAGTGCAGCATCAGGGTCTCTAGCGGAGGCGCCGGGTCGAACTCGAAACGCACGTTGTGCAGTTCTTCTTCCGTCGGCACCAGGTCGGGACGGAAGCGGCGCAGGTATTCCATCAGGACCAGTGAATGCTTCTGCTCTTCGAAGAACCATACCGACATGAACGCGGAGAAGTCGCTGTCGCCGCGGTTGTCGCGCAGGAACATCTCCGTGGCCGGCAGCGCCGACCATTCGGTGATGGCGTTCATCCGGATGGTTTGTGCTTGTTCGTCTGTCAGCTTCGATGCATCAAACTTGTCCCACGGGATGTCTTTTTCCATGTTCCAGCGGACTTGTTCTAGCGATTTGAATAGTTCTGGGTACAGCATCACGCACCTTCAATGTTGAATAAGTCGTTGATTCTACCAAGAAAATCGGAAATTCCCGAATAGTTGGCGTTTGATCGGGCCCCGGCCGCGATACATTTGGTAAATTGGATCCAACGGGCATTAAGCGCCCACTTCGCGCAAAGAACATGAAAAACAACGATGCACGACCAGTTTCGGCCGAGATCCCCCTGACTGTCTGGGTCCTCGGCTTTGTCAGCCTGTTGATGGATATCTCGTCAGAAATGATCCACAGCCTGCTGCCGGTTTTTATGACCGTTGTTCTTGGAACAAGTGCCACGACGGTAGGGATTATCGAAGGCATTGCGGAGGCGACCGCACTCATCACCAAGGTGTTCTCCGGCGTGATCAGCGACTGGGTTGGCAAAAGGAAATGGCTGGCGGTGATCGGTTACGGTCTGGGCGCGCTGACCAAACCGTTTTTCGCGATGGCGACCGGGGCGGGCTGGGTCCTGGGGGCGCGGTTTGCCGACCGCATCGGTAAGGGCATCCGCGGTGCGCCAAGGGACGCCCTGATTGCCGACGTAACCGATCCGTCCGTGCGCGGCGCGGCGTTTGGCCTGCGGCAATCGCTCGACACGGTGGGCGCTTTTGTCGGCCCGCTCGTTGCCATGGGGCTGATGCTGCTGTGGTCCAACGATTTTCGCGCGGTGTTCTGGGTGGCCGTCATCCCCGGCCTGCTCGCGGTTTTCCTGCTGATTGCCGGTGTGTGCGAACCGGAACGGGCAGCCAGGCCAGCGCGCGCCACCTTTCCGATTTCGCGCGCGGCCCTCGGGGAATTGCCTGCCGCGTACTGGTGGATAGTGGCTGCCGGCGCGGTGCTGACGCTCGCCCGTTTTTCCGAAGCCTTCCTCGTGCTGCGCGCCCAACAGGGCGGCCTTCCGTTGGCGCTTGCACCGCTGGTTCTGGTGCTGATGAATGTCGTGTATTCGGCATGCGCCTACCCGCTGGGCAAGTTGGCCGATACGATGAACCATCGCAGCTTGCTCGCGGCCGGTATCGTGCCGCTTGTGATCGCGGACCTGTTGCTCGCCCACAGCGGGCAACTGGCCTGGTCCGCTGCCGGACTGGTGTTCTGGGGAATACACATGGCGGCCACGCAGGGTTTGCTGTCCGCGATGGTGGCCGATACGGCGCCGGCACATTTGCGGGGAACCGCCTTCGGTCTGTTCAATCTGGCGAGCGGACTGGCGATGCTGGCAGCAAGCATGATCGCCGGCGTGCTGTGGGATACCTTGGGCGCGCAGGCGACCTTCGGGGCCGGCGCCGTTTTCGCCGTCCTTGCAATCGGGCTATTGTCGCTACGCCGAGCCTGACGGTTCCAGCCGGCTCCGCCAGTCGCCCAGCGCAGGCCGGATCTCGGATAGTTCCAGCACGCGCAACTCCGGCGGCGGCCGCCGATGAAGTGCCGCACACGCGCCGCCGGCCCAGATCTCGATCGCGTCCGGCAGCCGCGCGCGCAGGTCACGCACGCCTTCCGCCATCTGGTTGCCATTCATGGAGGCCGCAAACGACAGCGCCACGATATCCGCTTTCTGTGATTCCGCCGCCTTCACGATCTCCTCGATCGGCGTCTGCACGCCCAGCGAAATGCATCGCGCGCCTTCCAGCGCAAAGATCGCTTCCGCCATGAGCAGGCCGAGTCCGTGCTGTTCCTGCGGGAAGGTTGTCAGGAGTACGCGCGGGCGCGGTACCGCGTCGGGCGATGGCAAGGGGATGGAAGCGATTGCATTGCGCATGAGGACCTGGATCGATTCGGTATACAGGTGCTCCTCGAAGACGGAAAAGTATCCACTCGCCCAACGCACGCCCACCAGCGTATTCATTGGTGCAATCACATCGACGACAAACCGGTACATCCCCAGGCGCAGCAGGTCCTGCGACAGTGCCCGGCGCATCTCGTCGAAACGGTAGGCCTTGCATAGCGCGATGTAGTGCAGCAGGTCCTGGCGATCCTCGACGCCGTCATCGGCCACGCCCGCGCTGGCCGGCGTCTCTTCGGCGAGACGGCGCAAGGTCTCGATGTCGTGGGCGATGATCTTTCCCGGCCGGTGGCCGCGGTCCAGCAGACGCTTGAGGAGGCGAAGTTTGTCCACCTGCTCGATCGTGTACGCCCGCTCGCCGGTGTCGTCTCGCCCCGGCTGGGGAAAACCGTAGCGGCGCTCCCAGACACGCAAAGTGTCCTTGGTCAGTCCCGTCTCCCGCTCGACGGAGCCAATGCTCAATGTGATTTGCATGGGTAATTTCGGCGCTTGCGCCAATTTATTTCCGGGTAGCCGCAATTGTAAACCCGCAATTTGTCCAAGACAACACATTGACAAAGAGAATAATTAGGACAAAAATAGCCTCGGTGAAATATTTGTCCAAGACAAAACGGGAGTAAAGCCAGGCATTGTGCGATGCCGGACACTCTCGAAGCAGTTACGTCCCGGACAAATCGCCCATCAGACCGGTTCCACGCCCTCGAGCCGACAAGCGCCGTGCCCTGGCGCAACCACAGACCGTCATTCTCGGGAGGCAGCATGAACAGCAAAGATCGAAGCATCAACCGGATCGAGGCATTGACCGTCTCGGCGGGCAAGGAGGAATACGCGGTGGGCATCCACACAGTCCGGGAGATCAGGGGTTATAGCAATGTCACCGCACCCGCCAGGTCAGCCGGTTTCGTCAAGGGCATGATCGAGCTGCAAGGCTCCGCAGTACCCGTCGTCGACATCCGCATCCTGCTTGGATTCGCGCAGCCCGCATCCGGTGACGTTGTCGTCGTCGTTGTCCTGACGATCGCGGGAAATACGGTCGGCGTCGTGGTCGATGGCATATCCGACGTCGTCTCGCTCTCCCCCGAGCAGATCCGCCCGGCACAGGACCTTGGGCGCAACGTCAGGGCAGAACATGTGATGGGCTCCTGCGCCGTCGGACGCCGCACGATCACGCTTGTCGACATGGACCGGATGCTGGCCGACGCGGGCCTGCATTGCGCATGAACCTTCATCGCACGACAAGAAATAACTTCAAATGGGAGCGGAACATGAAAATCAACGACCTGAGTATCGGTGTCCGCCTCGGCGCCGCCTTCGCATTGATCCTGGCCATGCTGACGTTTGTAACTGTGCTCGGTCTTTCCCGCATGGCCCATATACAAGAGGATCTGCACGCCATCGGCAATAACAACGTCCAGGCCGAGCTCGCCGCCGCCATGCAGTTTTCCGTGTCGGACAGGATGATTGCCTTGCGCAACATTGCGCTGTTGACCGAAGAATCCGAAATGCGGCCCGAGGTGGAGCGCATCAAGACCCAGGCCATGCGTTACGCCGACGCCGAGCGAAAACTCGCCAGCCTGATTTCGCAACATGGCGCCCGAGGAGAGGAAATGGCCATCCTTGCAAAGCTTCGCGAGACGGACACTGCTGTGCAGCCGCTCATTGCCAAGGCAACGGAACTCGGCCTGTCGAACAAGACCGATGAGGCGACCCGCGTGCTCATCCGGGAAATCCGTCCGCTCCAGCAGAAGTGGATAGCTGACCTGAATGAACTGATCGAGCAGGAAGACAAGCTGAATCAGGCAGCGACGCGGGACGCTGAAGAAGTCTATGCGGCGGCGCGCATGCAGATGATCGTCTTCGGCGCAGTCGCCGTGCTAACGGGCATCGCCTGCGCCTGGCTGATCACGGTGTCGATCACGCGTCCGCTCGACAATGCGGTGCGCGTCGCGCAGACGGTGGCGGCTGGCGACCTTACCAGCAGGATCGAAGCCGACGGCCGCGACGAAACCGCGACACTGCTCAAGGCGCTCGCGGAAATGAACCACAGCCTCGCGCGCATTGTCGCTGGCGTGCGGACGGGGGCCGATACGATCGCTTCCGCGTCGGCGCAGATTGCGAGCGGCAACCTTGATCTCTCCTCGCGCACCGAACAGCAGGCAAGCTCTCTCGAAGAAACCGCCTCATCCATGGAAGAGATGACGTCCACCGTCAAGCAGAACGCCGGCAACGCCGTGCAGGCAAATCAGCTCGCCATGACTGCGGCCGATATCGCGCTCAAGGGCGGTGCCGTCGTGTCCCAGGTCGTCGACACCATGGGCGAGATCAACGCATCGGCCAGCAAAATTGCCGACATCATCGGCGTCATTGACGGCATTGCATTCCAGACCAACATCCTCGCGCTCAATGCCGCTGTCGAAGCCGCGCGCGCAGGAGAACAGGGCCGGGGTTTCGCCGTCGTTGCGGCCGAGGTCCGCAACCTGGCGCAACGCTCCGCCGGAGCTGCCAGGGAGATCAAGGCATTGATCGGTGATTCGGTGGAAAAAGTGGACGCCGGTGCGCGTCTGGTCGACGAGGCCGGAACGACCATGGATGAAGTAGTCGCCAGCGTCAAGCGCGTCACCGGCATCATGGGCGAAATCAGCTCGGCCAGCCAGGAGCAGACCGCCGGCATTCACCAGATCAACCAGGCCATCGTGCAGATGGATGAAGTCACGCAACAGAACGCCTCGCTCGTCGAGGAGGCGGCGGCCGCAGCGGAAGCGCTGCAGGGACAGGCGGCGGCACTGAAAGACGCGGTAAGCGTTTTCAAGCTCCATCCGGATGAGAGGGCCGCGCCGAACGCTTCGATCGCCGTTGTTTCGGTCCAAGGCGCAGCAGTCCCTGTGCGATCCAGGCTTCCTGGCACAACTACCAGGCCACGCGCCCTGATTGGTTCGCGTCAGATCCAGCTTGAACGCATCTGACCGCAACTTCACGCTCACCCCTTTGCTGCTGCGGCGCTGGCCGGGCCAGATTCCCGGCAAGACAGGACCGGCATTCCCCCTCCCAACCGGTCATGCCTGGCGCCGCAGCCCTTTTCTTTCTCGGCCATCGACGCACTGCGCCAAAAGCAGATCCGCGCGATTAGAACGCCGGCACCACAGCCCCCTTGTACTTCTCCTGGATGAACTTCTTCACTTCCGGCGAATTCAATGCCGCGGAAAGCTTCTTGATGGCGGCGTTGTCCTTGTTGTCCTCACGCGCGACCAGCAGGTTGGCATACGGAGAGTTGCCATCCTCGATGAACAGCGAATCCTTCACCGGATTGAGCTTCGCTTCCAGCGCGTAATTGGTGTTGATCAGCGCCAGGTCGACCTGGTTGAGCACGCGCGGCAGCGTGGCGGCTTCCAGTTCCCGGAACTTCAGGTTCTTCGGGTTGGCCACGATATCCTTCTTGGTCGCCGAAATGCTGTTGGCATCCTTCAGCTTGAGGAGGCCCTGGCGCTGCAGCAGCAGGAGTGCACGGCCGGAATTGGACGGGTCATTGGGAATGGCGACCGTCGCGCCGTCCGGCAGGTCGGCGATCTTCTTGTACTTGGATGAGTATGCGGCGAACGGTTCCACATGCACCTTTGCCACGGGCACTTCGATGTCGTTCTTGTGGCCCTTCTTGAATTCGTCGAGATAAGGCTGGTGCAGGAAGAAATTGCCGTCCAGTCGCTTTTCGTTCACCTGTACCGCCGGCTGGACGTAGTCGGTGAAGACCTTGACCTGGAGATCCACGCCATCCTTGGCGAGTTGCGGCTTGATGAATTCGAGGATCTCTGCGTGCGGAACCGGTGTGGCCGCAATGACGAGCTTGTCGGCGGCATGGGAGGCGACCGGCAGGACAAAGCCGACGGTCGCGGCAAACAGCAATGCAAATTTGAAACGCATAACCACTCCTGAAAAGATGAGCAAAATTACCTGCGGGTGAAACGGCGTACCAGCCAGTCGCCGGCGTATTGCAGCAACTGCACAAGCACGACAAGAATGAACACGGTGACGATCATGACGTCCGTCTGGAAACGCTGGTAGCCGTAACGCAATGCGAGGTCGCCCAGGCCTCCGCCACCGACGACGCCGGACATGGCCGCATACGACACCAGCGCGATGGTGGTGACCGTGGCGGCGGCGAGCAGGCCCGGAAGTGCTTCCGGCAGCAGCGCGCTGATCACGATTTGGTGCGTCTTCGCGCCCATCGCCTTGCAGGCCTCGATGACGCCGCGGTCCACCTCGCGCAGGACGTTCTCGACCAGTCGTGCGAAGAAGGGCGTGGTGCCGACGACCAGCGGCGGGATGGTTCCCTCGACGCCCAGCGACGTCCCCACCAGGACCAGCGTCACCGGGATCATGACGATCAGCAGGATGATGAACGGCAGCGAACGCAAGACGTTCACGATCAGGGAGAGCACGGCGTAGATGCCGCGCTGCTCGAGCAACTGGCCGCGTGCGGTCAGGAACAGCAGGACGCCCAGCGGCAGCCCGAGAAGAACGGTGAAGACCAGGGACACGCCGGTCATGGTCAGCGTGTCGATGGTGGCCTGGCCGATGTCGGCCCAGTCGATATTCGAGAAATCCATCAGTTGATCACCTCGCAATGCACGTCAAGCCGCCGGAACAGGTCCAGCACCGCAGCGGCTTCCTCGTCGGCGCCGCCGATTTCCACCAGCAACTGCCCGTAGGGCTTGTCCTTGATGCGCGACACCGCTCCTTGCAGGATGGTGATTTGCGCCCGCGTCTGTTCGACGACGCGGGTCAGGATCGGCTGGTAAGCCGCCTCGCCGGTGTAAGTCAGTCGCAGGCGACGGCCGCTGGCGGCGCCTCCGCCCGCAAGGTCGAAGTCGTCATGTGTATATTCGGCGACGAGGCGGCGCGTGACGGCGTGACGAGGATGCAGGAACACGTCGGCGACCGGGCCGGTCTCGACGATTTCGCCCGCCTCGATGACGGCCACGTTGTCGCAGATGCTGCGGATGACTTGCATCTCGTGCGTAATCAGCACGATAGTGAGCCCCAGGCGCTGATTGATTTCCGCCAGCAGCGCGAGAATGGACTGGGTGGTCTCCGGATCAAGTGCCGAGGTCGCCTCGTCGCACAGCAGCAATTGCGGCGCATTGGCAATGGCGCGGGCAATGCCGACCCGCTGCTTCTGTCCGCCCGAGAGCTGGGCCGGATACTTGTCCTTGTGTTCGCTCAGGCCGACGAGTTCCAGCAGTTCATCCACGCGCCGGTTGCGTTCTTCTTTGCTGTGACCGCCGGCAAGCTTGAGCGGGAATTCCACATTCGCCCCCACCGTCTTGGCCGACAGCAGGCTGAAGTTCTGGAAGACCATGCCGATCTGCTGGCGCATGCGGTCGAGTTCCGCCTTGCCGAGCGTCGTAATGTCGGCGCCGTTGATGCGCACGGCGCCGCGCGTGGGACGCTCGAGGAGATTGAAGGTGCGCAGGAGCGTGCTTTTGCCCGCGCCCGAGCGGCCGATGATGCCGAAGATTTTCCCTCTGGGGATGTGGAGATTGACGTTGTTGAGCGCACTGACCGTGCGACTGCCTACCCGGTAATCCTTGTGAAGCTGTTCGATGTGAATCACGTTTGTACTTGCTGTTCCGGCTCGCCCTGGCGGCGACCTTGCATGAAAGGTCGGAAGATTAGCGAAATCAACATGAATCAGGAACGAAGCATTTCTCATTTGCTTATTGGCACTTTGGGAAAAAGCCGCCTTTCCGGCAAAAATCCGCGATTCGCCCGAACAAATATCGGTGCGATCGCCTTGCCGCAAAAGATCGTGCATGCGCGAAGCGGCGCTCCGCACGCTTTCCTTCTTGGCGTTAAGATAACGGCCACGCATGCGCCGGCAGCACAGGTGCACAGCACCCCACCCTCCAGTGACCCCGACCTTGCAAACCTCATTGTTGAATCAGCCACGCAGCCCGCGCGAACAGAAAAGCGAAAAGCTGTTCCTTCTCGCCCTGGCCGGTATCCAGTTCACGCACATCCTCGACTTCATGATCATGATGCCGCTCGGTCCGGAGCTGATCCGGGTGTTGCGCATCGACACGCATGAATTCGGCCTGCTGCTTTCGTCCTACACGTTTACGGCCGCCGCCTCGGGCCTGCTGGCCGCGACCTATGTCGACCGTTTCGACCGCCGGAAGCTGATGCTGGCGCTGTACGTACTGTTCATCCTTGCCACCTTGTTCTGCGCGATTGCGCCGAATTACCTCACGCTGCTGCTCGCACGTGCGATGGCTGGCGCATTCGGCGGGGTGCTGGGGGCGATGGTGCAGACCATGATCGCCGACGTCATCCCCTTCGAGCGGCGCGGCCAGGCCATGGGCACGGTCATGGCGGCGTTTTCCGTGTCGACGGTGGCCGGGGTGCCGCTCGGACTCTTTCTCGCGGAGCACATCCAGCAGCTTGGCTGGCGCGCGCCATTCTTTTTCATCGTGCTCGTGTCCTGCCTCATCCTCGCCCTCGGCTACCGCCATCTGCCGACGCTGACCGCGCACCTCTCCCGGGAGCGAACCGGCAACGTATTCCAGCAGATCCACGCCGTCGCGAGGGAGCCGGAACACCTGAAAGCCTTCTTCTTCGTCGGACTGCTGATGATGAACTTCAGCGTGATTCCCTATATCGCGCTGTACTACACGTCCAACGTCGGGATGACGGCCAGCTTCATTACCCTGATCTACCTTGTGGGGGGTACAGCCACGCTGTTGACCTCGCGCATCATCGGCAAACTGGCGGACACGCACGGCAAGCTGCGCGTGTTCCGCTGGATTGCCGTCCTGTCCTTTGCGCCGATCCTGGTGACCACGCACCTCGTGCCGGTGCCCTGGTGGCTGGTGCTGATCAACTCGACCGCGTTCTTCATCCTCGTTTCCGGGCGGATGATTCCCGGCATGGCGATGGTGACGGCGGTGGCGCCGCTGCACGTGCGAGGCACCTTCATGAGCCTCGGGTCCTCGGTGCAGATGCTTGGATCCGGCCTGGCGTCGCTGGTCGCGGGCCTCGTCATCACGCGTACGCCGGCCGGACAGATCGAGCACTACAACGTCGTGGGGTATTTTGCGGTGGGCTGCGGACTGGTGGCCCTGTGGATGGCGGGACACCTCATGGTGTCCCAGTCTGCGGAGGGGAGCAGGCCGCACGGCTGAGGCGGGCCTGCCGTCGGGATTACTTCGTAGTCTTGCGCTTGCGCGTCGTCGTCGACGATGAGGAAGCAGTCGACGAAGCGGCTTTCGGCTTGGCGCTCGCCTTGGCCTTCGGCTTTTCCGTGATGGGGGCAGTCGCCGCGGCTGCAACCGCCTGGGTCTCGGTCATCGCCGTATTGACCGCCTGTTTGAACTGGTCCTGCAGCATGTTCCACCAGGCAGCGGCATTGACGAGCGGGGCGGTCAGGCTGGCGGCGTCCTGCTCATCCTTCTTGGTGGGTTCGGGTGCCGGATCGTGCTCGCGTTCGGCACTGATGCCGCCATCCGCGCCATTGGACGATCTCGCACCATTGGGTGCCGCGCCTGCGGTCGGACTGCTCTCTTGTGCCGAAGCGGGATTCATGGTCGCGCTGAAGCGCTCGCCCATCGTTTGCAGCGTCGAGATCGTCGCGGCCTGCACTTCCAGCGCCTGGATGGTACCGCGCAGCATGCCCATGTTCAGGCTGAGCCAGGACTCGACCGCCTTCAGCTCGGAGATCCGCTTGTTGATCTCGTCCACGGAGAGGGTCGGCATCACCATGCCGGGCACGTTCATGCCCTGCATCCCGGGGACATTCATGCCCGGCAGGCCCATGCTGCCCCACAGGTTCTTGACGAAATCAAGCGTATCCGTCATCGCTCCCATCCCGGGGATGTTCGGCATGTTCGGTATATTCGGCTTAATCATCGTTACCCTCCGTTGGAAAATTATCGGCAGCCTATCATCAGATTAGCTGAGTGAACATAATGTTAAAGGTTCCGATCTTAGCGCGTTTGCGTTCCGGCGGCCCTGCTTCAGATCACGTATCTGCAAACCGCTCGCCGCGGCGGCTTTTCGTCGTGTTACCGCCACGAAACTTTGTATCTCGTCACGGTGCGGGGCGAGAGACGTTGTTACACTAGCGGGATGGTTCGCACTCCCCCGCCAGCACACTCCCCGCCGTCAGTCCCGAAGCAATCCGTCCGCCGGATCCTGCTGCCGGCTGCGCTGCTGGCATCGCTGTTGTGGCACCTTTTCCTGTTCAACTGGGCAAGCGGACGGATTGCGCTCCCCGCCATACACGAGGAAAAGCCGGAGTTGGTCGCTACGGAACTGCTCCCGCCGCCAGTGGCCGCACCCAAAACTCCCCCGCCCGTCGCGGCGAAGCCGAAACGCAAACCGAAGCCGCGCCCTGCCGCCCCGCCTCCTGTTGCCGAAGCGGTCGCCATGGGTCAGGCAACGGCCGAACCCGTGCCACCGCCTCTTGAGGAAGCACCTGTAGAAACTGTCGAGCCACCAGCCCCTGTTGAGCCTCAGCAGGCTGCCGAGACGACGGGCACGTACAAGTTCGCGCTGCCGCCATCCGCCGAACTGAACTACGAGGTGCGCGCATTCCGGGAAGGCCAGCAATGGCACGGTTCCGGCGTGTTTCACTGGAACGCGGATGCCGCCAGTTATGTGATTACCGGCGAGGCCAGCATCACGGTCCTGTTCAAGATCACCGTCCTGAATTTCCGCAGCGAAGGCGCGATCAACGCTTCCGGCATCGCACCGACGCTTTATAGCGAAAAGCCGTGGCGCAAGGCGATGACGAACACGCACTTCCAGCACGAGAACAAGACGATCAGCTTCTCCGCCTCGCAGGCCGTCTATCCCTATAACGGTGGCGAGCAGGACCGGGCCAGCATCATGTGGCAACTTGCCGGCATCGGGCGCGGCGACCCCGGGCAGTTCATCCCCGGCACAGCATTCGACATCATGGTCGCGGGTGCACGCAACGCGGAAACCTGGCGCATCGACGTGGTCGGCCAGGAAGACATCGACACGCCGTTCGGCAAGATCGCTGCCTGGCATGTCGTGCGCGCCCCCAAGCCCGGCTCCTACGATCAGAAGATCGACATCTGGCTGGCGCCGGGGCATGAGTGGTACCCGGCCAGGGTGCTCTTTACCTATGCAAAAGGGGACTACCTCGACATGCTGCTGACGGAACTGAAACCGCCGGCCAGCGTGCATTCTTCGTCAGGAAATGAATGAGCACGTCCTTCAGACTGCCGCTTGCCACCCTCCTCTGCGGCCTGCTGGCCCACGCTTCGGCCGCTGAGACGGCGCAGGTCAAGTACAAAACCAGCTTTCCGCCATCCGCCGAGCTTTCCTATGCGATCAAGGCCAGGCAGAAAGGTATCCCGCTGGAAGGCGAAGCATTGATGCGCTGGTCCGTCGAGTCCAACCGGTTCAGCGCCACCAATGAGGCGAGCGCGGTGATTATCGGAAAAATCCTGGACGCGCGCAGCGAGGGCGAGGTCGATGGCTTCGGACTGGCGCCTGCCAGCTTCACGGAGAAACGATTCCGCAAAGGGACCGCCACGACCACCTTTGACCGTGCGGCAGGAACGATCCGCTTCACGAATTCGGAACAGACCTATCCCATTCGCGGCGGCGAACAGGACCGCAACAGTGTCATCTGGGAGCTGGTGGCGGTGGCCCGCGCGGCGGCCGCGAAGGCCAAGCCGGGTGCGAGCTGGAAGTTCTTCGTTGCCGGCGTGCGGGATGCCGAGCCCTGGACGTTCAATGTGGTCAAACAGGAAAAGATCCGCACGGCGCTGGGAGAAGTCAACGCGCTGCATGTGACGCGTGCTCCGCTGGCCGATTCGAAGGAGCATCACATCGACATCTGGCTGGCGCCTACGCTCGAATGGTATCCGGTGCGTGTCCGCTACAGCGAGGACGACGGCGACTATATCGAGCAGACGCTGCGGGCGATCAGCCGGAAGACGCCTTGACGCACGCCGGCGGCGCTACAATGGCCGGCATCCAATCTCTTCCAATGGAACAAGCATGACACTCCCTCACGGCGCACTGGTCCTCTTCAGCGGAGGCCAGGACTCCACGACCTGCCTCGCCTGGGCGCTCGCGCGCTATGGCAAGGTCGAGACCATCGGCTTCGACTACGGCCAGCGCCATGCGATTGAATTGAGCGTGCGGCCGGCGCTGCTGCAGAAGATGCGCGCACTGTCGCCGGAATGGAACGCCCGCCTCGGCGAAGACCACATGGTCGACCTGTCGCTGCTGGGCAAGATCTCCGACACCGCATTGACCGCCGACGTCGAAATCGCGATGCAAGCGAACGGCCTGCCGAACACGTTCGTCCCCGGCCGCAACCTGCTGTTCATGACGGTGGCAGCGACGGTCGCCTATCGCCGCGGACTGGACGTGCTCGTCGGCGGCATGTGCGAGACCGACTTCTCCGGCTATCCCGACTGCCGTGATGACACGATGAAGGCGCTGCAAGTGGCGCTCAACCTCGGCATGGCGACCCGGCTCAAGCTCGAAACGCCACTGATGTGGATCGACAAGGCCGCGACCTGGCGCCTGGCGCAGGATCTCGGCGGCACGGCACTGGTCGACCTGATCCGCGCAGACACGCACACCTGCTACCTCGGCGAACGGGGAGAGCTGCACGACTGGGGCTATGGCTGCGGCAAGTGTCCGGCTTGCGAACTGCGGGCGCGCGGCTACCGCCAGTTTGTGGCGGATCCGGCATAGACAGTCGCACTGATCGGCTCTACCCTTTCAGCTAGCCAACATCGAAAGCCAACCATGTCCGTCCATTGCGAGCCAGAGACCTACCAGCTCCTGCTCCGGCTTGACCTGTTCCACGAACTGAACCAGCCGGAACTGGAACGCCTGCTCGCAGATGCAGAACTCGTGGAGTGCCGCAGCGGCGACTACCCGATCCGGGAGGGCGAACAGGACAACCACCTGTTCATCGTCCTGTCCGGCAAGATGGCGATCTACAAGCGCTCGGCAGGTGTGCAGAAACTCATCAAGGAACTCGGTCCGGGCGAGTGTTTCGGCGAGATGTCGCTGATCGAATGCCGCAGCCGTTCCGCCTCGGTCAAGGCGGTGACGCACTGCCGCCTGTTGCGACTCGACGGCGACCAGATCGTCCGGTTTCCGGACATCTCCTCCAAGCTGTTCCGCAACATTGCCCGCCTGCTCTCGCAAAGGCTGCGCTACGCCAACGATCTCCTGACGCTGGGATAAGCCCGCTGTAAGTAAACCTAAAGGTAGCAGGAGTAGGATGTCAGTCAGAGACACTCCGCTTGCCAAAATAACATCCCCACCGGAAACGCCCATCCATGTTGATCGCCATCCTCACCGATATCCATGCCAACCGCGAGGCGCTGACCGCCTGCCTCGCCCATGCCAAGGAGCGCAATGCACAGCGCTTTGCCTTCCTGGGCGACCTCGTCGGCTATGGCGCCGACCCGGCCTGGGTCGTGGATACCGTCATGGACTATGTCGGGCGCGGCGCATTCGCCGTCCAGGGCAACCATGACGTCGCCGTCACGCAGGCCGCGTCCAAGCACATGAATCCGCAGGCGCGCGAGGTCGTCGAATGGACGCGCGCGCAGCTCAATGAACAGCAGCTCCAGTTCCTCGACAAGCTTCCCCTGACGCAGGAGCACAACAACCTGCTGTTCGTGCATGCGACCGCCGCCGAACCGAAAAGCTGGGAATACATCACGGGCACGCTCGAAGCAGTGAAAAGCATGCACGCCACGCGCGCCCGCATCACCTTCGTTGGTCACGTACATGAGCCAGCGCTCTATAACCTGTCTCCTACCGGCAAGGTGTCGTCCTTCGTGCCGACCGGCGACAGCAGCATTCCGCTCGGCACACAGCGCCGCTGGCTGGTGCTGCCGGGTTCGGTCGGCCAGCCGCGTGACGGCAATCCGGCCGCCTGCTATGCGCTGTTCGACGATACGACCAATGAACTGGTCTACTTCCGCGTTCCCTACGATTACGAATCGGCCGCCGCCAAGATCCGCGCGGCCGGCCTGCCGCAGAGCATCGGCAACCGCCTCGAGCACGGAAGATGAGCCGCCTCACGCCGGGCATGATCATCGACGGCTTCCGCGTCGAGGAGAAACTGCACAAGGGCGGGATGGCAACGCTGTGGCATGTGACTCGCATCGACGGCAAGCCGGACGATCCCCGGCTGTTGATGAAAATCCCCATCCTCGGCGACAACACCGATCCGGCCGCCATCGTCGGCTTCGAGGTCGAGCAGATGATCATGCCGAAGCTGACCGGCATCCATGTCCCGCACTTCGTTGCCTCGGGCGATTTCACCGGCCAGCCTTACATCGTGATGGAAGAGATTGCCGGCAAGTCGCTGCGCGCGCGCTTCGACGAGGCACCGCTGCCGATCGATGAAGTCGTGTCCATCGGCATCCGCGTCGCCACCGCACTGCACGACCTGCATCGCCAGCATGTGATCCACCTCGACCTGAAGCCGAGCAACATCATGTTCCACCAGACCGGCGAGGCGATCCTCATCGACTACGGCCTGGCGCGGCACGACAAGCTGCCCGACCTGCTGGCGGAGGAATTCCGCCTGCCGATGGGCACCGGCCCGTACATCTCGCCGGAACAGGTGCTGCACATCCGCAACGATCCGCGCAGCGACCTGTTCGCGCTCGGTGTGCTGATGTACCACCTCGCCACGGGCGAACGTCCTTACGGTTTCCCGACGTCCGTATCGGGACTGCGCCGCCGCCTCTATCGCGACCCGGTTCCGCCCCGATCGATCAATCCAAAGATTCCGAAGTGGCTGCAGGAACTGATCCTGCGCTGCCTCGAGGTCAACCCGGCGAAGCGCCACGACACCGCGGCACAGCTTGCGCTGGAATTGCAGAATCCGGACCAGGTAAAGCTGACGGCGCGCGCGGAGAAGCGCGTGCGCGAAGGCATGTTCAAGATGGTCCGTCGCTGGTTCCGCTCCATCGGCATGGAATACGTGCCGCAGCAGTCGGCGGCGACGCAGCTCACCCGCGCGCCCATCATCGTGGTGGCGATCGACCTGAACTACGGCTCGGAAGCGCTGGCGGAATCGCTGCGCGTAGCGGCGCGGCGCGTGCTGCAGACCGAACCCGGCGCCCGCCTGGCCTGCGTGACGGTGCAGAAAACCAATCGCATCGGCCTGGACGAACTGGTCGACAAGGAAGGCCGCAACATCCACGTCAAGCACCTGGTCGGACTGAAACACTGGGCCAGGCCGCTGAATATTCCGCCGGAAAAGATCACCTACCACGTGCTCGAAGCGCCCGATGCGGCGACAGCCATCATCGACTACGCCAAGGTCAACGCAGTGGACCATATCGTGATCGGCTCGCGCGGCAGCTCTGCCTTCCGCCGCTATCTCGGCAGCGTGTCCTCCGAAGTCGTGGCATTGGCCGATTGCACTGTCACTGTGGTGAAGACACCGGGCGGGACGACGCAGCCCAGCCTGCAGGCGGTAAAGCCGCCAACGGAGGTAAGTGAAGGCGCTCAAGCAGGGACAACGCGTTAGGCATTGCCGCCCCGCTCGCCGTGTTGTCAAAGATGCACCAGATATGGCGGCCGGCGTCGGCGCTGCGCTCGATCCGTTCATGCAATTTCCGGATCACTTCCTCCGGGTAGGCGGAATGGTAGATTACCGGCGAGCCGTGCATGCGCAGATAGACGACCTCCGAACCGGCGGCCTCCCCCGGAATGACACCAACAGGCGGATCGGCGTCGACATAGCCCACGCCCATGCCTGACAGCACGTCAGCGGCAGCCGGCGTGAACCAGGTCAGGTGACGGGGCTCGCAGACAACGGGTACATCGCAAAGCGCCTTCACGCCGCGGAAAAACCGGCATGCAACCTGCGTGTCGAACTGCAGGCTGGGCGGCAATTGCACAAGCAGGCATCCAAGCTTGTGTTCCAAACGGCGCACTTCCGCGATGAATTTTTCCAGCGCCTCGTCGACGCCCTGCAGTCTCGCCTCGTGCGTGATCGCCTTGGGCACCTTGGCCGAAAACCGGAACCCTTCCGGCACGGATTCCCGCCATCGCTCATACGTCGCCGGACGATGGGGTCGATAAAAAGAGGTATTGATTTCCACCGCTGGAAGGACCGATGCATAACGCACCAGATGCGATCCGGCAGCGGGGAACTGATCGTGCATCGCACCAGGAACGCTCCAGCCTGCGCATCCCACATGGACCAGGTTTCCTTCGTTATGCACGCGCACTCCGCCTGAAGTCATTGCCCGCTCTCCTTCGATGCGCCGCCTTGCTTGCTCCAACGCAGCTTCACGGCATGGCGCATCGCACCAATTTCCATCGGCGCTTCATGTCGGTTAGACATTGTGCAGTGCGAATTGATCCGCGACGCGAGGCGGCGCAGAATAGAAGCGCAGCGTTCGTCCTGCGAAGGGGAGCGCAGCACTGCTGGAGACGGATGTGCCGCCCATGTGCATCCGGAGGAAAACGGAACTTCGCTGTCGACGCATCACCTGTCTGCTCTGACGAATTGAGACGATGTCCGCCACCTTGACTGCATCCTGCATCAAGACTTCATCGGAGCCTATAAGTCGCCCTTGCACCCGGTTCAAGGAGGAGTCTCGCATGAACGTACTACGTGAGGAAATCCAGCAACGCCTCGGTTTCATTGACCGCACGATCGACCACGCCCTGCGCGCATGCGACACCGACGGCAATGTGCCGGATGAAATCAGGGACTATGTGCAGCAGCTCGGACAGCGTTCGAGCGAGGCACGCCTTGCGCTGGAATCCGACGATGATCTCAGCGTCCGCGAAACGGTCGACGACCTTGCGCGCATCAGCTACCAGGCCCAGCGACGGATCCATCCTTCCGACGGGATGAACTACGAACTCAAGAGCGCGGTCATTCTTACCCACATCGAACTGTCTGCTTTGC
Source organism: Noviherbaspirillum sp. ST9 (assembly GCF_048799745.1). Taxonomy (NCBI): domain Bacteria; kingdom Pseudomonadati; phylum Pseudomonadota; class Betaproteobacteria; order Burkholderiales; family Oxalobacteraceae; genus Noviherbaspirillum; species Noviherbaspirillum sp. ST9. Next base: position 410,345 of record NZ_JBLWFR010000001.1, on the reverse strand, counting down.
GTTATCAGCTTGCCTGAACGTCCACGCTCAGGTCGGGCCATCTCCACAACCAGTTCTTCCTGGCCAGGCGCGCGGAGAATTCCGTCGCGCTGTTGCGCTTGCGGCGATTCGGGGTAATGCGCCTGGAGAACAGGCCGTCGAGGCCAAACGCCGATACAACCTCGATCCACCCGTTGTCATCCAGGCGCACGCCGACGGCGGTTTCCTGCTCCACCCAGTAGCTCATCGCATCCAATGTCGACTGGTATGGCGCGTCGCCGTTGCGTTCATGCATGCGCGCCTGGTTACGCACTGACCAGGGCAGGCTCGGATCGGCTTCTGCAAGTTTCTGCTCGATCCGCCTGTCGTGTTCGCGATGCGCATGCAGCGGGTCGAAGTACACCAGGTCAATGTCGTCCAGCGGTGTAGGAATGTCGAAGCCGTGCAGCTTGTCCCAGACGAGGTTGCGCACAAAGCCGGCGGCGAGGCACCAGTCGGGCAGGTCCAGCTCCCGCGCAAGATGCAGCGCGCGCATCCGCATCGGATCCTGCGCCATCCAGTCGCGTATCAAATCTTCATGCATGATTGCCGGTCAATGAAAAAACCGCCGGCCCGGGAAATCCGGACCGGCGGCAGGGGACGATTGCCGCGTATCAGGCAGCCGCGTGCTGTGAGGAAGGCGACGGCGCCGCGGGAGACTTGAACTCCTTCAGCAATGCCGCTTCCTTTTCCTTCGCCGCCTTCAGGTTGCGTTCCTTCACATGGCCGAAGCCGCGGATGTCTTCCGGAATGCCGGCGATGGCAACCGCCTTCGGCAGGTTCTGCATGGTCAGTTCCGGCAGCAGCGCCTCGATGGTGTCGCGGTACTGGTGGATCAGCGCGCGCTCGGTCTTGCGTTCTTCGGTGTGGCCGAAGATGTCGAGCGTGGACCCGCGCAGGAACTTGAACTTCGCCAGCATGCCGAAGGCCTTCATCATCCAGGGGCCGAACTCCTGCTTGATGAGGTGGCCTTCCGCATCGCGTTTGGCGAACAGCGGCGGCGCAAGGTGGAACTTGACCTTGTAGTCGCCTTCGAACATGCCATCGATCTTGGCCTTGAATGCGGTGTCCGCATGCAGGCGCGCGACCTCGTACTCGTCCTTGTAGGCCATCAGCTTGAACAGGTAGCGCGCGACGGCCTCCGTCAGCTTCAGCGCGCGGCCCTCGCCAACCACCTCGGCCTCGGCAGCGCGCACCTTGTCGATGAAGGCACGATACTGGCCGGCGTAGTTTGCATCCTGGTACTTCGTCAGGAAGTCGACGCGTGTGTCGACGAGGTCGCCCAGCGACGGGCTGCGCTTGAACTCGATGACCTGGGCTTGCACGTCGTTCAGCTTGGCAAGACGCTCGACGGCCGCCCAGTCGTGCGCGGCATTGCGTCCCCACACGAAGGCCTGCTTGTTGAACTCGATCGATACGCCGTTGAGCTCGATCGCCTTGTTCAGCGCCGCTTCGGACAACGGCACCCAGCCCTTCTGCCATGCATAGCCGAGCATGAACATGTTGGTGGCGATGGTATCGCCCATGAGCGCGGAGGCTACCTTGCCGGCGTTGATGAAGTCCACGTTGCCGGTACCGCAGGCATTGCGGATGTCGGTTTCCGCCGTCGAGGACGGGAACTGCCAGTTCGGATTTTTCACGAATGCCGCGGTCGGGGATGCGGTCGCATTGATCGCGGCGTGCGTCCGTCCTTCGCCCATGCGGCTCAGTGCATCGCGGCTGGCCGCCACGATTTCATCGCAGCCGATCACGAGGTCAGCCGCGCCGGTGCCGACGCGCGTCGAATGGATATCCTCCTGACGGTCGGCGAGGCGCACGTGCGACATCACCGCGCCGCCCTTCTGCGCGAGACCGGTCATGTCGAGCACGGACACGCCCTTGCCTTCCAGGTGCGCGGCCATGGCGATGATCTGGCCGATCGTGATGACGCCGGTACCGCCGACGCCGGTCACCAGGATGCCGAAGGGTTGCGCCGTACCAGGCAGCGCCGGATGCGGGAGGTTGCTGCCCTGCAGGATCGGCAGTTTCTTTGCGCCGGCATCGTCGTTGACGGCCGCCTTCTTCGGCTTGCGCAGCTGACCGCCTTCAACCGTGACGAAGCTCGGGCAGAAACCTTTCACGCACGAGAAGTCCTTGTTGCAGGTCGACTGGTTGATCTGGCGCTTGCGGCCGAATTCGGTATCCAGCGGCTCGACCGACAGGCAGTTGGATTGCACGCTGCAATCGCCACAGCCTTCGCACACTGCTTCGTTGATGACAGCGCGCTTGGCCGGGTCCGGGTACAGCGGCTTGCCGTCCGGGCCGGTCTTCTTCCGGCGGCGGCGCTTCTCGGACGCGCATGTCTGGTCGTAGATGATGGCGGAGACGCCCTTCACCTCGCGCAGTTCCTTCTGCACGGCATCGAGTTCGTCGCGATGACGGATGGTAATGCCGGGCGCCCAGTTGATGCCGGCCGGGTACTTCTGCGGATCGTCGGTCACGACGATGATCGGGTTCACACCTTCCGCAGCGATCTGGCGCGAGATCATCGCCGGATCGAGCGGACCGTCCACGTTCTGGCCGCCTGTCATCGCGACTGCGTCGTTGTACAGGATCTTGTAGGTCATGTTGACCTTGGCCGCCACGGCCGCGCGGATCGCCAGCAGGCCGGAGTGGAAGTAGGTGCCGTCGCCGAGGTTCTGGAACACGTGCTGCTCGTTGGTGAACGGCGCATGGCCCACCCAGGTCACGCCTTCCGCACCCATGTGGGTGAAGGTCGAGGTCTGGCGGTCCATCCACAGCACCATGTAGTGGCAGCCGATGCCGGCCAGCGCGCGGCTGCCTTCCGGCACCTTGGTCGAGGTGTTGTGCGGGCAGCCGGAGCAGAAGTGCGGAATGCGGTCCTTGGCCGGGTCGGGCTTGGCGCTGCCGACCTTGAGCACGGCTTCCTTCGCTTCCAGGTAGGCGATGCGTTCCTTCACGCGCTGTTCCACCGGATGGCCGGCGAAGTACTTCGAAATGCGCGTGGCGATGGCGCGTGCGATCTGCGCCGGGTTCAGTTCATACGTCGCGGGCAGCAGCCAGTTGCCGTGGCCTTCGCGATGGTTGCCGCTCCATTCGCCGGTGTCGTCAAACTTGCCGACCACGCGCGGACGCTGGCCGTCGGGCAGGTTGTACAGCTCTTCCTTCAGCTGGTATTCCAGGATCTGGCGCTTTTCCTCGACCACGAGGATTTCGTCCAGGCCGTGCGCGAATTGCTGCACGCCTTCCGCTTCGAGCGGCCAGGTCATGCCGATCTTGTACAGACGGATGCCGATGTCGCGTGCCACATTCTCGTCGATGCCGAGGTCGGCCAGCGCCTGGCGCGTGTCGAGGTAGGACTTGCCGGCGGTAATGATGCCAATGCGCGCATGCGGGCTGTCCCAGATGATCTGGTTGAGCTTGTTGGCGCGGACGTAGGCGAGCGCGGCGTACCACTTGTAGTGGTTCATGCGCGCTTCCTGCTCCAGCACGGCGTCGGGATAGCGGATGTTGAGGCCGCCGGGCGGCAGTTCGAAATCGGTGGGGATGACGATCTGCTCGCGAAAGGGATCGACGTCGACGGTGGCGCCGGATTCCACGAGGTCGGTGACGCACTTCATCGACACCCACAGCCCGGTGTAACGCGACAGCGCCCAGCCGTGGATGCCGTAGTCGAGATATTCCTGGATGGAAGACGGATACAGCACCGGGATGCCGCAAGCCTTGAGGATGTGTTCGCTCTGGTGCGCGGTGGTCGACGATTTTGCTGCGTGGTCGTCGCCGGCGATCACCAGCACGCCGCCGTTCTTGTCCGTGCCGGCCATGTTGGCGTGCTTGAACACGTCGCCGCAGCGATCCACGCCCGGACCCTTGCCGTACCACATGGAGAACACGCCGTCGTACTTGGCGTCCGGGAACAGATTGACCTGCTGCGTGCCCCAGACGGCGGTCGCGGCCAGGTCTTCGTTCATGCCGGGATGGAATTTGACGTGGTGCGCTTCGAGATACTTGCGCGCCTTCATCGCGGTCATATCGACGTTGCCGAGCGGAGAACCGCGGTAGCCGGTGATGTAGCCGGCGGTGTTCAATCCTGCCTTCAGGTCGCGCTGGCGCTGCATCATGGGCAGGCGAATCAGCGCCTGGGTGCCGGTCAGGAAAGCGCGGCCGCTCTCCAGCGTGAATTTGTCGTCAAGGGTAATGTTTTCCAGCAGCTGGCGCTGACCGGGATCGAGGGGTGCGTTCATTGTTTCCTCCAGGCTCGATTCATGTTGTGAATAGGCTTTTGTCGTTGCCCGCCAGGTCGTGACCGGCAACATTTTCACGCTTCGTGTCCATGTGACGGCCACGGCGTTTTTATGCTTCGACAATAACTATAAGAATTCGGCTTCCATGAGTAAAATAGAATTTTGATGAACCAGATATTCGAAAATCGAATGGCTATCCAGGACATCTCCACCCGCCAGCTCCGCTACTTCCTGGCGGCGGCCGAAACCGGCCAGTTCTCTCTTGCCGCGCATGCGGTCCACGTGTCGCAGACCGCGATCACCAATGCCATCGCGTCGCTGGAAAGCCTGCTCGGCGTGAAGCTTTTCGACCGTCATCCGCACGGCGTCACGCTCACCGCGGAAGGCCACCATTTCGTGCAGCATGCGCAGCACGTCCTGAACGCGCTGAACGACGCAGTGCGTGCGCCGGCATTCCGCACCTACGACGTCTCCGGCGAAATCCGCATTGCCGCGTCCTACACGGTGATGGGCTACTTCCTTCCGCAATACCTCGCGCGCTTCCAGCGCACTCACCCGGGAGTCAGGCTCAAGCTCATGGAACTGCACCGGACGGAACTGGAGGAAGCGGTGAAGAACGGCGACGTTGATGTCGCGATCGCGGTCACCTCGAACGTTGGGCCTTCGAAGGGACTGGCCAGCGAAACCCTGGTCCGATCGCGCCGGCAGTTGTGGACCGCGAGCGATCATCCGCTGTGCTCGGAGAGTGAAGTGTCGCTGAAGGAAATCGCGCAATATCCCCTCATCCAGATCATGGTCGACGACGCGGGCGAGTCGGCTAAGCGCTACTGGGAAAAGCGCGGGCTCGAACCCAACCTGCTGCTGGAAACCGAATCCATGGAAGCGGTGCGGACCTTCGTGGGACTCGGGCTTGGCGTGGCCATCCTTTCCGACCTGGTATTCCGGCCGTGGACGCTGGATGGACGAAAGATCGAAGCGCGCCCCATCACTGACGTCGTGCCGCCGATGGAAATCGGTATCGTCCGCAAGACCTCGCGCCCACAAGCGCCGGCGGCCGAAGCGTTCGCACGCTTCCTGAAGCTTGCCTGCGGCGCGGCGACGCCCTGAGCTTGCCACTATTTCAATCTGTAACAGAGCGTAAATGCCATAGAGAAACTCCTTCACGCTACGTACAGTGAAAACGTGACAAAAGCGGTTGGGAGTTCGCCATGCAATACGTCCTGCTATCCATGCTCATCGGTGCCTTGCTCGGCGGCGGCATGGCTGTCGCCCAGTCGTCCAGCGAGCCACCAAAGCAGTCCAATCCCGTATCCAAGTTCAGCGAGCAGTTCAAGGCCGCGGACAAGGATGGCGACGGCGCACTCACGCGCTCCGAAGCGCAATCCGCCAACCTGACACGCGTCGTCGAACACTTCGACCGCCTCGACGTCAACCACGACGGGAAGGTGACGCGCGAAGAAATCCGGACGCTGGTGCGCGCCCGGGTTTCGATCTAAGCGTTCGGCGGAATATTCACCTCGCCCGGCAGCAAGCTGTTCGCCGGCAGGGATTCCTGCAGCTTCAGGCGTTCGTACATCGGCGTGAAGTCCGGCGCGGTGGCGTCGAACAGTTGCTCGTAGTCGCGGATCACGAAGTACGTCTCCTGGTACGAATCGATCTTGTACTGCGTGCGCATGATGCGTTCGGCATCGAGCGCGATGCGGCGTGGCTTCGGACTCGTCAGGCAGTATTCGATCTCGGCGCCCGAGGAAAGAATGCCGGCGCCATAGGCACGCAGCCCCTGCGGACTCTCGATCAATCCGAATTCCACCGTGTACCAGTAGAGGCGCGCAAGATACGTCAGCGCATCCAGCTTCAATGCCTTCAGCCCGCCCTTGCCGAACTGCTGCAGGTGATCCGCAAAGACCGGATTGAACAGCAGCGGCACATGCCCGAAAAAGTCATGGAAGATGTCCGGCTCGACGATGTAGTCGAACTCTTCCGGATCGCGCAGCCACACCGTCACCGGAAAGCGCCGCTCGGCCAGATGCTCGAAGAAGGTCAGGTCGGGGATCAGTCCCGGCACCGCAACCAGTTCCCAGCCCGTGGCCTCGTACAGCGCCTCCGTCGTACGGTCGAGGCGCGGGATCTCGTTCGCTGCGTTCAGCTTGTCGAGGCTCTCGATGAACAGTTCGCAGGCACGGTCAGGCACCAGTTTCGCCTGTCGCTGGTACAGCTTGCGCCAGAGCGCATGCTGCTCCTGCGTGTAGGCCGAACTATCCTGGCGGACGACATAGCGCTCGTCGCAGCAGCTGTAATCGCCGCGCAGTTTGCCGCCGTCCGACTTCTCTTCCAGCGTCTTGAAAAAATCCGCCTGGTCGACAGTGGTGTTCATGATGCCGCTCCTTACACGGAGACTTTCTCGTCTTTGAGCACCCCGCGCCGGATCTGGTCGAGTTCGATCGATTCGAACAGCGCCCGGAAGTTGCCCTCGCCGAATCCCTGGTCGCCCTTGCGCTGAATGATCTCGAAGAAGATCGGTCCGATCACGGTCTGGGTGAAGATCTGCAGCAGCAGTTCCGGCCGCGACGCATTGCTGTTGCCGTCGATCAGGATGCGCAGGCGGCGCAGTTCGTCCAGCTTTTCACCGTGGCCCGGCAGGCGCTTGTCGACCAGATCGTAGTAGGTGTCGATGGTGTCCTGGAAGGCGACTTCCTTCGTCTTCATCGAGGCGACCGTCGAGTAGATGTCGTCGGTGCCGAGCGCGATGTGCTGGATGCCCTCGCCGTGGTAAAGGTCGAGATATTCAGCGATTTGCGACTTGTCGTCGGACGACTCGTTGATCGGGATGCGGATCTTGCCGCAGGGCGACGTCATCGCCTTGGACTTCAGGCCGGTGAGCTTGCCTTCGATATCGAAGTAGCGGATCTCGCGGAAGTTGAAGAAGCGCTCGTAAAACTCCGCCCATTCCTTCATGCGGCCACGGTGCACATTGTGGGTGAGGTGATCGATGTAAGTCAGGCCATGGCCCTTCGGATTCGCCACCGCACCGGGGATGGCGACGAAATCGACATCGTAAATGCTGATATCGCCGATCGCACCCTGCTCGCCTTCCTTGCCGCGCCAGCGGTCGACGAAATAGATCAGCGAGTCGCCGATGCCCTTGATGGCAGGGATGTTCAATTCCATCGGACCGGTCTTGTTGTCGAAGCCCCAGGCGCCTAGTTCCAGGGCGCGCTTGTAGGCATACGCGGCATCCTTCACGCGAAACGCAATCGCGCAGATCGACGGGCCATGCTGGCGTGCGAAACGCTGCGCGAAAGAATCCTGTTCGGCGTTGATGATGAAGTTGACTTCACCCTGGCGATAGAGGGTCACGTCCTTGTGGCGGTGGCGGGCAATTGCGGTGAAGCCCATCTGTTCGAACAACGCACCGAGCGCCTTGGGATCGGGTGCGGCATACTCGATGAACTCGAAGCCGTCGGTACCCATCGGGTTGTCCCAGGGTTGAAAATCCATGCCTGTCTCCTCTAAGAATTTTGATAAAAAGCTAAAAACAGTATAGTCAAGGGGGGGAGACAGAAGATTGCGAAATCGGCCCACACCATCGCCATTTTGGCAATAAAATTGCTAAACATTTTTTGAATTTGGTGATCCATGTCAAAAATCAACCTGGACAAAACCGACCTGAAGATTCTTTCCATCCTGCAGGCGAACGGGCGGCTGACCAACCAGGAAGTGGCGGAGAAAGTGAACCTCTCTCCCTCGCCCTGCCTGCGGCGCATTCGCAACCTGGAAGAATCCGGCGTGATCCGGCAATACGTGGCACTGCTCGACCCGGACAAGATCGGGCTGGGATTGCTGGCCTACGTGAATGTGCGACTGGAAAAACACAGCGACTCTCCGGCGGGAGCCTCTCGCTCGCCGCGCGCCGATTTCGCCGCGTCAGTGGAAAACTGGCCGGAAGTCGTCGCCTGCTATGCGATGACGGGGGAGATGGATTATCTGCTGCGCGTGCATGTGGAGGACATGGAGCACTTTTCGCAGTTCATGATGGAAACCTTGCTGAAGCATCCCGCCGTGCTCGACGTGAAATCGAGTTTTGCGCTGCAACGCATCAAAGATACGACGGCACTGCCGCTGGTGTGACGAGCGCCGCCGCGCCGGCTTACTTCTTCATGCCGGGCAATTTGCGCCACCACTTGATCGCGGCTTTCGTATTGGCCTTCAGCGTGTAATCGAAGGACGCAAACTGCTCCTCCACCGCCTCGGCCAGCATGCTTCCCGGGTTGGCGGGCGTGAGCTTCAGATAGGCATCCGCCTCGCCATAGTCACGCTGGATCTCCATGCCGGCCTTCTTCGCAATATGGATCATGGTCTGGTTCGAGGACAGGCAATGCATGTACAGCGTGTCCACATCCTCGTTGCGGCAATGGATGGCGGCGCGCTCGAAGAGCTTCGATCCTACCCCCCGGCCACGCGCCGACGCCGACACCGATACGCCGAACTCAGCAATCTGCGCCTTGAGCGTCGCATCGCTCAGCACGGGATTGGCCTCGCGCGGTGCGAAGGCGAGGTGCCCGACGCCCACCAGGGCGAGATTGTCGTCGTAGACGCCAAATACCGTGTCGCGTGAAAAGTCGAGCGTCTGGACATAGCGCGTAATCAGATCGTCCGGCAGCACCATCCCGAAGCGCAACAGGCGATCGCTGTCATCCAGCGCCAGGAAATGCATGAGCAGGCGGCGGCGGTCGCGTTCGGACAACTCCTTCACGCGCACGCTCGGCTTCTCGCTGGAGAGCGAATCGGCTTGATCGTTGTTCATGTCAGCAGGAGGCGTCAGGCCGCCCAGTTCATTTGATTTCATTGCGCACTCCTCTCGGGCACGATTTTTTGTGCGACGCACAATGCCATTTTATGCGATTTGCGGCGTGGCCAAGGAAGGCACGCCGCCAAATTCAACACGATTGACGCACATCAATGCAAAGCGCCTGAGTTCGCTGTTGCTTGTTACGTAAAACCCACAATTGCTGTCCTATAGGCAACGCTCAACAATGACCTCTCCCCAAGCCCCCGAAGGACGTCAAGATGCGCGTTTCCCCCTGCAAATTCCTTTCTGCATTATTGCTCACCGGCGCGGCAATTTCAGCATCGGCGGAAGACGGCGTCACGGACAGCACGATCCTCATCGGCCAGACAGTCGGCGTGACGGGTACTGTTGCCGGTCCGGTGAAGGAAATGAATGAAGGGGCGATGGCCTATATCCATCAGGTCAACAAGCAGGGCGGCGTGCACGGCCGCCAGATCGTGATGAAGGTGCTGGACGACAAGTTCGACCCGGCGTTGACCCTGGCCAACGCTGAAACGCTGATCAAGAAGGATCACGTGTTCGCCCTGTTTCAGGGGCGCGGCACGCCGCACACGCAAGCAATCGTTCCCTTGCTGGAGCAGCACAACGTCCCGCTGCTCGCCCCCAGCACCGGTGCCGCCGTCTTCCACAACCCGGTGAACCGGCTGCTGTTCAACATCCGCGCGAAGTACCAGGACGAAGTCGCCAAAGCGATCGAGCACTTCACCACCATCGGTATTCACCGCATCAGCCTGCTGCACGTGGATGATGCGTTCGGCCAGGACGGATTGGAAGGATTCCAGAAGGCGATGGAAGCGCGCAAGCTCAAGCCGGTGTCGATCACGGCGTATGCACGCGTGAATCCCGATTACAAGGCGACCGCTGCAGAAGTAATCAAGGCCGATCCGACCGCGCTCGTCATCGTGAGTTCCGCCAAGAACACCGCCGAGGTCATCAAGGCCATCCGTGCGCAAGGCAGCCAGATTCAGATCATGACGATGTCGAACAATTCCTCGCAGGCGTTCGTCAACGACCTTGGCCCGGCGAGTTCGGGCGTGATTGTGTCGCAGATCACGCCAGCGCCGCACTTGCTGTCGACACCGTTGGGACAGGAATTCGCCCGGGCAGTGAAGGAATCGAAAGCAACGATTTCCTATGCCGCGATGGAAGGATTCGTGAATGCGAAAGTACTGGTGGAAGCATTGCGCCGCGCGGGTCCGAAGCCGACGCGCGCCGGCTTCGTGAAGGCGCTGGAATCGATGCAGCGCGTGGACTTCGGCGGCCTGATGGTGACCTACGGCGCCAACGACCACACCGGAAGCGAGTTCGTCGAACTGACCATGATCGGGAAGAACGGCCGCTTCGTTCGCTAATCCCGTTCCCCTTCGTCAGGCCGCCGGCCGGCCTGACCTCCCCGCCTCATTCCGCCTCATTCGATCCCCGGCAGCGTCTTCATTCTCGATTCCCACCGCTGGTTTGCCTTGGACAGGATGTCCCGCGCAAACTGGTCTGCCGGGATAGGCTGGCTGAGGTAATAGCCCTGCAGCATGTCGCAAGCCTGCTCACCCAGGAAGCGCAGCTGCGATTCCGTCTCCACCCCTTCCGCCACGACTTCGAGGCGCAGGCTGTGCGCCAGCGCGATGATGCCGGTGACGATGGAAGCATCATCGACGTCGTGCGGCACATCGCGCACGAAGGAACGGTCGATCTTGATGATGTCCACCGGGAAGCGCTTCAGGTAGGACAGGGATGAATAGCCGGTGCCGAAGTCGTCGATGGACAGGCGCACCCCGAGACTGCGCAGACGATGCAGCGCCTCCAGCGTGTCCTGCGCGTTTTCCATCAAGGTGCTTTCGGTAATTTCCAGCTCGAGCAGGCTGGGCGCAAGGCCGGTATCGGCCAGGGCCTGTTCGACCGTCGCCGCGAAATCCTTCTTCAGCAACTGCTTTACCGACAGGTTCACGGCAATGCGGATCGTCGGCAGGCCTGCCTCTATCCATCGCTGCAACTGCGCGCATGCGGCGCGCAACACCCATTCGCCGACTGAATTGATGAGTCCGGTTTCCTCCGCCAGCGGAATGAACTCCGCTGGCGAGACCATGCCGCGTGTCGGATGACGCCACCGCACCAGCGCTTCGGCCCCGATGACTTGGCCGTCGTCCACGCGCGCCTGCGGCTGGTAGAACACTTCCAGCTCGTCGCGCTCGATCGCGCGGCGCAAATCGTTCTCCATGCGCACATGTTCCGAGATGGAGTGCTCCATGGATGCTTCGAAGAACTGGAAGCCGCTATTGGTCTTCTTGGCGCGATACATCGCGGTATCGGCATGCTTGAGCAGCGTGCCGACGTCCGTCGCGTCATGCGGGTACATTGAAATGCCCACGCTGGTCGTCACGAAGATGTCGTGGCCGTCGATCTGGAACGGTGTAGCCAGCGCACGGCAGATATTCTGGGCGGCGGTCACCGCGGCATTCGGCCCTGCCACTTCGGCGAGCACAACAGTAAATTCATCGCCACCGAGGCGGGCCACGCAATCGGCGTTGCGGACACTGCGGCGGATGCGCTGTGCAACGGCCACCAGCAAGCGGTCGCCGACGTCATGGCCGAGCGTATCGTTGACGTTCTTGAAGCGGTCGAGGTCCAGGAAGAGCACAGCGACCGATTCGCCGGCCACCCGCGCCTGCTCGATGCGCCGGCCAAGCTGGTCCATGAACAGCGCGCGGTTCGGCAGGCCGGTCAACAGGTCGTTGTAGGCGAGATGCCGGATGCGCTTCTCTGCCTGGTTGGCTTCGATAATGCGGCGTACGCGCTGCGACAGCACGGCGAAGTGGATGGGCTTGGGAATGTAGTCGCTCGCCCCGGCGGCAAATGCGCGTTCGACCGAAGTATTGTCCTCGAGGGCGGTAATCATGAGCACCGGAATCGACCGGCCATTGGGCAGTTCCTGCACGCGGGCACAGGCGGTGAACCCATCCATCACAGGCATCACGGCGTCCATCAGGATCACATCCGGCTGCATGCGCTTGAGCATCTGCAAGGCCTGTGCGCCGTCCGCGGCCTCCTCGACACGGAAACCGTCGCGCTGCAAGGTGTGGCGCAGGGAACTGCGCGTGCTGCGGTCGTCGTCGACGACGAGCACCTGTGCGATCTCTTCGCCCTGGCGGATACTCAGGCGGTCTTCGATGAATACCTCGCTGCCAAGCACCAGCGCCACCGACTCGAAGGCCTGCCGCAGGCGGCCGAGCATCGGCTGAATTTCCGCGACCCGGTGTTCGATCGCCAGTTCCTCGGCTTCCTTCGCCAACTGGGCGAGCGTACCCGCACCGAGATTGCCGCTGCTGCCCTTGATCGAATGGGCCATGGCGCGCGCCGTGTCCGTGTCGCCGTCCTTGACCGCCTGCTCCAGCAGATTCAGGTAACCGGGCGTGTCCTCCAGGAAGGGCGCGACGGTCTGCTGCATTGCCGGGCCAAGGATTTCCCGGAGCTTGTCGAACACTTCATGGTCCAGTGGAGTGCCATCGACTTCGTGCGTGCTGACCGCAGGAAGCAGCGCGCGACCGGCTGGTTCGGCGCGGCCCAGCCAGCGTTCGAGCTTGTGGCGCAATTCGACCAGGGTGATCGGCTTGGCGAGGTAGTCATCCATGCCGGCAGCGAGGCACTTCTCCGCATCGCCCTGCTGGGTGTTCGCCGTCATCGCAACGATGGGTGTACGCCGCCCGAACGGTTCCTCGAAATTGCGGATATGCGCCGTGGCCTCGTAGCCGTCCATCTCGGGCATGCTGCAATCCATCAGGATCAGGTCGAAGCGGCCGTAGCGTGCGGCCTCCACGGCCTCCCGTCCGTTGGCAGCAAATTCGCATTCGCAGCCGTTCATGGCGAGCATGCCGGCAGCCACCATCTGGTTGGTGCGGTTGTCTTCCGCCACCAGGACGCGGTAATCCTTCGTCGTGGACTGGATCGCGGCCGGTTGCGTTGCGGCGAAACTTGCGGCGGCGGGAGCCTGCCCGCCAGGCAAGAGGCGGCGGACTGCTTCCATGAGACGATCAAGGCGCAACGGTTTTCCAAGGTAGAGATCGGCGCCGAGCGCGCTGCTGCCCATCGGGGACGCGTAGCGATCCAGGACCAGGATGCGCGGCGTCGCAGCGCCCATATCGACGCGAATGCGGCGAACGAGATCGGTGCCGCGCTCATCTACCGCGTCGACGTCGATGATGACGAGGTCGTAAGGCGTGCGCATTTCCTCCGCACGTGCAAGCTCCGCGAGGGCGGCAGGCCCGTTATGCACGGTGCGGCACTGCATGCCGGTCCGCGTGAGGTTCTGGTCGATGAAGGAACGGACGATTTCGCTGCCGTCCGCGACCAGCACGCGGACGCCTTGCAGAGCGCGATTGTCGGCGGTCGCCGGCAACTGCTCGGCGCGCTTGCAGCCTACCGAGAACCAGAACGTGCTGCCCTTTCCCTTCTGGCTGCTGACGCCGATGTCGCCATTCATCAGGGCAACGAGCTGCTTGCAGATCGCCAGGCCCAGGCCCGTGCCACCGTACTTGCGTGTGGTGGAACGGTCCGCCTGCGCGAAAGATTCGAAGATATGCTTGACCGCATCCTCGCTCATGCCGATGCCGGTATCGCTGATTTCGAAGCGCAATCCAAAGTCCGCCGACGCGGCGTGCGAGAAAGAGATACGGATTGCCACTTCACCATGCTCCGTGAACTTCACCGCGTTGCCGATCAGGTTCAGCAACACCTGCCGCAACCGCAGCGAGTCGCCGCGCACGCGTTCGGGCACGTCGGAAGCGATCAGGTAGCCGATCTCCAGCCCCTTCTGCTGCGCCTGCTTGGCCAGCAGCTCGATCACTTCCTCGACCAGTCGGCGCAGGTCGAATTCGATTTCTTCCAATTCCAGCTTGCCGGCTTCCATCTTGGAGAAGTCGAGGATGTCGTTGATCAATTCGATCAGCGCGCGCGACGAATTCCAGGCGACGTCGACGCACTCCTGCTGGCGCTTCGTCAAGCGCATTTCCTTGAGCATGTCGAGCATGCCGACCACGCCATTGAGCGGCGTGCGCACTTCGTGGCTGACGGTCGCGGCGAACTGCGTCTTCATCAGCGCCGTGCGCAATGCCTCGTCGCGCGATTGCTTCAGCTCCGCCTCGCGCTCTTCCAGCACGTCCATCATCTTGTTGAACGCGTGGGCCATCTCGACGATGTCACGCGGCCCGCCCGGCACGGCACGCATGCCGGACTCACCCGCTTCGGCGCGTCCCATCAGCTTGGACAGGGCATTGAGCGGACGAATCATATGGCGCGCCAGCAGGCGCATGATACCGAGCAGCACCGCTGCGAAAGACAGCGTGATGGCCAGGTTGCCGATCAGGAGGGAAGCGACCAGCCGGTTAAGCGTCCCCTTGCCGATGACGACATGGACATAACCGAGCAATTGCCGCTGGCTCTCCAGCACATCGAACGGCGAACTCTCGGCCTGCCCGCCGAATACCGGCGCCATGAAATGCCACTCGCTTCCGGTTTCCCGCACGAGCGTGGCACGCGTCACCGGAATGGCGGCCGCAGGCGTGATCGGCATGGCGTCGCTTCCCGGCTTGACCTGCGACAGCAGCACCTGTTGTGCGGCGTTGGTAATCCGAACCTGGGTCACATCGGGAAACGCCAGGGTGGTGTTGACGCCTTCGCGTACATTGTCGGGCGAGTGGTAGAGCAGCGCGAGCACACTCTGCAAGGCAAGGTTTTCGGTAATGCGCTGCCCCTGCTCGACCAGGTAGCCTTCCATCCGGCGACTTGCTTCCCAGGAGTTCATCAGGGAGGAGAAAAGGGCCAGGCCAAGAATGGCGGCGCTGACGACGATCGTCAGCTGGCGGCGAAAGCCGGTGCGACTGAGGAAATTGCGAAAGACCATGGTAAATCAGAATTCGAGAGCCAGCGCGCGAGCGCGTTGCATACGGTGTGAAGCGATCGCGTCCACGGCGGATTGCTTGTTCTTCTTATTTTTCGCTCTAGACATTAAGGCTCCGGAAAAATGAAATCGAAGCTGCGCTGCTGCTGATAGCCGATCGTCAAGCCAATGTGGCTTGCGGTGCGCAGGTTGACGGCAGTCTGGACCTCGCGCAGCGGTAGCACGCCGCGGCGGCGGCCATCGCTGGATACCGCGGCAAGGGCGGAATTCGCAAGCGTGCGCCCGAGTTCGAGGTTGTTCGGATACAGCGCAAACAAGGCGCCCTTTTTCACATGCAGGAAGCTGCTGGAAAACACCGGGACGTTGCGGTTCCAGGATTCCTTCAACACCAGTGGGAGAATGGTGTTCTCTTCGACGGTTGTCGCATCCTGCGGCAGCCATATCGCATCGCGGCGCCCGTCGGCGGACGCGAAGGCAGTTTCATAGGCGCGCGCGGCTGCTGCAAGGTCGCGTGCCTCATGCGTGGCCAGCTCCAGGCCATGTGACCTGGCGGCTTCGCGCGCAATCTTGACCAGCCACTCGTTGTGCTGGGGATTGTAGACGACGATGACGCGCTTCACGGCTGGCATAAGATTTTTCAGGCGCGTGAACAGCAAGGCCGGATCGGGCGTCAGGCTGATACCCGTCAGGCTGCGGTTTTCCGCTTCCGGAATGGCAAGCACGCCACCGACGACAACGGGAATGGCACTGTCGAGGGTGGATGTGGCCTTCAATCCCTGGCGTCCGAGCGCGATGACGACCTTGGTGCCATTCTTCTTCAGCACGCCGTTCAATTCAGCGGGATCCTGATTCGGGCCGATCGGATAGGTGTGCACCGCCAGGCGTGCGCCATCCTCGATCCCTTCGATGATTTTCGCAAAGACGCTGCGGTAGGGTTCGCCGATGTCCGGGTAGACCACCGCGAGGGCGCCGGCGGTCTGCGCGTCGAAGCGCTTTGTTGCGTCGCCAAGCTCGGCAAGGCTGATCGTGCTGAAGGCGTAGCGGACAGCGCTCAAGTCGTCGCGGAATTCAAGTGCGCCATGGCCCTGTCCCTGCACATGAGTCAGGCCGGGATAGGTGAGCGGCACGTCCCCCTGCGCTGTTTGTGCAACAGCACTGCCGACGGCGAACGCAGACCACAAGCCGAGCAGTACGCGCGTGCCGCGCGTACCTGCCCTGCCATGTCTGTCGTTGGGAATTTTTGCCGTCGCCATGAAGTATCGGTGAACAAACCGTTTCGCTGAGAGGTTGCGTGAAATTACATCCGGTAGGCGAGTTGTACCCAGAAGGCGCGCGGTGCCATCGGCAAGTCATTCGGTATGGTTCCCGGTGCAAGGGATGGCTCCAGCACCATGGCGTTGAACAGGTTTCGTACCGACGCGGCGATCGACCATTGTCCACTGCCCGAGTGAGTGCGCGCAGTGAGGTCCACCGTCGTGTAATCGGGGACAGGAGGCCTGGTGTCGCCAGCCGTACGCTCGCGGTCCATGACGCGGTTCATCTGTGAGCTGAAAAGCCACCCGCTCGCGTAGCGCCAATCCGCCCGCAGATAAACACGATGATGCGGGGCATAACCGGCGTCTCGGCCCGTCAGTTCGTCGACGGACTTCTGGTATGAGTAGTTACCGGTCAGCCGGACGCTGCGGCTCACATCCCACATTGCTTCGAGTTCCATTCCCGAGCCATGCTGGCTACCGGTATTGTTGTACGTTGCACCTGTTCCGGGCACGGCATTGGGAACCGTGCGGATGATGTCCTGCATGTCGTAGCGGAAGAAGTTCAGGTTGACCTGCGTATCCTTCCGCGCCTGCCATGAAAACGCGGCTTCGATCGTTTTGTTGGTTTCCGGTTGCAAGTTGCTGTTGCCGCGTGCAACCGGATTATTGATGCTGTACTCCTCGTTGAACGACGGCGCACGGAATGCGCGGCCATACAACAGCTTGGCGGTGAGCTCGAGCGAGGCATCCCACACCAGGGCCAGGCGAGGGTTGGTCGTACTGCCGAAATCGGAATACCTGTCGTGACGGACGCCCGCGGTCAATGCCCAGTCGTCGGCGAGTCGCCATTCATCCTGGGCATACAGATACTTCACGGTGCGGCGGTGCGGCGTCAGGAATGGCGCAATCGCGGTGTAATCCCTGACGGCCCCGTCCGGTACCGGAACGCCGGCCGGACTGAAAATGAAATTCTTGATTTCCCGTGTTGCATACAGGTCCAGGTCCTCATAGCCGAGGCCGAATCGCAGGCTGTGGTACTTGAATCCGTGATACGTGGCGGATGCCGACAACCGGTATTGACGCTCGGACGTCTCGGGAGCGCCGATCATCCCGTTGACGAAGGTCCCCGTGGGAAAGGTCACGCCCGGCGGGAACAGAACGGCAGGCACAGGAAAGCGCTGCTTGTATCCCATGTAACTCAGGGTCACATTTGTCGCCCATGATGATGACGCGACCTGGGGATCCGTCCACGAAAGATCGGACATGATGCGCTCGCTCTTGCCGCGGCCGACAGGATCGAGTGCCGAACCGACACCGATGCCTGTGCCCATATCGTCCCGCAACTTGTAACTGCTGCGCCAGCGCCACTTCTGGTAAGAGAGGTCAAGGCTTCCGTCGAGCGCGTCCTGCTGGTTGTTCGTGAATCCCGGCGCAAGGCTGGCGTTGGTTCCGAAGGCACGGTCGTTGCGGGATGCGGCGTCTGCGGCAATCAGTCTCTTGAAGCCATCCGTGCTTCCGGCCCTGAGGTAGGCAGCGATCTCGACCGGCCCCGCGCTCCCGCCATGCAGCAGCCAGGCATCCCGAGTATTGAATGACCCCGCCCGCACCCCCATGCTGGTTCCCTGGGTATCCGCGGCGGTTTTGGTAATGATATTGACGACCCCGGAGAACGCGTCCGAGCCATAGAGCGCCGACCCGGGACCGCGGATCACCTCGATCCTGGCCACGTTTTCCAGCGGCAGGCCGCCCCACAGGTTGCCCTTGTTGCCGATGAAAAGCGTCGTCACGGGAATGCCGTTCTGAAGCATCAGCACCTGCGGCGTAAACTGGCTCATCACACCGCGCATGGTATAGAGGGGGGAGTTGAAATTGGCGCTGCGGTTGACGTGCAGGCCGGGCACGGTTTCCAGGACTTCGTCAAGGTCGACTGCGCCGATGGCGACGATGTCTTCCGCCGTAATGACCGTCGCGACCGCCGGCGCTCGCCGGATGTGCTGCTGCGAGCCCGTTGCGATCGAGACGGTGAACTTGTCGCCGTAGATCGACGCCAGGTCTTCCTCGTCATTGAACTCGGCATGCGCCGTACAGGCCCATGCCATGGCAATGGACAGACAGATTGTCTTCGGTATCATCGTTCGCATTCTTGCGCTCCCCTGTCGATCTTTTGAGGGAGCCATGCACCAGGGAAGGGGTCGCGTTCCCTGGTGCATGACACCCTTTATTATTCGGCTTTCGACATCCCTACGAACAACCAGACAGCTTATTCAGATCGCCATTGACGTACGGGCGGTCCCTCATACTTGACTCCGTCGCATGGTACCGGAAAAACAGTGCCTTCAGGCTTTTCTGTCGCTTCCAGATAACACGGAGGCATGCCCGCAACAAACAGGGGCACACGGAATACCTGAAAGTCGGCTTTCGTGAACCCCATATCGGCACAGAGGGAAGACGTCATGGCCGCGTAATTCATGCGCAGGCGCGCGTGCCGCGCCGTCAGCATCCGCTCCACCTCCTTGGCGATCCTGAAGTGGGGCCCTTGGTCAAGCCCCAACTCGTGCGCGAGCCGCTCAAGCCACGGCAAGCGTTCATCCGTCGTCTCGGGAGTGGGCCGGCCGTAGCCGAAAATCTTCCCTTCCTGCTTGACGAAATCCGCCAGGTTGCCGCCCGAGCTGACATGCTGTTGCGCGCGCAGGAAGAAATCGATGGCGCGCACGCCGGGATATCCGCCGTAGATCGACGCTTCCGACACGGCCATCCCGGCCGAAATCGCCAGGCCCGGCGTACTCCTTGCCGTGCCTGCCATGGCAGCGACGCGATTGTTCCAAAGTCGGGCATCCGGATAGCTGGTGTAGACCAGGATGCCGTGCAGGAGCTTCATTTGTTCCGGTGTGAAGCGCTTTCCGGTGACACCGAAAAGATAAAGCTCCACCCAATCCATGTGCCGGAGATCGGCATGCAGGTCATATCCCCGGAATACCGCCCGGCTACCGGCCCAGAACGCGCCCATTTTCGTCCGCAGGGTACCGACGTTTTGCTTCAGGATTTCCGGGCCGCTCATGCTTTCTCCTTTGCCGGATCGTTTTCAACGTCAATGGAAAAGAACGGAAACTTCCTGAAACCGTATCCCTGCTGCTCAAGCGCATGCGCCGCAGCCCCGGGAAGGCGAAGCAGCAAGTGCAACATTTCGCTCGCCTCCGGCGAGAATCCAAGGTCATGATAGGCAGCGGCAGCGATACCAGTCAGACTGAGCGGCCGGCCCGCCGCGCGCTCCAGCGCATCCGCATTCGAAGCCAGCCAGGACAAATGCAGGCCGGGACTGAGACGGGCGAAGCATGCCATGGCCCTGTCAACCACTTCACTCCTGCGGATACCATGCGGCTCGAACCCTGGCTGATGTTCCAGGTCGGGCCAGATATCCAGCGTGCGTGCGGGTTCACTTTTCAGAACCGACTCCCAGGCCTGAAGGTCCGTACCGTATTCCTGCCAGGCGCGAAGCGCGAGCAGCACTTCGCGCCCGCCAGAGAGTCCTCCGGCGCCGGCCGCAAGTGCTGCCACCAGCGTTGAGGCAGCGGTGGAACCGCATACGCCCGCACACATCGCCGCGTGCACCGAGGGATCCCGCGGCCCGGGATTGGCCATTGCCACGGCAACGGCCTCGAGCAGATCGGCTTGCTGCGTCGAGGGCGCCTCGCCGCGAAACAGCAGGTAGAGCATCTCCACCCAACGGGCATTGCCAAGCATTTGTCCGAACACGTCGTACCCGAAACAATAGGCTGCCTTCGCTGCGAAGGGATTGTCCGCTTCCGGCTCTTCCTTCCAGATTCGCGTATGGATGACATCAACCGGCACAAAATCGCCGCTCATTCGCTTCCCTTTCTCAAGTGAGACTCATGCCGCCGTCAACAACAATTTCTTCTCCCGTCATATAAGACGAATCGTCGGAGGCGAGGACCAATGCGATCCTGGCAATCTCGTCCGGACTGCCGAACCGTTTCATTGGTGATTTGACTTCGATTTCCTGCTTTTTCGCCTTCAGCATGTCCTCGGGAAGTCCGAACCTGTCGAAGATGGGTGTGGCGACAGGCCCCGGACAGATCGCATTGATACGTATCCCGCTTTCGGCGAGCACGAGACTCAGCGACTTCACCAGAGAAGAAAGCGCCGCCTTGGTCGCCCCGTAGAGGGAGAAATGGGGCGTTGCAATGCGGCCGCTGATCGAGGTGGTGACGATAATGGATGCCGGACGGGACAGGATCGGCAAGGCCTTCTGGATCGTGAAGAACGCGCCCTTGAGATTGATCTCCGCAAGCTCGTCGTAATGCGACTCGGTCACTGTGGCCAACGGCGATGCCTTTGCAACGCCTGCATTCACAAAAAGGACGTCGAGCCGGTCGAAGCGCTCTTGCACCTGGAGGATCGCGGCGTCGATCGCATCGAGGTCCCTGACGTCGCTGCGAATCACCAGGGCATCGGGGCCCAGCGCCTGTTGTGCCGCGGCCAATCCTTCGGGGTCACGTCCGGTGATCGCCACACGCGCCCCTTCATTCAGGAACAGCTTTGCCGATGCCAGTCCAATTCCGCTGGTGCCGCCGGTAATCAGTACTGTCTTGCCCTTTAGTTTGTCCACAGGATCAGTCTTCAAAGATTGTTCGCCAGCACCCGCATGCGGACATTCATCGGCGGCACCTCCTCGGGATCAACATGCACATCGAGGACTGTCGGTCCCTTGCGCGCACAGATCGCGTCGATATCCAGTGTTGCCATGTCTTCGGGTGACCGGATTGTAAACGCCTGCGCGCCAAGTGCACGACCCAGCGCCGCAAAATCGGTGGGCGGCAGAGTGCATCCGATCTGCTCCGCCTTGGCCAGACGCTGGCCGTGCTTGACCATCCCGAGCGCCCGGTCGTTCAGCACGACGAAGACGATCGTCTGCTGCTCGGCGACCGCGACGGAAATCTCCTGCCCGTTCATCAGCAGGCTGCCATCACCCGTGATGCAGACGACCGGCATGTCCGGATTGGCGGCAGCGGTTCCCACTGCGCCACCGATCGCCCAGCCCATGGGAGCGAAATTCATGGTCACGCGCAGCCAGCCGCCCGAGGTACGGCGCCGCCCCGCGGTGCGCTTGCGCTCGCCGCCCAGCAGCCGGCGCTCACCGACGCGGCGGTCGCGCGGATGCAGGTAGTGCGTGGCCCATGACACGCTGTTGCCGGTATCGGCGAGGAAGCGCGTTGTCGGCGGGAACAACAGGCCAAGTTCGCGCATCAACCTTTGCGGCTTGATCGGCGTGGCGTCGCTGAGGTATTTGTCCATATCCGACAGCATGGTGTCGGGATCGGACACCTTGCCCTTGACTTCGCGCGATACGCGGCGGCGCTCGATCTCGTAGGAGGCGTGCTTTTCTTCGTCGTGCAGCCGTTCGACGAGGCGCTTGAACACCGACAGGATGCGGCCGCGGACATGCAGTCGCGCCATCGGCGTACGCGCCAGATTGTCTTCCGACTCGTCGATATGCACCAGGCGTTCGTTCAGGATGCTGTCGCTCCAGCCGCCGCTATTCCATTCGCCCATGCTCGCGCCGATGGCAAGGATCAGGTCGACCGATTCGTCGCGCAGCGCGGCATCGGCCGAAAGATGTCCGCCGAAACCAAAGACGCCTCGGAACAGGGGATGATGCGGACTCACCAGCCCCTTGCCGTCGGGCGTGGTCACGAAGGTCGCCCCTTTCAATGCCGCGAACTGCAGGATCGAACCGGCCGCCTCGCCGCACCAGCCGCCGATCAGCAGGACCACTTTCTTCGCGTCCGCAATCATGCGGTAAAGCGTATCGACGGCATCGTCATCAATCATCGATGAGGGTGCCAGCAATTGCCGCAAGTCATAGGATGGCGCCGCCGGCATGCCGGGACTGCGGAACACGTCGACGGGCACGGTGAGATGTACCGGACCGCATGGCGTGCGCGTTGCCCGCTGCAGCGCTGCAATCAGCTTCGGCTCGAGTTGCTTGGGATGCGAAATCAGGGAGTTGTAACGCGTGCAGTGGCGGAACATGCCGAGCACATTGACGCCGGTGCAGGCCGACTCCTGCAAGGGATGCTTGCCGAACGCCGGCAAGGCGGGCTGGCCCGTAATGACCAACATGGGAATGTTGTTGTCGTAGGCGCCGGCCACGCCCGTGATCAGGTTGGTTGCACCGGGTCCTGACGTGGAACAGCAGACGCCAATGTTGCCCGTCTCGCGCGCATAGCCGTCCGCCATGAAAGCGGCGCCGGCCTCGTGGCGGGCCAGGATGTGGCGGATGCCTCCACGCCGCTGGCTCCTGGCAAGTGCGTTGTAAAGGGGTTCGATGGCGCCGCCTGGAACGCCGAACACATATTCGACACCGATCTGCTCAAGGTAGGCAACCAGCAGATCGGCCACTTCAACTGCATGGCCAGGGGCGGTAGTGCGCCCTCCCTGGTCGATGTCGACAGCATGCTGCACGGGCAAGATGTTGGTACGCATGTCGTTTTCCTTCGGCGGCACCTGCGCCTTTGAAAATTTCTTTTGGGGTATGACTGCAGGGGAAATTCCTACAGACAATGTCTCTATTGCCAATTAGCAATAGTACTCCAAAATAACATGGCCAACTAGTTGATTTCTAAAGGGAAAATTTCAAAAATCACAAGCGCGCACCGGTTTCATCCGATACTGTCTGTCTCTGCCGGCCACACGCATTCATCGCTGAAGCAATAGCAGCCTTTGCCCTGCTGCTTGGCGCGGTACATGGCCTGGTCCGCCTGGCCGAGCAGGGTTTGCGCAGAAGGGAGCGTTGTTGCGGCACCACTTGCGGAGGCGATACCGATACTCGCGGACAGGCGTATCGCCTGGCCATCGATATCGCTGATGGCATGAAGCTCTTCCAGCACTGCCTCGGCGAGCCGCGCAGCGCCGGCAGGAACGCCAACCTCGTTCATCAGGATCACGAACTCGTCGCCGCCCAGGCGCGCGATGACATCCTCCTTGCGCACCCGCTGCCGCAGCCGCAACGCAACCTCCTGCAATGCGCGGTCCCCCGTGGCATGGCCGTAGGTGTCGTTGATCGCCTTGAATCCGTCGAGGTCGATGAACATCAGCGCCACGATCCAGCCTCGCCGCTCGGCGCGCACCATGGCCTGCTCGATCTGCGACAGCAGGTGGCGTCGGTTGATGAGGCCTGTGAGCGTATCGTGTGTTGCCAGCTCTTCCAGCAGTGCGGACTTGCGGTCCAGTTCCGCCGTGCGCTCCGCCACGCGCAATTCCAGTGTCTCGTTGGCCGCCTGCAGGCTGCGGTTGACGCGCGCGATCACCTTGTAGCTGTGCATCAGGCGCCAGGCTGCATACGTCAGCAGAGCCAGCAGGAAGCCGGAATAGACAAAGAGGTAGAGACGGTAAAGCTGCTTCTCGTGCAGCATCTCCTGGAAGGCGTCATCGAGCGCAATGTTCAGTGTATCGATGCGGCCTGCCGTTGGCGTGCCGGTGATACGCGCGATGAGTGCGTCTTCGACCGCGCGCTGCCGCAGGATGATATGGGCATGCCGGCGCAGCAGGGCGTGCTGCTCCTGCAGCGCCTCGGGCACACTGGCGTGGCCGCCATCGAGACGGGCGATGGCGGCGGAAATGCGCTCGCCCGGATCCTTTTCCGGCATCAGGTTGTAGAGCAGGATGTCGGTCAGCAGGCGATCGATATCTGCCTGCAATCTACCGGACCCGCGATGCTGCCGCACGAGCGCCTTGAATTCCTCGACCGCGGTCGGGAAGTACCGCAACGAGTTTTGCAGGAGGGCGTTCTGCGACTTGAACTGTTCGACCAGGTCTTCCTTGTCCGCGAAGGCCTGCTCCATTGCATGCACTGCTTCCTTGAGACTGCTGCCCTGCCCCATCCTGATGCCGCGGACCAGGCGTTCGCGCAGTTGCCGGACGGCGGGAAGCGGCGTCGTGAGCGGGTCGTAATTGCTGTGCAGGCCGACGCGCGATTGCAGGATGTTGGTATTCCACTCGGCGTCGAGCTGCTTCAGTTCACGCAGTGCCGGCACGACCTCGTTCTGCATCTCGGTGTCGATGGCCTGCGTCTGGTAGTAGAGATAACCGGAGATGGCCAGCAACGCGGCAAAGCCGAGCCAGAGCGGCGCGCTGCGCGGCGATTTCATTGCGCCGGTCCCGGCTGCGCATGCGCCGGCAGCGTGCCGGTCAGCGTATGGAGAAACTTGACGATCAACGCCTTGTCTTCCTGTGGCGCGGTGCGGCCCAGCTGGTACTTGATCATCACGTCGACCGCATCCTCCAGCGTGCGCGCCGAGCCGTTGTGAAAATAGGGGGCGGTCAGGGCCACGTTGCGCAGGCTCGGTACCTTGAAGACGAACTTGTCGGATTCGCGCCCGGTGACGTGAAAGCGCCCGAGATCGTATTCCTGCAGCGCGCCGTCCTGGCCCAGGTAAGGCCGTACGGCGCCAAACACCTGGAACATGTTGCCGCCGACATTGACGCCTTGATGGCACGCCACGCAGCCGTAGCTCTTGAACCTGGCATACCCCAGCTTTTCCTCAGGCGAGATGGCATCGGCCTTACCGCGCAGGTAGGCATCGAAGCGCGAAGGGGTGACCAGGGAACGCTCGAACGTCACCAGCGCATCGACCACGTTCCGCCTGTTCAAGCCCTCGCGATAAGCATTCTTGAAGTCCGTGACCAGCGACGCATCCTTGCCCAGCTTTCCAAGCACATGGTCCCAACTGGAGTCGAACACATTAGGATTGGCGATCGCCATGTCGACCTGGTCCTCGAGCGAATGTGCCTTGCCGTTCCAAAGCTGCCGGAAATTGAAGCGCGCATTCAACACCGTCGGCGAGTTGGCCGGACCGGTGCGGCCATCGACGCCGGGTGACCGAACCCGGCCATCCGCGCCGCCCTTGGCGAAGTCGTGGCAACTCGCGCAGCTGACCTTGTTGTCGCGGGAAAACCGGGTATCGAAAAAGAGCCGCTTGCCGAGCGCCACGCGCGCCGGATCGGTATCCGCTTTTTCGGGCAGGGGGCGAATCGGTTCGTCCATGCGCGGAGTCGCGGCTGCGCTTGCGGCAACACAAGCCCCCGCTAGCGCAACGACGAATCGATGCGCCCTTGCCGCAGAAGCATGTCGCGGCGGCCGGACGGGAGGAGCTGTCGGAGTCACTCTTACAGAATAGCAAGAATCCCGACAAGCAAGTCTCAAATCGTGAAGGGGCGGAGAAATCCGCAACAAGGATCGCTACGGATGCAGCCTTGCCTGATTGACAAGCTCCGCCACTGCCGCGACGCGCGCTGTGTGGACGGCCTCCGGGATGCGCTTCGGCTGATCGACATGTACGCGTGCGATCTCGCCTGCGTTGACGGAAGCCGCTGCGGCCAATGCCTGTTCCAGGTAGGGCCGCTGCGGATAGTCCCGATTTTCGAAGCCTGTCCGCCCGCGATGGTCGCACTCGGAGGCGTGCAGCATGTCGATAAAGCGCGCCGGCTTGCGAAAGGCATCGCAGCGTTCGAGCAGCTTGACGATGGTGTCGGCGCGCAGCTCGAAAGCGCGCGCAATGTTGCCGTGCTCGCGCGCTGTCATGACGGCAAGGTCGCGGCAGTCGTTGGGAATCTTCAGACGTATGCAAACCTGCTCCACGAGGTGCACGCCCTGCCCTTCGTGTCCATGGTGTTTCGGCCATGCCTCCGGTGGCGTCACGCCTTTGCCCAGGTCATGCATCAATGCGGCGCAGCGAACGGGCAGGTCGAGGCCCTGGCGCGCGGCATAGTCCGCCACCATCATGACATGCACGCCGGTATCGATCTCGGGATGATGTTGTTCCGGCTGCGGCACGCCCCACAGCACGTCCAGTTCGGGCAGGATGCGCGCAAGCGCCCCGCATGCACGCAGGACGTCGAACATCCGCGAGGGCTGGACTTCCATCAGGCCGCGCGAGAGCTCCTGCCAGACGCGTTCCGGCACGAGCGCGTCCACTTCCCCCGCTTCCACCATGGAACGCATGAGGGCGTTCGTTTCCGGGGCCACGCTGAATCCGGTGAAACGCGCGGCGAAACGCGCCACGCGGAGAATGCGCACCGGATCTTCCGCGAAGGCATCCGACACGTGCCGGAACACGCGCGCCTGCAGGTCGCCCTGCCCGCCGAACGGATCGACGATGCTGCCGTCTTCGGCCTGCGCCATCGCGTTGATCGTCAGGTCGCGCCGGACCAGGTCCTGCTCCAACGTCACGTCGGGCGAGGTGTGGAATACAAAGCCCTTGTACCCGGGCGCGGTTTTCCGCTCGGTGCGCGCGAGCGCATATTCCTCGTTCGTCTTGGGATGCAGGAATACCGGGAAGTCCTTGCCCACTGGCCGGAAACCCAGCGCCACCATGTCGTCCGGCGTCGCGCCGACGACCACATGATCGTGGTCCTGCACGGGCAGGCCCAACAGGGCATCGCGCACGGCGCCGCCGACGACATAGGTCTT
Source organism: Noviherbaspirillum sp. ST9 (assembly GCF_048799745.1). Classification (NCBI taxonomy): domain Bacteria; kingdom Pseudomonadati; phylum Pseudomonadota; class Betaproteobacteria; order Burkholderiales; family Oxalobacteraceae; genus Noviherbaspirillum; species Noviherbaspirillum sp. ST9. The sequence goes on along the minus strand of NZ_JBLWFR010000001.1, from coordinate 383,602 downwards.
CATTGGGTTCAGTCCGGATAGCTGTCGTACTTCTCCATCCGTTCGGTTTCCTTGAGCGCGCCATCGATCCACTGCGCCACGGCAGGATGGGCAACGACGCGGTCGACGTAGGCCTGGACCGCCGGCGGCAGCCACACCCCATAGGTGCGGAAACGCATGACGACCGGTGCGAAATACGCGTCGGCGATCGAGAAATCGCCGAACAGGAAATGATGCGGCCCCGAGCGCGTAAGGCAGTCTTCCCAGATCTCGCAGACACGCGCGATGTCGGCCTGCGCCTCAGGCGTGCGCCCCTTGCCGGGGAAGCTGGCGCGGATGTTCATCCACATCGCCGTGCGCATGCCGGTAAAGCCGGAATGCATCTCCGCGCAAATGGAACGCGCCACGGCGCGCGCCTCGACATCACGCGGCCACAAGCCCTTGTCGGGGAACTGCTCGGCCAGGTATTCGCAGATCGCCAGCGAATCCCACACGCTCGTCGTCCCTGCGACCAGCACCGGGACACGGCCCGCGGAGGAATACTGCGCGATCATGGAGGAAGTTTCCGGCTTGCCCAATCCAACGCGGACTTCTTCGAACGGAATGCCGAAAGCCTTCATCACCACCCACGGACGCATGGACCAGGAAGAGTAGTTCTTGTTGCCGATGACCAGTTTCAGGCCCGCCTTTTCGGCGGCGTTGAGGGTTTGCGACAAGGTCGGGTCGAGTTCTGTGCTTTGCATGCTTCCAGTCCGTTGTTCGATTGTTTTTCCGCGGCTTGGCCTGCCGTTTTCCCTTGAGGCAGGACGCAACGGGCGGCTATTGCCGCAGGGCGGTATTCGAGGATAAAGCTTTTGCGCGACTTTGCCAAACCTACATCGCTGCCGCTCCGTAGTGCGACCTTCCTCGCAGGTAGTGCGGCGCGATCGCCTCGATGGAAGACCATTTGATGTCCAGTTCCTCCGCAAGAGGACTGTGCCGGACGTTATCGACCTTCATGGAATCGAGGTTGTCCCTGCTCATCAGCGGTCCGCCGGGCATGTGCTCCAGGAAAAAGGCTTGCGTGCGTGCAAAAGCGTCCGGCACGCCGATCACCGGACGCCGGTGTCCGGAATATTCGCCGGCCAGCCGGACAAGCTGGCGCAGGGTGTAGACCTTCGGCCCGGCCAGCTCGTACACCTTTCCGATGCTGCGGTTATCCTGCAACGCCTTGACGAAGGCATGTGCCACGTCTTCGACGTACACCGGCTGGAATTTCGCATCGGCGCCCGCGAGCATCATGACAGGAAGCATTCTTTGCAGCGATGCGAACATGTTCAGGAAGCGATCCTTGTCGCCGAAAACGACGGATGGGCGGAAAATTGTCGTCGCCACTTCTGGCGCGGACATCGCGGCTGCCTCGCCGTCGGCCTTGGAGCGCAGATACATTGACGGCGCGTCAGGCGACGCCCCGAGCGCACTCATGTGCAACAAGCGCCGTACGCCATTGCGAACACACGCCTTGACGATCCGCGCAGGCAATTCAACATGCGCCTTGGCAAACTCCCGGCCGTAGCGCGAACCGGACGGGCCCGGCTTTCCATGCAGGATGCCCACAAGGTTGATGACTGCATCCTGGCCATGCATCAGCCGGTCGAGCGTTGCGTCGTCGTGGACATTGGCTTCCGCGACCTGCTCGACGTCGGGCAGGAGCAGCAAATGTGAGGCGCGCCCTTCGCGCCGCGTCGGCACGGTCACGCGGCAGTCCGCGTCCACGAGTTTCGCGATGATATGGCTGCCGATGAAACCGGTGCCGCCGATGACCAGGACGTTACGGTATGCCATGTTGCCCTCCATGATGATGTGAGCAAGGCCGCATTCCCTCCGCCGCCTCCATCGTTCTTTTTACTCCAGCACGAGGCCGTCTTCAACGCATGCTTTGCTCTTTGGACCGGATTATCCGGAAACCATGACGGCGGTCAACGGCGCGCCAGAAGCAAAAAAGCCGCATCCTGGTGGATGCGGCTTTGTCTGGCCCCGGGTTCCGCGTCAGGGAAGATCGCTTGCCACATAGCCCTTCGGCGCCACCGTTCCCAGGCGCGCCTTCAGGGATTGCGGCTTGTCCTCGAACAACGCAGCGTAATAGGTTGCGTTGGAAAGCACCTTCTTCACATAGTCGCGCGTCTCCGTGAATGGAATCGACTCGGCAAAGATTGCGCCCTCGACGGCGCGCGGCAGCGTTGAGCGCCACGCGCGAGGCCGGCCGGGCCCGGCGTTGTAGGCCGCTGTAGCCAGCGCCTGCGAGCCTTCAAGGTCATTCAGCACCATGTTCAGGTAGTTGGTACCCAGCGTGATGTTCGTACCAAGGTCATTGACCTGGTGCTGCGCGAAGTTGCCCATGCCGATCTTGCGTGCGACGAACTGCGCTGTGGCCGGCATGATCTGCATGAGGCCGGATGCGCCGACGTGTGAGCGCGCATTCATGATGAAGCGCGATTCCTGGCGAATCAATCCATACACCCAGGCCATGTCGAGGCTCAACCTTTCGGTCGCGGCATGCATGACATCGCGGAACGGCGTCGGGAAACGCTGGGTGAAATCGAATTCGGACTTGGTGCGGTCGGACGTGTTGACCATGCGGTCCAGCACATTCTTCTGACGCGCGAATTCCGCGGCGGCGAGATGCTGACGCTCGTTCATCTTGCGCAGCTCCCAGTTCCATTCGCGGTAGCCTTCAAAACGCATGTTCAGGTCGAAGAGCTTGAGCGCGCGGCGGAAGCCGGCGTTCTCAGCCATCGGCGCGATTTCTTCGGTTGTCACCGGCTTGGCGCGCGGCGGGATGGTCACTTTCCTGCCCAGCTCCTCGAGGGCGAGCTGGCCATAGAAATTGGTCTGGTCGGCGATCGAGCCGAAAAGCTTTTTCGCCTCTTCCTGGTTACCTTCCGCGAGCTGGGCACGGCCCATCCAGTAGATCCATGCCGCGTCGTTGCGCAGCGACGGCGGCATCGCCTCGATCGTGGATTTCACCAGCTTCCATTCACCTGCGCGCAATGCTGCGCGCGCCTTCCACTGGTAACCGTCCGGCGACAGCACAGTACCATTCGTGCGGTGCCAGTAGACGATCGCATCGGGCGCCAGCTTCATGGAGGATTGCAGCGCGATCTGGGCCCAGGCGTGTTCGCGCTCGCGTTCGTTGAGCTGCTCGGCGAACTTGACCAGGGCGTTCACGGCACGCGAAGGATCGTTCTTTGCGCTGCGTCCCAATGCGAGGATGAACACTTCTCGGGAGGCGCGGTTGCCGCCCGGTCCGCGCGCGAGGATCGTGTCCGGCTTCTCGAAGGCCTGCACGAGGGCGTTCTCGTTGGCCTCGGTCACCGGCGCCATTCGGCGCAGGGTATTGGCAAAACCGGATTCGCCGACCATGCGCGCATAGGTCCACACATCATCAAGCGTGAACTGGTTCGCCTGAACGAGTGTCGAGATCAGCGCCGGGCAGGCTTCGCCGTAATTCTGGGTATTGACGAGCACGGCGCGTGCATCGTCCTTCACATCCTGGCCCTTGAGCGCCTTCGACATCAAGGCATAGCACTTGACCTGGTTGTCGTCATTCAGGACGAACTGCGGATACTGCTCGTCGAACAGCGTCCAGTTGCGCGCACGCCCAAGTTCCAGGAGCCAGTCGTTGCGCAACCGGTCGGCGATCGCGGAGCCGTCGTAGCGGGAAAGGTAGTCGCGGATTTCCTGCTCCCCGGCGGCGTTGATGCGGGGCCGCAGGCGGAAATAATCGACATAGGAGGGAATGGCATAATTGCCAAGGCGCGATGCCAGTTCCGTCGCGCGTGGCGCATCGCCATTGCGCGATGCTTCGCGTAGCGCCACGAAGACCTCGTCGTCATTGGCAAAGGCAGCAGGCTTTTTCGCCAGCGCAGCCGGTGCAAACAGCACCGATGTGGCGGCGGCGAATGCAATACCTGCAATCCATTTCATTTGAAACATCTATCGAACCTTCAATACTCTACGTTTTGTAGGATAGCATGTGACCATGCCGGACAACACCGCACAAAAATCCGCCCTGCGGCGCGAGCTGCTTGCGAACAGACAAGCGATTACATCCGAAGTTCGAAATGCGATGGATGCCGCCATCGCACGGCAGGTCATCGCTTGGCACGATGCTCATCCTGCCGGCATTCTCGGCGTGTACTGGCCCATCAGGGGCGAGCCGGATTTGCGCGAATGCTATGCCGTCCTGGCCGAGCAGGGTACGCGGCTCGCGCTCCCTATCGTAGTGGACCGAAACGCGCCGCTGCGCTTCCTCGCATGGGAACCGGGCGATGCGATGATCAAGGACAGCTTCGGCGTCGCCATCCCCGCCTCCGGCGAGGAAGTGCGACCGGGCGCGCTACTGATTCCCTGCGTCGGATTCAACGAACAGCGGTTTCGCCTGGGGTATGGCGGCGGCTTCTATGACCGCACGCTTGCACAGGCCGGGCGCCCCGTCACCGTCGGCATCGCCTACGCGCAATCACGCGCACGCTTTGACGCCGACGCCCACGACGTTCCGCTGGACTACGTCATTACTGAAATAGAAAGAGGAACGCCGTAGTTCCTGTCAGCCCGCGGAGAGATTCAGCCGCTTCCAGAGCGCCGTCGTCGCCGCTGCCTGGTTCAGCGAGTAGAAGTGCATGCCGGGCACGCCGCCCGCCAGCAAACGCTCGCACAACCCGGTGACGACGTCGAGGCCGAATGCCTTGATGGATTCCGTGTCGTCCCCGTAACTTGCCAGTTTCAGGCGAACCCAGCGCGGGATCTCCGCGCCGCACATCTCCGAAAAGCGCATCAGCTGCGAGTAGTTCGTGATCGGCATGATGCCTGCCACGACCGGAACGTTCACACCCGCCTTGCGCGCCTCGTCGACAAAGCGGAAGTAGGCATCCGCGTTGTAGAAATACTGGGTGATGGCGGCATTGGCGCCCGCATTCACCTTGCGCACGAAATTCTGCAGGTCGTCCTGAGGTGACTTCGCCTGCGGGTGCATTTCCGGATAGGCCGCCACTTCAATGTGGAACCAGTCGCCGGTTTCGGCACGAATGAATTCCACCAGCTCGTTCGCATAGCGGAATTCGCCCGCCCCGCCGTAACCGCTAGGCAGGTCGCCGCGCAGGGCGACGACCCGGCGAATGCCGTTGGACTTGTACTCGTTGAGGATGGCGCGGATGCTCTCGCGCGTGCCGCCGACGCAGGACAGGTGCGGCGCCGCATCGTGGCCCTCGCGCTTGATCTCGAGGACGGTTTCCAACGTGCCCTTCTGCGTCGAACCGCCGGCGCCAAAGGTCACCGAAAAGTACTTCGGATTGAGCTCGGCCAGTTTCGCGCGCGTCGCGCGCAGTTTTTCCACGCCTTCCGGCGTCTTCGGCGGGAAAAACTCGATACTGAAATTTTTCTGTGTCATGGTTACTTGAGTATCAAGGCAGACAAGGCCCACGAAATCAGGCTGTACAGGAGCGCCGCCATCATCGCCGACCAGAACCCCGCCACCTGGAAGCCGCCGACGAAATTGGCGACCGCCCAGAACAGGAGTCCGTTGATGACGAAGATGAACAGGCCGAGCGTCAGCACGGTCACCGGCAAGGTCAGCAACACCAGGATCGGTCGGATCAGCACGTTGACCAGTCCGAGCACGAGCGCCGCGACGAGTGCGGTCGTGAAGCTTTCCACGCGCACGGATTGCATCAGGTAAGGCAATGCAAACAGGGCCGCGGCATTGATGAGCCAGGTGACAAGCAGGCGCATGGTTTTCCTCCCTAGGGTCAACCTTCCATTTCGCCGGATCGCACGCGGTCCGGCGAGCTTGCTTCGTGGGGACGCATCCTCCGCAGGCGCGGAGGATGTGCCGTCTTAGTAACGGTAGTGGTCAGCCTTGTACGGGCCTTCCTTCTTCACGCCGATGTAGGCGGCCTGTTCGTCCGTCAGCTCGGTGAGCTGCGCGTTGAGCTTCTTCAGCTGCAGGCGCGCGACCTTCTCGTCCAGGTGCTTCGGCAGCGTGTACACGCCGACCGGATACGCAGCGGTGTTGGTGAACAGTTCGATCTGCGCGATGGTCTGGTTGGCGAAGGAAGAGCTCATCACATAGGACGGATGGCCGGTGCCGCAACCGAGGTTCACCAGGCGGCCTTCGGCCAGCAGGATGATGCGCTTGCCGTCCGGGAAAATGATGTGGTCGACCTGCGGCTTGATGTTCTCCCAGGTGTACTGGCGCAGCGCGGCGACTTCGATTTCGTTGTCGAAGTGCCCGATGTTGCAGACGATCGCCTGGTCCTTCATCTTTTTCATGTGCTCGTGGGTGATCACATGGTAGTTGCCGGTGCAGGTGACGAAGATGTCGCCATGCTCGGCGGCGTAGTCCATGGTGACGACGCGATAGCCTTCCATCGCTGCCTGCAGCGCGCAGATCGGATCGACTTCGGTGACCCATACTTGCGCCGACAAGGCGCGCATCGCCTGGGCCGAACCCTTGCCCACATCGCCGTAGCCGGCAATGATCGCGATTTTCCCGGCGATCATGACGTCGGTGGCGCGCTTGATGCCGTCAACCAGCGATTCGCGGCAGCCGTACAGGTTGTCGAACTTGGACTTGGTGACAGAGTCGTTGACGTTGATGGCCGGGAAAGCCAGCTTGCCTTCCTTGTGCATCTGGTACAGGCGGTGCACGCCCGTGGTGGTTTCTTCGGTCACGCCCTTGACCTGTGCCAGGCGGGTCGAGTACCAGTTCGGCGATTCGGCCAGTTTCTTCTTGATGGAATTGAACAGGCAGACGGCTTCGTCGGAATCGGGATTGGCCAAGACGCCCAGGTCCTTCTCGGCGCGGGTGCCGAGGTGCAGCAGCAGGGTCGCGTCGCCGCCGTCGTCGAGGATCATGTTGGAATAGCCGCCGTCCGGCCATTCGAAGATGCGGTGGGTGAAGTCCCAGTACTCATCCAGGTTCTCGCCCTTGAACGCGAACACCGGTGTGCCGTTGTCGGCGATGGCCGCGGCGGCGTGATCCTGGGTGGAGTAGATGTTGCAGGATGCCCAACGCACCTGTGCGCCCAGCGCTTCCAGCGTCTGGATCAGCACGGCGGTCTGGATGGTCATGTGCAGGGAGCCAGTGATGCGCGCGCCCTTGAGGGGTTGGGAAGCGGCAAATTCCTCACGGATGGCCATCAGGCCGGGCATTTCCGTTTCGGCAATCTTGATCTCCTTGCGGCCCCAATCGGCCAGGCTGAGATCGGCGACAAAGAAATCCTGCTGGGAAGTATTCGAGATAACGGCGCTCATCACGCCCTCCTTTCCTGGAAAATTAGAAAAAAGTAACGTGAGCGCCGTTGCGAAAAAGATATCCAAGCCTGACACGGATCGCGGGGAACCGTGCTGCAACGCTCCTTGGAGCCTGAATTATAACTCAGGGAAATCAGGCAAAACTCAACAAACTTCAGTGATCGACCAACGCCTTATTCGAGGTGCGCTGGATCGGAGAAGTCTTTCCTGCCGGCACGCTGCGTTCGATCCACGACAGCATGTCCCGCCAGATGCGCTGCACTTCGTCCTTCGGCGGCATGGCCAGCGCGTTGGGCAGCTCGATGGTGATGACCGGGACATTCTTGTGCATGCCGCCGTAATTACCGAGCGAGCCGGGGTAAACACCGACCCGGCTGTAATAGAGCCGCCCGAACTGACGGGGCGGTTTGGCTGGTCCGTCGAAATCCAGCACGCCGAAGGGCGCATGCACGGAAATGATCACGTGCGGCTTGAAGCGCTCCATTTCCGCATTCAGCCAACGGCTTTCCGGCTCGGAGAGCGGCGACTGGCCTGGGAAGCGGCGCGGGTCGCTGCCGGTCGTCTTCATCCAGTAGCGCTTGGCATCCTGCTCCCAGCCCGGCGTCGGGAAATTGCGATTCAGGTCCACGCCGTTGGCGTTCACGCGCTGCGGCTTCGCTGCCATCAGGCCGTCCGGATTGACCACAGGGGCAACATGCCAGTGGAAGGTTTGTGCCGCCGGGGTCTGCAGCGACTGCATCCATTCGAACACAATGGCTGCTGCGGTCAATTCGTCGCCGTGAATCCCGCCGAGCAGAAGGACGCGCACAGGCTCGCCGTTCTTTCCGGGCTTCGCCGGCGGAATGGAACGCATCAGGATGGGAAAACCATTACGTGACGTCGCGCCGGAGGGCTGGAGCCCGCTTCGCTGACAGGTTGCGACATTCACGCCGGGAAGCCGGGGTGTGAGACGCTTGCACCATTCAGCCTGCTGAGCAGCGTTGGCCGGAGCGGCAAACACGGGAACGCAAGCTGCCGCGGCAAACAACGCAGTGGCGAGGCGGATCAATCGCACGATATAACTTCATCCAAAATGAATTCGGGCCTGCCCGAGAACTTACTCGAAACAGGCCCGCTTTGCCACACCTGCCGATGCAGGCGTCGCCGTGTTACTACAGTCCGGCAGCGGCGCGCAGCGCCTGTGCCTTGTCCGTACGCTCCCACGAGAATTCCGGCTCTTCGCGGCCGAAGTGGCCGTACGCAGCGGTCTTCGAGTAGATCGGACGCAGCAGGTCCAGCATCTGGACGATGCCCTTCGGACGCAGGTCGAACAGCTCGTGCACGAGGACGGCCAGTTGTTCATCGCTGACCACGCCGGTACCGAAGGTGGTGACCATGATCGACGTCGGCTTGGCGATGCCAATCGCATAAGAAACCTGGATCTGGCAGCGCTTGGCCAGGCCGGCGGCGACGATGTTCTTTGCGACGTAGCGGCCAGCATAGGCTGCGGAACGGTCCACCTTGGACGGGTCCTTGCCGGAGAAAGCGCCGCCACCGTGCGGAGCTGCGCCGCCGTAGGTGTCGACGATGATCTTGCGGCCGGTCAGGCCGCAGTCGCCCTGCGGACCGCCGATGACGAAACGGCCGGTCGGGTTGATCAGGTAACGGGTATTCTTCAGCCACTCGGCCGGCACTACCGGCTTGATGATTTCCTCGATGGCTGCTTCCTCGATCGCCTTGTGCTCCATCTCCGGGCTGTGCTGGGTGGACAGCACGACGGTGTCGATGGCGACCGGCACGCCGTCGACGTACTTCAGCGTAACCTGGGATTTCGCGTCCGGACGCAGCCACGGCAGACGGCCGTCCTTGCGCAGTTGCGACTGGCGCTCGACGATGCGGTGCGAGTAATAGATCGCGGCAGGCATCAGTTCCGGCGTTTCATCGCAGGCGTAGCCGAACATCAGGCCCTGGTCGCCCGCGCCCTGGTCGAGGTCGAGGCCCTTGCCTTCGTCCACGCCCTGCGCGATGTCCGGGGATTGCTTGTCATACGCGACCAGCACGGCGCAGCTCTTGTAGTCGATGCCGTAGTCGGCATTGTCGTAACCGATGCGCTTGATGGTGTCGCGGGCGACGTGGATATAGTCGACGTTGGCGGTGGTGGTAATCTCACCAGCGAGCACGACGAGACCGGTATTGCAGAGCGTTTCTGCCGCTACGCGTGCCTTGGGGTCTTGCGCCAGGATGGCGTCGAGGATCGAATCGGAAATCTGGTCCGCGACTTTGTCGGGATGACCCTCGGAAACAGATTCGGAGGTGAAAAGAAATTCATTTGCCACGTGCAGGCTCCTTATTGATGAAATGCTGACCATATGTCGCGGCCAACACGTTGAGCCTGCGACGCTTTAGCGAGATTTGTATTCCGCCTCGCAAGTTGTCTGTTAACTCGGCGGGTACAGCAATATGATATTTTACGCCTCTTCAAAAGTTTCTCAACATTTCCCTTCGCATAATTGATGCTCGTCAGTCTTTTTCGCCTGCTGTCCGGTCTGCCGCTGCCGGTTCTCCACGGCCTTGGCTCGGCGCTCGGCTGGCTGGTCTATCTGGCATCGCCGTCCTATCGGCGTAGGATGAAAGACAACATCGGCCGCGCCGGTTATGCCGGGTCGCTGTCCGCCGCCATCTCGGAAGCAGGCAAGAACATCCTAGAACTGCCCTTCGTCTGGTGCGCGCGGCCGGAGCGTGTGCTGGCGACTGCGTGCATCGAAGACTGGGACGTCGTGCAATCGGCGCTCGATGCGAAGCGCGGCATTATCTTCCTCACGCCCCACCTCGGATGCTTCGAGATCCTGGCGCAAAAGGTGGCGAGCATCGTACCGGTCACGGTCATGTACCGCCCGCCGAAGAAGTCGGCACTGAAGCCGCTGGTCGAGGACGCCCGCGCGCGCAACAATCTCGGCCTTGCTCCGGCGACACTGTCCGGCGTGCGCACGCTGCTCAAGACGCTCAAGCAGGGCAAGCTTATCGGCATCCTGCCGGACCAGGTTCCGCAGGAAGGCGAAGGCGTATGGGCCGACTTCTTCGGCAAGCCCGCCTACACCATGACGCTCCCCGCCAAGCTGCAGCAGATGACCGGCGCACCGATCATTCTTTCCTACGCACAGCGACTCCCGGGAGGGAAAGGCTTCGTGCTTCGCTTCGTGCGTTTCGATGATGAACTCACGGGCACGCCCGAGCAACAGGCTCGCGCGATCAACGCCGGCATGGAGGCGCTGATCGCACGCTGCCCGTCGCAGTATTTCTGGAGTTACAACCGCTACAAGGCGCCGGATGGCGTCGCCGGCCCCGGAGGCGAGCAATGAGGCTGCTCCTTGGCATCATGTGGCTGCTGCACTGGCTGCCGCTTTCTCTACTGGCACGCATCGGCGAAGGCGTCGGTTCGCTGCTGTTCGGCGTGATGAAATCGCGCCGTCACATCACGCTCACCAACCTGCGGCTTTGCCTGCCGCAGCTTTCCGAGGAGGAACGCCACGCCATCGCAAAACAGCACTTCCAGGCATATGCGCGCAGCGTGCTGGAGCGCGGCCTGCTGTGGTGGGCGCCGGAATCCCGTCTGCGGCGGCTGATCCGCGTCGAGCCGCGCGTGCCGCTCGACACCATCCAGTCCGGACCGACCATCCTCCTCTGCCCGCATTTCGTCTCGCTGGACGTGGCGGGCGTCGCCACCGTCCTGGAAACGAACCTCTGCTCGATCTACACGAAGCAACAGAACAAGGTGTTCGACGAAGCCTTGCGCAAGGGCCGCTCCCGCTTCCGTGCCGTCCGGCTGTTTTCGCGCGGCGAAGGCGTCAAGCCGATCATCCGCGCGATGCGCGAAGGACTGCCCTTCTTCATGCTGCCCGACATGGATTTCGGCGAAAAGGATGCGGAGTTCGTGCCGTTCTTCGGCATTCCCGCTGCAACACTCACAGCCCCTGCGCGCATTGCAGGAGCAACGGGCGCCAAGGTCGTGCCGGTCATTGCGACCTATCTGCCGGATTACCAGGGGTGGAAGGTCACCTTCCATCCGCCCTGGGAGAACTATCCCGGGGATGATATCGTGGCCGCGACGCGCCGCATGAATGCCTTCATCGAAGACCGTGTCATGGAGGCACCGTCCGAATACTTCTGGGCCCACAAGCGCTTCAAGACGCGTCCGCAAGGTGTCCCCAGCGTCTACGGCAAGCCGTCTCCCTGAAATGCGTCCACACGCCGGGCTATAATCCGGTGATGAAGCTCAAATTCACCAAAATGCATGGCGCCGGCAATGATTTTGTCGTCATCGACGCGATCAGCCAGGACGTCCAGTTCACCCCGGAGCAGTGGAAAAAGCTGGCCGACCGCCGTTTCGGCGTCGGCGCGGACCAGATGCTCGTGGTCGAAAAAACCAGCTCGCCTGGCGTCGATTTCCGTTACCGTATCTACAACGCTGACGGTGGCGAAGTCGAGCAATGCGGCAACGGCGCACGCGCCTTCGTCAAATTCGTCACCGACAAGGGCCTGACCGGCAAGCGCGCGATCAAGGTCGAAACCATGGCCGGTGTCATCGAACCCCAGCTGGAAGCTGATGGCCGCATCACGGTAGACATGGGCGCCCCCATTCTCGAACCGGAGCGCGTCCCGTTTGACGCAGCAGGCCTCGATGGAAAGCGCGAAGGCGAGGACACGTTGTGGCCGCTGGAGACCAACGGCCGGACGACATGGATTTCCGTCGTATCGATGGGCAATCCACATGCGGTGCAAGTCGTCGACGCGGCGCAGACTGCTGCGGTACACCTCGACGGTCCGGTCATCGAACACCACCCGCGCTTTCCCAAGCGCGTGAATGCGGGCTTCATGGAGGTCATTGATCGCCATTCGATCAAGCTGCGTGTCTTCGAACGCGGCGCCGGCGAAACCCTGGCCTGCGGCACGGGCGCCTGTGCGGCGGTTGTTGCCGGCATCCGGCGCGGCCTGCTCGACTCACCCGTCAAGGTGTCGACGCTCGGCGGCGAGCTTTCGATTGCGTGGGCGGGAGTCGGGTCCCCGGTCATGATGACAGGCCCCGCTGTCAGCGTATTCGAAGGCGAAATCGACATCTGACGCGTTACGCCAGCGTCTTCAACCGGTAAAGGCGCTGGCGGAAATTTCCCTCTTCTCCCGCCGGCGCACGCTCGAACTTCGAGATCACGCGATCCAGCGTTGCCCGCTCTTCCGCCGTCTGCACCAGGATCAACCGCCGTTTGCTGTGCGGATGTTCCGCGCGCACATCCACGACCAGGCAATGTCCGCGATCGGCGGTCTTCGGGTCGACCAGCAAGGCTTCGGAACGCGACAGTCCGAAGCACGCCGCAAGCTCAAGGCGTGCCACGAGCAGTGACGCACGCTCCGCCACCGAACGCGACGTGCGCTGCAGGATGGCTTGTGCCCATGAAGCCGGCGTTGCGCGCGCGGCAATCCTTTCCAGCATGGGCACGGCCTCCGATACGCCCCGGGCCTGCGCCTTCAGCAACCAGTCGACCGCGAGCACGTCGTTCGCCGCCCCTTCATTTCTCGCGCGCCATGCCGCTACGCCGAGTTCATATTGCGCCATGCCATGGCCGGCAGCGGCAGCCTGCTCAAGGCAGTGCCGCGCTTCATCGGGATTGCGCTGGGCGCATTCCGGTTTCTGGTAGATCTTCGACAGCGCATACCATGCTTCCGGGCGTCCCTGCCCGGCGGCGAGGGACAGCCAGCGGATGGCGCGCTTGTAGTTTGCGGCCCCGGGCACCGCGCGCATCCGCTTACCCTCCGCGTCCATGCGCGCCAGCCAGAGCCCAAGCACGTATTGCGCCTGCGTGTCGCCGGTTTGTGCCGCCCATTCCAGCACGCGGGTGACGGCCGCAGGCTCACTCGCGCCATTGACGGCCATTGCATGGGCGGTACGCAGTACGAGCGCCACTTCCCGCTCCACGACAGCATCCGGAGTCGGCACAGTGGCGACCACATCATCGACGATCGGCCCCGCCCACTGAAGGAAACCGGCGAGGTCCCCCTGCGCCCAGGCGTGGTCCGCCATCGCATATCTCGCGTCGGCCACACCGCTGCGCGCGGCGCGCGCGGCCCATTCGAGCATCGCTTCGTTGTCGGCGCCATCCTGGCCGGCCGCCGGCCAGGTACTGGCGGAATCGGCCGGTCCCTGCCGCGCCGACTTTGCCAGCATCCACTGTGCCTCGGCGATGCCCGCATGCGCCGCTGCCTGCAAGGCGCGCAGGGCCTTGTTGCGCAACGCTTCGCTGACCGCTCCGCGTGGCTGGCCGAGCACCAGCTTCGCCAGCACGAGCCCCGCCTGCGCAATGCCGGCGTCAAAGGCGCGCTCGTACCACATGAGAAGCGTGCCCGGCCGCGTCGCGCTTTGCGCGATTTCGAAGGGAACGTGCTGCCCGATCAACATCCAGGCATCGGCTTCTTCCTGCTGCGCGGCGCGGTCGAGCCAGTAGAGCGCAGTCGGCAGACTTTTCGGCAGCCCGGCGCCACCGAACAGATAGCGCTTCCCGAGTTTCAACTGTGCCGCCGCCTCGCCGGCCCGCGCGGCGCGGATGATGAGGAGGTCTTCGCGGTTTGCCATGCTGTTTTCCGCCAATACCCGTAGAGGTGCAATAAAGTGGCCAAAAAGCCACATTCCTGCGCGCAGCGTTCGTCCCCGGCCTATCCCTTGACCAATTTCTCGCACGCTCCTGTCCGATCGCCTATGCTGAAAATCCGGGGATCATTCAGCGTTTCAACCTGTCTGGGAGCCAACATGCAACGGCCATTACTTGCCATAACAACATGTAGTGCGCTTTTCCTTGTGACCGGCAACGTTCTTGCGCAGACATCCCTGACCCTCTATGGCATCGTCGACGCCGGCGTCGTCTACGAGCGAGGCGGCGCGACCGGCAGTCTTACCAAATTGACCAGCGGCGTCCAATCCGGTTCGCGACTCGGGTTCAAAGGAATGGAAGATCTCGGTGGCGGGCTGTCGGCGAAGTTCACACTGGAAGCGGGCTTCAACACCGACACCGGCACGCTCGGCCAGGGCGGCCTGCTATTCGGCCGGCAGGCGTGGGTTGGCCTGGGCAGTCGCTGGGGCGATGTCAGCGTCGGACGGCAATATACGCCGCACTACCTGCTCCTCGACCAGATCGATCCTTTCGGTACCGGACTCGCCGGCAACTCGACCAACCTGATGTCGACCGCGACGCGGATGAACAATACCGTCAAGCTCGCTACGCCGACCTGGGGCGGTTTCACCGGTGAACTCGCGTACGGCTTCGGCGAAGTGGCAGGCGACAACACCGCGAACCGGCAAATCGGTGCATCCCTCGGCTACGCTAGCGGCCCGCTGGTCCTGAAGGTCGCGCACCAGCGCGTCGAAGACGGCACGGGCACCGACAATGCCCGAAATACGCTCCTTGGCGGCAGGTTTGATTTCGGTGTGGCGGCAGCCAGCCTGGGTGTCGGACTCAATCGCGGACAGGGCACAACGGACAACCGGGACTACATGCTCGGCGTCACGGTTCCGGTAGGACCGGGCGCCCTGCTCGCCTCCTTCACCCGCAAGGACGACCGCAGCGGACTCAACGCCGACGCCGACCAGTGGGCGCTCGGCTATACCCATCCTTTGTCGCGGCGGACCAACCTCTACACGTCCTTTGCGCGCATCAACAACGATCCGGGAGCAGGTTTCACGGTCGGCAATGCCACGGAGCCCGGCTCCGGGGACAAGGCGTTCAATATCGGCATCCGCCACAAGTTCTGACGCGCGGCGAGCCTGGCCGCAGCCTTTCGATTGCCGCATCCCTGCGGCAACGCGGCTCCTTTGTCGGTTAAAATCACGGCTTGGCCCGCGGGCCGCGACCAACCCTGATCTGCGCATATGACCTACCAACTGGACTCCAACGCCGTTGCCGATTTCCTTTCTGACAATCCGCATTTTTTTGAAGAGCACAGCGAGTTGCTTTCGCGCGTCAAGCTGACCAGCCCGGTCGCCGGACGCGCCGTCTCGCTGCAGGAACGCCAGATGGAAGTCCTGCGCGACAAGATCAAGGTGCATGAAATGCGCCTTGCGGAGTTGCTGCGCATCGCACAGGAAAACGATGCGATCACGCAGAAGTTCCACCTGTGGACGCGCTCGCTGCTGCTCGCGCGCAATGACGTCGACATGCCGCATACGCTGGTAAGCGGCTTGCAATCGATCTTTTCGGTGCCGCACGCGACGCTGCGCATCTGGGGCGTGGCCGAAGAATTCGCGCACACATGGTTCGCCGCCGATGTCTCGGACGATGCCAAGATTTTCTGCAACGGCCTGACTACGCCGTATTGCGGTCCCAACCAGGACTTCGAAGCGGCAACCTGGATCGACGAGGCGGAATCCGTCCAGTCGATCGCCATGCTGCCGCTGCGCCTCGCCGACGTACCGGAAGCCTTCGGCCTGCTGGTGCTGGGATCACCGGACCCGCAGCGCTTCAGCGCCGACATGGCCACCGATTTCCTGTCGAAGATCAGCGAGACCGCCAGCGCGGCCCTGACCTGCCTGCTGGACTAAGTGAGCAGCGAGAACAACCGGGCGCACGTCGCCCGCTATCTCGAACACCTGGAAAAGCAGCGCAAACTGTCGCTGCATACCGTGCGCAACTACGGCCGCGACTTGGGCGACCTGCTGGCGTTTGCGGAAGCGATTCCGAGCAAGCCGGCCCTCAATGCGATCACGCAATTCCACATCCGCAAGCTCGCCGCGCAGATGCATGCGCAGGGGCTGAATGGGCGCTCCATCGCGCGCAAGCTGTCGGCATGCCGCGGCTTCTTCGACTGGCTGGCGGAATCCGAAACGATCGCGGCCAATCCGGTTGACGGCGTCAAGGCCCCGAAGCGCGATAAACCGCTGCCCAAGGCGCTCTCTCCCGACGACGCGGTACGCGTGGTATCGGAATCGCGGCCCGGTCGCGATGCGCAATCGGCGAGCGAGCTGTGCAACCGCGCCATGTTCGAACTGCTCTACTCCAGCGGTTTGCGCGTATCGGAACTGGCCGGCCTCGACGTGCATTATGCGAAGGAAGATCGCTACGAATCCGCGGGATGGCTGCATGTCGAGGACCACGAAGTCGAGGTCACCGGCAAGGGCAGCAAGCGGCGCCGCGTTCCGGTTGGCCAGCCGGCAATGCAAGCGATTGCGGCCTGGCTCGCCGTACGCGACACGCTGGTGAAACTGGATCCGCATCCTCTCTTCCTCACCGAACGCGGCACGCGCATGTCACCGCGCGTCATCCAGTTGCGGCTGAAGGCACATGCGCAGGCGCTGGGCATTCCGGCCAACGTCCATCCGCACGTGTTGCGTCATTCGTTCGCGTCGCATGTGCTGCAGTCGTCCGGCGATCTGCGCGCAGTTCAGGAAATGCTGGGACATGCATCGATCGCGGCGACGCAGGTCTACACCTCGCTCGACTTCCAGCGCCTCGCGCAGGTATATGATGCCGCCCATCCGCGCGCCAAGAAGTCAACGACTGAAAAATAAGCACTACCTCTAATTCGGAATACCCCATGCTGACCATTACCCTCAAACCGGGCAAGGAAAAAAGCCTCCTGCGCCGCCATCCCTGGATCTTCCCGACAGCCATCGAACGCATCGAAGGCAAGCCGGAAGAGAAGAACAAAGCCGGCGCCACCGCACTCGTGCGCTCGGCCACCGGACAATTCCTGGCCCGTGCCGCGTACAGTCCGAAGTCGCAGATTCGTGCGCGTGTGTGGAGCTTTGACGAAAACGAAGCGATCGACCACGCCCTGATCAAGCGGCGCGTGAAAAAGGCGGTCGCGTACCGCATGCAGGCCGTGCGCGACACCGATGCCATCCGCCTGATCTTCGGCGAGGCCGACGGCTTTCCAGGCCTGGTCGTCGACTGGTACGCCGGCAAGCAGGGACATTTGGTCTGCCAGTTCCAGTCGGCAGGCGTCGAGGCATGGAAAGCGCCGATCGTGCAGGCGCTGATAGCGGAAACGGGATGCCCCAACGTCTACGAGCGCTCGGACGCGAGTGTACGCGAGCGCGAAGGCCTGCCGCTGGTCACCGGAACGCTGGCCGGCGATGAACCAGGCGACGAAACGCCGGTCACCGAAAACGGCGTGCGCTATGCAGTGGACATCAAGACCGGCCACAAGACCGGCTTTTACATCGACCAGCGCGACAACCGCCGGATGGTCATGGAACAAGCCGCCGGCCGCGACGTGCTGAACTGCTTCTGCTATACCGGCGGCTTCTCGCTGGCGGCCCTGAAAGGCGGCGCGAAGAGTGTCGTCTCGATCGACTCCTCCGGCGAAGCGCTGGCCATCGGCAAGCGCAACGTCGAGCTGAACGGTTTCGATGCCTCCCGGGCGGAGTGGTGGGACGCGGACGTGTTCAAGACGCTGCGCGCCTTGCGCGAGCAGGGAAAGTCCTTCGACCTGATCGTGCTCGATCCGCCGAAGTTCGCCGCCTCCCCCGACCAGGTCGAGCGCGCCGCGCGTGCCTACAAGGACATTAACCTGATCGGCCTGCAATTGCTGCGCGAGAACGGGCTGCTGTTCACCTACTCCTGCTCGGGTGCAATCAGTGCCGACCTGTTCCAGAAGATCGTCGCGGGCGCAGCCAACGATGCAAAGGTGGACGCACGCATCCTGCGCCGCCTGCATGCCGGCGTGGACCATCCAATGACCACCAGCTTCCCCGAGGGCGAGTACCTGAAGGGCTTGATGCTGCACAAGCCCTGAGGAAAAGAACATTGCCATCGCGTCAATTTTTGCAACTCGATTGCAAATTTGCGTCATAATTTTCCATCACGTTTTTCCACGCAATGTGTTCATGAGCAGCAAAGCCAAGCCTGAAACGCGGACCAACCGGAAGCCATCGGATTCCGCCGTGCGTGCCGAAGCGCAATTGCGCGGCGCGTCCGTGCGCATCACCGACGCGCGGGTCAAGGTGCTGGCTGCGCTGCTGGACGCCGAGCGCGCGTTCTCGCACCAGGATGTGCAGGAAGCCTTTGCCGAGATGGATCGCGTGACGCTCTATCGCGCGCTGGACTGCCTCACCGATGCGGGACTGGCGCACAAGATCGCCGGCGACGATCGCGTGTTCCGCTACAGCGCCGGTGCGGAGCACAGCAGCGAACCGCATCACCAGCACGGACACTTCAAATGCACGCGCTGCTCCAAGGTGTTCTGCCTCGACAGCATCGCGGAAGCGGAAACGCTGCAGAACGCCTTGCAGCAATCGCTGGGCAAGGGCTTCCGCAGCCACGACATCGAATTCACGATCAAAGGATGGTGCGCGGACTGCGCCCACTGAGCTCCCATGAAACTTGTTCCCGCAACGATCCTCACCGGCTTCCTCGGCGCCGGCAAGACCACCCTGCTCAACCGTATCCTGCGCGAGCCGCACGGCCATCGCATCGCGGTGATCGAGAACGAGTTCGGCGAGGAAAACATCGACAACGAGATCCTCGTCCAGGACAGCAACGAGCAGATCGTCGAGATGAGCAACGGCTGCATCTGCTGTACCGTGCGCGGCGACCTGATCGTCGCGCTGGGCGCGCTGGCGCAGAAGCGCAATGACGGCGAACTCGACTTCGACCACGTGGTGATCGAAACCACCGGACTGGCCAACCCGGGACCGGTGGCGCAAACCTTCTTCATGGACGACGAGGTCGCCACCAGTTACATGCTGGATGCCGTCATCACCGTCGTCGACGCCAAGCACGCGATGATGCAACTGGATGAGCATGAGGAAGCACAGCGACAGGTCGGCTTCGCGGACCGCCTGCTGCTATCGAAGACCGACCAGGTCGGCAGTGACGAGGTGGAGACGTTGAGCGTCCGCCTCAGGCGCGTGAACCCGCGCGCGCCGATCTCGAAGGTCGATTTCGGCAAGATCGCGATCAGCGAAGTGCTGGACCTGCGCGGCTTCAACCTGAACGACAAAATCGAAATCGATCCCGACTTCCTGGCCGAGGAAGAACACGAGCATCACGAATGCGGCGAGCACTGTGGCCACGATCATCACCACCATGGACACAAGCACTCGAACCATACGGACGACATCGCCGCCTTTGTCTTCCGCAGCGACCGCCCTTTCGATACGGCGCGTCTGGACGAATTCCTGGGCAGCATTGTGCAGGTCTTCGGTCCGCGCATGCTGCGCTACAAGGGTGTCTTATGGATGGATGGTGCCGACCGCAAGGTGGTGTTCCAGGGCGTCCATCAGTCCATGGGAACGGATATCGGTGCGAAGTGGGCAGACGGCGAAGCACGCGGCAGCAAAATGGTGTTTATTGGAAAGAATCTCCCGAAAGAAACATTTATTAGCGGTTTGGAACAGTGTTTGGTATAAACTATTGAACAAGTATTGATGTAGATTCAAGCAGTGGAGGTAGTCGTTTGGCAAGATGCGTCGACTAAAGTCGCGCGACGCCCGATGGTATCCAAGCCTGCCTGAAATCGGCGGGAGACGGTTTTCGGGCGCGGATCGACAGTTCGGGCGGTTCATAATAATGAGGGGACCATGAACGCAACCGTGACGAGATCCGCTACCAAGAACGCATCGGCAAAAAGCGTCAGCAAGACGGCGGCAAAGACCGTCGAACCGGCCAAGGGCAAGACAGCCGCCAAGCCGGCAACCAAGTCGATACTGAAAGCGGTTGCGGGAAAAGTGGCAAAGACCGTCGCAAACGCCCTGAAACCCGCCGCCAAAACCGCCTCCTCATCAATAAAAGCCATTGCCAAACAAGGTAAAACCACGGTAAAAAGCAGTGTAAAACCAGCGGTAAAGCCGGACACCGAGAGTGCTGGCACCGCGAAGATAGTACCGGCCGCAACAAGGGCTGCCGCCGCCAAGGGGGCAGCACCGAAGACGGCCAAGGGAGCAACAGCATCGAAGAAGACTTCGAGCCAGCGTTCCAAGGAGACATCCGGCGTGACCATGAGCAGCAGCAATGCAGGCGCCGGGTTAACAGATAAAATGGAAAAACCCGTAGTTTCGAAAGTAAGCGAAGTGGCTACCAAAACAACTAAACCGACCGCCGCCCCAGCTGAGGGCCGACTGCTCACCGAAGAGGAAATCCTCAAGATGAGCGACAAGGACTACATGAACGAGGCGCAGCTTGCCTTCTTCAAGGCGCGACTGCAGCAGCTCGAACGTGACCTGCTCAAGAACGCCGGCGAAACCACGGAACACCTGCGCGAAACCGTGCTCGTTCCCGATCCGGCCGACCGCGCCACGATCGAGGAAGAACATGCACTGGAACTGCGCACGCGCGACCGTGAGCGCAAGCTGCTGAAAAAAGTGCAGCAGGCCATCGTCAGCATCGATGCCGGCGAATACGGCTGGTGCGAAGAGACTGGCGAGCCGATCGGCATCCCCCGCCTGCTGGCCCGCCCCACGGCCACGCTGTCGCTCGAAGCGCAGCAACGCCGGGAGCTGAAGCAAAAGCTGTACGGCGACTGACCCGGCAGCGGTTTCTTCACCGATCCAGACAAGCGCACGATTCGTCGTGCGCTTGTTTGCTTTTGGGCTCAGTCTCGCCCCGCGCTGTTCCCTTGTTGATCACGATATAATGCAACTATGTTGCAAATATCCGGACTGACCTATCGCTATCCCAACGCCACGGACATCCAGTTGTCCGTGCCCGCCTTCTCCCTCGACAAAGGGGAGCACGCCATCATCATCGGCCCTTCCGGTTGCGGCAAATCGACCTTGCTGCACCTGCTGGCGGCGATCCTGTCGCCGCAGCAAGGCAAAGTACACGTCGCCGGGGTTGACCTGCGCACGCTGTCCCCGCGCGTTGCCGATGCCTGGCGCGGCAGCACCGTCGGCTTCCTGCCGCAGAAGCTGGCCCTCGTGCCCAGCCTGACTGTCGGTGAGAACCTGTTGGTGGCTGCCTATGCGAACGGACGGACAGCCGATGCCGGCAGAGCGGGCGATGTCCTGCGCGCGCTTGGCCTTGGCGAGAAGATCAATGCGAAGCCTCACCAGCTCAGCCAGGGCCAGCAACAGCGCGTCGCCATTGCCCGCGCCCTGTTCAACCGCCCCGCGCTCCTGCTCGCCGACGAGCCCACCGCTAATCTCGACGACGATGCCTGTGCCGCAGTCATTGATTTACTGAAGGCCCAGGCCCGCGACAATGGCGCGTCGCTGGTCATCGCGACCCATGACGCGCGCGTGCTTACCGCACTGCCCGCCGCCAAGGTGCTGCGGCTGGAGCGCCTCGCAAGGGAGACGGCATGAAGCACCTCAACGCCTTCACGCTGTCCCTGAAGTCGCTGCGCCACAAACCCCTCTCGACCGCGGTCAACCTGATCCTCATGGCAGTCGGCGTGGCGATGATGACGTTTGTGCTGTCCGCCTCGCAGCAACTGGAGGAAAAGGCCCTGCGCGACGCCCGCGGCATCGACCTGGTCGTCGGCGCGAAAGGCTCGCCACTGCAGCTGATCCTGTCGTCTATCTACCATATCGACATCCCGACCGGGAACATTCCCCTCGCCGCGCAGGCAACGCTGCAGCAGAACCGGCTGGTGAAGAAAGTGATCCCGCTGGCGCTGGGTGACAGCTTCCAGGGCTTCCGCATCGTCGGCACGACGCCGGATTACAT
Source organism: Noviherbaspirillum sp. ST9 (assembly GCF_048799745.1). Taxonomy (NCBI): domain Bacteria; kingdom Pseudomonadati; phylum Pseudomonadota; class Betaproteobacteria; order Burkholderiales; family Oxalobacteraceae; genus Noviherbaspirillum; species Noviherbaspirillum sp. ST9. Next base: position 361,703 of record NZ_JBLWFR010000001.1, on the reverse strand, counting down.
TGCGCATTACGACGGCACCCTGGCACAGGGAAAGATGTTCGACGCCCCCATGCAGGTGGTCCTCGGGGCACAGGCGGCGGCCCGAACCGGATTGGCGACAGGCTCGCGATTCGTGGGTTCGCATGGGCTGTCGGGAAGCGGCGACGGCCACGGCGACGCACCGTTCACCGTGGCAGGCGTCCTCAAGCCGACGGGCACGGTGCTCGACCGGCTGGCGCTGACCTCCGTCGAGTCGGTGTGGCACGTGCATGAAGTCGCGCATGGCATCGATCCCGAAGACAAGGAAGAAAAAGCGGCCATGGACGAAGAGCGTGAGCTGACCTCCCTGCTGGTCCAGTATGCGTCGCCGCTGGCAGCCGCAATGCTGCCCCGCGCGGTCAACAGCCAGCCTGAGCTGCAGGCGGCGCAGCCTGCCTTCGAATCGGCCAAGCTGTTCCGCATGCTTGGCGTCGGCGTCGACGTATTGCGCGGCATTGCAGCCATCATGCTGCTGTCCGCCGCGCTGTCGATGTTTGTCGCACTGTACAGTGCGCTGGAAGAACGCAAGACCGACCTTGCCGTCCTGCGCACGCTCGGCGCGCCGCCGCGCAAGCTGCTGTCGCTGCTGCTGGTCGAAGGATTGCTGCTTGCCTTCTCCGGCGCCGTGCTTGGCTGGATTGCAGGGCACGCCGCCCTGGATATCCTTGGCCGGATCGTTTCAGACGATCAGAACCTGTCCCTCTCCGGCTGGTACGTGGCTTCGGCGGAGGCGTGGCTGCTGCCTGTCGCGCTGGCCATCGGCCTGGCTGCCGCAGTACTGCCCGCTGTACGCGCCTACCGTACCGATATCGCAACGACCTTGTCCCATTGAATGTTTTTCCAGGAGAACGATTTGAAGCGCTTGCTGTCCCTGTTACTGGCCATCGCATCCCTTGCCGCGCAAGCCAAGGAAGACCCCGCGCACAGGAAAGCCATGATCGAGCAGCACAAGGCGATCGCGGCCGCGCATCAAGCGGCGGCACAATGCCTGTCCTCAGGCAAGGACGAGGAAGCCTGCCATGCCGAACTGGCAAATGCCTGCAAGGGCCTCGCCATCGGTAAACTGTGCGGGGCCAAGCACAAGCATTAACCCGGCCGGGCCCGTGACCGGCTTATTTTTATGGAGGTGTCATGAAGACATCCTTGCGTCGACTACTCATTGCAATTCTTGCTGCGCCCACCCTGGCGCTTGCGCAAGGTGTCCCTGGCGGGGGCCACGTGCCTCCCCCCAACGCACCGCCGCCGCCGATGCAGCCGCTGCCGGAAATCAAGGGCGTGGTGTCCTGGAACACACTGGCCAAGGTCAAGCAGATCAAGACCAAGGACCGCATCCTTCCCGAATTCTCGAAGGAAATCACCGCCCTCGACAACACCGAAATCAAGGTGCAGGGCTTCATGATGCCGCTCGAACCGGGCGAGAAGCAGAAGCACTTCCTGATTTCGCTCACGCCGCAGTCCTGCAACTTCTGCCTGCCCGCCGGTCCCGAAGGCGTGGTGGAAGTGAAGACGAAGACGCCGGTCAAATACACCTTCGATCCGGTCATCGTTTCCGGCAAGATGACGGTGTTGAAGGACGATCCGATGGGCCTGTATTACCGCCTGACCGACGCCTCGCCGGTATCGCTGAAATAATTCGCATGCACGCCGCGCGCCCAGTCCTGCACCTGCGCACCGCCGCCACCGTCCTGCTGATGGCGGTGCTGCTGTTGGCGCAATGGGCGGGTCTTGCGCACCGCGTGAACCACAGCCCTCTTGGCGCCCTGCACCTGGAGGCGTCAAATAACAGCACCTCGGAAGAAGGCAGCCACTCCTGCGTCGCCTTCGACGCCGCGGCCGTCGCCGATGCCATCTCCCTTTTGCCTTTCGCCGCGCCCCCCATGGCAAGCGCAGAGGTCTTTGCGCTCTGGACGGCTTTCGCCTCGTGGGATGCGCCGCTCGCCCTGCCGTTTTCTTCCCGCGCCCCGCCCGTTTCCTGATGCGTCGCTTCGACGCGTGATCGACATCTTTTTCGACGCTCGCCGGCGTTTCATGCGCCGGCGAACGCTGTCCTTCATCCTTTTCAGGAATCACCATGACCATGCAAGCTGCATTGGTGGCGAGCGCCGTTCTGCCTGCGCTCGCCGCCTTCCCCCTTTCCGCCCTCGCTCAGGATAAATGCCTACCCGAGGTCGTCGTCACTGCGACGCCATTCGGCAACAGCGAGAGCAGTCAATTGCTGACACCCGCGCGCGTCCTGTCCGGAACCGAACTGCGCAACAAGCTTGGCGCTTCCCTCGGTGACGTCCTTTCGAGCGAACCCGGCGTCACTGCGTCGGGCTTTGGCGCGGGCGCATCGCGCCCGATCATTCGCGGACTCGAAGGCCCGCGCGTGAAGATCCTGCAGAACGGCATGACCGTCTCGGACCTGTCCGCGCTGTCGAACGACCATGCTGTCGCCTCGGAGACGGCGACCGCACGCCAGATCGAAGTGCTTCGCGGGCCCGCGGCACTACTCTATGGCTCCGGCGCCATTGGCGGGGTAATCAACGTCGTCAACGACCGCATCCCGACCGAATTGCTGCCTTCGCCGAGCGGAATGGCTGAGACGCGCGCGGGATATGGCAACCGCGAGCGCAGTGCTTCATTCTCCGCGGATGGAGCCAGTGGCAGCATTGCCCTGCACCTGGATGGCAGCGCGCGCAACACCGGCGACTACCGCATCCCGGGCTTCGCTGCGCGCGACGACGCAAGCTCGGCCTCGGGCAGGCTGCCCTCCTCCTTCACGCGCGCGCGCGACGTCGGCTTCGGCGCATCGCACGTCGCGAACTGGGGATACATCGGCGCATCCGTCGCCAACCGCGAAGACCGATACGGCATACCGACCGAGGAAAAGAGCTTCATCGACTTGCAACAGACGCGCCTCGATGGCGATGCGATGATCCTGCGTCCGTTCGACCTGGCCGAGTCGGTCCGGGTGCGTGCGGGAGCCACCGATTACAAGCACACCGAGAAAGAGCAGGACGGCACACCCGCCGCCAACTTCAGCAACAAAGCCGTCGAAACGCGTTGGGAGCTGGCACACCGCGCACTCGGCGGTTGGCGGGGCACCTTGGGGCTGCATAGCGAGCACAGCAGGTTTGCCGCGCTGTCGGCGGAAACCGGGCGCCCCGATACCGTCCCCGTCACACGATCGTCGTCGCTGGCGGCGTATCTGGTCGAGGAACGCGACTTCGGCCCGGTGCGCGGCAGTGCTGGCGTGCGGCTGGAGTCGGTCAAGCGCAATCCGGACGCTGCTTCGGCTCCGGATCGCCGTTTCGACCTCCTGTCGTATTCGGTGGGCGGTGCCTGGACGTTCATTCCAGGCTACAGCCTTGGGGGCATTGTCTCGATTGCGCAACGCGCACCCAATGCGGAAGAGCTCTATTCAAATGGCCCGCATGAGGCAACCGGCACCGTTGACATCGGCGATGCTGCACTGCAAAAAGAACGCTCCCGCAACCTCGAACTGGCGCTGCAAAAGACACAAGGGTCCGTGCGCTGGAAGCTCAACCTGTTCGAAAACAAGGCCAGGGATTTCATCTACGGCCGGCTGGACGGCGCTACGGTGGATGCGGACGGACTGGATAATCCGGATGGCCAGTTCACGCGCCGCTTCTGGGCCCAGGAACGGGCCACGATCCGCGGTGCGGAAGCCGAGTGGAGCATCAACTTGCGCGGCGAAGGTCCCTCGCTGCGCATGTTTGCCGACACGTCGCGTGGAAAACTGGACACTGCCGGCCACCTCCCGCTGCAGCCCGCCACGCGTGCCGGCATCGACGCCGGGTACCGGCGAGGGCCGTTGCAGGCCGGCGCATCGGTAATGCGGGTACGCGCGCAGGAGAGGCTGGCCGTTTTTGAGGCGCTGGCCACGCCCGGGTACACGCAACTCGATGCGCATCTTTCCTACTCCGTGCGTGATGGCGCTATGAACTGGACATGGTTCATCCTTGCGAAAAACCTGCTCGACAAGGACATCCGCCTGTCAACCTCGCTGCTGCGGAATGTTGCACCGCAACCTGGACGCAACGTCGTCGTTGGCATTCGCACACAATTCTGAACGACCGTGCCGGCTTGCCTCGGGTTTGACAAACGTCCCCCGTCCCGTTGTAATGGCAAGTCGGCATGCTAATTGTGTTACCTTAGAAATCACCGCTCCGCGCCTTCGGCGACGAGCGCAGAACAGTCATCTCAGGGAAAACGTGGGGATTTTTTCGCTTTTCGGGAAGAAGGACAGTCGCCAGGCCAAGCCTGCCGACAAGGATTCCTCTCGGTCGAAGAAGCCGGCAGGCACCTCCGCATCCACCACCGCGCGGACGACCAGCTCCGCATCCTCGCGCGTACCGACCGTCAAGCGCGACGCCAAGACCGCACTGGCGACCGCGCTGAAAATTGACGCCATCGAATCCGAGATGTCCTCCGAATTCGTGAGCATTACGACCCAGCCGCCGACCACACAACAGAAAAAACCGCCGCCCGCTCCCCCCGTCAAACCGAAAGCCGCGCCATTGCAGGACAAACCCCGCGCCGATTCGAAAAAAACCGAGCCGGCGGTGGAAGAAGCGAGCCTGCAAACGCTGACGACGGGAATGGGCACCACCACCGATTTCCTTCTCGCCGGGCAGACCGCCGTCGTCGACATGGCCGCGCCCGCCTCCGATGCTGCGGCCGTCATTGAAGAAGCGGCCATCATGTACGCCAACGGGCAGTCCGACGTCGTCGAGCAAATGCTGAAGACGGCCATCGAGGAAGACCTGCTGGGCGATCTCACCCGCAACGCGTGGTGGATGCTGTTCGATCTGTACCAGATCACCGGCAAGAAGCAGGAATTCGAAAACCTTTCGATCGACTTTGCCAGCAAGTTTGAAACCTCGCCGCCCGGCTGGATCGAATCGAGCCGGGATGAAGCGCATACCGCACCTCAAGCATCCGGCGCGACACCCATGGTTCCCTTCTCCGGCAAGCTCGATGCGTCGTGCATCAAGCAGGTCGAGCGCGCGCAGAAACTTGGCGAGAACTACCGCGCCCTGCGGCTCGAATTCGCGAAGGTGACGCAAGCCACGACGGAAGGCTGCACCCTGCTGCTCGGCCTGTTCAGGAAGCTGCAGAAAACCGAGCACGACCTGATCCTCGTCGGCGCACCGGAACTGGCCACGAAGATCCGCGCGATCATCGAAACCGGACGGCGCGAAGACACCGAGGATTCCTGGCTGCTGCTGCTCGAGATTCTGCGCCTGCTGAACCGGGAAAAGGAATTCGAGGAAACCAGCATCGATTACTGCGTGACCTTCGAAGTCTCGCCGCCGGCCTTTGTCGCCCCCAAGAGCAAAATCACGACCGCGAGCGCGGAAACGGCACCCCATACGAAGGCAAGCGAAGGCTACGCCATGCCCGCCATCGTCGAGGGCAAGATCGACAACCTGATCCTCGCTATCGCCGCCTACTCCGACGAACACAGTCCCGCCATCATCGACTGTTCCAATCTCCAGCGGGTGGACTTCAACGCCGCCGGACGCCTCCTGACAGGCCTGGGCCCGTTCTGTGGCATGGGCAAGACCATCGAATTCCACAACGTCAATCACCTTGTTGCCGAACTGTTCAGTGTCATCGGGCTCAAGGACATCGCCCGTATCGTTCCCCGCAAGAATTGACCGGGGCGGCCACGCCGCTTTTTGTCTCCCGCCCGCCTTGTAATCCGGCACCGCGCCCACATCTGCGGTGGAATACCCGTTGCGGTTGCGCATTCATGCCACCCGCATTTCACCAGAGGAAAGCATGGAACAATTTCATGGCACTACCATCCTGTCCGTCCGCCGCGGCAACGTCGTCGCACTGGGAGGCGATGGACAAGTAACGCTCGGCAATATCGTGATGAAGGGCAGCGCCCGCAAGGTCCGCAAGCTGTACCAGGGCAAGGTGCTTGCCGGTTTCGCAGGTGGCACGGCAGATGCATTCACCTTGATCGAGCGCTTCGAAGCCAAACTCGAAAAGCACCAGGGCAATCTCATGCGTGCTTCGGTCGAACTGGCCAAGGATTGGCGCACCGACCGCATGCTGCGCCGTCTGGAGGCAATGCTGCTGGTGGCGGATCGTGAATCGACGCTGATCATCACCGGCAACGGCGACGTGCTGGAACCGGAGAGCGGGATTGGCGCCATCGGCTCCGGCGGTGCTTACGCGCAGTCCGCCGCGAAGGCCCTGCAGGAGAACACCGACCTGCCCCCTGTCGAGATCGTGAAGAAAGCGCTCACCGTCGCCGGCGAACTTTGCATCTATACCAACCTGTCGCACACCATCGAAACCCTCGAGTAACGCGCACGAACCAGGCCAGACATCATGAACATGACACCGCAAGAAATCGTTTCCGAACTCGACAAGCATGTGGTCGGACAGGGCCGCGCCAAGCGCGCCGTCGCCATCGCACTGCGCAACCGCTGGCGCCGCCAGCAGGTCGCCGAACCGCTGCGCCACGAAATCACACCGAAGAACATCCTCATGATCGGCCCGACCGGCGTCGGCAAGACCGAGATCGCGCGCCGCCTCGCCAAACTGGCGGATGCGCCCTTCATCAAGATCGAAGCAACCAAGTTCACCGAGGTCGGCTACGTCGGCCGCGACGTCGACACCATCATCCGCGACCTGATCGATATCGGCATCAAGCAGACGCGTGAATCGGAAATGCGCAAGGTGCGCACTCGCGCAGAGGATGCCGCGGAAGACCGCGTGCTCGACATCCTGCTGCCGCCGCCGCGCGACTTCGGCTTCAGCGCCACGCCGAGCGCGACCGAGAGCGATGCCCAGCCGGGCAACAGCACCCGCCAGGCATTCCGCAAGCGCCTGCGTGAAGGCGCGCTGGACGACAAGGAAGTCGAAATCGAAGTAGCGGAGGCCAGCCCGCACATGGAAATCATGGCGCCTCCCGGCATGGAAGAAATGACCGAGCAGATCAAGTCGATGTTCTCGGGCCTTGGTGGCGGGCGCAAGAAAAAGCGCAAGCTGAAGATCAAGGAGGCGATGAAGCTGCTGGTCGACGAGGAGGCCGCCAAGCTGGTCAATGACGAAGAGCTCAAACAGAAGGCTATCGCCAACGTTGAGCAGAACGGCATCGTCTTCCTCGATGAAATCGACAAGATCGCCAGCCGTTCGGAAGTCGGCGGCGCGGATGTTTCGCGCGCCGGCGTGCAGCGCGACCTCCTGCCGCTGGTGGAAGGCACGACGGTGAATACGAAGTACGGCATGATCAAGACCGATCACATCCTGTTCATTGCGTCCGGCGCCTTCCATCTCGCCAAGCCGTCCGACCTGATCCCGGAGCTGCAGGGCCGCTTCCCGATCCGCGTCGAGCTGGAGTCGCTGTCGATCGCTGATTTCGAACGCATCCTCACCAGCACCGACGCCTGCCTGACCCGCCAGTATGAAGCGCTGCTGGGTACGGAGGGCATCAAGATCGAGTTCACCGAAGACGGCATCCGCCGTCTCGCGGAGATCGCGTTCTCGGTCAACGAAAAAACGGAAAACATCGGCGCGCGCCGCCTGTACACCGTAATGGAAAAGCTGCTGGAAGAAGTGTCGTTCTCCGCCAGCGATGCGTCCGGCAACACGGTGGCGATCAACGCCGCCTATGTGGACGACAAGCTTGGCGCGCTGGCGGTCAACGAGGACCTGTCCCGCTACGTGTTGTAAGACATCATGGCAAACAAGGCACTGGCCAAGCGGCAGAAGATGACGATCCGGGTCGAGCCCTCGCAGAGGGCGCTCAAGCCCCGGAATCCGATCGCGCTTGCCGCCAAGCAGCGCGTTGCCGGCTCGCACCGCAAGGGGGTCAGCACGGAGCGGCAATTGCACGAGCGCCTGCTGAAGAAAGTCCTCGGCGGCGGCTCGGAAGACTAGCTGCTGATCAGCGCATCGGACCCGGCGGCACGCCGGGCAGCGATTGCTGCGAAGGCGCGGTCGGCTGTGGAATTTGCTGCTGCACGGGGGCAGCTTGTGGCGCAGGAGCCGGACTAACGACCGTCGTCGGTGGCGCGGTAGTGATCGTGGACGGCACCTGCGGCGGTACGGCCGGCGGTTGGACAGGAGTCTGCACCGGCTGCTGCGGCGAAGGTGCCGTCTGCGGTGTAACAGCCTGCGGCGCTTGGGGTACCTGTGGGACGGTTGGCACGGTGGGCGCAGGTTGTGCCGCCTGGGCAGCTTGCGCCGCCTGTGCACGCGAAGGCACGGGTTGGTTACTCACCGGAGGAGTCGCCGGCCGCGCAGGCGTTGCCGCCGGAGTCGCCGCAATGCCTTCCAGGCCCTTCGCATTCTCTGGCAAGTCGACCCGCTTGTTCGCCCCGCCTTCCAGCAGCAGGACATGGTCGCGGTGCACTTCCTTGATCGTCACGCCGGGTACGATTTCCTCATCCACGCCGATCGCCTGTGCAGGCTTGCCGTCGGCGCTGATGATCGCCACGCTGTTGCGCGGACTTCCTGAAAAAATCACCCCGCGCAACTGGTAATTGCTGGCCATCTCGGCATTGCGCGTGCTCTTGCCAAACAGTCCTGCGGCAGCATCGGGCCGGATCTCCGCCTGCGCTGCGCGCGGCGGCGCGGCAACCGGTCGCACCGGCGGCTTGAACAGCTGCATGGCCCAGTACGCAACCGAGGCGCACAGCGCAATGAACAGCAGGAAACTCACGATCTGCGGCAGGCGCCTCATTCCAGTCCTTTTCTCTTTGTTGTTATCGCACCAGCTGGTTGATCTCGATGATCGGCATCAGCACCGCCAGCACGATCAGCAGGACCACCACGCCCATCACCAGGATCAGTGCCGGCTCAAGCAAACCGGCAATCGTCATCGCGCGCCGTTCGAGGTCGGTCTCCTGCGCATTGGAGGCGCGCTCGAGCATGGCGGGCAGTTCGCCGGTCACCTCGCCGGCGCGGATCATGTGGATCAGCATTGGCGGGAAGTGCTTGTGCGCCGACAGGGCGCGGGCCAGCCCGACGCCTTCGCGCACGCTGGTCGTCGCCTCCTCCACCTGCTGGCGCATGGCGACATTGGACAGCGTATCGCGGCTCGTCTGCAAGGCGCGCAGGATGGGCACGCCGGAGCCGGTGGTGATCGCCAGCGTGCTGGCGAAGCGTGCGGTATTCAGGCTGCGCTCGAACTTGCCGTAGAGCGGCGCGTTCAGCAGCCACTTGTGCCAGCGAAACTTGATGTCGGGGTTCTTGAGGGCCGTACGCCAAGCCAGGAATGCGGCGACAAGGATCAGGGCCACCAGCCAGCCGTAGGCGCGGACGAAGTCTGAAATCGCCAGCATGACAACGGTCAGCATGGGCAGCTTCTGCTTGGTATTGGCGAACACCGAGACGATCTGCGGCACGACATAAGCCAGCAGGAAGATCACGATCGAGAACGCGACGACGGTGACGATGGCGGGGTAGGTGAAGGCCAGCCTCACCTTTTGCACGAGTGAATTGCGGCGCTCGATGTAGTCCGCAAGGCGCGACAGCACGCGCGACAACTGGCCGATCTGTTCGCCGGAGGCAACGAGCGCGCGGTAGATGTCGGCGAAATCACGCGGGTGGCGCGACAGCGCATCCGACAACGACGAACCGCCCATGACTTCTGAGCGCACCGAGGCAACGAGGTCGCGCACATACGGACGCTCGGCCTGTTCCAGCAAGGCCGTGAAGGCCTGTTCCAAAGGCAGGCTCGCTTCCAGCAGGCTGGCAAGCTGGCGCGTGAACAGCGCGAGTTCGGTTGTCGACAGCCGGTCGCCGAACATGCTCCGGCGTGCCTGGCCGAATTCGTCGACCTGGGCGGCGATGGCATCGACCACAATCGGCACCAGCCCCTGCGCGCGCAAGTCGGACCGCGCGGCACGCGCACTGTCAGCGTTCAGCACACCCTTTCGTGTGGCGCCGGCTTCGTCGACAGCTTCATAGCGGAATGCAGGCATCGTTCGCCCTCTACTCCTTCGTCACGCGCAGCAACTCGGCCTGCGTGGTGGTGCCGTCCGCCAGCCAGCGGTCGCCATCCTCGCGCATCGTGCGCATGCCGTCGCGTTGCGCGGTTACGCGGATTTCGGCCTCGGAAGCTCGGTCGTGGATTTGCGAGCGGATTTCGTCAGTCGTGACCAGCAATTCGTACACGCCCACGCGGCCCTGATAGCCGGTATTGCCGCATTTGTCGCAGCCCACGGCATGCCATTGGTGTCCGTCGTGGCGGCGGCAGACCGGGCAGAGCTTGCGTACGAGGCGCTGCGCGACCACGCCCAGCAGCGAAGACGATAGCAGGAAGGGCTCGATGCCCATGTCCAGCAGGCGCGTGACGGCTGACGCGGAATCGTTGGTGTGCAGGGTCGCCAGCACAAGGTGGCCGGTGAGCGAGGCCTGGACCGCGATCTGCGCGGTTTCAAGGTCTCGGATTTCGCCGATCATGATGATGTCCGGGTCCTGGCGCAGGATGGCGCGCAGTGCCTTGGCAAAGGTCATGTCGATGCGAGAGTTGACCTGGGTCTGGCCGACGCCCGGCAATTCGTATTCGATCGGGTCCTCGACGGTGAGGATGTTGGTCGCCGGCGCATTCAGCTTGGACAGCGCGGCGTACAGCGTGGTCGTCTTTCCCGAGCCGGTCGGGCCGGTAACGAGCACAATGCCGTGCGGCTGGCTGATGAGGTCGTCGAACTGCTTCTGCACGTCGGCGCTCATGCCGAGGTGGCTCAGGTCCATGCGGCCGCCTTCCTTGTCGAGCAGACGGAGCACCGCACGTTCGCCATGGCCTGTCGGCAGCGTGGAGACGCGCACGTCGACCGGCTTGCCGCCGACGCGCAAGGTGATGCGGCCGTCCTGCGGCAGGCGTTTCTCGGCGATGTCGAGCTGCGCCATGATCTTGATGCGCGAAATCAGCGAAGCATGGATCGCCTTCTTCGGTCGCACGACATCGCGCAGCGCGCCGTCGACGCGGAAGCGCACGACGGACACCTGCTCGAAAGGCTCGATGTGGATATCCGATGCTTCCTCGCGCAAGGCCTGCGTCAGCAGCGCGTTGATCATGCGGATGACCGGCGCATCGTCTGCGGATTCAAGCAGGTCCTCGATGGCGGGCATGTCCAGCATCAGCTTGGTGAGGTCGAGGTCGGATTCGACTTCGTCCACCACCTGAGCGGCATCGTCGCCGGAGTTGGCGTAGGTGCGCGCAATCGCCGCTTCCAGCTCTTCACGCGGGATCGACTTGAGCTTGACGCGTCCGAAGCGGCGGCTGACTTCCGCGATGGCGGAAGGGGCGGTGGCTTCGGATACCCACACCTCGACGGCGTGATGGGCCGCCTCACTGCGCCGCGCAAGCACGGCATGGTCGCGCGCGAAGGCGTAAGGCAGAAGACGGGCGTCGCTCAATACGGTACTCATTGCTATTTACTCGGGTTCTGGTTTTCCGGCGGCGGGCTGCTCGGCGGAACGCCCATGGCTTCCGGCCTTCCTGCCGGCGGCAGGTTGAGCATCGAGCCGCCCACCGGACGGCCATCCTGCAACGGCGGCAGGATCGGGGTCTGGACTTCCGGCAGGATCACGCTGCTGCCGCGCGATTCGGTCTGCACGTTGCGGATGAACTCGTAGCGGTCGCCGGCAACATTGTTGCTCTGGAAGTTGGTGCGGACAACGGTCGGACGGAGGAACACCATCAGGCTGGTCTTGGTTCCCTTGCGGGTCTGGTACTTGAACAGGTTGCCGACAACAGGGATGTCGCCCAGCGCCGGGACTTTTTCCACGCCATCTTCCACGCGGTCCTCGATCAGGCCGCCGAGCACCAGGATCTGGCCGTCGTCGACCAGTACGTTGGTTTCGATCGAGCGCTTGGTGGTCGTGATATCCGAGGTGCCTGCCGTACGCGGCAGGACCGCCGAGATTTCCTGGTAAATCGCCATCTTGACCGTACCGCCTTCCGATACCTGCGGGCGGACGCGCAGCGCAAGGCCGACATCGCGACGCTCGATCGTCTGGAAGGGATTGACGCCGGCGGCGCCGCCCGATGCCTGGGTAGTGAACTGCCCCGTCACGAAGGGCACGTTCTGGCCGACGATGATCCGCGCCTCCTCGTTGTCGAGCGTGATGAGGTTAGGCATCGACAGGATGTTGGCGTTCCCTTCCGTTTCGAGGGCGCGGGCAATGGCGCCCAGCGTGAGCGAGCCGTTGATCTGGCGGAAGATACCGATATTGAGACCATTCCCCGGCGGCAATGGACCTGACGTTCCCGCATTCGCGATCGCCTGGTTAATCAGGTTGTTTCCGCCTTGTCCAAAACCACTGGCCACGCCCAAGCGGTAACGACTCGTTTCATCACCGGATAAACCCGCCCACTGGACGCCCAGTTCGGCCGCCTTCTCGGCGGATACCTCGACGATCAGGGATTCAACATAGACTTGCGCGCGGCGCGCATCGAGCTGGTCGATGACGGAGCGAAGGTTGCGATAGACGGCTTCACTCGCGGTAATGATCAGCGCATTGGTTGCGGGATCGGCCTGGATGAAGCCGGCCGGGCCGCCAGCGGGCAACGCCGTCGGCGATTGTGCGGCCGACTGCTGGAGCGCGCCTTGGCCCAGTTGCGACTGTTGCCCGGCGGCCGTTGCCTGCGGCTGCTGCGGCTGCTGCGGCTGGTTGCCAACTTGGGGCGTGCTGGTATCCGATGCCACGACCGCGCGCAAGGTCTGCGCAAGCCGCACCGCGTCGGCATTTTTCAGGTAGACGACATGCACGTTGCCCGGCTGCGCGGTCGGCTGGTCCAGCTTGGCGATCAGCGACTTGGCCAGGTTGGCGCGCGCGACCGAAGGCGCACGGATGATCAGGGAGTTGCTGCGCGAATCCGCCAGCACGGAGACGCGGCCTGCGTCCGCGACGCCGGCAACCGGTGCGCCGCCCTGCTCCATCAGGCGGTTGACGATCTGTGCGAGGTCGGTCGCTGCGGCATGGCGGATCGGGATGATGTCGAGGTCGCCGACCGCCGGTGAGTCGAGTGCGGCAATAATGCGCCCGAGGCGCTTGAGATTGTCCGCATAGTCGGTAATGACGATGCTGTTGTTGCCGGGGTTGACGTTGATCGTGTTGTTCGGCGAGATCAACGGACGCAGCACCTGCACGAGGTTATTCGCCGATTCATAGTTGAGGCGGAAGATCTGGGTCGCGATCTGGTCGCCGCGCACGTCGCCCGCTTGCGTCGGTCCTGCCTGCAGCTTCGCATCCGCTTCCGGCACTACCTTCAGGAAGCCGTCCGCGCGGACGACCGCGAAACCCTGCAGCCGCAGGGCGGAGGTCAGCATCTGCATCGCCTGCGCCTTGGTCACCGGCTTTTCGGATACGAGGTTGATCGTGCCCTTGACGCGCGGGTCGATGATGAAGGTGTTGCGCGTGTAATGGCCGACGGCCTTCACGACCGATTCGATATCGGCACCGACGAAATTGAGCGTGGCCTGGTTCGATGCCGGGTCCTGTGTGTACGCGGTCGGCGTGCCTGCGATTGCACACAGCAGCACGGCGGCCGCTCCCATCCGGCGCAGTGCTGCCGGCCCACGCAATGTTTCTGCTGATCGATTTTTTTTCATTTGAACTCTAGCGCGATAACATCCTTGTCGCCTTCTCGTCGGCGTTGTCCCAGCAAATTCAAGAGATTTGCCAGCCTTTCTTCCTGCCCTTCTTCCGCTTGTGCCTTTCCAGAAAACTGCAATCTTCCGTTGGTCAGCGTGCCATTGCCACTCAACAGCATCGGCCCTTTGATCGTCGTCAATGCCAGTTGCGCCTGCCGGCCGCGCCAGTCCATTATCAGTTGGTAAGCGCCCAACGGTTTGACGGGTGACAGACGCGACGCGATGTCGTCCATGCGCAATGTTGTCGTGCCCGCCACTTCCACGGCATTGCCTCGCCGCGCGACTTGCAGCGGCGTCCAGGACAGCCGCATCCGGCCGGACGGCTGGATGGTGTTCAGCGGCGCCCCCAATCCGGCCAGCCGTTCCGCCGGTAAAGTCACCGCTGCAGGGCTGACCTGCCATTGATACCAGTCGCCGGTGATCTTCACCGGCTGCGACAGCGCGTCGGCGTTTTCGAGCTCAACGTCGACCTGTCCCAGCAGCACCATCGGCGAGAGGCGCCAGGCAAAACGCCCGGGCAGCAACGGCGTAACCGGATCGCTGCCGCTCGGCGCGCCGCCGATGAAAGCGGAACCGCGCCACAAGGTACCCTGCGCGTCGCCAAGCGTCAGGCGGCCGCCGGACTGCGATTCGACGACTGCGGCCATCCATGCGGCCGGGCAGAACACCAGCAAGGTCAGCACAATGGCCAGGACACCTGCCAGCAACCATATCACGAGACGGCGCACTGGCTGTCCCTCACTGGTTTTCGCCCCGCTGCTGGCGCAGCGTGAGGTTCGCATTCACCATGTCGGGCTGTTGCTGCGCCTCGACCACTGCCTCGACTACCGACATGCGCGCCGTTTTCTGGATTTCAGCGAGCCAATCCGCCGTCGCGGAAAACGGCACGCCGTTCAGTTGCAGCTTGGCCAGCTCTCCGCTCACCGTGACACCCTGCGCCTTCAATCCCTTCCTCGACAGCGAGGCTTCGATGCTCTCGCGTGTCATTGCGGGCGGCGGTGCGGAGGCAGTCTTTCCGCCCAGCGCCGACGCCTCCTTGGAGAGAGCCTGGACTTCCGCGGCCTGCTGCCGCAATTGGGGCAGCTTCTTTTCAAGATCGGCGCGGCCGCTTACAGCCGGGTCGATGAAGAGGACATACAGCAGCCCGAACACCACGACCACGGCCGCAGCCGCCAACATGTTCTGCTCGCGCTTGTTGCGCTCGCTCCAGAACGCCGACAAGGATTGTTTCATTCCGCCGGTGCGTGCCTTCATTTGCCGCTCCTGATCTGCCAGACGCCCGCGCTGGGCTGGGTGATGGACAGGTTGCGCGAGGCGAGCGCGGTGCTCAACTGTTCCATCGATACCGAGCTGCCCGGCTTGAGTTTCACGGTCAGGCTGCGATCGCGGTATTCCAGCCCGGCCACCGGCGCGGCGCCCTGCCCCGTCGTGGACCATGCTTCGCTGAAGGCCGCCGTCAGGGCGACGAAATCGTCCGGCGCCAATTGCCCGGAGTCGCGCTGCGCGCCGGCCATCTTCTGCCGCAACTGCGCGAGCGGATCGATGACCACCGGATCCTTGGGGAACGCAGAACGATAGGTCTGGATCATGCCGTTGCTCAGTGCCGCAGCCTCACGCTTCGCCCGGAGCCAGTCGACATTGAGACCGATGACATTCACGAGCAGCACGGCGGTGCCGATGATCAATGGCCAGCGCCACGGCTTCCAGTCGAACTTCGGTCCGCCACCGCCGCCGAGACCCGCCATGAGATCGACGCCTGTCTTGCCGGCGCCGGCGACCCAGCGCTGCCAGGTATCGGCATGCAGGGTGATGCGTTGCTCCATGGCCGGCGCAATGTGCAACGATTCCTGATAGTCGCGCACCCGCGACGGCGGCACGTACAGCACCACGGGCGCAGTCGGCACGACGGCGAAAAGGGATTGCATCGCTTCGAAAGCGAGGGCTTCCGGCTGGTCGGCGACGATGGACAGGCCGATGCCGTCCTGCTCGGCCATGCGGATGGCGATGTCGGCTTCCACGCCGTGCTCGGCGACCGCGGCCGTGACCGCGCCCTCCTGATATGGCAGGCAGAGTTGCGATGGGATGGCGGCGATGCTGCGGGCACCGAGCGCCTGCAGGGTGCGCACGAGGAGTTCAAGCCAGTTGCGGCTGACCACAGCCACCGTCCGCATCCCCCCATGCATTTCCCCGGCGACGACCACGCATTCCTCCGGGTCGGACATGAGCCGGTCCTCGACCAGGTTGGGAAGCGCGGCGCGCAGCTTGGCGCCGGACAGGGGCGGCATCTTCACGCGCAAAAGGGTGACATCGCTTGCGGCCAGCAGGAGTACGACGCGTTGCGCACGCTTGACCGGCTCGGCCAGTTCGGGAAGTGCGGCGACGCCTTCGCGCTCGATGGCGCCCGCGTTGGAGGCAATCGCGAAATGGCAGTACAGCGGCATGCCGGGCTGCAGCCCTTCCGCGGCAATATGCGATGGCAGGCGAATGTAGAGGTTGCTCAAGGTCTCACTTTCTTGTTCTTAATATTCGCGTATCCAGAGGACGGTCTGCTTCGTAGCCGAATCGCGCTTGATCAGCGCCTGCATCTCCATGCCGGCGCGGTTCAGGCGGACGTTTCCATTGATCAGGAAATAGGCCGTATTGGTCTCAAGCACCTCTTTGGCCGCCTCTCGAACGCTCGCCGGGATCGGCAGGGTCAGCACGTCATCGAACGGCCTGCTTTGCCTCGCAGCAACCAATGTTGTCGCCTCTGGAAGCGACAGTGTATCAACTTTGGCAGCGATCACTTCGGCGGGCGCCGTATTCACGTTGATCTTTGTCATTACCGGCAGCACGATCACGAAGTCCTTCAGTTTCTCGAGCATCTCCGGCGTAAAGCCCTGCACGGCAAGAAGATCATCCACGTGACGGATGTCCATGGGCTGGGAAGTCGCGCCGGATGTCGCCGCCGCAGAGCCGGCTGTGGGCGGCTTCTGCGCGGACTGCATGAGGACTGCGGTTGCCCGTGCAAGCGCAGGATTGATCTGCAGCAGGGTCAGCAGCTTGGAAAAGCGCGTGACTTCCTTCTCATTGATCGCGCCGTTCTCGGACAGCCCTTTCAAATTGAAACGTGCCTGCGCATCGGTGATGCCGCCGGAAAGCGCGGCGTCCGGCACATCGCCCGCCCGCTCCTTCTCCACGTACTGATCCAGACGGGTCTCTGCAAGCGGCACTGCCCATGGTTCCCCAAGGTGGTCAAGGCCCTTTCCTGCCCCCCTGAGACGATCGTCGATGCGCTTGTCCTCGCCGAGGATCAGACGGGCCCAATCGAGCGCGCCGCGCAGGATCCACTGCTTCTGCAATTGCAAGCGCTGGTTCTCGATCGAGCGCACCTGCACCTGCTGCTGCCAAAACAGGCTGGCGACGATGGTGATCGCCAGCGTGGTCAGCAGCAAGGCCGTGATGACGGCGACACCGCGCTGGTGCGTGTGCATGCGCTTCATCATGCCGCCCCCAGCAGGAAGATCTTGACGAGGTTTTCGGGCCGGTCACGCAGGCGAAGCGACACTTCGAGACCGGTGGGCGGAATCGTCGACCCACCCGGCCCAGTCCCTCCTTCGGCGCCGGCGGCGCGCCACTCGCGGTCGACCCAGCTGCGTATGGCCATTGTTTCCACCCCATCGTGCAGTGCGACTGCCGGCACGCTTGTCGTATCGCCGAGCGCCGCAATCCATGCCGCATCCAGCTCGCGCAGGTCGCGCGTCGCGATCGATTCGCGCCGTGTGAGCACGCCGCCATCGATGCGATAGGCAATGACTTGCGCGCGCGATGGCTGATTCTCGGCGAACACCATGCGCACCATCGTCAACCGTCCCGGTTGCACGGCGAGTACAGCACGCTTTCCGATGTCCTCCACCTTGGCGATATGGCCGGTGTCACTCTGCATCTGGGCAAATGCAAGCTGCAAGCCGCGCGTCTGTTCAAGCTCGTTGTTGAGCGCGACGCGTGAACGGATGATGGTGTCCAGCCCGCGCCAGCCGAGCACGGCGACAATCGACATGATGGTGATGGCGACCAGCAGCTCGATCAGGGTGAAGCCGTGTTGACGTGTCTTCATGGGCGGCTCGACACAATCTGCGCCAACTTGATGATCTGGCGCCCGGGATCCTCTTCGTTGTAGACGGTGACTTCGACGCGCCGGAAGAAGGGGTTTGGCGTGGCGAACACTTCCTCGTCGCAGTTCAGGCGAAGCTCGCCCTGCGGGCAGGCAAAGCTGCGCCGGCCGATGGGAGGATATTCGCGGCGCAGACGAATCTCGGTCAACCGGTTTTCCGCGGACCACGTCGCCATCATGGACGCGCGCAATCCGCTGCTGTTCTGAGTCAGGCTCCCCACCGCGCGCAGGCTGGCCCCGAGCGCGGTGCCGACCACCACCAGGGCGACCAGCACTTCGAGCAGGGTGAAGCCGGCATGAACGTGAGGAAGGCGACGCCGCATGTCACTCCACCGTGAAGTGTCCGACGCCGTCGGCGCGGATCGCCACGCTGGCGTCGCCGAGGATGAAGGTGAGGACAAAGGGCTTGTCTACCGGCTCGCGCCCGAACACGATGCGCATGTTGTCCGTTTCCGCTGCAGTCGGCGGATTGATCGACAGGGAGATCGGTGACCGCCGGAATTCGCGCTCCCGCAGCAAGTCATCCTGGGTCAGCGTCTGCCACTTGTTGCCGTCCCGGATCAGGAAGCGATAACGCTCGGGCTCGGCCTCGAAGGCGATAGGACGGTTGCGCACGATGGCTTCGTCGCGGGCCAGTTGCAAGAGCAGGGCCACGCGCTGGGCCTCACCCTGCAGCACCTGCCGCTCACCCTGCATGGCACTGAGGCCGACCATGCCGAGCAGGATGCCGGCGATCACCAGTACCACCAGCAGTTCGAGCAAGGTAAATCCGCGCGCAGCGATGCCGAGCGTTGCGCGCCTTGAGGAAATGGAAGACTGGATCAGAGGTCCCACGAACCGATGTCTGCATCATTGCCGGTACCGCCCGGCTGGCCGTCGGCGCCGTAGGAGAAGATGTCCACCTCGCCCTTCACGCCCGGCGACAGGTACTGATACTGGCCGCCCCACGGATCCTTCGGCAGTTTCTCGACGTAGCCGCCGTTCTTCCAGCCATTGGCCGCCGGGCCGCTGGTCGGCTTCGAAATCAGCGCCTGCAGGCCCTGTTCGGTCGTCGGATAACGCTGGTTGTCCAGCTTGTACAGCTTGAGCGCCTGCATCAGGGTCGAAATGTCCTGCTTGGCGGCAGTAATGCGCGCATCGTCCGCGCGGCCCATCAGCTTGGGCACCACCAATGCGGCCAGAATACCCATGATGACGACCACCACCATGATTTCGATCAGGGTAAAGCCGCGCTGAGCGGTACGGCCGAGCGAGCGGCGAAGGGAAGAGACGTTGGTTAGCATCGAGAAGTTTTCAAAGGATGACAAACGAACCACTAGTATAAGGCTAACAAGGATGCGACTTACCCGCCAGGGAAGCCGCAGTTTGATTATAGGCAATAAGACCGTGGGGAATGACGGCAAGCGGAAAGTGCCGTGCGGCACCATATCGGGAAGTTGTAATCGCCGCCCTGCTACAGACCGTATCGAGGATGGCCGGTTCCCCTCCGCAAGGTTTCCCCTGCAGGAGAAGGGTGAATTTCGCACCATGCCCCTGCTTCCGCAGCATGCTTCGAGACGCAATTGGAGCAGGGCATACCGTTTCTGTTGATCCCGCGCAAAACAGGAACAAACCTGCTTCTGGCACAGTCTCCATGACAACAAGGAGACGAACATGCCACAGTATCATCCTGCCCCCGGAGAACTGATCGATGTCCGCCCGTTAGGCAACAAGCTGGGCGAGGCGGCGTCCATTGCGCTGGCGAGGACGGACGACTTCGAGGTCATGCGGCTGGTGATGCCAAAGGGAAAAACCATCCCCGAGCACAGCGTTCCCGCAGAGCTGACGCTGCACTGCCTGGAAGGGACTGTGGATGTCCAGACGCTTGACCGAACGCAGCCGTTGCAGGCGGGGCAGATGCTCTACCTTCACGGCAACACGCCTTATGCGTTATCTGCACGCGAGGATTCATCGGTGCTGATGACGGTGCTGCGCAAGGAACACATGAATGGATGAAAAACGCCGGGAAGTCGTCCCGGCGTGGTTCAGGCCGCTTCGTCGCGCGGATCCCGGGAGAGAAGCCGCTCGACCATGGCACGCGGTGAATCACCGTCGAACAGCACGGCCGCCACGGCATTGGTGATCGGCATGTCGACGCCGACGTCCACTGCGAGCGCGCGCACTGCTTGCGCACACCTCACCCCTTCCGCGACATGGCCGAGTTCAGCCACGATGGTGTCGAGCTTCTTGCCTTGCGCAAGACCCAGGCCGACCTGGCGGTTGCGCGAGAGGTCGCCGGTACAGGTGAGGATGAGGTCGCCCACGCCGGCCAGGCCCATGAAGGTTTCGGTGCGGCCGCCGAGTGCGACACCCAGGCGGGTGATCTCGGCGAGACCGCGCGTAATCAGCGCGGCGCGCGCGTTCAATCCCAACCCCAGTCCATCGATGACGCCGGTGGCGATGGCAAGGATGTTTTTCACCGCGCCGCCTACTTCGACGCCGACGAGGTCGTCCGTCGAATAGACGCGCATTGAACGTCCGTGGACCGCGGCGACGACGCATTCGCGCAAAGCCGGGGAGGCCGATGCGATGGTCAAGGCACAGGGCATTCCTGCAGCCACTTCCTGAGCGAACGATGGTCCGGAAAGCGCTCCGTGGGGCAGTTCCGCGCCGAGCACTTCGCGCACGACCTGGTGCGGGAGGAGGCGCGTCTTTTCCTCAAACCCCTTGCACAGCCAGACGAGGTTGGGAATGGATTCTCCCTGCAGGCGTTCTGCCAGCGGGCGCAGGCCGGCGACGGACGAGGCGATGACCAGAAGGCCTTCGCCCTGGCCGGCATGATCGATCGCAGTCCGGAAATCCGACGTGACTTGCACGCTCGGCGGTAATGCGAACCCGGGCAGGTAGGCGGTGTTCTCGCGCTTCGCCGCGGCGTCGCGCATCGCCGCTTCTTCGCGGCCCCACAACACAACCTTGTGCCGGTCCGCGAGCAGGATCGCCAGCGCCGTTCCCCAGGCGCCGGCGCCGAGGATGGAGACATGCATCGTCCGGCAGTTGGAAGCCGACGACATCATTCGCCCCAGACTTCCGTGACGCGCACGAAGCCGGACTGTCCGTCACGGTGACGCACTTTTGCCCATCCGCCAGCAGGGGGATCGACAAGTTCCAGCAGCACGCCCTTCTCGGCAGTGAACATCACGGGTGCGGCGTCCTCCGCCGATGCGCGCACGCGCGCACTGGCTGCATTGACCACGACACTGCGGCGCTGGACGAGCGAACGCGACTGGATCCAGGCGAGATCACCTGACATGTCGCGCACCTTCGCCCAGTCACCATAGGTCAGCACGACTTCGACCGGCATGCCGCGCGGCGCGACGAAGACCTTGCGCCCCTTGGGCGAGGGCGCGTCATAGAGCACGGCCGGCACGGGGCCGACCGCCTTGAACTCGAGCGCATGCGCTGCGCCCGTCACTGCGAACATCGCTGCCGACAACACGAACAGACGCGTGGATTTCATCCATCCTCCCCTGCTGGTTTCGCCAATGCTTAGTGCTTTGCCGGCGAGCCGTCGGGCATGACGAGGCCGGTTGCGGCCTGCGCCTGTTGCTGCTGCTGTTGCTCCTGCAGCTGCTGCAGGCGCTGCTGGTAGAACGCCTCGAAATTGATCTCGGCCAGGTGCACCGGCGGGAAGCCCGCGCGGGTGATCATGTCGGCGATATTGGCGCGGAGGTAGGGATAGATGATGTTCGGGCAGCCGATGCCGAGCAGCGGGTCGAGCTGTTCCGCCGGAATGTTGGCGCATTCGAAGATGCCTGCCTGCTTTCCTTCCACCAGGAACGCGACCTTGTCCTTGACCTTGGCCGTCACGGTGATGGTCACGGTCGATTCGAAAATCGTCTCTGCCAGCGCTTCCGCGCCGACGTCCACGGCCACCTCGATGTTCGGGCCTTCCTGCTCGAGGAAGATGGCCGGCGAGTTCGGTTGCTCGAGGGAGAGATCCTTCAGGTAGACGCGCTGGATCTGGAACACGGGTTGGTTGTTTTGCTCGGCCATGGGTGTCTTTCGTTGTAGTAGGAAGGAAAAAGGACGGCAACATGCCGTCCCTTGTGATGATAGGACGCTAAGTTTAAGCGCCCTGCAGCAGCGCGTCCAGCTTGCCTTCGTGCTCGAGCTTGCTGAGGTCGTCGAAACCGCCGACGTGGGTGTCGCCGATGTAGATCTGCGGCACCGTCCGGCGGCCGGTCTTCTGCATCATCTCGGCGCGCTGTTCCGGCTGCAGGTCGACGCGAATCTTTTCGATGTCCTGGACACCTTTCGCGTTCAGCAGCCGCTCCGCCATGACGCAATAGGGGCAGACGCCAGTGCTGTACATTAAAACGCGTGCGGTCATGATCGATACTCCGTTACTTCGCCAGCGGCAGGCCTTGGGACTGCCATGCGGCAACGCCGCCGTCGAGGCTGAACGCCTCGTTGAAGCCGGCCTTCTTGAGCTGCGCGGCTGCTTTGGCGGAGCGTGCCCCGGTCTGGCAGACGGCGATGACTGCCTTCGACTTGAACTTGTCCAGCTCACCGGTACGGTTCGACAACTCGGCGAGCGGGATGTTCTTGGCGTCACGCAGGTGTCCCGTGGAGAACTCTGCCGGTTCGCGCACGTCCACCACTACGGCCTTGCCCTGGTTCAGGAGCTGGGTTGCCTGCAGGGTAGAAACTTTCGCGCCGCGGCGCTGCAGGTTCGGCAGAATCAACGCGCCGCCGGACAGCAGGGCAATACCGATCAGCCAGATGTTATCAAGAAAGAATTTCACGTTACCTCAAGTCTTTGAATGGTTTAAAGCAATCCCGCCATTATAAAATAGATGCGGAAGCCGTATTTCAAAGTCCCATATCCCCTTATTTTTCATCCTCTCCCGACATGTACAAGATCGTATTCATGCGCCACGGCGAATCGACGTGGAATCTGGAAAACCGTTTCACCGGCTGGACCGACGTCGACCTGACCGAAAAAGGCGTCAATGAGGCCCGCCAGGCCGGCAAGATCCTGAAGGAAGCCGGCTTCGAGTTCGACCTCTGCTACACCTCCGTCCTCAAGCGCGCCATCCGCACCCTGTGGCTGACGCTCGACGAGATGGACCTGATGTGGTTGCCCGTCAAGCACGACTGGCGCCTGAACGAGCGTCATTACGGCGCCCTGCAAGGCCTGAACAAGGCGGAAACCGCCGCCCAGTACGGTGACGAGCAGGTCCTGGTCTGGCGCCGCAGCTACGACGTGCCGCCCAATCCGCTGGACGCAAACGATCCACGCACCTCGTACAACGACCCGCGCTATGCCGGCCTGAAGAAGGACCAGATCCCCCTGACCGAGTGCCTGAAGGACACCGTCGCCCGTGTCATGCCGGCCTGGGACGAAGAGATTGCCCCCGCAATCAAGGCCGGCCGCAAGATCCTGATCTCCGCCCACGGTAACAGCCTGCGCGCGCTGATCAAATCCCTGGACGGCATCAGCGACAAGGACATCGTCGGCCTGAACATCCCCAACGGCCAGCCGCTCGTCTACGAACTGGACGCCAACCTGAAGCCGATCAAGAGCTACTACTTGGGCGACCAGGAAGCCATCGCGGCGGCCATGAAGGCAGTCGCGAGCCAGGGGAAGGCGAAGTAACGCTTCTCCATGCAGTTGTTCAGCCGCCCCGGAAACCGACAGGAATCCCCCTCGATTACCCGGCATCTTCGTCATGCCGGCTGGGTAGCCCTCGCGGTTCTCGGGGTGGTGCTCGTGCTGGGCAGTGCCCCTGCCCACGCCAATAAAGTCACCGAACGCACCCGCCAGAAGCGCGCCGCCGAGGCGGAACGCGCCGAGCTTCAGCAAAAGCTGGAAGCCCTGAAGCGCGACATCAGCAAGACCGAAACTGCTAAGAGCCACGCAGCCGATGCGCTGGCCAATTCCGAAGCAGCCATCTCCGAAGCCAACCGCGCCCTGCACGAACTGGACCGAGAGCAGAAGGATGCTGAAGCGAAACTCGCACGGCTCTCCCAGCAGCAGGACCAGCTCGCAAAAACCATCGCCGCCCAGCAAAAGCGCCTGTCCCGCCTCCTGCGCGACCAGTATGTCGCCGGCAACGAAGACCGGATCAAGCTCCTGCTTTCCGGTGACAACCCGAACCGCATCAACCGCGAACTGCAATACATGGGCTACGTCTCGCAAGCGCAGGCGAAACTGATCGACGCGCTGCGGGCCAACATGAAGGCGGTCGAGGACAACAAGCTCGCGGCCCAGGAAGCCCGCGACGAACTCGAGGAAATCGCGCAGGAACAGCGCGAGCAGAAGGCGCAGCTCGAGAAGGAAAAGGCCCGCCGCTCCACCCTCCTTGCACAACTCTCGAGCAAGCTGTCGGCGCAACGCAAGGAGGCCGGCAACATCGAACGCGACGAGCAGCGCCTCGCCGGACTGGTCGACCGGCTTGCGAAGTTAATTGAAGAACAACGAAAAGCCGAAGCGGCAGCCCGCGAGAAGCGCCGCCAGGAGCAACTTGCGCGAGCGAAAGACAAACCGGAAGCGCCGCCTGACAAAAAAGTGAGTTCCGTCAAGACGCCTGCGCCCAATCCTGATGCAATCGACGATGACGAGCCGCCAAAGAAATTGACGGCCCGAAATGAACTCACGCCCGAAGGCAACGTCCAAGACCGGGGCCTCGATCAGGCATTCGCCTCGCTGAAGGGCCAGCTGCGGCTGCCGGTCAAGGGCGATCTGGTCGCGCGATTCGGCAGCAAGCGCGGTGACGGCCCTGCCTGGAAGGGGTTGTTCATTCGGACCGCCGAAGGGGCGGACGTCAAGGCAGTCGCCGCCGGCCAGGTAATTTTCGCGGAATGGTTGCGCGGATTCGGCAACCTGATCATTATTGACCACGGAAGCCAGTACATGACCATCTACGGCAACAACCAGGCGGTCCTGAAACGCGTGGGTGATGTGGTCAGGACCGGCGACGTCATTGCCAATGCCGGCAACAGCGGCGGCAACGAAAATTCGGGTTTATACTTTGAAATGCGGCATCAGGGCCGCGCAATCGACCCACTCGGGTGGGTAACTATCAGGTGACACATGAGCAGCAAACTGAAGAACTTCGGCCTTATCGGTTTAGGCGTCATTGCAGGCATCGCTGGTTCGATGCAGTTCGAGGCAAGCGCGCAGAAGCATACGGCACCGCTGCCACTGGAAGAATTGCGCCAGCTCGCAGATGTGTTCGGCCTGATCAAATCGGATTACGTCGAAGCGGTCGAAGACAAGAAGCTGCTGACCGAGGCGATCTCGGGCATGGTGGCCTCGCTCGATCCCCACTCCGCCTACCTTGACAAGAAAGCATTCAAGGAACTGCGTGAAGGCACCCAGGGCAAGTTCGTCGGCCTCGGCATCGAGGTCGGCATGGAGGACGGTTATGTGAAAGTCATTTCGCCGATCGAAGATTCCCCCGCGTTCAAGGCCGGCCTGAAGGCGGGCGACCTGATCACCCGTCTGGACAACACGCCGGTCAAGGGCCTGACCCTGGATGAAGCTGTCAAGCGCATGCGCGGCGAGCCCAACACCAAGATCACCTTGACCATCGCGCGCAAGGACGAGGACCGTCCGATCATCGTCACCATCGTGCGCCAGGAGATCCGCGTGCAGAGCGTGAAGTCGAAGGTCATCGAGCCCGGTTACGCATGGCTGCGCGTGTCGCAGTTCCAGGAGCCGACGGTCGAGGACATGGCGAAGAAGATTACCGCGATCTACCAGCAGGAGCCCAACCTGAAAGGCCTCGTGCTCGACCTGCGCAACGACCCGGGTGGGGTGCTGCCGGGCGCCATCGGCGTTTCCGCGGCCTTCCTGCCGAAGGACGTGCCGATCGTGTCGACCAATGGCCAGCTGCCGGATTCCAAGCAGACGTTCTATGCGCGCCGCGAGTTCTACACCTCGTCACGCGTGGCGACCAGCGATCCGCTCGCCCGCCTCCCCGAGGCAGTGAAGAACGTGCCGATCGTGGTGCTGGTCAACACGGGTTCCGCATCCGCGTCCGAAATCGTGGCCGGTGCACTGCAGGACTACAAGCGCGCGACCATCATGGGCACGCAGACCTTCGGCAAGGGATCGGTGCAGACGATTCGCCAATTGTCCGCCGACACCGCGGTCAAGCTGACGACCGCCCGTTACTACACCCCGAACGGCCGCTCGATCCAGGCCAAGGGCATCGTGCCCGACCTGCTGGTGGATGAAACCGCCGACGGCGACGGCCTGAACGGCCTGCGCCTGCGCGAAGCCGACCTGCAGAAGCACCTGTCCAACGACAAGGACAAGGATGAGGCAGCACGCAAGCTCGACGAACTGGAAGAAGAGCAACGCCTCGCGGCCCTCGAGAAGAAGCGCAAGCCGCTCGAATTCGGCAGCAAGGAAGACTTCCAGCTGGCCCAGGCGCTGAACCACCTGAAGGGGATGCCGGTTCAACTCTCCAAGTCCGCCAAGATCGAGAGCAAGAAGGAAAACACCATCAACGAGAAGAAGAATGGTGACAAGAACGGAAACGGCGAGAAGAAGTAATTCTTTCTCCCGATAGCGAAAAGGCCGCAGCGATGCGGCCTTTTTCATTTCCGCCATCCTGCGCGCAGGTACAATCCCGGTATTGCCATCCCGCGCACGACGTGCCATGAACGACAACCAGCTGCTCCGTTATTCCCGCCACATTCTCCTCGACGAAATCGGCATCGAAGGCCAGGAGAAAATCCTCGCCGGCCATGCACTGGTCATCGGCGCGGGCGGATTGGGCTCACCCGTAGCGTTCTACCTGGCGTCCGCCGGCATGGGCAAGATCACGCTGGTCGACAATGACACGGTGGACCTGACCAACCTGCAGCGCCAGATCCTGCACACGACCGAGCGCGTCGGTCAGCCCAAGGCGGAATCGGGCAAGGAAACGCTGTCGCGCATCAATCCGGAAGTGGAAGTAACCGCCCTCAAGGAGCGGCTGGAAGGAGAGCGCCTGTCCGAACTGGTGCGACAGGCAACGGTGGTGCTCGATTGCAGCGACAACTTCAAGACGCGCCACGCCGTCAACCACGCTTGCGTGCAGCACAAAGTCCCCCTCGTGTCCGGCGCGGCCATCCGCATGGACGGCCAGATCTCCGTCTTCGACACGCGCAACGGAACGTCCCCCTGCTACGCCTGCCTGTTCCCCCCCGAGCAGCAGTTCGAGGAAGTGCTGTGTTCGACCATGGGCGTGTTTGCGCCGCTGGTCGGCATCATCGGGACGATGCAAGCCGCAGAGGCGCTCAAGAT
Source organism: Noviherbaspirillum sp. ST9 (assembly GCF_048799745.1). Classification (NCBI taxonomy): domain Bacteria; kingdom Pseudomonadati; phylum Pseudomonadota; class Betaproteobacteria; order Burkholderiales; family Oxalobacteraceae; genus Noviherbaspirillum; species Noviherbaspirillum sp. ST9. The sequence continues at coordinate 334,621 of NZ_JBLWFR010000001.1, read as the reverse complement.
TGTTGCAGGCATCGGCGAATCGCTGGCAGGCCGGCTGTTGCTGCTGGATGCGCGCACGATGGAGTGGACGAGCATCGGCGTCGCGCGCAATTCCACCTGCAGCGTCTGCGGCGGTTAAGCGACTCCATTAGTCCTGCGGCGGCAGGGTGTGGATGGAACAAGTGGAGAAATCGCGATCCAGTGCCGCGACAGCGCGCAGCCCACTCTCTTCGCTGACCGTGGCCGTCGACTTGCGCGGTGCCGAAGCATCCTCGGACAGCTCCCGGTAGGTGTTGTAAATGGCAAAGTGGCGCCGTTCCACGACGGTCGGCAACTGCGCATCGATATCGTCGGCAGCGGCAACGTGAACCATTTCTGCCGTCGCCGCACCGGCGACGGGCTTATCCGACTTTCCGCAACCGGCAAGCGCCACAGCGGCTGCAAGCATCACGGCCTTGTTCTTTTTGGCTGGCATTTTCATGTCAATCTCCCCTGACATGATTATTAATCTTCCGACAATCAGGCCTTTGGCTTGTATCAAGAGCATTACAAGGCGGGACCTGCTTTTGCGCCGCGCATGATCGAGGCGCAACGCCAGGCGACGCATGCACGGGTATTGTCATGGGCAGCCGCAAAGACGCGGTGCTACAATCGACCGACCGTTCTAATTTCCCTATCGCAACACCATCCCCATGTCCGCCGCCGACCTTGCCAAGCTGGTGTTCCTGTCCGCGATCTGGGGCGGCTCCTTCATCTTCCTTCGCGTCGCCGCGCCAGAGGCCGGCCCGCTGCTGACCGCGACCTTGCGCACGACGCTCGCCGGCCTCGCGCTGGTGGCCTTCGCGATGACCACGCGGGTCAAGATGGACTGGCGGGCAAATCTCAAACCGTTCGCCGTGGTCGGCCTGTTTGCGGTGGTCATCCCGTTTTCGTGCTTTTCGTTTGCAGCGCTTCACCTGCCTGCGTCCCACTCGGCCGTGCTCAATTCCACCGCTCCGCTGTTCGGGGCCGTCTTCTCAATGATCTGGCTGGCAGAACGCCTGACGATGCAAAAGCTGGCCGGCCTGCTGATGGGGATTGCCGGCGTCGCGATCCTTGTCGGCGCCGGCACGGTTGCAATGAACCCCACGACGGTTGCCGCCGTCGCAGCCTGCCTGGTGGCAGCGGCGGGGTATGCGTTGTCCAGCATCATCGTCAAGAAGACCGGACATCCTGACGGCATCCATCCGATTGCGATGGCGGCCGGATCGATGGCGCTCGGCAGCCTCGTCATGCTTCCGACCGTGCCGTTCTCCCTGCCGCCGGCCATGCCGTCCTTCGCCGCGCTTGCCTGCATCCTGGCCATGGCGCTTCTCTCGTCCGGACTCGCGCAGGCGCTGTTCATTCCCCTCATCGTCAAGATCGGGCCGACGCGCGCGATGAGCGTTTCCTTCCTGATCCCGCTGTTCAGCATGCTCTGGGCCTTTCTGTTCCTGCACGAGTCAATCGGCATGTCCACTGTTGCAGGCGGCGCGGTGGTGCTGGTGGCGATGGCGCTCGTACTAACGGCCCCCAAGGCATGAGCGGCATGCAGGCAGGGAACTTCGCCCTTCGCCACCCGCTGCTGACCGCGCTCGCGCTCTCCTTTGGAGCAGCCATTTCGCTCGGCATCTCCCGTTTTTCCTACGCGCTGCTGCTGCCGCCCATGCGCGCCGACCTCGACTGGTCCTACCTGCTGGCGGGGGCGATGAATACAGCCAATGCATTCGGCTACTTTGTCGGCGCGCTCATGACGCCAGCGCTGATGCGCCGCCTCGATGCGCAGGCCGCGCTGATCGGCGGCGCACTGCTAACTGGCGTGTTCATGCTGCTCTCGGGCTTTGTCACCGACGCCGCGATGCTGCTGCTGCAACGCGTGCTGGCAGGCATTGCAAGCGCGTTCATTTTCATTTCCGGGGGCTTGCTCGCCGCGCGTCTCGGGGCCTTGCATGTGAAGCGGGCCGGCTTCCTCATCGGCCTCTACTACGGCGGCACCGGTTTCGGGATTACCTTGTCCGCGCTGCTGGTGCCCGCGACACTGGAGACGGCGCGCGACGTCGCCCATCCCTGGCAATGGGCGTGGCTGGTGCTGGGCGCACTGTGCCTCGTCATGACGCTGCTCATGGCGATACCGGCGCGGCAGATTGATGGCGCAGCCAGTGCGGGCAGCGGACACGGGCACTTCAAGGTGCGCGCCTTTGCCTTCGGCCTGGCGGGCTATCTGATGTTCGGCGTCGGCTATATCGGTTACATGACCTTCATCATCGCGCTGCTGAAAGAGCAAGGCATGGATGCGTCGACGATCACCCTGTTCTATGCGCTGCTCGGCCTCGCCGTCGTCGCGTCCTCGCGCATCTGGGCGCGCATGCTGGACCGGTTCAAGGGCGGACAGTCGCTTGCCATCCTGAACGGCTTGCTGGCGATCGCCACGCTGTTGCCGGTGCTGACCTCGGCGCCTCTTGCGGTATTCGCGTCGGGCATGCTGTTTGGCGCCGTGTTTCTTTCCGTCGTCGCCTCCACGACCGCACTCGTGAGGCACAACCTGCCGTCGCAGGCGTGGTCGTCCGGCATCAGTGGTTTCACCACCGTCTTCGCCTTCGGCCAGATCGTCGGCCCCACCATGGTGGGCTGGATTTCCGACGGCGCCGGAGGATTGCAGCGCGGCTTGGTGTTCTCTGCGATTGCACTCCTTGCGGGCGCCGTGATCGCCTCACGGCAAAGGCCCTTGCCGCACCACGCGTGATCACCTGTCCGAATACGGCGAGCGCGCCTCACCTGCCCGCGCTATTCTCTTGTTTCGCTTACTTCTGGATCGACCATGCGTAGTGCCGACCTTGTCCGCCTCCTCGTCCTTGCCGCCATCTGGGGCGCCTCCTTCCTCTTCATGCGCATCATTGCGCCGGTGCTCGGCGCGTTATGGACGGCTGAATTACGCGTGGCTATTGCAGGCGTCGCAATGCTCGCGTTCATGCTGGCGACCGGACGACACATGCAGTTTCGCACCAACTGGAAGCAATACCTCGTGCTGGGCACGATGAACTCCGCCCTGCCCTTCGCGCTATTCGCGTATGCCGCGCTCACCCTGCCGGCGGGCTACTCCGCCATCCTCAATGCAACGAGTCCCTTGTGGGGCGCACTGATCGGTGCTGCCGTGCTCGGCGAAACGCTCACGGCACGCAAGATTGCGGGCCTCGTTACCGGAGTGGCCGGCGTCGCCTTCCTGGTCCGCCTCGGACCCGCGGAATTTTCACCGCAGGTGCTGGTTGCCGCGCTGGCCTGCGTGACCGCCGCGCTCTGCTATGGCATTGCCGGCGCGTATTCAAAGAAAAAGTCGTCCGGCATCGCACCGCCCATGATGGCGACCGGCTCGCAGCTCGGCGCGGCGCTCGTGCTGCTTCCCTTCGTGTCCCTCTCCCCGGTGCGCGGCGAAGTCACACCGCTCGTCATCGTGCTCACGCTGCTGCTGGCCTTGCTCTGCAGCGCGGTAGCGTACTTCATCTATTTCCGCCTGATCGCGGACCTGGGACCGACGAAGGCATTGACGGTGACTTTCCTGATTCCCCTGTTCGCGATGGTGTGGGGTGCCGTGTTCCTGCATGAGGAAATCAGCTTCAACACACTCATTGGCTGTGCGCTGGTGGTACTGGCGACATGGCTGGTGGTTTTCCAACGCAATACGCAGGCGGGCAGCCTGCCTGCGGAAAAGAAAGGCGCCTCCCGCTCCTGATTCGTTGCCGCTGGCACTCCGCTGTGAACAGCGCACCACCCATTGCGTCAAACGCGCATGCTGATTTGACCGCTGCCGCCCATTGAAAAACCTTGTCAGTTTGCCTATCTGTCTCCAGCGCCTTCACGCGTCACGATCCGACAGGCAGAGACGAGCTTTCAATGCGACTGACACACCACGACATCCACCGCGCGGCCGCAAGGCAGCTGGCCGCGAACCAATACAATGACTTCGTCTCGGGGGCGCTTTATGCGCCCGTTTTCGCGGGGATGTTCGGGGCGTTTCTCCTCGACCGGCCGTTCATCTTCCTGGCGTATGTCTGCATCGTCTTCCACCTTGTCCGGCTGCACATCAAGACGGCGCGGGATTCTGTCCATGGGCGTTTCGTTCTGGGCTGGATACAGTTTGTGACGTTGTTCATTACCGCATTCACTGCCGTCAATGCGTTGCTGGGCGGCAGCCGCGAGTACGCGGTCTTCATCTTGTTTACGGTCCCGCCGCTCCTGATCGAGTACCTCAATCGCCGGAGGAGCTATCGCGCCCTCCACTTTCACGTGGCGCGGTCCTACATTCGCGACGTGCACGTGCTGCGTACGCGCTTGCATCGTCAGCGCAAGCGGAAGGCGTCCTACCGTGCGCCAAAGTAAAAGCATGAAACTGTTTCGCATTCGGTGGAAAGAAGCGGTGGCGCTGTTGCTGATCGGCCTGTGGTGGGGCATTCCCGCTCTCCGGATATGGCAGGCGGACAGGCTGGTGGATGAGCTGTGCGCGAGGAATGGGGGCTTCAATGTCTATGAACCGGTCCTCCTGTCGGCAGACGAGCCCGATCCGTTCTCGCAATTTGAAGCGACCGGCGAGGGTGCCGCTCAGGTTACGGCCAAGTACGGCAGGGTCAGGAAGACAAGAACGCTGCGCGGCAAACCTGATCCGGTTGACGGCGCAGCCCTGGTCATTCTTGAAGACCGCTACCAGATCGTCCGCAGTTCCGACAAGAGGCTGCTTGGCGAGGTTATCGCTTACACGCGCAAGGGCGGCGATCCGGTCGGGCCGTGGGATTGGCCCTCGCATTCCTGCCCGAAGCAGGCGGAAGACGGTCTCGAGAAACGGATATTCCGGAAACCACGCGCCTGAGCTGTCCGCTCAGCGGTCCTGCCAGACGAGGGAGGCCGGCAACACGCCGCGCAGTGCATTGCACACGACCACCTCTTCCGCGGCTCGCAGATCGTCGCGTGTCAGCCGCCTTTCGTGCGCCGCCCACGCCCGGTCCGCAAGCAACACGCTGCGCATCACACCGGGCAACACGCCGGCATCCAATGGCGGCGTGAGCCATTGGCCGCCCAGCCGGACGAAGACGTTGCTGCGACCGCCTTCAGTGAGCTCGTCGCGTTCGTTGAAGAACAGCATGTCGAACCCGCCTTGCTCTTCCGCGCTGCGCCACGCCGCGTCGTACTGCGTCCGTACGCTCGTTTTGTGGCGCAGGAAGACATCGGTGGACAGTGTCGGCGCCGGAGCAAGAAATATCTTTACGGGCAAGGCCAGCGGTGCGATCGGCGCGGCCTGCATCGACACGGTGCCGTCCTGGCGCAGTGACAGGCGCATGCGATACGCTGTCTGCGGCTCCAGGGACGTACACCGTTGCGCGACGTCGTCCGTAATCTTGTCTTGATCGAAGGCGAAGCCGAAGTAGCTCGCGGAAGTGCGGAGGCGATGCAAGTGGCGATCCCAGTTGCGGCACCCCTCCTCGCGCGTTGCGTGCATGGTCTCGAACAGTTCGAAGTCGTTCGGCAGGCCGGTCAGGAAACGGGCCTTCAGGCGGCATTCCGCGGCTTCTTCGGCAGCGATGCTGTCATGCACGATACCCGCGCCGACACCCATCTCGCCCTTGCGGATGCCATCTTCGCCCGGCGGTTGCAATACCAGCGTGCGGATCGGTACCGACAGGCAGAAATCGCCCACCTTGCGGCCCGCGGCTGGCGCCTCGAACCATCCGATTGCACCGGTGTAGATACCGCGCGGATCGGGTTCCAGTTCGCGGATGATCTGCATGGTGCGGCGCTTGGGCGCGCCCGTGATCGAGCCGCATGGATAGAGCGCCGCGAACACGTCCGCAAGTCCGGCATCGTCACGCAGTTCCGCCTCCACCGTCGACGTCATCTGGAGCACGCTGCTGTAGCGGTCGACGCTGAACAGCTTCGGCACCTTCACCGTGCCGAACTTCGCGACACGGCCAAGGTCGTTGCGCAGCAGGTCGACGATCATCAGGTTCTCTGCGCGGTTCTTCGTATCGGCGGCGAGCGCCGCCGCGCGTTGCGCATCAATGGCCGCATCGCCGCTTGCGGCGGCCGTGCCTTTCATCGGTCTGGTCGTGACGATGCCTTCAGCATGCCGTACAAACAGTTCCGGCGACAGGGACAGCACCGTGCGGCCGTCCGGAAGCATGAGCAGCGCGCCGTAGGGAACGGGCTGGCGTTCGCGCAGGCGGCGATAGAGGTCGATCGGCGAGCCGAATGCATCAAAGCGCAACCGATAGGTGTAGTTGATCTGGTAGGTGTCGCCGGCCTCGATGTAGGCGTGAATGCGCGCGATGGCTTGCTCGAATTGCGCGTCGGAGACGTTCGCGCTTATGGCGGCGATTCCTGCTGTTGCGTGCTGCGCATGATTTGCGAGCCATTGTGCAACCTGCGTCGAAGAGAGGTGCTCGCAGCGTTCGAAGAGCAGGACTTGCGCCAGCGTTCGGTTGCCTTCACGCGGCGCGATGCCGTGCATGTGTGCGCCGAGTTCGTAGCTGAAAACACCGATGGCATGCTTGCCTTGCCGGAGCGCCGCTTCCATCTCCGCCAGCACGCCCGGCAACGCCTCGGCGCTGTCGCAGGGCAGCACGCCGGCAAGACCGGTCAGCAGGCGCGAGCGCGGATCGTTCTCGCTCGCATGGACATCGTCGAGAAGCGCGAAACAGGTGTCGGCGGGGATGGATGAAGCAGTCAAGGCAGTGTCACGCGAAGGGAGCGGCAGGCAGCACCGGCGCTCAAACCGCTATTGTATCCCTGCCCCTCAGCTTCCGCGCTTGGAAAGGTAGATCCCCCACAGCAGCAGCGCGCCGCCGGCCATCTGCACCGGGCCGATGGCTTCCTGGAAAATGATCCATGCCGCCACCGCCGCCGTCAGCGGCTGGATCAGCAGGCTGACGGACGTGAGGTTGGCAGGAAGATGGGCCGCGGCGTAGGCAATGACGGTTTGCCCGCCGATTTGCGCCACCAGCGCCAGCGCCAGCAACGGCAGCCAGCCGGTTGCTTCCGCCGGCCAGAACGCGCCCGGTGCGGTCAGTGCGAACGGCAGTAGGGCGAGACCGGTAACGGTCGTGCTCCATGCCATTAGGCGAGCGGTGGAATACTGGTTGCGCGCATCCTTGACGACGAGCTGGTAGGCCGCATAGAAGATGGCGCTGCTCAGGCCGAGGAAATCCCCCATGAGCTTGCTGTCGCCATTACTTTGACCGCCGGCATTCGGCCCGACAAGCATGATGGCGCCGACCAGTGCGATCAGCATGCCGACGATGAAGATGCGGGCGAAGCGTACGCGGTAGGCGATCCACATCCACAATGCGATGAAAATCGGCGCGAAATTCGACAGCAGCGTGGCGTTGGCGACCGTCGTGTAGTGCAGCGACAGGTGCCAGAGCGCCATATCGCCGGCGAAGTAGATGCCAGCGAGGACGAGAGCCTTGGCGAATCCTGTACGCTTGCCTGCCGCCTCATCCTGCGCGCGAACGGCGAATGCCCATGCCCACAGGCAGGGCGCGGCCAATGCCATGCGCCAGAAAGCCGAGGCCAGCGGGTTGACGTCCGACAGCCGCATGAAGATGCCGGCAAAGCCGATGGCCATGCCGCCGATCAGCAGCGACGCAAATGCGAGTACGGGAAAGTTTTTTTCGAGTGTCGTGTCCATGCATCCGCGCGGTGGAGTGGCAAAGACAGAGAGTGTACTGATCTTTGCAAGCCACCGCAGGGCAGGCAATGCGAGATGTCGAATTCAGAATGCGGAATGCGACCTGCACCGAACAATCAGAAAAATTCGACGCGGCCGAACCAATGAAGCGAGGTTGCCGGCGGCCGGAAGTGAATCAAATTCGGGCTTGCGCGGCAAAAAACCTTGAACTTTCTGCAATCAGGCGAGGAGCATGGCGATCTGCGCCTGGGCATTTTCGGAGGGAACGTGCTTGAAGCCGCTCTTGGCGTAGCGATGCCATTTGCCAACGATCAGGCTGGTGATCATGCAGGCGCGGACCGCCACTTCGTTCTCGCGCGCCTCGCCCTGCGTCACCGCGACGCGCAGCGCCTGCTTGATCGCCAGTTCGACGCGTTCGATGAACTGGTTCATGCGCGATTGCAGCCGCTCGTCCTCGTTGACCAGCGCGTCACCGATCAGCACCCGCGTCATGCCGGGGTTGCGCTCGGCGAAGCTGAGCAGCATGGCGACGATGGCCCGCACCTGCGACAGCCCGTTTTCCTGCTGCTCGCTGATCTGGTTGATCAGGCCAAAGACGCTGGTTTCGATGAATTCGATCAGCCCCTCGAACATCTGCGCCTTGCTGGCGAAGTGCCGGTACAACGCGGCCTCCGAGACATCCAGCTTGGCTGCCAGGGCCGCCGTGGTGATCTTTTCCCCCTTGGGATGCTCCAGCATGGTGGCCAGAGTCTGGAGGATTTGAAGCTTGCGTTCGCCCGGTTTTGTGGTTGCCATGATCGTTTTTATGGAGAAGGAATTACTTCAGCCTATGGAGCATCGCCGGTAGTTGCCTTACGGATTGTACTTTGACATCGACAAAAATGGGGCGCTTTGTGAATCTTGGTATCGGACGGCCTCCGGCGAGCTGTTTGAGATTGGGGCTGGAGGCCAGGTATTGGGTCACCCAGGCGGTGCGCATGCCGAGGGCCTTGGCTGCTTTCAGGTTGTCCGCAGTGTCCTCGACAAGGATGCAGCAGCGGGCAGCAACACGTTCGCGCGCCAGCAGTTTGCGCAACAGGTGCTTGGACGGTTTCGGTCGCAATTGGCCGTGCACGCGCATGGATTCGATGGGAATGTGCTTGGCAAAATGGCGATGCAAGCCGAGGTGGCGCATCACGTCGTGCGAATAACGGTGCGGCGCATTCGTCAGCAGGATCTTGCGGCCGGGGAGGCGGCGCAGCAGGCGGCCGAGGCCGCGCTCGGCGCGGATCATGGAAGAGAGATCGTCGAAAAGGTGCGCCTCGCGCAGGAAGTCTTCCATGCGGACGTTGTGGTGCTTGACCATGCCGAGCAGCGTCGCGCCGTAGCGCTTCCAGTAGGCGAGGCGCGCGGCATTGACGGTTTCCGGGTCGGCGGGGTTGTCGCCGTCGCCCAACACCTTTGCCATAAATGCATTCATGTTGGCGTTAATCGCCGGGAAAATCGCGTGCGACGCGTTGTGCAGCGTGTTGTCGAGGTCGAACAACCAAATCGGTGAAGGCATCTGATACAGTGAATTGAGCCGCCATGAAAGCGGCAGTCAGGGAGAAACAATGAAGTCTGGCGTTATTGTTTTGCTAAGCGTCTGCTTGGCTGGTTGGCTCGGCCTTGCGCATGCGGACAATAATGCAGCACCCGCCGCGACCGCACAAGCCGCCGCAGTCAAGCGCGGCACCCTGTATCGCGTCCGCCATCTCGGCAATACCACCTACCTGTTCGGCACCATCCACGTCGGCAAACCCGCCTTCTTCCCGCTGGAAGATGAAGTCACCCGCGCCCTGGCGCGCGCCAAGAAGCTGGTACTGGAGATCGACATCCGCAAGCCCGAGCCGTTCCAGCTCGCGCTGCACAAGCATGGCACCTACCCGGTGGCGGATGCCGTGGACAGGCATCTTTCGCCGGACACGCTGGCGCAATTGCGCACGGCGCTGGACGATGCGGGAATACCGTACGAGGATGTCCGGCATCTCAAGCCTTGGCTGCTGGCCAACATGCTGGTCGGCCTCGGCCTTGAGCGCAGCGGCTACCTGCGCAGCCACGGCATTGAAGTGTTCCTGCTTTCGCTCGCCGACAAGCAGGCGAAGGACGTGCATGAACTGGAGTCGGCTGAGTATCAGATGTCTCTGTTCGACAGCATGCCGGATGCGATGCAGGAGCAGTACCTGCGCGAGAACCTCGCCGAACTGGGCGACGGCAATGCGCTGAAGAAGGCGGAGTCCCTGATCGATGCGTGGGCGAATGCCAATGGCGATGCAGTCGAAGCCTTCATGCGCGATTCGCTGTTGGAGAAGACGACCTCGGGGGATTTCATGCAGCGCGTCCTGCTGGACAAGCGCAATCCGGAAATGGCCAGCAAGATCGAGGATTTACTGCGGGAGGATGAAACGGCTTTCGTGGGCGTCGGGCTGCTGCACATGGTCGGGGAGACCGGGGTGCCGACGCTGCTGCGGCAGCGGGGGTATGAGGTGGAGAAGCTTTACTAAGGCAGGGTGCGGCCTGCGCACCCTGTCCGTCAATCAATGCGAGCGGATCATCGTGCCGAACGCCTGCTCTGTCAGCACTTCCAGCAGCAGCGAATGCTCGATGCGGCCGTCGATGATGTGGACGGTGTTGACGCCCGACTTCGCTGCGTCCAGCGCAGAGGAAATCTTTGGCAGCATGCCGCCGGAGATCGTTCCGTCGGCGAACATCTCGTCGATCTGGCGCGCCGACAGGTCGGTCAGCAGGTTGCCCTTCTTGTCCATCACGCCGGGGATGTTGGTCATCATGATCAGCTTTTCAGCCTTCAGGATTTCCGCGATCTTGCCCGCCACCAGGTCGGCGTTGATGTTGTAAGCCTGGCCATCCTCGCCGAAGCCGATCGGGGAGATGATGGGGATGAAGGCATCGTCCTGCAGCGCCTTCACGACCGCCGGATTGATCGCATCGATCTCGCCGACGAAACCGATGTCGAGGAACTGGCCCGGATTCTCCTTATCCGGCATCTGCATCTTGCGCGCGCGGATCAGGCCGCCGTCCTTGCCGGTCAGGCCGACCGCCTGGCCGCCATAATGGTTGATCAGCATGACGATGTCCTGCTGCACCTCGCCGCCAAGCACCCACTCGACCACTTCCATGGTTTCTTCGTCGGTGATGCGCATGCCTTGCACGAAGGTGCCCTGCTTGCCGATCTTCTTCAGCGCGCTGTCGATCTGCGGGCCGCCGCCGTGGACCACGACCGGGTTCATGCCGACCAGTTTCAGCAGGATGACGTCGCGTGCGAAGCCATGCTTCAGGCGCTCTTCGGTCATCGCATTGCCGCCGTATTTGACGACGATGGTCTTGCCGTGGAACTTGCGGATGTACGGGAGGGCCTGGGCAAGGATTTCGGCCTTGATCTGCGGCGCAACGCCGGACAGGTCGGTGTTAGGGTCTGCGAGGTCGGTCATGGCGGGTCCTGAAAAACGATTTTCGCGATTTTACAGGGAAAGTGCGGCGATTTCCCGGCGGATTTCTTGTAATTGCCCGATCTGTCCGCTACGCTTTGCCCAAATGACAATCCACGCACGAAATCAGTGACATGACGGCCACACTTCACCGTGAACTGGAAGCCCTGCGCCCTTCCCTGGTGCGGTTTGCGGTTTTGCAGCTTCGCAACGAGTCGCTGGCGGAAGACGTGGTGCAGGATGCACTGATCGCGGTGCTGGAGAAGCCCGGCAGCTTTGCCGGCCAGTCTTCCCTGCGCACCTATGTCACCGGGATCCTCAAGCACAAGATCGTGGATGTGATGCGCGCATCGAAGCGCGAGTTCCGCATCGAAGCCGGCGAAGACCAGAGCGACGCCGATGTGATCGACGCCCTGTTCAAGCCGGACGGGCATACGGTGGACATGCCGCGACGCTGGGGCGATCCGGACGCGACGCTGGAGCAGAAGGATTTCTTCCGCGTGCTGGAAGTCTGTCTTGAAAAGCTGCCGGCCAGGACGGCCCGCATTTTCATGATGCGGGAATGGCTGGAGTTCGACACCGAGGAAATCTGTAAGGAAATGGGCATCAGCACGTCTAATGCCTGGGTGATGCTCTATCGTGCCCGGGTGCAGTTGCGCGAGTGCCTCGACTTGAACTGGTTTGGAAAACGCTGATGTCCCTCAAGCCCACTTGCAAGGAAGTCCACCAGCTCACGTCCGAAAGCATGGACCGCGAGCTGACGCTGGTCGAGCGCACGCGGGTGCGCATGCACCTGCTGGTCTGCAATGCCTGCCGCAACTTCACGGAGCAGATGGACCTGCTCCGGAAGGCGATGCGCCGCATGGTGCCGGACAAGGAAAACGGGGACGACTCCCTCTGACGCCGCGCATTGTGCAGGCGCAGCAAATATTCGCCCGCCATTTACCTCTCCCCAATTACACACCATCCGCCAGCCGGAAAATTCGCCAAACGAAACTCTGCGACGGCGAATAACTACAAAATTTAATTCCAGGCTCCCCCTCCTAACATTCCCCTGCACTATTCCAACAACAAGGAGGGGACATGAAGCATTTGCTGCGAATCGGGACCGCGCTCGTTGCACTGCTGTTGCTGGGCGCCTGCGGCCGGCAGGTGACGGTCAGGATTGGTGTCGTGGCACCGATGACGGGACCGCTCGCCCAGTACGGAAAGGACATTGCCAACGGCGCGCAAGTGGCCATCGATGAACTCAACAGTGAACATTTTTCCATTGGCCGCAAGCGCGCGCGCTTCGAACTGGTTGTCGAAGACGACAAGGCATCGCCGGAGGAAGGGAAGGCGGCTGCCAAACGCCTGATCGATGCCGGCGTGTCGGCGGTATTCGGCCACTTCAATTCGGGGGTATCAATTGCCGCGGCGCCGCTCTACGCACAGGCCGGGATTCCGCAGTTGTCGGTATCGACCAATCCAAAGTACACCCGCATGGGACTCAAGACCGCCTTCCGTCTCACGGCTGACGATATCCAGCAAGGCGCGACGCTGGTGCGGCTGATCCGGGAAAAACTGCGCGCCAAGTCTCTCTACGTGGTGGACGACCGGACCACCTTCGGCGTCGGCATCGCGGACGAGGTAGAACGTGGCGTCAAGCTGAAACACGCCCCCGTCCGCCTCAGCGTGGACAGCAAGTCCACCGACTTCGCCGCGTTCGCCGGAAAGATCATCGACGCCAATGTGGATGCGGTATTCTTCGGCGGCGATGAGGCGGCAGGACTCCCCTTGCTGAAGGCGCTGCGCAAGGCGGGTTCTACCGCGAAATTCGTCGTCGCCGATGCCATGTGCGATGTCTCCACGCTCAAGGGCGCGGAAGGCAGCGCCAACAGCAATTACTACTGCACGGTGGCTGGCGTGCCGCCGAGCTGGCTGTCGTCGGGCATCGGGTTCATGGACATGTACAAGGCGAAATTCGGCTCGCCGGGTGCCTATTCGACGCTGTCCTACGACGGCATCCACATCCTTGCCCAGGCAATGCAGGAAGCGGGATCGGTGTCACCGGAAACCTTCCTGCCCGTGCTGGCGAAAGGTTCATTCTCCGGCAAGATCCAGGGCGCGATCGAATTCGACGCGAAGGGGGACATCAAGGATGGCACGGTGGTGATTTACCAGTCCATCGGCGGACAACTGCTGGAGCAGCGGAACCTGCTGTGAAGACGAAAAAAAGCCCGGCACTGCCAGGCTTTTTGATGTCTAGGGGCACTTGCGCATTTCCTGCTTCGGGAATCCCGCCTTGACCTTGTCGAGCGCCGCCTTCCCATCCTCATCGAGGTCGCGGACCTGGAACGCAACCTGGCTGGACGTCACCGTGCGCTGGCCGATGCGCGCACTGCGCACGCCTTTCTGGTTCAGTGCCGCGAGGTGCGTCCGCGCGGCGTCCTCATGCTTGAACACGCCGAGCGAGATGCCCCAGCGCATGGGAGAGTTGTCCTGGATGATGAAGAAGTCCTCGACGCCCAGCTTGCGCAATTCGCCCGCCTTCTTCTCCGCGCCTTCCTTGTCGGCCTGCGGCGGGATGTAGACCATGTGGTTCGCCACCTCTTGCAGCGCACGCTGCTTCACGCGGTCGCCGAGGGACAGGGAAGCGAGTTCGGCACTGAATCGCTTCGCGTCGTCTGGGCCGAAATTGCCGACTTCCGTGCAAGCAAGCACCACCGTCTTTTTCACTTCCGCGGCTGGTTGCGGAGCCGGTTCAGGCAGAGGCTCTGGAGCAGGAGCAGGAGCAGGAGCAGGAGCAGGAGCAGGAGCAGGAGCAGGAGCAGGAGCAGGAGCAGGAGCCGGTGCAGGTGGGGGAACGAGTTTTACCTTGTCGGCATTGAGCTGATCCTTCATGCGTGCGGGTTCGCGCCCGCTGGAAAAGAAGGCATCGAAATAGCCTTGCTGGTAGGCGAACAACCCGGCATTGCCAAGCAACAGGATCCAGAAGAGGAATTTCAGCATGATGTATTCATTGCGGCCTTGTGCAGGCCAATCAGCACCAGATTGTCGACGCGCTCGTGCGGCACGGTGAGGTGCGGTGAAATCAGCGCAGCCGCGCCGCCGGAAAGAACACAACGCACCGTGCCGCCGTGCCGTGCATGCGCCGCGACGGTCCGCTCGATTGCCCCCGCCTGTGCGGCGAGGCACCCGCTGACGATGGCCGCGTCCGTGTGATCGGCGAACGGTTCCGCGATGTCGAGATGCTCGGCCACCTGCGGCAGCTGCGCCGTGTTCTTTGCCAGCGAACTCGCCATCAGGCCGAGCCCGGGCAGGATCATACCACCCAGGAAGACGCCATCCGCCGTGACCGCATCCACGGTGGTCGCGGTGCCGCAGGTTGCGACGACGAGCGGTTGGGACGGGAACAAGGCATGCGCGCCGATCGACGACGCGAAGCGGTCGCAACCGAGCTGCGCTGGGTTCCGGTAATTGTTGCGAATGCCTCCGAGCGACGCCGCCGAGGCAAACCACTCCAGCGGAACCGGCTGCATGCCGAAGGCGCCGAGCAAGACCTGCTCCAGCCCTTCGCGCATTGCCTGACCGGCGACGTTCGATGCGAGGACGCGCACGACGCGATGCTTGCGCCACGCATCGCCCAGGCTGCGCAGCTGCGCATGCTCGACCATGCCGGATTCCGTCCATTGGCCAAGCGCCGCCGGATCGCGGCGGCTGCTGGGCACGACGGCCCATTTCACCCGGGTATTGCCCGCATCAATCAGGAGCAGCATGTCCTATCCCTTCGGGCGCAGCGATACGTCGCCCGCCATGATTGCCGTGCGTCCAGCAGGCGTGTCGAGCACGAAGCGCCCGATCTCGTCGACGCCGACGGCAAGCCCTTCATGCTGCAACTTGCCGTTGTCGAGGATCATCACCGGCTGCCCGGCATAGGCATGCAGGGCATTCCAGCGCGGGGTGAACGCGGCAAGCCCCTCGTGCTCGAATTGCACCATCGCCTCCGCCAGCCCGCTGGCCAGCGTCGCCATCAGCATGTCCTGGTCGAGCTCCCCAAGCCAGGGAATGTTCGCGACCGGCCGGCCGATTTCCGCCGACATGCTGTCACTGAGCGCGATATTGATGCCGATGCCGATCACCGCCCAGCTTGCATCGTGCGGGACGCGGGCCGCCGTGGCGGATTCGATCAGGATGCCTGCAAGCTTCCTGCCCTCGTGCAGCACGTCGTTTGGCCACTTCAACCTGACCTGCACGTTGAACATGGCCAGCGATTCGGCGATCGACACGCCGACGGCGAGCGGCAGGCCGACGAGGGCATGGACCGGCAGGCTGAACTTCCACGCAAGGGAAAAGGTCAGCGATTTGCCGGGCGCGGACAGCCATTCCCTTCCTGCGCGCCCCCGTCCGGCGGTTTGCGACTTTGCAATGAGAAGGGTCGGTGCTGTGAGCGAGGGCAGCGTGGCAAGGAGGTCGGCATTCGTCGATCCGGTCTCGTCCACCACGCGCACGTCGATCTGCTGGGCAGCCGGGCGAAGCAAGGCGTCGATGCGCTCGGAAGTGAGGGGTTGGTTCATGCGCCCATTGTAGCGGGATGATTGCGCAAGGTTAACGTGTTGACGCCGGTCATGGCAGTCGGGATGACCCTTGGGGCAATCTCCCTTACACTATCCCGATGCCAAATGAACAAGCGCCAACACTGACGATCAGCAAGGGACCGCATCCCGCCGTTGCCGCCGCTGGCCGCTGGCAAGTTCACGCACTGGCTGATCCGGCCGTCATCAAGCAGCTCACAGCGGACCTGCGCTCCGTACCGGCGAACGTCGCGGCATGGGATTTGTCGCAAATCTCGGGACTGGACCATATTGGCGCGCAACTGTTCTGGAATGCATGGGGAAAATCGCGCCCGCAGCAACTCGCATTGGCGCCAAGCCATGAGGAAGTCTTCAGCCGCATCGAACAGGCGGGTGCGCTCGAATTGCCTGAACCATCGACGCGCCCCTGGTACTCGCTGCAGGGCATCGCGCTCCCGCTGCATACTTTTTCCGGCCACCTGGCCAGCTTCGTCGGCCTGATCGGGCAACTGACGCTGGATCTTGGTACCTTCCTGAAGCGCCCCTTGCGCGGCCCGTGGAAGGAGATCTCCGCCAACGTCTTCCATATCGGCTACCAGGCGCTGGGCATTACCGCCCTGGTGGGATTCCTGATCGGTGTCGTCCTGTCCTACCTGTCGGCCCAGCAGTTGCATACCTTCGGCGGCGACATCTACCTCGTCAACATCCTCGGCATGAGCATCGTGCGCGAACTCGGGCCGCTGCTCGCGGCCATCCTCGTTGCCGGCCGGTCCGGCTCCGCGATCACCGCCCAGCTCGGCGTCATGCGCGTGACGGAAGAACTGGATGCCATGCTCGTCATGGGAATGCCGCACGGATTCCGCCTGATCATGCCGCGCGTGATCGCGCTGGCGATTTCCATGCCTCTGCTCGTGGTATGGACCGACGCCATCGCGCTGCTTGGCGGGATGGCGGCGGCAAAGATGGAACTCGGCTTGTCAGCCACCTACTTCCTCCAGGAATTGCCCGGCGCCGTTCCCTTGCCGAACTACTGGATCGGCCTCGGCAAGGGTGTCGTGTTCGGCGGCCTGATCGCGCTGGTCGCCTGCCATTTCGGCCTGCGCATCAAGCCCAATACCGAAAGCCTCGGACAAGGCACCACGCTCTCGGTCGTCACCGCCATCACCGTCGTGATCCTGGCCGATGCGGTGTTTGCGATCGTGTTCAAGGGAGTCGGTTTCTGATGGCCGCGCCGATCATCCGCATCCGCGACCTGTGGACGCAGTTCGACCAGTTTGTCATCCATCAGGACCTGAACCTGGACGTCAACCAGGGCGAAATCCTGTCGCTCGTCGGCGGCTCGGGCTCGGGAAAGACCACACTCCTGCGCCAGATGCTTGGGCTGGAAACGCCTACACGCGGACATGTGGAAGTGTTCGGCGAAGACATTCATCGCGTGGGCGGCACGCGCCTGCGGCAGTTGCGCAATCGCTGGGGCATGCTGTTCCAGCATGGCGCGCTGTTTTCCGCGCTGAACGCGCTCGAGAATGTCGCCCAGCCGATGCGCGAATTGCGCGCCCTGCCCGATGACCTGGTGCGCGATGCGGCGCTGCTGAAGCTGGACATGGTCGGCATCACGCCCAAGGATGCGCTCAAGATGCCCGCCGACCTGTCGGGCGGCATGGTGAAGCGGGTGGCGCTGGCGCGCGCCCTTGCGCTCGAACCGGAACTGCTGTTCCTCGACGAGCCGACCGCCGGCCTCGACCCGGACCTGTCGGAAAGCTTCGTCTCCCTGATCAGCAGCCTGCATCAGCAGATGCGGCTGACGGTGGTGATGGTCACCCACGATCTCGACACACTCTTTGCGCTGTCGACCAAGATCGCCGTGCTGGCCGAGAAGCGCGTCATCGCGCTCGGCTCGCCGAAGGAGGTGATTGCCCTGCCGCATTCGTTCATCCAGCGTTTCTTCCTCGGCGAGCGCGGACAGCGCGCGCTGGAGGTGCTGCGCGAGAAGGAAATGGAAAACAACCATGGAAAATAAGGCGCATGCCCTGATCGCCGGCCTGTTCACCATCGTGCTGCTGGCCGCCGCCGTCTTCATCGGCATCTGGCTCAATCGTGACCGCGTGGAATACGTGCCGTACCAGATCGCGACCAAGCTGTCCGTGCCCGGCCTCAATGCGCAGGCCGCCGTGCGTTACCGCGGGCTCGATGTGGGCAAGGTGGACGACATCACTTTCGACCCGCAGGTGGTGGGCCAGATCCTGGTGCACATTAGCGTGAAGCCCGATACACCGATCACGCAATCCACCTTCGCCACGCTCGGTTACCAGGGTGTGACCGGCATCGCCTACGTCCAGCTCGATGACGACGGGAGCAAGCCGGTAAAGCTGCACAGCACGCCGCAGCAAGTCGCACGCATCGAAATGCGCCCCAGCCTGTTCGACCAGTTGCAGACGCGCGGCCTCGCGATCCTGCAGCAGACGGAGGAAGTCGCCAAGCGGATCAACAACATGCTGGAACCCGCCAACCAGAAAGCCATCCTCGACGCCTTCGATAACGTGAGCAAGGCGGCAACCGAGATCGAATCCATTCCGCGCCAACTGCAGCCCACCCTGGCGCGACTCCCCGCCGTCACGACGCAGGCGCAGAAGTCGCTCGCCTCGCTCGATGCCCTGTCGCGCGACGCCAGTGCGCTGGCAAGCAGCCTGAACAGTATCGCCGCGAAGATGAACGAACCCGGGGGCACCATCTCCACCATTACCGATACCGCCGCGCGGCTTGGATCGGTCGCGGAAAGAATCGAGCACGACACCCTGCCGCTGGCAGGCGATGCCCGTTCGTCGATCCGCGCGCTCAACCGCGCACTCGACAATTTCAGCGAACGACCGCAAAGCGTGCTATTCGGTTCGCCCGACATCACACCGGGCCCCGGCGAACCGGGATTCGCCGTGCCGTCGAAATAAGGGAGGACAACAATGAAAAAACGCATCCCCGCCATTGCCATGACTGCCTGCGCACTCGTGCTGTCCGCTTGCGCGGTCGGCGGCAGATCCGATCCGGCGACACTGTTCGATCTCGGTCCGCTGAAAACGCAGCAGGGGGCATCCCCCCTCCCCGCCTTGCCTCCCATCAGCATCGCCGCCGTACAAGTGCCGGTCTGGCTGGACAGCAGCATGATGTTCTATCGCCTCAATTACGCGAACACGCAGCAGCCGCGTCCGTATTCCCAGGCGCGCTGGACGATGACGCCGGCGCAATTGCTTACGCAGAGCCTGAAGGCACGCATTGCCCAGGCAGGAGGCGTCGCACTGGCCGCTGCGGACGGCGCAGTGGACGTGCCCATCCTGCGCATCGAAGCAGACGATTTCTCGCAGCACTTCGCCTCGCCCTCGGAAAGCACGGGACAGGTCGCGCTACGTGCCTCGCTGTATCGCGGACGCACTCTCCTGGCGCAGCGCAGCTTTATCCGCCAAGCTCCATCGGGCAGCGCCGACGCAACGGGTGGTGCGGCCGCGCTCGCGGCGGCAAGCGACGCTGCAATTTCCGACATCATCCTCTGGCTGCACGGATTGCCGTTGAAATAATTTCGCTTGCCGCAACCCGGGCATCTGCCGACAATACGGATATCTCATCAAGAAGGCGCAAGCTTGCTCACCGAGGAAAATCCGCAGACAGCCACCAGCGAACCTGTCCAGGCGGCGAGTGTGTCCACATTCGCCCGGGTCGGCCTGCTGATGTATACCTTCCTGATCATTTACGCCAGCCTGTATCCATTCTCCAACTGGAGCGACATTGGCCTGCCGATGTGGGCGTTCCTGGTCATGCCGATGCCGCATTACTGGACCGGCTTCGACGTCGCGGCAAATATCGTCGGCTACCTACCCTTCGGCATGCTGGTGGTCTTTGCGCTCTACCCGACGCTGCGCGGACTGCCGGCAACAATCGCCGCCATCTTCGCCGGCATGCTGCTGTCGGGCGGGCTTGAAGCGGTGCAGACCCTGCTGCCCAACCGCGTGTCGTCCAATCTCGATTTCCTCACCAACCTGGCGGGAACCTGCATCGGTGCTTTCCTCGGCGCACTGCTGACCCACACCTTCCTGGAACAAAGCCGTCTGCTGCAACTGCGTCGCGAATGGTTCGTGCCGGATGCGGGACGCGGGCTGATCATCGCCGGCCTGTGGCCGCTGGCGCAGATCTACCCGCAGGGTTACCTGTTCGGTCACGGCCAGCTGATGCCGATTCTCTCCAACTGGATCTCGGACTGGCTGGAAACGCCGGTCGACCTCGTTGCCCTCCTTACACGCGACATCCAGCTGACGGTGCAGGAGTACTGGCTCGCAGAAACGCTGATCACTGCATTCGGATTGATCGGTGCGATGCTGACATGGTCCATCCTGCTGCGTAAACAGGCGCCCAAACCAGTGCTGCTGATCCTGTTCATTGCCATTGCCCTTGGCGTGAAGGCAATGGCGAACGCGTTGCTGTTTTCTCCAGCCAATGCATTGGCATGGCTGACGCCGGGCGCGAAAGGCGGTTTGCTCATTGGCATCATGATGGTCGGCGGCCTGTCCTACGCGCCGCCAGTGGCGCAACGCAGGCTGGCCGCGCTGTGCCTGCTGCTGGGTTTCATTGCGATCAACATGGTGCCGGCCAATCCCTACTTTGTCGCCACCTTGCAGGCATGGACGCAAGGGAAGTTCCTGAATTTCAACGGAGCGGCACATTTCCTGTCGATCTTCTGGACGTTTTTCGCCCTGTGGTTCCTGCTGCACCCTGCCCACCGCCTGAAGCGGCAGTAGCCGGGGGTGTATCATGGCGGCTTTACCCCAGAGACTGCCATGTCCGACAAGCCTTATTACCAACACCACGTCTTTTTCTGCCTGAACCAGCGTGAGGAAGGCCGCCCTTGCTGTCATGACAAGGGAGCGCAGGCGGCGCAGGAGCATGCGAAAGCGCGCATCAAGAAACTCGGCCTCAGCGGGCAAGGCAAGGTACGCATCAACAAGTCAGGCTGCCTGGATCGTTGCGAAGAGGGTCCGGTGCTCGTCGTTTATCCGGAAGGCACCTGGTATACCTATGTCGACCAGCAGGACATCGACGAGATCATCGATGAACATCTCGTCAACGGCAAAGTCGTCGAACGCCTGAAGATCTAGCAACCCCAGCAACAAGAACAATGAATTCCCAGACCCAACGCTTTTCCCTTCGCGGCGCCGCAGGCAACATCGAATGCGCGCTGGACCTGCCGAACAACACGCCGCGCGGCATCGCACTTGTCGCACACCCGCATCCGCTGTATGGCGGCACAATGGACAACAAGGTCGCGCAAACTGTGGCGCGCGCCTTTATCGCGCTCGGCTACGCGACGGCCCGCATGAATTTCCGCGGCGTCGGCAAATCCGAAGGCGAACATGACACAGGAAGGGGCGAGACCGACGACATGGCCGTACTGCTGCAGCACATGCAGCAACAGTATCCCGGCCTGCCCGTCGCGCTCGGCGGTTTCTCTTTCGGCACCTTCGTGCAGTCGCAACTGCAACAGCGCCTTGTCGCCGCGGGAACACCGGCCGAACGCCTGGTACTGGTTGGCACTGCCGCCGGCAAATGGGCCATTCCCCCAGTTCCCGCCAATACGATCCTCATCCACGGCGAGCATGACGAGACGATTCCGTTATCGGATGTGTTCGATTGGGCAAGGCCGCAAGACCTGCCAGTCATCGTCATTCCCGGCGCCGATCATTTTTTTCACCGCAAGTTGCAACATATAAAGAGTTTCGTGGTCGAAATGTGGCACCGCTGAAAGTCGGCGTTCTTTCCCGCCGCCAGCTTTCACCGGGGCTATAATTCGGACCTTGTTTACTCTTGTATCCGCCCGGTCTCCGCGCGGGGTTTCAATCTGCACAATCCATGAAAAAGCTCATTGCGGCCCTTGCCGCCACCCTACTCACTGTCTCGATCGCCTTTGCACAGGCGCTGCCGCCTCCCACCATTGCCGCCAAGTCATGGCTCCTGCTTGATGCGACGAGCGGCCAGGTCCTTGCCTCGCAAGACGCCACCACGCGTGTCGAACCGGCATCGCTAGTCAAGATCATGACCGCCTACCTGGCATTTTCCGCCGTCAAGGAAAAGCGCCTCGACCTGAACCAGATGGTCAACGTCTCCGTCCGCGCATGGAAGGTCGATGCGAGCAGCTCGAAGATGTTTATCGATCCGGCTACCCCGGTGAAGGTGAATGACCTGTTGTACGGCCTGATCGTGCAGTCGGGCAACGACGCCGCCGTCACGTTGGCAGAAGCTGTCTCGGGCACGGAAGAAGCCTTCGTGACGCTGATGAACCGCGAAGCCGAGCGCATGGGCCTGAAGAACACGCGCTACGCCAATCCGCACGGCCTGCCGCATCCGGACAACTACACCACCGCGCAAGACCTGTCGATCCTGGCCACGCGCATGATCGCGGACCATCCGGACCTGTACAAGATCTACTCGACCAAGGAATTCACCTACAACAAGATCACGCAGCCGAACCGCAACCGCCTGCTGTGGCTGGATCCGACCGTCGACGGCATGAAGACCGGCCACACTGCCGCTGCCGGCTACTGCCTGATCTCCACTGCCAAGCGCCCGAACGGCGGCAGCGACCGTCGCCTGATCTCCGTTGTGCTCGGTACGGTGTCCGACCAGGTGCGCGCGTCCGAAAGCCAGAAGCTGCTGAACTGGGGCTTCCAGAATTTCGACACCGTCAAGCTGTACGCCAAGGGCCAGCCGGTCGCAACGCCGGAAGTCTGGAAGGGCTCGCAGGGCCAGGTGAAGATCGGCTTTACACATGACGTGTATGTCACCGTGCCGAAGGGCGTGGCCGACAAGATGAAGCCGGTGCTGGAGCGCAACGACCCGCTGGTTGCGCCGGTCGCGCAGAACAGCAAGGTCGGCACGCTGAAGATGATGGTCGACGGCAAGGCACTGACCGAACTGCCGGTCGTCGCGCTGGAACAAGTGAACCAGGCCAGCATCATCGGCCGCGCATGGGATTCCGTGCGCCTGTGGATGAAGTGATGCCGGGTTTGTTCGACATCTTCCGGTAAGTCATTGCGGGGTGCAGAAATGCACCCCGTTTTCTTTTTGCTCAGGAGAATCGTATGCCCGCCTACATCATCGGCCACATCACCATCCGCGATGCCGCCAAGTGGGACGAGTACCGCGGCAAGGTCGGCGCCACCATCGCCGCATGGGGCGGCGAGCTGGTCTTCCGCGGGAAGAAACTCAAGGTCCTCAACGGCATCCATACCCATACCGATACTGTCGTCGCCCGCTTCCCCGACGAGGCGGCCCTGCTCGGCTGGCACGACTCACCCGAATACCAGGCATTGGTCCCGATCCGGGACGCCGGCGCCGATGTCACTCTTGTCTGCTACGAAGCGTGAAGGATTTCCCATGCACGACCCGCTCGTCTACCTGAACGGCGCACTCACGCCTTTGTCCGAAGCGAAGATCCCCGTGCTCGATCGCGGCTTCATCTTCGGCGACGGCGTGTATGAAGTGATCCCGGTGTACAACCGGAAGATGTTCCGCGCGAAGCAGCACATGGCGCGCCTGTTCCGCAGCCTGAAGGCCATTCGCATCCCGAATCCGCATACCGAGGAAGAGTGGATGGCGCTGATCGATAAAGTCACGTCCACCCATCCGGCCGATACGCAACTCGTCTACATGCAGGTGACGCGCGGCGTCGCCAAGCGCGCACATGCCTTTCCCGCCGATGCGACGCCTACCGTACTCATCATGACGAATCCGTTTACGCCGCCGGATACCGAGACGGTCGATAACGGCGTGCGTTGCGTGACGACGGAAGACCTCCGTTGGCAACGCTGCGACATCAAGTCGATCTCCCTGCTGGGCAATGTGCTTGCCGCGCAATATGCGGCAGAGAACGATGCGCTTGAAGCGATCCAGTTCCGCGATGGCGTGCTGACCGAAGGCGGCTCGTCGAATATCTGGATTGTCAGCAACGGCACCGTCTACGGCCCGCCGAAGAGCACGCTGATTCTGGAAGGCATCCGCTACGGCCTGCTCGAAGAACTCTGTGCCGCCTGCGGCATTCCATTCTCCTCACGGCGAATCCCGCGTGACGACGTCTTCGCCGCCGATGAAGTGCTGCTGACTTCCGCAGGCCGGGAAGTGCTCGCCGTGACTTCGATCGATGGAAAGCCCGTAGGCGCCGGCAAGCCGGGCCCCGTGTTTCGCAAGTTGTACGCGGCTTATCAGGAGGCCAAGAGGGCGTAAAATACCGTCATTGAAAATCTGCCGTTCCGTCCCCACATGGAACGAAACAGCGAGCATTGCCATGACCCAGCCCACCGAAAGCCTCATCGAATACCCAAGCGATTTCCCCATCAAGATCATGGGCGTCATGCAGGAAAACTTCGCCCAGACCATGGTGGAAGTCGTGACCCTGCACGACCCGACTTTCCACGCCGGCAAGATGGAAATGCGCCCGTCGTCCAAGGGCACTTACCTCGCGCTCACCGTGACGGTGCGCGCCACCAGCCGCGAGCAGCTCGACAATCTGTATCGGGCGCTGTCTTCGCATCCGATGGTGAAGGTGGTCCTGTAATCAGGCCTTGGGCTGAGCGAGCTTCGCAACCTCGCCCAGCAGCCAGTTCCTGAATGCCTGCACCTGCGGCTTGCGCAGGGACTCGGGCGGGCAGACGAGGTAGTAGGACTGCGGCGTCCTGATCGCAATATCGAACAGCCGCACCAGCTCCCCTGATTCGATGTCCGACACGGCAATCGCATGGCGCGCCAGCGCGATGCCGTGCCCCTCCACTGCCGCGCGCACCAGCATCGATGAATCCTGGAACACGAGGCCGCCGGTCGGCTCGAGGAAATCCAGTCCCGCCTCCCGGAACCATGGCGTCCACGGCTCCATCTCGCAGCGCAGCAGCGGATGATCCGCCAACTTCTCCGGCGTGCGCGGCAGCTTGCCCTTGTTGAACCGAGGGCTAGCGACCGGGTAGTAGTAATCATCCATGATCTTTTCCACGACCAGCCCAGGGTAATTGCCGCGGCCGAAGCGCACGCCGATATCCACCGACTCGCGCACGAAGTCGGTCAGTTGGCTGCTCGACTGCAGCATCACTTCCATGTCGGGATGCAGTTCAATGAACTGCCCGAGTCGCGGCGACAGCCAGCGCGCCGCGAACGACGGGAGCGCCGTCACCGTCAGCCGCTTCTGCTTGCCGTCAGCCTGCAGCGCGGCGGCGGCAGCCGCGATATCGGTCAGCGCCTTGCGCAAGATCGTCGCAAAGCGATCGCCCTCCGGCGTGATGGAAATGCGCTTGCCGTGGCGCGCAAACAGGGACACGCCCAGCTCTTCCTCCAATGCCCTGACCTGATGGCTGATGGCGCCGTGCGTGACGTGGATTTCCTCGGCGGCACGGGAAAAATTGCCGTGCCGCGCGGCGGCCTCGAAGGCGCGCAGCGCCGCCAGGTTGGGGAGTTTCCTGAAGTCGGCCATATGTGAACAAAACTAGCAAGAAAGTCAAAAATATATCGTTTAGACAAGCGCATGACAAGGACTATGATGCTTTCACGGGACAGGAAAAAAGCCATTCTGCAAGCGTGCAGCGGCATCCGGCCCGCCAATCCAGGAGCGACATCATGAGAGGGCTATTCACAAACGGGACACTGACTATTCCTTCCGGGCAGGCTGTTTCCGGCACCGCGCACCGCGCCGAAACGCTGCGCATCCAGCGCGGCCGTGTCTGGATTACCGTCGAAGGCATCAAGCACGATTATTTCCTGCACGCAGGCGACACGTTCACCGCCGTGCCCGGACGTTTGACCGTCCTCGAGGCCGACCAGGACGCGAGCGTCGAATTGCGCCGCCCGCAGGCCGGACGACTCCTGAAAGGCATCGGACAACGGGTCACCGCCCTCCTCCGCGGCATGTCGCAGCATGCGGTCGTGCAGACCTCGTTGAAACGTCATCGCACCTGCGACGCGTGCTGACCGGGGGCCGGAAACATGACACGTCCTTGCCAGCTTGCGCAGGTCAACATCGGCCGGGCACTTGGCGCCATCGACGATCCGGTCATGTCCGGCTTCGTCGCGCGCCTCGATGAAATCAACGCGCTTGCGGAGTCCAGCCCCGGCTTCGTCTGGCGGCTGAAGACCGACGACGGCAATGCCACGTCCCTGCAGCCGTATGACGACGAACGCATCCTGATCAACATGTCGGTCTGGGAATCGCCGGAACACCTGAAGCAGTTCGTGTACCGCAGCGCGCATGCGCAGGTCATGCGTCAGCGGAAGGAATGGTTCGAGCGATTCAAGGATGCTTATATCGCCCTGTGGTGGATCGCGCCGGGACACGTCCCCACGATCGAAGAAGCGAAGGAACGCCTCCACTACCTGCAACTCCACGGCGAGAGCGATTTCGCCTTTACCTTTGCCCGACTGTTCCCGGCGCCGGGAACGATTGTCTCCTGCGCGCCAGTCCCATTAGAGGAGAACACATGAACGTCATTCGCAGCCGCGAATTCACCGCCGAACGCGCATGGGGCGCGCTTGATATCGCCAACATGAGTGGCGTCACCACCCGTCTGCACTGGACTGACGCGCCCTATAAATGGCACGTCAACGACGGTGAGGAAGTGTTTGCGGTGCTCGACGGCGTCGTCGACATGCACTATCGGGAAAACGGCACCGAACAGGTTGCCGTCCTGCATACCGGTGACGTCTTCTTCGCAGGCATCGGCTGCGAACATGTTGCCCATCCGCGTGGCGCGGCACGCATCCTCGTCATTGAAAAAGAAGGCAGCGTATAGCGCTCCTGCCAAATAAAAATCGGTGGCGCCGGTGATATCCTGACCGGCCCCAGATGGATGAATCCGAAAGCAACATGCCGCACCTGACACTCGAATACACCAACAACCTCGCGACGCTCGACGCCGACCGCATCCTGCTCGCGCTCAACCATGCACTGGTTGCAACCGGCCATTTCAACGCGATGGACATCAAGAGCCGTGCGATTGCGCTCGATACCTGGCGCGTCGGGACCACATCGGAGCCGCACGCCTTCGTCCACGTCAAGCTTGCCATCCTCAGCGGCCGCCCGCCCGAGGTCAAGAGCGCCATTTCGCATGCGTTGCTGGGTGTCCTGTCCGAATCGTGCAAGGACCTTGCAAGGCACCCGGTGCAGCTGTGCGTCGAGATGCTGGACATCGAACGCGCAAGTTACGCCAAGGAAGTCCTCAACGCGGATGCGGTGCGCTGAATGAATCCCGGCATCCTGATCCTGCTGCTGGTGACCCTCGTCTGGGGCACGACGTTTCCATTACTGAAGTCGGCGGCTGCCGATCTCGGAGGCGTCGAGATTTCCGCATTCCGCTTCATCGTCGCTGCCGTGTGCATGTCGCCCTTCCTGCTGAGCGCGCCGCGCAGGGCGTGGATCGACGGCGCGCTGCTCGGCGTACTCGCCCTTGCCTCTTACGTCACGCAGGCATATGGCTTGCAGTTCATCTCGTCCAACCGCAGTGCATTCCTCACGAGCCTGAATGTGCTGATGGTGCCATTGCTCGGCCTGGCGTTTGGCGGACGCCTCGCGTGGACAGCGGTCGCCGCCGGAGCAATGGCCTGCGCCGGTATCGGGCTGATGTCCTGGGAAGGCGGAGGAAACCTGGCGGGAGATGCGGCAACGATCGTATGCGCGCTTGCGTATGCGCTGTATGTGATCGTGCTGTCTCAGCGTTCTGCCCGGCACGAGGCAAAGCATCTTGCAGCGACACAGATCGTGGTGATGGCCGTATTGGCAACGGCATGGATGCTGCTGCAGCCGGCAGAATCGCTCGCCACGCTGGTCACGCGGGCCGTGCCGCACGTAACGACATTGCTCTACCTTGGCGCAGTGGCGACCGCCGGCATGCTGTTCCTGCAAGCCGTCGGGCAGCGTCGTGTCGCGGCCGAGAAGGCAGCACTGATTTTCGCCATGGAGCCGGTCTTTGCCGCCCTGTTCGGCTGGATGTGGCTGGGAGAATTGCTGGGTTGGCGCGGTGTCGCCGGTGGCGCCATCGTCATCGGCGCATTGGTCCTCGCCGAACTGCGTCCCGCCGGTCGCAAGACGGAAAACGCCTGAGCGGCGTCACTTTCCCTGCTGGGTAGCGCCGGTTGCGTGGCGCCCGCCATGCAAGGCCAGCATCGCAATGACGCCGGCAACCAGTCCCCAGAACGCGGCCCCGATACCAAACAGCGTGACGCCCGAGGCCGTGACAAGGAAGGTGACCAGCGCCGGCTCGCGCTCCCGCTCGTTGGCCAGCGCGGCAGCAAGCCCGTTGCCTATCGTCCCGAACAGCGCAAGGCCGGCAATCACCAGGACGAGCTCCTTGGGAAACGCGGCGAACACCGCGCCCACGGTTGCGCCGAACAGGCCGATCAGCAGGTAGAAAACGCCCGCTGCCACGGCGGCGACATAGCGGCGCTTCGGGTCGGTATGCGCTTCGCGCCCCATGCAGATTGCAGCCGTGATGGCGGCGAGGTTGAGCGCATAACCGCCGAAAGGCGCCAGGATGAGGTTGGCAACGCCCGTCCATCCGATGACGGGCGAAATCGGCACCGAATATCCGGATGCCCGGATGACGGCGACCCCGGGAACGTTCTGCGATGCCATGGTAACGACAAACAGCGGCAGCGCCACGCCGATGATGGAAGACAGCGAGAACGTTGGCATGACGAACTCGGGCTGGGCAAACTCCAAGCGTACACCATCCATGTGGAGCAGCCCCTGTGCGGCTGCTATCGCAATGCCAACCACCAGCGTCCCGATGACGGCATAGCGCGGGAAGGCCCTTCTGCCCGCCAGATAAACCAGGAACATGGCCAGCGCCAGGACGAGCTGCGTCTTCATCGCGACAAACACATCCAGCCCGAAGCGCAACAGCACGCCTGCCAGCATGCCCGATGCAATTGAGACCGGAATGCGGTTGATCATGCGCTCGAACCAGCCGGAAAAGCCGCACAGCGTGATCAGCGCCGCCGAGACGAGGAAGGCGCCCGTCGCATCGCCGATCGACACGCCGGCGGCGCCGGTGATCAGCATCGCCGCACCCGGCGTGGACCACGCGGTCACGACAGGGACGCGATAGCGCAGCGAAAGCAGGATACAGGTCGCCCCCATGCCGAGACCGAGCGCCCACATCCACGAGGCAACCTGCGCTGGCGTCGCGCCGACGGCGTTCGCCGCCTGGAACACAATGACCGCGGAGCTGGTGAATCCGACAAGTACAGTGACAAAGCCCGCGATGATCGCAGGCAGGGAGAGATCCTTGATGAGTGACATGTGCAGTTGGCGCGTGCCGCGCGGGGCGGCATGTTTGAGAGGCGCCCTAGCGTAACACGATCATGCGCTCAGTTCACCGGCGAGGTCGCGCAGCAATTGCTTGCGGAGGTCTTCCGGCGCCAGGCCACGCGCAAGCAGGTGATGGAGTTTGGCGAAGAGCGCCTCGAAGGTCATGTCGCCGGAACCGATGACACCCGCTGCCGTCATGCCGGCGCCCGCTGCGTAAGTGCCGATGGCAACACGGCCATGCGGCGACTGGCTGCAGGCCGCAATCACCATGCCTTGCGCACTTGCGCGTGCGAGCATGTCCAGCAGCGCGGGATCGCGGTCCGGCGCATTGCCCGCGCCGTAGCACTGCAGGATCAGCGCCTGCGGTTTCAGGTCGATCATTGCCTGCACGGCCGCCGTCGGCATCCCGGGAACGAAGCGCACCGGCAGCACCGATTGGCGTCCATAGTCGGGAAGTTCAAAGCGTTCCGTGTCCGCGCGGGCCAGCAAGGCCGCACGATTGAAACGGACATGAATCCCCACGTCAGCCAGCCACGGATAATTCGGACTGTCGAAGGCATCCATCCGCTCGGTGCTTACCTTCGTCGCACGGTTGCCGCGCAGGAGCCGCTGGTTGAAGTAGATCGCCACTTCATTGATGGCATCCGAGGCGGCCAGCTGCATGGCGGTGACCAGGTTCTGCGCCGCGTCGGAACGCGCAACCCCGAGAGGAACCTGCGAACCGGTCACGATGACCGGCTTGCGCAGCCCCTGCAGCATGAAAGAAAGCGCCGCCGCGGTGTACACCATGGTGTCGGTGCCATGCAGCACGACGAAGCCGTCGTAGTCGTTGTAACGCGCCGCGATGTCGCGGCCGATGTTCTGCCAGTCCTGCGGCGTCGCATTAGTGCTGTCGATGGGAACGGCGTATTCATGCAGCGTATAGCGCGGCAACGTGTCTCCCGCCGCTGCAAACAAACGCGCAAGCGCATCGCCGAAATCCTGCATCGGCGCATAACCCTGCGCCGTCAGCGTCATGCCGATCGTGCCGCCGGCGTAAATCAATCCGATGTGTTTGTCGTTCATCGATCAGGAATTGTTGTTCGTTACGGTTGCAAGCCGTTTGCCAGCCGTGCCAGCCGCCGGGCAACCAGTTCCGTCACGTCGACCGCCTGCTTGTGCCCGGCGTCGAGTGGAATCAGGGGCAATTCGGTGCAGGCCAGCAGGACGGTATGCGATTCCAGGCCGTTGAGGATGTCGCGGAACCGGCGGCGGATGTCCTCGACGTTGCCGCCATGGGTTTTCACGTCGTAGATCAGGCGATGCAATTGTTCCGCAAGCGCGGGCTTTGGCAATTCGATGGTGACATGTTCCGCAAGCGTGCGGTAGTGCGACCACGGGCCGAGGTCGGTAACGGGACGCGCGCCGAGCAGCGCGACGCGTTCGATCCGGTTTTCCTTCACGAATCCCGACACGGCGTCAGCGAACGAGACGAATGTGGCCGGGAGTTGCAGCGCTTCGAGCTGCGGCTGGTAGTAGTTCAGTGTATTGCAGGCAATGGCGTAATAATCCACGCGGTGGGCAATCGCCTCAGCTGCCTGGCGCAGACATTGCCAGACGGCGCGGTCGTTTTCTGCCAGCTCCATCGACAGGCCGAGCGTCGACTCGGACACGATGGTGACATCGGGCGCATCCAGGTCGCCGCGAAAACGGTCGCCATGAATCGTCCGGTTGGCCGCCAGCAATTTGCTCCACAAATCGATGCCCGCTTCCGGCCCCGATCCGGTGATGATGCCGATCTTCTTGCGTGACACTGGATTCGCTTGCATGGGATGGCTCGTGAAAGGCGGATCGATGGATTGTGCCAGCGGATTGCCCGCCCGTCACCGCGAGTGCAGACCGGCGGCGGCGCCTGCAGCCGCCGGAGTCGAAGTAAGGATTACTTCGTCACAGCCAGTTGCTGGCGCTGGCCACCCTTGTAGGTGTACAGGGTCAGCGTGCCGTCCTTGATGTCGCCCTTGGCATCGAAAGCGATGTTGCCGGTCACGCCCTTGTAGTTGATCTTCGCCAGTTCCGGCAGGTACTTCGCCGGCTCGGCGGAGTTCGCCTTCTTCATGGCTTCGACCATCACCATCACCGCGTCATAGACATACGGTGCATAGATCTGCACGTCGGCGTTGAACTTCTTCTTGAAGGCAGCGCGGAAATCTTCCATGCCCTTCTTCTGCGCTTCTTCCACACCACCTGCCTCGGCGCACACGACCTGGCCGTCGCCCATGGCGTCGCCAGCCAGCTTGGCCAGCTGCTCGGAGCAGATGCCGTCGCCGCCCATGAACTTGGCGTTGATGCCCAGTGCCTTCATCTGGCGCAGCATCGGGCCGGCCACAGCGTCCATGCCGCCGAAGAACACAACGTCCGGATTCTTGGCCTTGATGGCGGTCAGAATTGCGTTGAAGTCGGTCGCCTTGTCGTTGGTGTACTGCTGTGCCACGACCTGGACGCCCTTGGACTTGGCACCCTTGATGAACTCTTCAGCCACGCCCTGGCCATAAGCGGTGCGGTCGTCGATAACGGCAACGCTCTTGGCGCCGAGCTTTTCAGCAGAATAACGGCCCAGCGTACCGCCCAGCTGGCCGTCGTTGGCCACCACGCGGAAGGCGCCCTTGAAGCCTTGCTGCGTGTACTTGGGGTTGGTCGCGGACGGGGAAATCTGCGGGATGCCAGCGTCGTGATAGATCTTGGAGGCCGGGATGGTGGTGCCAGAGTTCAGGTGGCCGATCACGCCGTTGACCTTGGCGTCGACCAGTTTCTGTGCAGCTGCAGTCCCTTGCTTCGGATCGGCGCCGTCGTCTTCAGCCAGCAGTTCGAACTTGACCTTCTTGCCGCCGATGGTCACGCCCTTGGCGTTGAGTTCGTCAATCGCCATGCGGGCGCCGTTTTCATTGTCCTTGCCCAGGTGTGCGATGGCGCCGGAGATCGGGCCGACGTGGCCGATCTTGACGACTTGTTCCTGTGCCGATGCTGCACCTGCGAAGGCAAATGCGATTGCGCCAGCCAACGGAATCATTTTTGTCTTGAACTGCATGTGTTGTCTCCTAAGGGGTGAACGAGGGGAAGGTACTTCAGAACGCGCCTAGGCAGGAACCTGCACAGGCGAAAAGCTGGCCTCGCGGCCGGATATCGCAAAGTCGTAGCCGTCTTCCAGGCCCGGGTCGCGCAGCGCCCTGCGCGGGGACGGGAACATGCCGGCTGCGCTTATCTTCAACCTGTCGAGGGAGAACTGGCGCAGCTGTTTGAACACGCTTTGATTAATCGCAATCATGGCCTGCATGACGAGCAGGTCGACGTCATTGGGCGTACGGTCGGCGGTCTTCCGGGAACGCGTTTGCTGCTCGGACATGACGCATCGGAAGACGTCTTCCAGCGTCACCAGCGACGGGTCGCAGGTCAGCGTCCATTTGTCCTGCGCCTGCGCATCCTGGCGCAGGAGGCCGTCGCGCGACAGCGCGGCGCACAGCCTGACCAGTTCTTTTTCGGGACGGCCGGTGGCGGCTTCGAGCTGCGCCAGGCTGACCGCGCGCGGTGCGCTGGATACGAGTCGTGCGAGGATTTCGGTAGTGGCGAAAAAGCGGTCGTGCAACGCGCTATTGCCGAGGATGCAATCTTCAACGGTAACCATCAATGTCTCCTTTGTGAGGTCACGCTGCCGTCTGATGCCGTCAGTTTGTGGCCGACGCATCGCATGCAGTCATTGCCGGGTAGGGTGTCTGTGTTTGTTATTGTCTTGTCCCTGCAAGCCGCGCCGCCTGTTGATTTTGTTATTGAAAAAGCGGCACTAACTTGGAACGCAACTTTAGGGACATTCCCCCGCGAATACCATTTCGCTAAGTGACGCGAGTTGATGCTGCTTGATGCTAAAATAGCGTCAATTAGCATCATTTCAATTCCAAGTAGAAAAGGAATGCCATGTCGTTATCCGTCGACACGGGCAAGATCCACCCCGCACAACGGGAGTTCTCCGCCAACCTGCGCATGCTTTGCAGCTACTACCGCTCGGTCGCCGACGTGTGCCGCAAGCTCAACCTGAACCGCGCGCAGTTCAACCGCTACCTGAACGGCACCAGCAAGCCGTCCAGCCACACACTGGAGCGCATCTGCGACTTCTTCGGCGTGGAGCCGTCGGAAATCTACCTGCCGCGCGAGCACTTCCACCAGATCGTGCAGGTAAGGCCGAAACAGCGCGTCGAACGCGCGGTATTCAGCGACCACATCGCCCGCCTGCAGCACCAGACGACCGGCAAGTTCGACAAGTACCTCGGCTACTACTACGAGTACTACCACTCGATGAGCGCGCCGGGAAAAGTGCTGCGCGGACTCGTCCACATCTTCCAGCACGAGAACGCGGTGTACCACGAGCGGCTGGAGCGCTTTCCGCAGCACGCCAATCTCGACGAGACCTACAAGTGCAAGTACGTGGGCGGCACGTTCTACCTCAACGACCGCATCTTCCTGGTCGACTACGAATCGCTCACCGGCAACGAAATCGCGCAGACGGTGCTCTTCCCCACCTACAAGAACAAGGTGGCGCGCCTGTCCGGGCTGATGCTCGGCGTTTCGTCGAGCAACCAGCGCTCGATCGCCTGCGCGCGCGTGGTCTTCGAATTCCTCGGCAAGAGCATCGACGTGCGCAAGGCGATGCGCTTGTGCGGACTGTTCGATCCGAAGGACGGCGAGATTGACCCCACCATCCTCAAGGTCATCGACAACTCGCCACACAAGGACCAGAACCACTTCTATACAATCCCCCTGTAAATGCATCCTCTTGCCATCATCCACCGCGGCATCGAGCCGTACGAAGCCAGTTTCGCGGCCATGCGCGCCTACACCGACGCGCGCACCGTCGACTCGCAGGACCAGCTCTGGATCGTCGAGCATCCGCCGGTGTTCACGCTCGGACTGGGCGCGGACCCGTCGCACGTGCTGGACGCCAATGGCATCCCCGTCGTCCAGACCGACCGCGGTGGCGAAGTGACCTACCACGGTCCCGGCCAGGTCGTTATCTATTTGCTCATGGACCTGCGGCGCAAGCCCGGCGCGCGCCTGTACGCGCGCGAATTCGTGAATAAAATCGAACAGTCGGTCATAAACACCTTGCAGGCTTATAATCTTGACGGCGAGCGAAAGCCCGGCGCGCCGGGGATTTACATGAGCGGCGGCGCCTGGAAAGGCGCGAAAATCGCCGCCCTCGGCCTCAAGATTCGCGGCAGCGGCTGCACCTACCACGGCGTATCCCTGAATGTCGCAATGGACCTCGCTCCGTTCTCCTGGATCAATCCCTGCGGCTATGCGGGCATGGCGACGGTGGACATGAAAACCGTCGGCGTGGAAGCGCCACTGCGCGACGTGCAACTGGCCCTGGCCAACAACCTGATCGAATTACTAACGGCGTGATTGCGCCTTTCGCCTGGCCGAAGCGGTCAGCGAGCTAACGACCTGCACCATGACCACTGAAAAAGACACTGCCGCCACCCCCGCCTACAATCCCACCGAGAAGCAGAAAGGCGCCGGCAAGACGGCCCGCATCCCGATCAAGATCGTGCCGGCTGAAAAGCTGGCCAAGCCGGACTGGATCCGCGTGAAGGCCGGTTCGCCCTCGACGCGCTTCTACGAGATCAAGGACATCCTGCGCTCCAACAAGCTGGTGACGGTATGCGAGGAAGCAAGCTGCCCCAACATCGGCGAATGCTTCGGCAAGGGCACGGCGACCTTCATGATCATGGGCGACAAATGCACTCGCCGCTGCCCGTTCTGCGACGTCGGCCACGGCCGCCCGGACCCGCTGGACGTGAACGAGCCTGAAACACTGGCGAAAACCATCGGCGCCATGCGTCTCTCCTACGTCGTGATCACCTCGGTCGACCGCGACGACCTGCGCGATGGCGGCGCCGGCCACTTTGCCGAGTGCATCCGCAAGGTACGCGAGCAATCGCCGAATACCCGCATTGAAATCCTCACGCCGGACTTCCGCGGCCGCATGGACCGCGCGCTGGAAATCCTGAAAGAAGCGCCGCCCGACGTGATGAACCACAATCTCGAAACGGTGCCGCGCCTCTACAAGGAAGCACGCCCCGGTGCCGACTATGCTTACTCCTTGAGCCTGCTCAAACGCTTCAAGGAACTGCAACCGGACGTCCCCACCAAGTCCGGCCTGATGGTGGGCCTGGGCGAGACCGACGAAGAGATCCTGCAGGTCATGCGCGACCTGCGCGAACACGGCGTGACGATGCTGACCATCGGCCAGTACCTGATGCCGTCCGGCGACCACCTGCCGGTGCGCCGCTATGTGCATCCGGACACCTTCAAGATGTTCGAGGATGAAGCGTACAAGATGGGCTTCGCCCATGCCGCCGTCGGCGCGATGGTGCGCAGCTCCTACCATGCCGACCAGCAGGCGCACGGCGCCGGCGTGGCTTGATCCGGCACCGGACTTTCCCCTCTCCGTCACATCCCCGCCACAGCTGCTCCGCCACTTTGAGAAAAGTAAAGGAGCGGCTGCCGCGTTCGCCGACAATAGGACTGCCCGTTTCCCTCGCGGGCTTCCTGTCTCCTTGACGCGAGCGTCGCTTGAACCCGAACACTGCATTCCGAACCCGCAAGTCGCCATCGGCCGACAATCCCGGTTACAAATCTGCATGAACTTATTCCCGGGCATCGTGCCATATCAACAGCTATGATCGACTGGACGGATATCACGACTTACGGCGACGTCACTACGACGTCGCTTGCCGCGGCAGCGATTGCGGCCTGGCTTTTTATCGAAGACGAAAAGCGCCTTGCCTTCTGGTGGAGCCTCCTGTTTGCCGCCGGGATGGGCATTGTCGTTGCGACCAAGATGGCGTTCATCGGCTGGGGCATCGGCATTCGCGCCATCGATTTCACGGGCTTCAGCGGACACGCCATGCGCGCCGCCGCCGTGCTGCCTGTGCTGCTGTACCTGATACTGCAGCGCACGCGCTTCATCGTGCGTGCGGGAGGCGTCGTGCTGGGATTCGCATTTGCCGCGATGATCGGCGTGTCGCGTGTCGTGCTGCATACGCATTCCGTATCGGAAGTCATCGCCGGCCTCCTGCTCGGCGCGGCGGTCAGCCTGCCCTTCATTCGTATCGCGCACACCTCGCTCAGCAAGCATGTCTTCAAGCCGCTGCGCATTGCACTGAGCGTGTTGGCCCTTCTTCCCGCGCCCTATGTGCATCCGGCGCCGACGCAGCAATGGCTGACCGAACTGACCCTGTATTTCTCCGGCCATGAACAACCGTATCCGAGAGCGGACTGGAAGCTGGAAAAGCGCCGGCCGCCGGAAGCCTACTGAATAAAAAAAGCGCCCCGCGGGGCGCTTTTTCATGGCCGGTCATTCTCACGCGGACAATGCCTTTTCAATCAATTGATGTAGCGCGGCAAAGTCCGGTTCGCCGACATAGCGTTTGATGATCTTTCCCTCCTTGTCGATCACGTAGGTCGTCGGCGTGAGCTTCACGTCATCGAAGGACTTCGCGACCTCGCCCTGCACGTCGAGCGCGACCTTGAAAGGCAGGTTGCGCGTCTGCGCGTAATTGAGCACGTAGTTTGGCGGATCGTAGCTCATCGCCACCGCTACGAAGTCCAGTCCCTTGTCCTTGTACTTGTTGTAGGTTTGCACCATGGCCGGCATTTCCTTGACGCATGTGGTGCAGCTCGTCGCCCAGAAATTGACCATGACGACCTTGCCGCGCAAGCTCTCCATGCGCACTTCTTCACCCGTGATGCTCTTGAACGTCACGTCCGGAGCCGGCTTGGTCGCCGTCAACGTCGTGTAACCGAATACGCCGGCGGCGACGACCGCGGCGGCACCGATGATCTTGAGCAGGGTACGTTTTCCGGAGGAGGAGAGAGTTTCTGGTTGCATGGTATTTGGACTGCTTGCGATGCCGTTTTCTCCCGCCATTATATGCGCGGGACGAAGCGAACGCAGGTCAGGGCCGCAGGTAAGCAAAGCCTTCGCGCGCTTGCAGCCGCGCAACTTCCGCCACCCCGGATTGCACGAGCTTTGCCTCCGGCAACACCTGTGAGACGGGAACGTCGTGCGCGGTGAGTGTATTGGTGCAAACCCGGAATTCCACGCCCTGGGACGCGAGCGCGCCGACTGCCGCATCAAACGGCCTGCCGTTACGCTCGCGCGCACCGGTGAGCAAAAACTTGATGCCGTCGCCGTTGGCCACGACCACGATCTTCGTGTCCGGCTCCGCGCGCAAATGATTGCGGATGTTGCCCATCGCGCGTGACGCCTGGTCGATGCCTTCGGTAAGGTGGTAAACGACCTTGACCGGATCAGCGGCCATGGCGGGACCGGCAAGCATGGCTGCGGCAAAAAATTTGAGAAGGGTTCTACGCATGATTGTGTTCGGTCGTATCGATCAGATGGTCCTCTTCGCCCGCTTGCGTTCTTCCTGCGCTGCCATCGATTGCAGCAACCCCGCCCGTTTGAAGGCGAACACGACGGCGATGATGGAGCTGGGGAACTGCGCGCGCGATGCGTTGTACTGCATGGCACCGTCATTGTAGGCCTGTCGGGTGAATGCGATGCGGCTCTCGGTGCTGGCAAGCTCTTCACTGAGCTGCATCATGTTTTTGTCCGCCTTGAGCTCGGAACACGCTTCGGCAAGTGCAAACATCCTGTCGAGCGTCGCAGACAGCATCTCTTCGGCAGCGGCCATCCCGCGCATGGCAACGGTATCATAAGGGTCGGCCGCTGCCTTTGCATTGGCGCTGCGTGCGTGGTTGCATGCAGCGATGACGGCTTCAAGGGTTTCGCGCTCGTGCTTCAGGTAACCCTTGGCGATTTCCGCGAGATCGGGAATCAGGTCATAGCGGCGTTTCAACTGACCGTTGACCTGCGAGAACGTGTTCTTGACCTGGTTTTGCAGGCCGACCAGCCGCTTGTACGCGCCGACACCCCAGGACAGGATCAGGAGGGCAACAACGGTCAACACGATCAAGCCGGTCATGCTTTCCCCTGAAAAGAAAAAAGGCCGCAAATTCAATCGATTCGCGGCCTACTATAGCATCCGGTATTAGCCGGAGATCACTTCCTGTTCGGATCGTCGGACGTGCGGGTCAGCTGCCGCAGGTCTTCCTCGGAAATGTATTCAAAGACCTTCACGACCCGCTTCACGCCGTTGACGCCGCGTGCGACGTCCGATGCGAGTTGTCCTTCGCGCTGCGTGACGCGGCCCATCAGATAGACCGAGCCATTCTCGGTAACGACCTTGATCGAGTTGGCATACAGGTCCTTGGCATCGACGAATGCCGCCTTGACCTTGCCCGTGATCAGCGAATCATTTGAACGCGAGCTGAAGCTCGAGATCGGACCGATTTCGATGTCGTTGACGATGGATTGCACGCCTTCGATGTTGGCCACTTCACGTTCGACCGCGGCCTTCATGGCTTCGTCGCGTACCTCGCCGGTGAGCAGCACCTTGCGATTGAAACTGGTGACATTCACATGGCCAGCATTGCCGACGACACTGGGTACGCGTGTTTCGCCCTTGAACAGGATGGCCTTGTCCTCGGTCTGTGCACCGAAGGTACGGCGATCCGTCGCAGCCAGCGTGCCGACGACGGCGGAACCGACCGCCATTTCGACGCAGCCCTGCAGTGACGTGATGGCAGTCCCGCACAGGACCGCGATCATCAGAGGACGTTTCAAGCGCGTCCATTTATTCATTCAGCTTCCTCCCCAAATAACGCGACGTCGATACCGTCGCACAAACAATGTATGGTCAACAAATGCACTTCCTGGATCCTCGCTGTACGGTCGTGCGGAACGCAGATGTGCACATCGGCATCGGTCAGCCGCTTGCCCATTGCACCACCACCCTTGCCGGTCAGTGCGACGATGCGCATGTCGCGTTCGAGCGCGGCATCGACCGCCGCCAGGACATTGGACGAGTTGCCCGATGTCGACAGCGCCAGCAGGATGTCGCCTGCCTGCCCGAATGCCTGCACCTGCTTCGAAAACACTTCCTGGAAGCTGTAGTCGTTGCCGACCGCGGTGAGGATCGAGGTGTCGGTCGTCAGCGCCAGCGCCGGAAGCGGCAGGCGTTCGCGTTCGAACCGCCCGACCAGTTCCGCGGCGAAATGCTGACAGTCGGCAGCCGATCCCCCGTTCCCGCAGGCAAGGATCTTGTTGCCATTAGACAATGCGGTAAACATAAGTTCCACGGCTTGTGCAATCGGATCGGCAAGCAGCGCGGCAGCCTTGGTTTTCAGTTCGGCACTTTCCTGGAAGTGCGCCTGGATGCGGTGGTTTGTCATAGTGTGGGGATTATAGTGCAGGCGGGCCACAGCCACGCCGCAGGGAAATAAAAAGCCGCAGGGGAATATTGCTTGAAAGCTAGCAGGCTTCAATGGCGTTTTTCAGCCATTCCAATGCGGGACCGTCGATGGCTATGACATCAAAGCGGCACGGCGGTGGCATTGTGTAGCGCTGGAGAAAAGTCTGGGCCGCAATGACCAGCCGGGCCTGCTTGCGTGCCGTGACGCTTGCAGCGGCCCCACCGTAGCCACTGCCGGCACGTTTGCGCACTTCAACGAACACAAGGCCGCGCCCGTCCTGCATCACGAGATCGATTTCGCCGCCCTTGCAGCGGAAGTTGCGCTCGACCAGTTTCAGTCCATGTTCCTGCAGGAAGCGCAGCGCCTGCTCCTCGCCGGCGTCGCCTTCCACCTGCTTGGCCGTGCGCCTGCCGGCAATGGCGTCGAAGACGCCCATCAGCGCGCTTCGCCAACGCCGACCACGCTGCCTTCGCGATAGACGGCCTGCTGGGTCACGCGCTCGAAGCGCGCCTGGCCCTGGTCGATACGCACCTTGAGCTTGCCGGTCACGCCATCCAGTTCGAAATTGGTATGCCGGTCAGCGATCTCACGGGCGATACGGTAGGCATCGATGCCCAGCGCATACAGGCGCTCATGGTCGGCATTGCGCTTCTGGTCCGCCTCCACGACAAGGCGCGGATAGGTCATGACGGCCGGATGGTCGGGCTGGAGCTGCCAGGGAATGTCGAGCAGGCGGGTGCCGTCCATTTCGGCGAGCGGTTCCGCCGTGACGCGGTCCGTGAGGGCGGTGGGATTGAGTTGCGAAGTGCCGTACAAGGCGATGTCCTTGCCCATGACCGCGCGCACCTGCCGCGCCTGCCGTGCATCCAGCGCGAGGAAAAGGATTGCCGGCTTGTCGGCTTCCACCTGCTTCTTCAGCTGCAGGAGGCTGCGCCCGTTGAGGAAGCCGTCGTTGGCCGGCACCTCGATCGCCTCCATTTCCCGGCCGCGCTGCTGCCATTGCGTCTCGAAGGCCTTGGCCGCGCGGCGTTGCCAAGCGGCTTGCGTGAACAGCACCAGCGCCTTGCCCTTCTTCACGTCATGCAGCGCCCACTCGGCCACCTGTCGCGCCTCTTCCTCGATGGACAGGCCGATGACCAGCATCTGCGGCGGCAACTTGATCTCGCCGTTCTCCGCAGGATCGGGGGGCGTCAATGCAATGGTGGGCTTGGCCACGGCGTCGCTTTGGACAACGGCGGTGACGCCGGTACGCGAAAGCGGCCCCACGACCACGTCATTCAGCGCGCTGGCGGCCTTGTAACCGGAGACGATGTCTTGGGCGGAGTCGCCTGTCTCGACGATATTGATCGTGATGCCGCCACGCTCGCGTTCATACGCGGCCTGGAAGCCGGCGCGCAATACCTCGGAAGGAACACGCAGGATTTCCGAGCGTATAGGGAGCAGCAGTGCGATGCTCACCGTCTTTTCGGTGGTCGACAGGTCAACCGGGGAGGTGACGACGCCGCTTTCCGCGCCGGTTGTATTTGCCCGCGCGGGCAGGCACAATCCGCTCAGCACCACACCCAGTACCATCAGTTTTGCCCATTGGCCCGACATCACATCTCCTCATGCCACACTTAACGTCCAGCGCGCCGTCCCTCGATCTCATCATGCAGGACGTGGCGCAACAGGTCTATCCGCCGTCGACATTATATGTGGTGGCCACTCCCATCGGAAACGCGGGGGATATTACGTTGCGGGCAGTCAATGTGCTCGCCATGGCCGATGCGGTCGCCTGCGAGGACACGCGAAACACGGCACAGCTCCTCCACCGCTACGGATTGCACAAGGAATTGATTGCCGCGCATGAACACAACGAGCGCGAAGCAGCGGACAAACTGATCGCGCGCCTGCAGTCGGGACAGCGCATCGCATTGGTGTCCGATGCCGGGACGCCTGCCGTGTCCGATCCGGGAGCGCGCATCGTCGATGCAGTCCGCTCTGCCGGCTTGCGGGTCATGCCCCTGCCGGGTGCGTCCGCTGCGGTGAGCGCCCTCTCGGCCAGCGGCCTGCTGAGCGATCGTTTCCTGTTCGCGGGGTTCCTGCCGGCGAAATCAAAGCAGCGCGAATCCGCCCTGCAGGAGCTGAAGAACGTTGCTGCGACCCTGGTGTTCTACGAGGCGCCGCATCGCATCGTCGATATGGTGGAGGCACTTTGCGCGACGCTGGAGGCGGATCGGCAGGTGGTATTCGCCCGCGAGCTGACCAAGCTGTTTGAAGAAGTCCATCGCTGCCGGCTGGGGGACGCGCGTGCCTGGCTGGATGCAGAGGCGAACCGGCAAAAGGGCGAGTTCGTCATCCTGGTCGAAGGCGCGCCTTCCGCTTCAGATGAGAACGATGCCGAAGCGGAGCGCATCCTGGCGATCCTGCTCGAAGAATGCCCGGTGAAGCAGGCCGCTTCGCTCGCTGCGCAGATCACCGGCAAGAAGAAGAACGCGCTGTACGAACGCGCGTTGCAAATGAAAGGCGAGCGTTAGCGCTGCACGATCATTGGCTTGGTCATCCCGCCTTCCTGCAACTGTCTGGCGGCGGCATCGGCTTCCGCCCTGGTGGCAAATGGCCCGCTGTAGACACGGAAAAACTTGTTGTACTCCACCACTTCCAGCGGCGGCAACGTGAGCGCCTGTCCGCTCAACATGCGGGTACGCGCTGCCTCGGCATTCGCAGCCTGGGAATAGGCGCCGAGTTGCAAATAAAAGCCCTGCGCGGACGCTGCCTGCGGAGCGGCGACAACAACGGGTGCGGCGGCGATCGTCGGTTCCAGCATGCGCGGCGCCTCCGGCCCGCCAAGATTGACGGGCATCGCGACGACTGCCCCGGTCTCCTGCACCGGGGCGGCACTGGCGACGCGCACCTGTTTCTCCCCCTTGCCCATGCGCGCAATTTCTTCGGGCAGGATCCTTTCGACTTCCAGCTCGCTGCTGCCCTTGCCGAGATAGCCGAGCTTGAGGGCGGCGGTGTACGAGAGGTCGATGATGCGTCCGGAATGGAACGGGCCGCGGTCGTTCACCCGCACAACCACCTGCTTGCCGTTCGCCAGGTTCGTCACGCGCGCGTACGAGGGAATCGGCAGGGTCGGATGCGCCGCCGTCATCTTGTACATGTCGTAGGGCTCGCCGGAAGA
Organism: Noviherbaspirillum sp. ST9; assembly: GCF_048799745.1. NCBI lineage: Bacteria > Pseudomonadati > Pseudomonadota > Betaproteobacteria > Burkholderiales > Oxalobacteraceae > Noviherbaspirillum > Noviherbaspirillum sp. ST9. The sequence goes on along the minus strand of NZ_JBLWFR010000001.1, from coordinate 292,101 downwards.
TGTCTTCTGCCCGTGGAATTTCCTGCCATACCAGCTGCCGACGCCGCGCTGCTTGAACGGCCGTTCATCGAGCGTCGGGGTGTAGGTCGTCCCGAACACGGTGTAAGGCTTGTTGCCACGGTTGGCATAGGGCTCGATCCGGGGCTCGGCATCCGGCACATCCATCAGGCCTTCAGGCGGTGCGTCCCCAGGGCCGTCATCCTGGTAGTAGCCGCCGCGCCCCGAACCGGCCGGCGGCAAGGTCGGAAGCTTTGACGCCGTCTTGGCCTGTGCAGGACGCGTGGCGGCAGCGTCGGCAGCGGGTTCACCGAGCGGCACGCTGCTGCAACCGGCGAGCGCCAGCGACGCGAGTGCGATGAATTGACAGGCATAGCGGCGGCGGCCGCGAATAACTTGCAGTGACATCTCGTAGTCCTTCTTGATTCTTGTCGAGACAGGGCGATCATGCGCCCGGCGCGTTCGGTGAACAGTGTGCACCGGCGTGCAGCTTGCCGCAAGGATAGATTTATTGTGCTTTTCTATTGCCGGATTGACAGTGAGGCCAGGAAAAAGTTTCCCAGCCTCACAATTGATGTCAGGTCTGCACGAGTTTTCGGTGGCGCTGAATACTCGTCAGCATGCCGATGCCGAGGCCGAGCGTGACGAATGCGGTGCCGCCGTAACTCATGAACGGAAGGGGCACCCCGACCACCGGGAGGATGCCGCTGACCATGCCCATGTTTACAAAGGCGTAGGTAAAGAACATCAGCGTCACTGCGCCGGCAAGCAGCCGGCTGAACAAGGTCGGCGCATTGGCGGCAATAAACAAACCACGGCCGATCAGCATGAGGTACAGGATGACCAGCGTGGTATTGCCGATCAGTCCGAACTCTTCCGAGTAAACCGCAAAAATGAAGTCGGTCGTTCGTTCGGGGATGAACTGCAAGTGGCCTTGGGTGCCGTTCATCCAGCCCTTGCCCATTGGCCCGCCTGACCCGATGGCGATCATCGACTGGATGATGTGGAATCCCTTGCCGAGCGGATCGGAGGTCGGATCGATCAGCGTCATCACGCGCTGCCGCTGGTAGTCATGCATCATGGACCATCCGATCGGCAGAAAGGCGGCACCAGCAAGCACGAGGCCGATAATGATTTTCCAAGGAAGGCCCGCCAGGAAAATCACATAGAAGCCGGACGCCATGACCAGCAGCGCCGTGCCAAGGTCGGGCTGCTTCATGATGAGGGCCACCGGCACCATCAGCAGCATGGCGGCAATGATGAACTCGGGCAGGCGGATGACGCTCTCGCGCTTCTGGAACCACCACGCGAGCATCAGTGGCGTCGCGATCTTCATGATTTCGGACGGCTGGATGACGACGCCGATGTTGATCCAGCGCTGCGCGCCCTTCTTGATGATGCCGAACAGCTCGACGCCAACCAGCAGCGCCACGCCGACGAGATACAAGGGGACCGCCAGGCGCATCAACATCTGCGGCGACACGTTTGCCGCAATCCACATGATGAGCACAGACAGGAGGATGTTGCGCATGTGCCCCTCGAAGCGCCCCGGAAAGTCGATGCCGGCAGAGACCATGGTGATGGTGCTGGCGGTGAAGATCAATCCGACGATCATGGTCAGCGGCCAGTCGAAGACCGTGAAATACGGTTTGAGGGTGGGCCAGATCGCCCGCTTTTCACCCAGGCCGACGGTTGCCATCAGTCCCCCTCCACTTCAATCGGTTGCGCTGCCTTTTCCTTGGATTCCGGCCGCTTGCCCAGCAGGTAATAGTCCAGCGCGAGGCGCGCGATCGGCGCTGCGGCGGCGGCGCCGAAACCGCCGTTCTCGACGATCACGGCCAGCGCGATGCGCGGTTTGTCGACCGGCGCAAAGGCAATGTAGAGCGAGTGGTCGCGATGACGTTCAGGCATTTTCTTCGCATCGTACTTCTCGTTGCGGCCGAGGCCGATGGCCTGCGCGGTACCGGTCTTGCCGGCGGATACATACTCCGCGCGGGCAAATGCGCGGGAAGACGTACCTTCCTTCACCACACCCGCCATCGCGTTCTTCACGAAGTTGAGGTTCTCCTGCTTCAGCGGGATGCGATAGCTTTCCTTCGCCACAGTCGCGGTCTGCTCTTTGGTGACGCCATCCTCAATCGTCTTTACCAGGTGCGGGCGCATCACAACGCCGTCGTTGGCGAGATTTGCCATCGCATGCGCCAGCTGCAGCGGCGTGTAGGCGTTATAACCCTGCCCGATGCCGACGGACACGGTTTCGCCGGCATACCATTTCTTGTGCTCCGGCTTCTTGTAGGCATTGCGCTTCCACGTGGTTGAAGGCAGCACGCCGGTGCGCTCGTTCTCCAGGTCGATGCCGGTCAACTGGCCGAAACCGAAGGGCTTCATGAAGTCGTGGATAGTATCGATGCCAAGGTCGTTGGCCAGCATGTAGTAGTAGGTATTGCAGGACAGCACGATGGACTTGTACATGTCGACCATGCCGTGCCCGCCCACCTTGTCGTCGCGGAAGCGATGGTTGCCGAACCAGAAGAAGCCGGGATCGGCGATCGCCTGGTTGGGCGTACGCTTGCCGTTTTCCAGCGCTGCCAGCGCCATGTAAGGCTTGAACGTCGAGCCGGGCGGATAGGTGCCGATCAGGGGGCGATTGAGCAGGGGCCGGTCGATGGAGGTATTCAGCTCGTCCCAGCTCTGCGCATCGATGCCTTCGACGAACAGGTTGGGGTCGAAGGTCGGCTTCGACACATAGGCCAGGATGTCGCCGGTGGAAGGTTCGATTGCGACCAGCGCTCCGCGGCGGTCGCCGAAGGCTTCCTCGATGATCTTCTGCATTTCGATGTCGATCGACAGGATCAGATTCTGGCCTGGCGTCGCTGCCGTCCGCGACAAGGTACGCACTGCCCGGCCGCCGGCGGTCACTTCCACTTCTTCATAGCCGGTGCGGCCATGCAGGATGTTTTCGTACTTTTTCTCCAGGCCTTCCTTGCCGATGTAATCCGTCCCGGCGTAATTCGCAGCGTCTTCCATGTCCTCGATGCGCTTGGCATCGCGCTGGCTGATGCGGCCGATATAACCGATCACATGCGAGGCGAGCTCACCATGCGGATACTGGCGGAACAGGCGCGCCTGGATTTCGACGCCGGGGAAACGGTAGCGCTGTGCGGTAAACCGTGCGACCTCGTCGTCCGAAAGGCGGGTGCGGATGGGCACGCTTTCGAAGTTCTTGGCCTCTTCGAGCAGGCGGCGGAAGCGGCGGCGATCGCGCGGCTGGATGTCGACCACCGTCGACAATTCCTCGATCACCCCGTCAAGTGTGTCGGCAATTTTGGACGGCGTGATTTCCAGCGTGTAGGCGGAGAAGTTGCGCGCCAGGACAACGCCATTGCGGTCAAGGATCAGCCCGCGATTGGGCACGACCGGCACCACCGAGATGCGGTTGTCCTCGGCCTGGCTCATGTAGTCGCTGTGCTTGAACACCTGCAACCACACGAAGCGCGCAAACAGCAGGCCGAAACAGATGAACACGAACACCGCCACCACCGAAAGGCGGAGACGGAAGAAATGCAGTTCCTGTTCAGTGTTCTTAAACTCGGTCATGCGGATTCAGGTCGGTCCAAGTCGTGTTCAATCCTGCCATGCAGGGAATCGTCGAATGCAATGATGCCGCGATCAGATCGGGCGGGTCTCGTCACGGTCGACCGCGCGGCGCTGCGGTGCGAGCAGGATCCAGGTCACGACCGGCCAGAGCGCGGCGGTGATGATGCTTTCCAGGAAATAGAACCAGCCAGGGAAATCGCCGCTCACCATCAGGCGGATCAGCAACTGGACGAACTGCATCATGAAGAGCAGCGGCAGCACGTGCAGCGTCTGCGTCGGCACCTTGAACCAGAGAACGCGGCGGTGGATCATGATCGCGAAGTACGACAGCAGCGTGTATGAGAGGGCGTTCTCGCCCAGCAGCGTCGCATCGTGCACGTCCATCAGCAGGCCCATGAAGAAGGCGACGCCGATGCCGACCTTGCGCGGCTGGTGGATGCTCCAGAAAACAAGCACCAGCGCGACGAAATCCGGGATGCCGACCCACTGCCCCCATGGCAGCAGGTTGAGCAGGAACGCGATGGTCAGGCTGGCAATGATGAACAGCGGATTCGCCGGTAACAGGATGTATTGCGGACGATTCATTGCGTGGCTCCCTGCTGGGCCGCGGCCGGGGCTGCCGGTGCGGACTTGGGCTGTGCGGCCGACTGCGGTTTTGCAGGCGCCACCGGCGCCTTGGCCGGCACAGCCGCTTGCGGTGCGGCGGGTTTGTCGCTCGCTGGCTTTTGCGCGCCTGTGGCGGGGGCTGCCGCAGCAGGCTGGGCAGGCTTTGCCGGAGCCGGCGGGGTTGCGGGGGCGGCCGGCTTGTCCTGAGCCACACCCGTCGCGGCGGCCGGAGCTGCCGTGCCCGGCGCATTGGCAGTGGCTGCCGCCGGCGCTTGCTGCGCGGGCGTCGCAGCGGCCTGCTGCTTGGCGGCTTCCTTGGCGGCTTCCTTGGCCGCTTCACGCTTCGCAGCCCGCTCCCTCTTGGGATCTTCCGGTTCAGGGCGCGGCGGGAAATTCATTTCGGTCAACAGGATCAACAGCTGGCGGTTGCGGTCGATGCCGGCCAGCGGCTGGCAGACAATGCGCGCAAACGCGTCAGAGGACTTGCGGTCGACCTGCGTCACCTTGGCGACCGACAGGCCGGCCGGATACACGCCGTCAATACCCGAAGTGACGAGCATGTCGCCATTCTGGATGTCGGCATTCGCCGGCATGAAGCGCAGGTCAAGTGAACCGGAATGCCCCTGACCGTACGCAATGCTGCGCAGCCCGCTGCGCACCACCTGGACAGGAATTGCCTGGTCCTTGTCAGTCAGCAGGGTGATCTCGGAGGTGAACGGAAATACCCGGGTGACCTGACCAACGACGCCGACGTCGTCGATCACCGGCTGCCCCGGCATTACGCCATGGCTCGTGCCCCGGTCGACAATGATCTTTCGGGTGAACGCATCGCGTGCGTCGTAGAGGATCTCGGTCATCACCGATTTCACCGCCAGTCGCTCGTTGGCCGACAACAGCTTGCGCAGGTGGACGTTTTCCGCCGACAGCTGCTGCACCTGCTGCAGCGTATGGCCATTGGCGATCTGCTGTTCCTTGAGCTTGTGGTTTTCCTTCTGCATCGCCGACAGCGACGAGAAGTAGTCGCCCACCATGTAGGCGGCGTCGCGGGGCAGCAAGGCAACGACCTGCAGCGGATAGAGCGCGGTGCCGACCACCTGGCGAATGGCGCCGAGCGAACGCAGTCGCGAATCGGCCACCAGCAGGATCAGGGCGATAAGGGAGAAGAACACCACTTTCGCACGCGCGGAGGCGCCTTGCTTGAAGAGTGGCGGTGGACTGTAATCCATCAGGGTCTAGACTCGGAACGTGACCGGGAATTTCTGTCCATCGGCGCGCCTTGCGTGGTTTCGGCAAGGCGCGTCAGGCAAAACATCGTGTCGATTACTCGTAGGAGAAGATGGAACCGAGCTTGTCCATGCGCTCGAGCGCCATGCCGGAGCCGCGCACCACGCAGGTTAGCGGATCCTCGGCGACGATCACCGGCAGGCCGGTTTCTTCCATCAGCAAGCGGTCCAGGTCGCGCAGCAGCGCGCCGCCACCGGTCAGCATCATGCCCTTCTCGGCGATGTCCGCGCCGAGTTCCGGCGGGGTCTGCTCGAGCGCGTTCTTCACGGCGGAGACGATGTTGTTGAGCGGGTCGGTCAGCGCTTCGAGGATTTCGTTGGACGAAATCGTGAACGAGCGCGGGATGCCTTCGGACAGGTTGCGGCCCTTGACTTCCATTTCCTTGACTTCGGAACCCGGGAAGGCGGAACCGATTTCCTTCTTGATCGCTTCGGCGGTCTGTTCGCCGATCAGCATGCCGTAGTTGCGGCGGATGTAGTTGACGATCGCTTCGTCGAACTTGTCGCCGCCCACGCGGACGGAGCCCTTGTACACCATGCCGCCCAGCGAGATGATGCCGACTTCGGTCGTGCCGCCGCCGATATCCACGACCATCGAACCGGTCGCGTCGGAAACCGGCAGGCCGGCGCCGATTGCGGCGGCCATCGGCTCTTCGATCAGGTAGACCTGCGACGCGCCTGCGCCGAGTGCGGATTCGCGGATCGCGCGGCGCTCAACCTGGGTGGAACCACAGGGAACGCAGATGATGATGCGCGGGGACGGTTTGAACAGCTTGGAGTCGTGCACCATGCGGATAAACTGCTTGAGCATCTGCTCGGTGACGGTGAAGTCGGCGATCACGCCGTCCTTCATCGGGCGAATGGCTTCGATATTGCCCGGCACCTTGCCCAGCATCTGCTTGGCTTCCTTGCCGACGGCCTGGATCGTCTTCTTGCCGTTCGGGCCGCCCTGCTGACGAATCGCCACCACCGACGGTTCGTCCAGCACGATGCCCATGTTACGCACATAGATCAGCGTATTGGCCGTGCCCAGGTCGATTGCCAGGTCGTTAGAAAAATAACTGCGTAAAAATCCGAACATGTATGGTCCCGATGCGCATCAATGGCGCGCTTAACGTTGGTGGTGAAAACCTCGGCACCGGCGACGTGTCAAAGCTCTATCGCCTGCGAGGTATTAACCCGCCATTCTACCTTATAATTTAGCCGAAGTTAGTCGACGGAAACCTCAAAAATGCGAGCCGGATACGTGCCAGTTCGCGCCTTTTGACAAGTTTTTGCCAGAATTAGAAAACATTTTTATCCCTTTGAAAATCACGGCCTTTCGAGCGCCGTCCAACCCTTTCCATCATGTCACTCGACCTCTCCGACGTTAAACGTCTTGCCCGTCTGGCGCAGCTCGACCTGAACGAAGACCAGGCCGCCAAAACCCTGGACAAGCTCAACGGCATCTTCTCCCTCGTGGAGCAGATGCGCGCTGTCGACACTACCGGCATCGAGCCGCTCAACCATCCGATCGCCGCGCACCAGAACGATGTCGCCCTGCGTTTGCGTGACGACGCGGTCACCGAACCGAACCGTCGCGAGGACTACCAGCAGGTCGCTCCGGCGACCCAGGACGGCCTGTACCTCGTCCCGAAAGTCATCGAATAACAAGAACAGCGCATCGTTACCCCTTATGCATACCAAGACACTCAAAGAGCTCTCAGCGCTGCTGCAGGCAAAACAGGTTTCCGCCACCGAACTGGCCAAGCTGTACCTCGCGCGCATCGGGCAAAGCGACCTGAACGCATTCGTCCACGTCGACGAGTCCCTGACACTGGCGCAGGCCGCCGAAGCGGACGCCCGCATTGCCAAGGGCGACACGACTGCCCTTACCGGCATCCCCATCGCGCACAAGGACATTTTTGTCACACGCGACTGGCGCTCCACCGCCGGTTCGAAGATGCTCTCGAACTACATCAGCCCCTTCGATGCTACCGTGGTGAAACAGTTCCGCACGGCAGGTATGGTCCACCTCGGAAAATTGAACTGTGACGAATTTGCCATGGGTTCGTCGAACGAGAATTCCTTCTTCGGCGCGGTCAAGAACCCTTGGGACAAGAACGCAATTCCCGGCGGATCGTCCGGCGGCTCCGCTGCCGCCATCGCTGCACGCTTGGCCCCGGCTGTGACTGCAACCGACACCGGCGGTTCCATTCGCCAGCCGGCATCGCTGTGCGGCGTCACCGGCATCAAGCCAACTTACGGCCGCGTGTCGCGCTTCGGCATGATCGCTTTTGCATCGTCGCTGGACCAAGGCGGCCCGATGGCGCAGACGGCGGAAGACTGCGCGCTGCTGCTGAACGCCATGGCCGGCTTCGATCCGCAGGATTCGACCAGTCTCGACCGCCCGGCGGAGGACTTCGCCCGCGATCTCGACAAGCCGCTGCAAGGCTTGAAGATCGGCGTGCCGCGTGAATACTTCGGCAAGGGCCTGGCGAGCGATGTCGAGGAAGCCGTACGCGGCGCTTTGCGCGAATACGAAAAGCTCGGTGCGACGCTTGTCGACATTTCATTGCCGAAGACCGAGCTGTCGATCCCTGTCTATTACGTCATCGCCCCGGCAGAGGCCTCGTCCAACCTGTCGCGCTTTGATGGCGTGCGTTACGGCCATCGCGCGCAGGATTACAAGGACCTCGCTGACATGTATCGCAAGTCGCGCGCGGAAGGCTTCGGCGAGGAAGTGAAGCGCCGCATCCTGGTCGGCGCCTATGTGCTGTCGCACGGCTACTACGACGCCTACTACCTGCAGGCGCAGAAGATCCGTCGCCTGATCGCACAGGACTTCCAGGAAGCGTTCAAGCAGTGCGACGTGATCATGGGCCCGGTTTCACCGACAGTCGCCTGGGATCTCGGCGACAAGGCCGACGACCCGGTGGCGAACTATCTGGCCGACATTTTCACGCTGTCGACCAGCCTCGCCGGCCTGCCCGGCATGTCGATTCCTTGCGGTTTCGGCAAGGGCGAGAAGAATGCGAAGCGCCCGGTCGGCCTGCAGATCATCGGCAACTACTTCAACGAGGCGAAGCTGCTCAACGTCGCGCACCAGTACCAGCGCGTCACCGACTGGCACAGCCGCACTCCGGAAGGCGTATGAACCACTTCACCCGCGCGATGCTTGCCGCCCTCCTGCTCTATGCAGGCGGCGCGTCGGCTGTCGAACAGCAGCTCGAGACCCGCTTCTCGTGCAGCGTTGCGCGGACAGTGGATGGCGAACGCGTGACCTTTGCGGACACGGGCGAAATTCGCCTTTCGGGCAGCCATATCGATGCCTTCCGCTGGGAGTCCTCGCTGTTTCGCAGCACCCATGGCTTCGACTGCAGCATCGACGAAGGCGATGGATTGCTGGCTGAAGTGCGCGATATTCCTCCTATGGTGCAATGGCGCATCGCGCTGGAGGACGCCCAGGACGCGCGCAATCGGCGCGGCTACGACTTCGACCGCCGGCCCAGCTGCACCATCCGGCTCGAACGCGAAGGCGACATGCTGAACGTGAAGCCGAGCTGCCCGGCGCTCTGCGGATCGCGCCCCAACTTTTCGGAACTGTCGGTCAACCTGAAGACCGGCCAGTGCCGCTACGAAGAATAATTTCTGAGGAAAACACTATGCAATGGGAAGTCGTCATCGGACTTGAGACGCACGCACAGCTCTCGACCCAATCGAAAATTTTCAGCGGCGCCTCGACGCAGTTCGGCGCGGAACCGAACACCCAGGCCTGCCCTGTGGACCTCGCGCTGCCCGGCGTCCTGCCCGTGATGAACAAGGGCGCAGTCGAACGCGCGATCCAGTTCGGCCTCGCCATCGGCGCAAAGGTCGCGCCGCAATCGATTTTCGCGCGCAAGAACTACTTCTATCCCGACCTGCCGAAGGGCTACCAGATCAGCCAGTATGAAATCCCGGTGGTGCAAGGCGGCACGATTTCCTTCGTGCTCGAAAAGGATGGCAAGGCCGAGATGAAGACGGTCCAGCTGACGCGCGCGCACTTGGAAGAAGACGCCGGCAAGTCGCTGCACGAGGACTACCACGGCATGAGCGGCATCGATCTCAACCGCGCCGGCACACCCCTGCTGGAAATCGTGACCGAGCCCGACATGCGCAGCGCAGGAGAGGCGGTCGCCTATGCGAAGGCGTTGCATTCGCTCGTGGTCTGGCTCGGCATCTGCGACGGCAACATGCAGGAAGGCTCCTTCCGCTGCGACGCGAACGTGTCCGTTCGCCCCGTCGGCCAGAAGGAATACGGCACGCGTTGCGAGATCAAGAACCTGAACTCCTTCCGCTTCCTGGAAGAAGCGATCAACTACGAAGTGCGCCGCCAGATCGAGCTGATCGAGGACGGTGGCAAGGTGGTGCAGGAAACCCGTCTGTACGATCCGGACCGCAAGGAAACCCGTTCCATGCGCAGCAAGGAAGACGCGCAGGATTATCGCTATTTCCCCGACCCCGACCTGCCGCCGCTCGTGATCGCCCAGGACTGGATCGAGCGTGTGAAGGCGTCCATGCCGGAACTGCCCGGCGCCATGCGTGAGCGCTTCGTGAAGGATTACGGCCTGCCGGAATATGACGCGTCCGTGCTGACGCAATCGAAGGCGATGGCGTCCTACTTTGAAGCCGTCGTGGCCAAAGCCGGCAAGGAACAGGCCAAGCCCGCGGCCAACTGGCTGATGGGCGACGTGTCGTCCACGCTGAACCGCGAAGGCGTCGACATCGCCGACGCGCCTGTGAAGGCCGTGCAACTCGCCGTGCTGCTGCAGCGCATCGTCGATGGCACCATCTCGAACAAGATCGCCAAGGAAGTGTTTGCCGGCATGTGGGGAGCGCCGTCGGACAAGGAGACGCTCGCCGACGACATCATCGAAGCCAAGGGCCTGAAGCAGATTTCGGACAGCGGCGCGCTGGAGAAGATCGTCGACGAAGTGCTGGCGGCAAACGCCAAGTCGGTCGAGGAATTCCGCTCCGGCAAGGAGAAGGCGTTCAACGCCATTATTGGCCAGGCGATGAAGGCCACCAAGGGCAAGGCCAACCCGGCGCAATTGACGGAACTGCTGAAGAAGAAACTGGCAGGCTGATCAAGATGGTGAGCGCGCTTTGCCGCGCGCTCACTTCGCTGCAACGTTCAGTTCGCGGAAGCGCTTCAGCAATGCATCGTGTTTTGCATTGACCTCGGCGACATCGGCCTCGTGTCCCTGGATAGCCTTTCGTGTCGCCGCTTCGGTCTGTGCCGCGTCATCGATGCGGTGTTGCAGGACTGTCGGCACTTTGGCATTTTTCTTTTTCAGGGCATCGGCCTCAGCCTGGGCCTGTTGCTGCTGCTTCTCCGCCGCCGCCAGCGCCGCCTTGTCCCGTTTGATCCTGTCGTCCACCTGCTCGAGCGCACGCTTGCGCGCTTCCTCGATATCGGCCTCGTTCCTGTAACGCGCACGCAGCAGGCGGTCGCTCTTGCGCTGCTCTTCGAGCGCGGCCTCTTCCGCCTTGCGTTTTTCTTGTTCCTGCTGGGCACGGCGCTTTTCTTCCGCCGTCATCGGCGCAGGGATGTCGCGCCGCGTTCGTCCGCCTTTGTCCAGCTCGCGCATGGCGCGGTCGGCGCATTCGGGGATCGGGCGATCGGAGGTAATGGTGCGGCCGTCAGCGTCCTTGCACATGTAGATCTGCGCGTGGACGCCGGCCATGGGCAACGCAAGGGAAAGGAACAATGCAGTTTTCAGTGAACTCATGGCCCCCTCCCTAGGTGCGTCGGTGAGTTACATCACGCCGTAACGGCTCCGGTAGGCAGCCACCGCGTCCTTGTACTTGGCAAGGTCGGGATTGGCGCCAGCCTTCGAAATATATTCCAACAAATCGGCCAAGTTGCCAATAGGCACTACCGGCATGCCATAGGCTTTTGTCACTTCCTGCACGGCGGAGTGCTCGGACAGCGCACCGTCCTTGCCCGATTTTTCCATGCGGTCGAGGGCAATCAGCACCGCGCTCGGGGTTGCACCGGCAGCACGGATCATTTCGACCGACTCGCGCACCGAGGTGCCGGCCGAGATGACGTCGTCGATGATGACCACACGGCCCTCCAGCTTGGCGCCGACGATGGTGCCGCCCTCGCCGTGGTCCTTGGCTTCCTTGCGGTTGTAGGCGAAGGGCACGTTCCGGCCCTTTTGCGCCAATGCGATCGACGTCGCGGCGGCGAGCGTGATGCCCTTGTAGGCCGGGCCGAACAGCATGTCGAACTCGACGCCGGAATCGATCAGCGCTTGGGCATAGAAGTCCGCCAGCTTGCCGAGCGTGGCGCCGTCGTTGAACAGGCCTGCGTTGAAGAAGTACGGCGACGTGCGGCCCGCCTTGGTGATGAACTCGCCGAAACGCAGCACGCCTGCGTTGACGGAGAACTCGATGAATTCCTGGCTCAGCTTGCTCAAGATGACCTCGATGTGAATAGATTGACAATTCCGGGCAATACCGGACAAGCACGCATTGTAATGGCTCGAAGCCGCCTGAAGCCGATTCGGCGGGCACAAAATTCCACCGGATCAGGTATGCTAGCCGCTCGTTTTTTCCCGCCGATACCATGCTCAAGATCGTCTCCGCCAACCTCAACGGCATCCGCTCCGCCTCCAAGAAGGGTTTCTTCGAATGGATGGCCAAACACGACGCGCATTTCATATGCGTGCAGGAACTCAAGGCGCAGGCCGCAGACATGACGCCGGAATTCCAGGCACCCGCCGGCTACCATGGCCATTTCCACTACGCGGAGAAGAAAGGCTATTCCGGCGTTGGCATCTATTCGAAGTTCGCGCCGGATGCGGTCCAGGTTGGCTTCGGCTGCGAGGAATTCGATGCCGAAGGCCGATATGTGCAATGCGACTTCGGCAAGCTGTCGGTGATCTCGGTGTATTGCCCGTCGGGTTCGTCGAGCGAAGAGCGCCAGCAGGCGAAATTCCGCTTCATGGAGGTGTTCCTGCCGCATCTGCAAAAGCTGCGCGCATGCGGCCAGGAAGTGGTGCTGTGCGGCGACTGGAACATCGCACACAAGGAAATCGACCTGAAGAACTGGAAGAGCAACCAGAAGAATTCCGGTTTCCTGCTGGAGGAGCGGGCGTGGATGACGCGGGTGCTCGGTGAAGTCGGCCTGGTCGATGTCTACCGCCAGCTGCATCCGGAAACAACCGGCGAAGCGTACACATGGTGGAGCAACCGCGGCCAGGCATGGGCGAACAACGTGGGGTGGCGTATCGACTACCACATCTCCACGCCCGGCCTTGCCGGGAAGGCCTGCGCCGCCTCCGTCTACAAGGACGAACGCTTCTCGGACCACGCGCCGCTGACCATCGAGTACAACGGCGCAAGCGCCTTCCTCAAGGGATAGGCGCGATTCCCTTCACATTGCTGGTGTAAGGCGGCAGCTTCGACTGGGGTTGGCCTTTCACCTTTGCGTACAAGGGCATGACGGAGGGCATGTGCTTCCGCATTTCGGTGATGCGGGCCTGTCCGGCCGGGTGCGTGGACAACCATTCCATCGGCGCATTCTTGCTCACCATGCCCATCTTCTGCCATAACGCAACGCCGGCGCGCGGATCGTAACCGGCGCGCGCGACGATATCCAGGCCAACGAGATCGGCTTCTGTTTCGTCGCTGCGGGAGAACTTGAGGATTGCCAGGTTGGCCCCGACGCCGGCGGCGGTGTTTGTGAGATTGGGGTCGATACCCAGGAGAGCAGACAGGCCGAATCCGAGCACTCTCGCACCGACATTGGTCAGGTTCGACTTAGCCAGCCTTTCCCTGCCATGCTCGCGCAGCGCATGGGCGATTTCATGGCCCATGACGATGGCCACTTCATCATCCGTGAGCTTCAGTCCGTCAAGAATGCCGGTGAAGAAACCGATCTTCCCCCCGGGCATGCAGAACGCATTGATCTGCTTGACGTCGATGAGGCTGACTTCCCATTTCCAATCGGTAGCGCCCGGATTCCAACGTTCAGCCTGAGGTATCAGCCTTTTCGCGATGGCACGCAGGCGCTGTACCTGCGGATCGCTGTCGGGCACGAGGACGCCCTTCTGACTGGCCTGCTGCTTGAGTCCCGTGTATTGCTGCAAGGCCGCCTCTTCCAGCTCGCCTTCCGGCACCAGCTTGCGCAGCGGCGACATTTTCTCGACCTTGACGCCGTCCGGACTGACCTCGTCCTTCGCATATGCTGGTGAAGTCGCCGCGGTCAGCGCGACAACCGTCATCAGCATGGAAATCAACCGTTTCATGATGAGCCCTTTCTGCAAAGGAAAACGTCAGGCTGCGTCGGCATTCCCCTCCAGCCGGACGCGCGGATGGAGCCAGAAGTACAAGGCGACGGCGGGAACAATCGCCAGCGCGGTGATCCAGAAATACGTGCCATAGCCCACGGCTTCGACGATGCGCCCCGAATAAAAACCAAGCACCTTGCCCGGCAGCGTGATCAGCGAGCTGAACAGCGCGTACTGTGTTGCGGTGTAGCGTTGGTTGACGAGTCCGGACAGATACGCCACTGCCGTCGTACCAAGCAAGCCTTGTGCAAGGTTTTCCCCGGAGATCACCAGGGTCAACATGCGAACATCGCCGTTGGCGCCGATCAACGCCAAGTACAAGAGATTGCTCGCCGCACCCAGCACGATGCTGGCCAATAGCGCGCGTTCGACGCCCCAGCGCGCGACGGCCACGCCGCCAAGAAATGCGCCCGCGATCCCGATCCAGATGCCATAAACCTTCGACACGGCGGCGATCTCCGTCTTGGTGAATCCCTGGTCGAGATAGAAAGGCCCCATGATTCCCCCGACCAACGCCTGATCGGAGACCTTGAAGAGCAGGATGAAGAGCAGGATCATCAGTCCGACGCGACCGCCGAAACGGCGGAAGAAGTCGGCAAACGGCTCCACCACGCCGTCACGCAAGCCCTCGATCCAGCTTTGGCTGTGCACGCGCAGCACTTCTGGCTCGCGCGCCATCAGGTTGACGACGATCGGGATGAGCATGCACAAGGCCATGACGCGGTACACGTTGGACCAGACCGTGTAGTCGGCAAGCACCAGCGCCAGCGCGCCGGTGACGATCAGGGCGATCCGGTATCCGAGCGAATAAGTGGCCACCAGCGCGCCTTGCGCTTCGACCGGGGCGATTTCGATGCGGTAGGCATCCACCGCGATGTCGAGGGTGGCGCCGGCAAAGGCAACCATGAGGGTCAGGCCGACGAACAGGCCCAGCTGCGATGGCGTGACCGATGCCATCGCACCCAGCCCGATCATGACCAGCACCTGCGCCAGCAGCAGCCAGCTGCGCCGCTGTCCGAGCCGTCCGAGGATCGGCAGGCGCAAGCGGTCAATGAAAGGCGCCCACAGGAATTTGAAGGAATACGCCAGGCCCGCACTGGCGATCATGGTGATGTCCTTGAGCGTGATGCCGTTTTCCTTCAGCCAATAGGCCAGCGTGCCGGCAACCAGGAGGAACGGCAGGCCGGATGCGAAACCGAAGAAAAACATCGTCCAGGCGGACGGATGGAGGAAGGCATCGCGAATGCTCGATCCGGACTTCTTGCCGCCTTCTTTCGCGCTCATCGTAAGAATCCCCCGTCAGTCGCGCGGCTGTGGTTTTCGGGCAGGCGGAGAATGGCGTTGTCGCTAGGCGGCAGCTTCATGCGGGTGTCTTTTTTCGGAGTCGGAACACGGCAAGGCTACCACGCCAGTTCGGCAGGAATGAGACGGGCTTACCTTCATGCAAAGCAATGCATTCAAGCACTTCGAGTCCGACTTTATTGGCGAGTTCCTCGAAGTCCTTGATCGTAGCGCAACGTACGTTGGGCGTGTCGTACCACTCGTAGGGCAGCGACTTCGACACCGGCATGCGTCCGCGCAGCAGCGCGAAACGGTGTGGCCAGTAGGCAAAGTTGGGGAAGGAGACGATCGCTTCGCGTCCCACGCGTGCGATATCCGCCAGGATGCCTTCGACGTTCTTCATCATCTGCAGCGCAGACAGGCAGAGCACCGTATCGAAGGCGCTGTCGGTAAACATGGCGAGTCCCGCCTCCAGGTCCTGCTGGATGACTGACACGCCGCGGCTGACACAGGTCGGAATCTTGTTGTCGTCAATCTCGACGCCGTAGCCGATGCAGCGCTTTTCGGATTGCAGGTATTCGAGCATGACGCCGTCGCCGCAGCCGAGGTCGAGCACGTGCGAGTCGGTCGCAACCCAGTGGGCGATGAAGGCGAGGTCCGGGCGCAAGGCAATGAGTTCGCGGAAGTTCATGTGCGTCCTCCGCCGTTGATGTCCTGCCAGATGCGGTCGTAATAGGCTTTTACTACATTCATGTAACGGGGATCCTCGAGCAGGAAGGCATCGTGGCCGTGGGGCGCATCGATTTCCGCATAATCAACGCGGCGCTTGTTCTTGACCAGGGCTTGCACGATTTCGCGGCTGCGCTCGGGCGAAAAGCGCCAGTCGGTGGTGAAGGACACGAGCAGGTACTGCGCCTTCGTGTTGGCCAATGCGGCGGCAAGGTCGTCGCCATGCTCGCGCGCCGGGTCGAAGTAATCGAGGGCCTTGGTGATCAGCAGGTAAGTGTTGGCGTCGAAGTATTCGGAGAACTTGTCGCCCTGGTAGCGCAGGTAGGATTCGATCTCGAAGTCGATGCCGAAGCCGAACTGGAAATCGCCGTTGCGCAGCGACCGTCCGAATTTCTCGGCCATGCTGTCATCCGACAGGTAGGTGATGTGGCCGACCATGCGCGCCACGCGCAGGCCGCGCTTGGGCACGACGCCGTGGGCATAGTAGTCGCCGCCGTGGAAATCCGGATCGGTCAGGATGGATTGACGGGCAACGTCGTTGAAGGCGATGTTTTGCGCCGAGAGCTTGGGCGTCGACGCGATCACGACCGCGTGGTGCAGGCGCTCCGGAAAAATGATGCTCCATGCGAGGGCCTGCATGCCGCCGAGCGAGCCGCCCATGACGGCGGCAAATTTCTCGATGCCCAGCTTGTCGGCCAGTCGCGCCTGCGCATTGACCCAGTCTTCCACCGTGACGACGGGAAAGCTGGCGCCGTAGGGCTTGCCGCTGGCGGGATTGATATGCATCGGACCGGTCGAGCCAAAGCAGGAGCCGGGATTGTTGACCCCGATGACGAAGAAGCGGTCCGTGTCCACCGGCTTGCCGGGACCGACCATGTTGTCCCACCAGCCGACGTTCTTGCTGCCGTCCACGCCTTCATAGACGCCTGCCACGTGATGCGACGCGTTGAGGGCGTGGCAGATCAGTACGGCGTTGGAACGGTCGGCGTTGAGCGTGCCGTAGGTTTCGTACATCAGCGTGTAGTCGGCGAGCGTGGCGCCGCTGCGGAGCGTCAATGGCTCCGCGAAATGCATGGATTTGGGTGAAACGATTCCGATGGATGGCATAGAGATCCAGGTAACGAGCGCCGGATTTTCTGGGAATCCATTGCGCCGAAAACAAAAAAGCCCGACAGCGAACAGCTTATCGGGCTTTAGGGGCTTTCTTGCAAGCACGCTTTAGCCGTATTTATTACGCGCCCGCAAGCTGATCATCAAATCGGCGCATTGCATAAGAATAACCAAGTCGCTTCCCCCAGTCAAACCCGCCCGGCCGTGATCCTTGTTTGCTTTACAAGCTTCTTGCGGCTGCTAATCTGCCTAGAGCGGCTATCGCGCACCAATAACAAAGAAGCAACTGCCTGCCGAACCGCAAAACCATGATCGAAAGCTAAATGCAAGCTACGGTGTTTTACAGTTCGCCTCACAGCGCATGTGCCCTGGCGCTCACACAATAATCAGGGTCGTTACTAGGATGAAGGAGATTCTCCATGACTATCGGCAAACGCAATTCCCTCAGCCGCTGGCTGCTCAGCTCGATCACGGCCATCGGCCTGGTCGCAAGCGCACCGGCACTGGCCCTCGACAGCATCAAGATGCTGGTGCCGGCCAATCCGGGCGGCGGCTGGGATCAAACCGGCCGCGGCCTCGCCCAAGCCATGCAGCAGGGCGAAATCGTCAAAAAGGTTCAGGTCGACAACAAGGGTGGCGCTGCAGGCACGATCGGCCTCGCACAATTCGTCAACTCAGCCAAGGGCGATCCCTCCGCGGTGCTGATCGGCGGCAGCGTGATGGTGGGCGGCATCGCGCTCAACAAGTCCCCGGTCAACCTGTCGCAGGTGACCCCGATCGCGCGCCTGACCGGCGAATATGACGTCCTGGTTGTTCCTTCCAGCTCCCCGATCAAGTCGCTCAAGGACCTGATCGCCCAGTTCAAGTCCAACCCGGGCGGCGTGTCCTGGGGCGGTGGTTCCGCCGGCGGCACCGACCACATCATTGTCGCGATGATCGCGCAGGCGACCGGCGTCGATGTCAGCAAGATCAACTACATCCCGTTCGCGGGCGGCGGTGAAGCGCAAGCAGCCGTGCTTGGCGGCCACGTCACGGTCGGCTTGTCCGGCTACAACGAGTTCGCCGGCCAGATCCAGTCGGGCAAGTTCCGTCCGCTGGCAGTGACGTCCGGCAAGCGCCTGCCCGGCATCGACGTCCCGACGCTCAAGGAACAGGGCGTGGATGTCGAGCTGTCAAACTGGCGCGCCATCTTTGCCGCGCCCGGCATCAACGACGCCCAAAAGCGCGAGCTGATGACGACCATCGACAAGGCCGTCAAGACCAAGCAGTGGCAGGACCTGCTTGCCAAGAACGGCTGGGCCGACGCCTACCTGCCGGGTGACGCCTTTGCCCAATACCTCGACAACGAGGTGAAGCAGACCGAGAAGATCATCAACAGCCTCGGCCTCGTCAAGAAGTAAGCATGACACCGGGCGGGACTGGGTCCCGCCCGTTTTCCTTCCGCATCTGTCTTGCCCAGCCGGCGTCGGCGCAGCTCGCCTTGTACGTCACGCTGGTATAAAAATAAAGACACAACCTCTCGAATTCTAGGTGAACCTATGACCCCTCGTTCCCCGATCAACCCGGGCGAGTTGATGGTTTCCATTGCGCTGGCAACACTGGGAATCTTTGTCATCGCCGGCACGCAGGACATTTCCGGCGGCGGCGGTTACTCGCAAGTCGGCCCCCGCGCCTTCCCCTACCTGATTGGCGCCGGCCTCGTCATCCTCGGCGGCATCCTCAGCTGGCAGGCTGTCTCGGGCGGCTGGCGCAACGTGCCGATGGACGACGAAACCAACCATGACGCGCCGGACTGGGTCGCGTTCGCGGTTCTCAGCACGGGCGTCATCCTGCACATGGCAGCGATTGCGTGGGCCGGTTTCATCCTCGCATCCGCATTCCTCTTTACCCTCGTGGCGCGCAGTTTCGGCAGCCGCAAGCTGATCCGCGATATCGTGGTCGGCCTGGTCCTGTCCACGATCGCCTTCTTCATCTTCACACGCGGCCTGGGATTGAACTTGCCGAGCGGCCTGCTGGGAGGTATGTAAACATGGAAACCTTTAATGCATTGATCGCCGGGTTCGGCGTCGCGATGACGCTGCAGAATCTGATGCTCGGACTTATCGGGGTCACCCTCGGCACGCTGGTCGGCGTGCTGCCCGGTGTCGGCCCCGCGCTGACCGTGGCATTGCTGCTGCCCGCGACGACGGGCTTCGATCCCACAGGCGCGCTGATCATGTTCGCCGGCATCTATTACGGTGCGATGTATGGCGGCTCGACGACGTCGATCCTGCTGAACACGCCGGGCGAGTCGGCAACCATCGTGACCGCGCTGGAAGGTAACCTGATGGCCAAGGCCGGGCGCGCTGGTCCTGCGCTGTCGACATCGGCCATCGGCTCCTTCGTCGCCGGCACAATTTCGGTGGTGATGCTTACCGTCATGGCGCCGCTCGTGGTGGACGTGGCGATCAAGTTCGGCCCGGCGGAATACTTCGCCGTGATGATCCTGGCCTTCGTCACCGTCTCCACGCTGCTCGGCGCCTCGATGGCACGCGGATTGGCCAGCCTGTTCTTCGGCCTGTGGATCGGCCTGATCGGCATCGACGGCCAGACCGGCCAGCCGCGCTTCACGATGGGCATCCCGGAGCTGCTCGACGGCATCGACGTCGTGGTGGCTGCAGTCGGCCTGTTCGCAGTCGGCGAAACGCTGTACCTCGCGACCTACCTGAACAAGGCGGAAGACAAGCTGGAACAGGTCAAGGGGTCGATCTGGATGTCGAAGTCGGACTGGGCGCGCTCCTGGAAACCCTGGCTGCGCGGTACCATGCTCGGCTTCCCGATCGGCGCCATGCCGGCCGGCGGTTCGGAGATCCCGACCTTCCTGTCGTACTCGATGGAGAAGAAGCTGAGCAAGAATCCGGAAGAGTTCGGCAAGGGCGCCATCGAAGGCGTGGCAGGACCGGAAGCGGCGAACAATGCGTCGAGCACCGGCACGCTCGCGATGCTGCTGACCATCGGCCTGCCGACGTCGGCGACCGCGGCTATCGTGCTGGCAGCATTCCAGCAATACGGCCTGCAGCCCGGTCCGCTGCTGTTCGAAACCCAGCCGTTGCTGGTGTGGGGCCTGATTGCCTCGATGTACATCGGCAACGTGCTGCTGCTGATCCTGAACCTGCCGCTGGTCGGCCTTTGGATCAAGCTGCTGTCGATTCCACGTCCGTTGCTGTACGGCGGCATCCTGATCTTCGCGACGCTCGGTGCCTATGGCCTGCGCAACTCGTGGTTCGACCTGCTGCTGCTGTACATCATCGGCCTGATCGGCTTCCTGATGCGCCGCTACGACATCCCGGTCGCGCCGACCATCGTCGGAATGATCCTCGGTCCGGTAGCGGAACAGCAGCTGCGCCGCGCGCTGTCGATCAGCCAGGGTGACATGACGATCTTCTTTACCAAGCCGATCTCGGCGTCGATCCTGCTGCTGACCGCAGCGCTGGTGATCGGCCCGTTGCTGTGGAAGCGCCATCTTGCAAGGCGTGCCGCAGCGTTGCCGGAAGCGGCGCCGTCCTGATCGCAGGCGATGCAATGAAAAAGGGGACTCAATCGAGTCCCCTTTCTTGTTGGTGCCAGCGGCAGTCCTGTCAGAGCTCGCGGAGCTGTTCGACAGCGCTGACGATGGCTGCTGGCTCCATCGTGCGCAGGATCTTCTTCGTTTGCGCCGCGATGGCGTTCAGGTCGGTGTTGAGGATCTCCTGCTTCACCGAAAGGATCTGCGTCGGATGCATGGAGAATTCGCGCAACCCCATGCCGAGCAGCAGGCGTGTCATGCGCGTGTCGCCCGCCATCTCGCCACAGACGGAGATCGGAACACCCGCCTTCGCGCCAATCGAGATCGTGCTTGCCAGCAGGTACAGCACCGCCGGGTGCAGCGGGTTGTAAAGATGCGCCACCTCATGGTCCGCGCGGTCGATGGCCAGGGTGTACTGAATCAGGTCGTTGGTGCCGACCGACAGGAAATCCATGCGCTTGACGAACATCGGCAGCGTGAGCGCCGCGGCGGGAATCTCGATCATCGCGCCGACCGGAATCAGCGGGTCGAATTTCTTGTTCTGCTCGCGCAATTGCGCCTTGGCCTGCTCGATCATCGCCAGGCTCTGGTCGATTTCGAAGGCATGGGCGAGCATCGGGATCAGGAGCTTGATCGGGCCGTAAGCCGATGCGCGCAGGATGGCGCGCAACTGCTGCAGGAACATCTGCGGCTCCGCAAGGCAGAAGCGGATCGCGCGCAGGCCGAGTGCGGGATTGAGCGCAGTCTGCTCCGCGGAATCAAGCGGCTTGTCGGCACCGATATCGAGCGTACGGATGGTGACCGGCCGCCCCTTCATCGCCACCACGGCCTGGCGGTAGGACTCGAACTGCTCGTCCTCCGACGGCAGCTTGTTGACGAAGCCGGCACGGCCCATAAACAGGAATTCTGAACGGAACAGGCCGACGCCCATGGCGCCGGAGTCGAGTGCGCCGGGGCAGTCGTCCGGCAACTCGATGTTCGCCAGCAGCGTGATCTCGGTGCCGTCCCTGGTAATGGCAGGCGTTTTCTTCAGCTTTCCGAGCTTCTTGCGCTCGCGCATCAGCCGCTGCTGCAGCTCGCGGTATTGCTCCAGCACGTTCGGCGGCGGATCGACAATCACCACGCCGGCATCGCCGTCGATGACGATCATGTCATCCTGCTCGATCAGGGCGGACGCGTTGGACATACCCACGGCAGCGGGAATGTCGAGACTGCGCGCCACGATCGCCGTGTGTGAGTTCTGGCCGCCGAGGTCGGTCACGAATCCGCCGAAGGCCCGATCCTTGAACTGCAGCATGTCGGCGGGAGAGATGTCATGGGCCACCACGATCATGCGCCCGGCATTCTCGTCTCCGCCATCATGCGACGGCAGGGTGCTGGCGCTGCCCGTCAGCACTTTCAGCACGCGCTCGCCGACCTGCTGGATGTCGCTCTTGCGCTCGCGCAGGTAGGCATCCTCGATTTCGTCGAACTGCGCGGACAGCTCGTCGATCTGCGTCACCAGCGCCCATTCGGCGTTGTAATAGCGCGTGCGAATGATGTCGAGCGGCACTTCGGCAATCATTGGATCCGACAGGATCAGCGCGTGCACGTCGATGAACGCGCCGAGTTCGGCGGGCGCGTCTTTCGGCAGCTCGTTCCAGATCGTCTGCAATTCCTTGTGGACGCTGGCAATGGCCTTTTGCAGGCGAAGCACTTCCGCCTCGACCTGCTCCTGCGAGATCAGGTAATGCTTGACGTCGAGCGCAGCCGGCGCGAGCAGGTGCGCGCGACCGATCGCGATGCCGCGTGAGACCGGAATCCCGTGGAGCGTGAAGGAAGCCATTGTATGTGCCGGGCGTGTGAGGGGCGAAAAGGCTTATTCGCCTTCGCCGAACTTATTCTGTATCAGCTCGAAGAGCGCGTCAAAACACTCTTTTTCGTCTGCGCCGTCTGTCTCAAGCACGACCTTCGCTCCCTTCCCGGCAGCCAGCATCATGACGCCCATGATGGACTTCGCATTGACCCTGCGCGCATTGCGCGTCAGCCAGACTTCGCTCTTGTACTTGGCGGCCAGTTGCGTGAGCTTTGCGGAAGCCCGCGCATGCAGGCCCAGCTTGTTGATAATTTCGATTTCCTGTTGAATCATTTTTTCTTGTGCTTGTTGTTCAGTTCGGAGAGAGCCGCACACGGTTATCCACCCGCACCGCCCCGCTCTGGCCTCCCGCAAGGGCCATTTCCACGACGACATCGATCGTATCGTTGCGATAGGTCAGCGCCCGCAGGAGCATCGGCAGGCTGATACCCGCAATGACCTCGATGTGGCCGGGGCTGCACAGCTTGAGCGTGCAGTTGGACGGCGTGCCTCCCATGACGTCCGTGATGACGAGCACGCCGCTGCCGTCGTCAAGGCGCTTGATCGCTTCCTGCGCGATCCGGTTCACTTCGGCGGTATCCTGGTCGGCACGCACGTCGATGGCCTCCATGCGTTCGGGACGCGCACGAAAGACGTGCGTGGCGGCGTCCATGAACGCGTTTCCCAGCGGTGCATGCGTCAGAAGAAGAATCCCTACCATGTCCTGTCCGGCCAAGAACAGTCGCGTGCGCGGTGGGACACCTGCCTTCCCCGAGCCGTCGACCTGTCCGTCGTTATTCTCCGCACACCGATTGCGCGAAGCGAATTATTTGCACTGCCTCTCCAGGGCGTCGATGAACATTGCTGCCACATCGAAGCCTGTCTGCTGCTTGATTTCCTGAAAACACGTGGGACTGGTGACATTGATTTCCGTCAGGCAGTCGCCGATGACGTCCAATCCTACCAGCAATAGTCCGCGCTTCAAAAGAACTGGCGCAAGGGCTTCGCCGATTTCCCGGTCGCGCGCCGAGATCGGCTGTGCCACGCCCAATCCGCCTGCAGCGAGATTACCCCGCACCTCGCCGCCTTGGGGAATGCGCGCGAGGCAGAATGGCACGACTTCCCCGCCGATCAGCAGCACGCGCTTGTCGCCCTGCACGATTTCCGGGATGAAGCGCTGGACCATGATGGTATGCGCGCCATTGCCGGTCAGTGTTTCAATGATCGAGCCCAGGTTCATGCCGTCATCCCTGACGCGGAAGATACCCGTCCCGCCCATGCCGTCCAGCGGCTTGAGGATGATGTCCTTGTGCTCCTGGTGGAAGGCCCGCACGCGCGCCGCGTCGCTGGTCACCAGCGTCGGCGCGGTGAATTGCGGAAACTGCGCAATCGCCAGCTTTTCGTTATGGCTGCGAATCGCCTCCGGCCGGTTGAAGACATGCGCCCCCTGCTTCTCCGCCACTTCAAGCAGATAAGTCAGGTAGACATACTCCATGTTGAACGGCGGATCCTTGCGCACGACGATGGCATCGAACGCATCCAGCGACGAGGCCAGCGGCGGTTCTGCGCGGT
The DNA here is from genome assembly GCF_048799745.1 of Noviherbaspirillum sp. ST9. NCBI lineage: Bacteria > Pseudomonadati > Pseudomonadota > Betaproteobacteria > Burkholderiales > Oxalobacteraceae > Noviherbaspirillum > Noviherbaspirillum sp. ST9. The sequence goes on along the minus strand of NZ_JBLWFR010000001.1, from coordinate 268,230 downwards.
ACCAGTCATCCTGGTCGCCCGTGAGCGTGATCCTTTGCACGTCGGCGGATACCTTGCCGTCGCGGAAGGCCATGTCCTTCTGCTGGAATGCAAAGAGTTCGTGGCCGCGGCGCGCGGCCTCGACCATCATCGCGTACGTCGTGTCCTTGTAGATCTTGAAGTGGTCCAGCGGGTCGGCAAGGAAAGCGAATTTCATGCAGGCGTTCCGTCAGTAGACTTCCGGATTCGGATCGGTCTTCTCGAGTTCGATGGATGCCGCGAGCAAGGCCATCCGCGCCACGACGCCGTACATGTAGAAACGGTTCGGCGGCGCTGTGCCCGGCTTGGCCTGCAGGTCGGGCAGCGCATGCTGCTGCGCAAAGGCGAGCGGCACGAAATGCGCGCCGGGCGAATTCAAATTCTCGTCGATGCCGCGCTCCGCATGCACGCGGTAGAAGCCGCCCACCACGTAGCGGTCGATCATGTACACCACCGGCTCGGCGACGGCGTCGTTGATGTGCTCGAAGGTATGCACGCCTTCCTGGATGATCACATCGGACACTTCCAGGCCTTCCTTCACGACCGACATCTTGTTGCGCTGCTTGCGGTTGAGGTCCTTCACCTCGCTCGCATCCTTGACCGACATGATGCCCATGCCATAGGTGCCCGCGTCCGCCTTGACGATGACGAAGGGCTTTTCCTTGATGCCGTATTCCTTGTACTTCTTGCGGATCTTCGACAGCAACGTGTCGACGTTCGCAGCGAGGCATTCCTCGCCGGTGCGCTCCTGGAAGTTGATCTCGCCGCACTTGGCGAAATACGGGTTGAGCATCCACGGGTCGACGTCGACCAGCTTGGAGAATTTCTTCACCACTTCATCGTAGGCAGCGAAGTGGTTAGTCTTGCGGCGCACTGCCCAACCGGCATGCAGCGGCGGCAGGAGATTCTGTTCGTGCAGGCCCTCGAGGACCTTCGGAATGCCGGACGACAGGTCGTTGTTCAGCAGGATGGTGCAGGGGTCGAAATTCTTCAGGCCGAGGCGGCGACCGTTGGCCGAACGTTCAAGCGGTTCCAGCGTCAGCGTCGTGCCGTCGGGCAAGTCGATGTTGGTCGGTTCCTTCACATCTTCCGACAGGGAACCCAGGCGCACATTCAGTCCGGTCTGGCGGAAGATCTGGATCAGGCGGGCGACGTTTTGCAGGTAGAAGGTATTGCGGGTATGCCGCTCCGGAATCAGGAGCAGGTTCTTGGCATCCGGACAATATTTTTCGATCGCGGCCATCGCTGCCTGCACGGCCAGCGGCAGCATTTCCGGCGACAGGTTGTTGAAGCCGCCTGGAAAAAGGTTGGTATCCACTGGCGCAAGCTTGAAGCCAGCGTTGCGCAGGTCCACCGAACAATAAAACGGCGGCGTGTGTTCCTGCCATTCCAAGCGGAACCAGCGCTCGATCGCCGGTGTCGCCGCCAGTATTTTCTTTTCCAGGTCGAGAAGCGGGCCGTTCAAGGCCGTAACGAGGTGCGGAACCATAAAAACCTTCGGGGTATAAGCATTCTTGCAAGCTGAATAAGTTGATTCTAACGGCAATCCCTCTGTTCCGCCTGCCGGCTGTTGTTCGATGATGCTCCCGCCGCAACCGATATTTCAGAAACGACAACACGGCAAAACGGTAAACATCCCGGGAAACCTAGATCTGGGCACTCTTCCGGTTTTAAAGGCAAGGACGAAAAAAAAGCGCCTCGAGACGAGGCGCTTTGTGAAGCCCGCGAACACGGGCGGGGAAACAGGTTCCCTTGGAGATCAGGAGTGGTATGCGGATTCGCCGTGGCTGGAGATGTCCAAGCCTTCGCGCTCTTCTTCTTCCGGAACGCGCAGACCGACGATCAGGTCAACCAGCTTGTAGGCAATGAAGGATACGACAGCGGACCAGATCAGGGTGGTCAGCACGCCTTGTGCCTGGATCCACACCTGGCCGGCGATCGAATACTCTTCCGCAACCTTGTTGGCAACGTAGTCGTAGATTCCCGTGCCGCCGAGGGAGGGAGCCGCGAACACGCCGGTTAGCAGCGCGCCGAGAATACCGCCCACGCCATGCACGCCGAACACGTCGAGCGAGTCGTCCGCGCCAAGCAGGCGCTTCAGGCCGTTCACGCCCCAAAGGCAGATCACGCCGGCCAGCAGGCCGATAACCAGTGCACCCATCACACCGACGAAACCGGCTGCCGGAGTAATCGCCACCAGGCCAGCGACGGCGCCGGAAGCGGCACCCAGCATGGACGGCTTGCCTTTACCCATCCACTCGCCGAAGCTCCAGGACAGGGTTGCAGCCGCGGTAGCCAGCAGGGTGTTGATCAGTGCCAGGGCAGCGGTGCCGCCTGCTTCCAGTGCGGAGCCGGCATTGAAACCGAACCAGCCCACCCACAGCATCGATGCGCCCACCATGGTCAGCGTCAGCGAGTGCGGTGCCATGGATTCACGACCGTAGCCGATACGCTTGCCGATGACATAGGCGCCAACCAGGCCAGCTATAGCCGCATTGATGTGCACCACGGTACCGCCGGCGAAGTCGAGCGCGCCCTTCTGGAACAGCCAGCCGGCTGCAGCGGTTGCCTTTTCAGCAGCGGCCGCGTCGGTGTAGGCATCCGGACCAGGCCAGAACCAGACCATGTGCGCAACCGGCAGGTAGGAGAAGGTGAACCACAGCACGACGAACAACAGCACGGCGGAGAACTTGATGCGTTCTGCGAACGCGCCGACGATCAGGCCGCAAGTGATGGCCGCGAACGTTGCCTGGAAGGCGGCGAACACGAACTCGGGGATCACGACGCCCTTGCTGAAGGTGGCCGCCATCGTTTCCGGCGTAATACCCTTCAGGAACAGACGGTCGAAGGAACCGATGAACGCGCCGCCCTCGGTAAATGCCAGCGAGTAGCCGTAGATGCACCAGAGCACGACGATCAGCGAGAAGATCATGAAGACCTGCATCAGGATCGACAGCATGTTCTTGGTGCGGACGAGGCCGCCGTAGAACAGTGCCAGGCCGGGGATCGTCATCAGGATGACGAGGACGGTTGCCATCATCATCCAGGCAGTATCGCCCTTGTTGGCCGTCGGTGCGGGTGCCGCAGCAGGAGCTGCTTCAGCCGGTGCGGCAGCAGCGGCAGGCGCTGCGGTTGCCGCAGCGGGAGCCGCCTCGGGAGCGGCAGGTGCGGCTGCCTGCGCAACGACAACCGCCTCGGTCTTGGCCGGTGCGGCCTCCTCGGCCAGCGCCGGTTGCGCAAAGCCGACGGCGATCAGCATGGAGCTGGCCGCCAGGATGCTTGCAAACAGTTTTTTCATCTCACCCCTCCTTTAGAGTGCTTCTTTACCGGTTTCGCCGGTACGGATACGAACGACTTGCTGCAAGTCGAACACGAAGATCTTGCCGTCGCCGATCTTTCCGGTGCGGGCCGAGCTCTCGATCGCTTCGATGGCGCGGTCAACGATGGCGTCATCCACGGCAGCTTCGATCTTGGTCTTGGGCAGGAAGTCGACCACATATTCGGCGCCACGATACAGCTCGGTGTGGCCTTTCTGGCGCCCGAAGCCCTTTACTTCCGTGACCGTAATGCCCTGGACACCGATCGCCGAGAGGGCTTCACGCACTTCATCGAGCTTGAAGGGTTTGATGATCGCAGTGATCAGTTTCATGATTTCCTCGCTTAGAAAGTCTTGGCGACTGACAGGACCAGGCTGTTCTTGCCCAGGTTCTTGCCGTTCGGGCCAACGTAGTTGTCGGTATCGGTACCGATGAGTGCCAGAGCGCCGGTCGCGATGCCGAAGTCCTTGGTCACGCCAACCTTCCAGTCGGTGTAGCTGAACGGCGAGTTGTTCTTCACCTTCTGGTGGCCGGCGTGCAGGTTCAGGGTCAGGCCTTCGCCGATTTCGACGTTAGCCCCGATGTCGAGGTAGCCACTGCGCTTGCTGTCGACGAAGCCGAACAGGTTGGTCAGCGAGTGCGAATACTTGATATAGGCCGGGCCGTAGCCGAGCTGACCGTAGATCTCGGTGGTGTTGGCGCTCGGGCTCAGGTTGTTGGACGGGTACTGGTAACGCAGGACACCCAGGTCATAGGAAACGCCGTCGACGATCTCGCCGCGCTTGCCGGCGTAGATATCCCATTCAATGCTGGCGTCGCCGCCCGGGACATCCTTGATCCACTTGATGGTGGACAACCACGTACCGGCGTAGAATCCGGTTGGGTTGTTAACGTAGTCTGCGCCACCCTGCAGGGCCGGCTTCAGACGGGTCTGGGAGATGCCGCGATAGCGGTAGTCACTCACCACCGATGCGTTGAAGCTGACTTCATGATCCGGCTTCTTGTCCTGGGCCTGTGCAAGGCTGCCCGTGAAGGCGGCGGCGATGGCAGCGGCAAGAATAATTTTTTTCATGGCGTTTCCCTTTTGATGGCGTTGGAAAAATGGGCGAATTGCATTTTTCCAACTACTTAGCAGGACTCATGCCACCGGTTTACCGCGCAGATGCGTTATCATTTTTATAATTTCGTGCTTTGCTCGTGGACTGCTCACACCTTTTTAAGGCAGTGCACCACGAAGTTCGCACCAAGGTGATGCGCACCACTTTTGCGCGCACCACTGAAGTGCGGCTTTTTCATCTTAGGATTGATTATGGACAAGACAAATTTCTTCAACGATCTCCAGGCAAAGATCAGCCAGGCAATCGAAAATTCGCCGGCGAAAGACATCGAGCGCAACGTCAAGGCCATGCTGACGCAAGGCTTTTCCCGGCTGGACCTGGTGACGCGCGAAGAATTCGATATCCAGAGCCAGGTACTGGCAAAGACCCGCGCCAAGCTCGATGCACTGGAAGCCCGCGTGGCGGAACTGGAAGCACAGTTGAAGAAACCCTGATCGATGAGCCTGGCCGTTCTGAAAAGCCGGGCCCTTGCCGGCATGCACGCGCCGGAGGTGACAGTAGAAGTCCATCTCGCGAACGGCCTGCCATCCTTCACCATCGTTGGCCTCCCCGAAACCGAGGTCAAGGAATCCAAGGACCGGGTGCGCGCCGCGCTGCAAAACGCCTGCTTCGAATTTCCTGCACGACGTATCACCGTCAATTTGGCCCCGGCTGACCTGCCGAAGGAATCCGGGCGCTTCGACCTCCCCATTGCCTTGGGCATTCTCGCTGCGTCTGGCCAGATGCCGGCCGACGACCTGGATAAATACGAGTTCGCCGGCGAACTGTCGCTCTCCGGCGAATTGCGTCCGATCCGCGGCGCCCTTGCCATGACCTATGCGATGCACCGTGCGGCAGGCAATTCCGGCAAGCAGCGCGCATTTATCCTGCCGCGCGCCAATGCGGAAGAAGCCGCGCTCGTCCGTGATGCCACCATTTTCCCGGCTGACACCTTGCTGCAGGTATGTGCCCACTTTGCGGCAATGTCGCAAGAAACAAGGCTTTCCCGGTACCGCCCTGCAGCAAACCCGATGCGGCCGGCGTACCCCGATTTTGCCGACGTCAAAGGTCAGGCCCAGGCGAAGCGGGCACTTGAAGTGGCGGCAACAGGCGGCCACAGTGTCCTCATGGTCGGCCCGCCGGGAACCGGAAAATCCATGCTCGCGGCGCGCTTCCCCGGCATCCTGCCGCCGATGACAGACGAGGAGGCGCTCGAGTCGGCCGCCGTCCAGTCCCTGACCAGCGGCTATTCCGCCAGCCGCTGGAAATCGCGTCCCTACCGCGCGCCGCACCACACAGCGTCCGGCGTGGCACTCGTCGGCGGCGGCAGTCCGCCGCGCCCTGGCGAAATCTCGCTGGCACATCGCGGGGTACTCTTCCTCGATGAGCTCCCTGAATTTGACCGAAAAGTTCTCGAAGTCCTGCGCGAACCGTTGGAGTCTGGACACATTACCATTTCGAGGGCCGCGCGCCAGGCAGATTTCCCCGCGCGCTTCCAGTTGGTTGCAGCAATGAACCCGTGCCCCTGCGGCTACCTTGGCCACAGCGCCAATAGATGCCGTTGCACGCCGGATGTTGTCGCGCGCTACCAGGACAAGATTTCCGGCCCCCTCCTCGACCGCATTGACATGCAGATCCAGGTCGGCGCGCTTCCCCACGAAGACATGCTGAAGCAGGCGGACGGCGAACCGACTGCGGCGATTGCCGATCGGGTCGAGCGTGCATTCGACCGGCAACTCAGCCGCCAGGGCAAGGCCAACCACGCACTATCCGGCGCCGAGATCGATGAACACTGCAAGCCCGATCCCGCAGCAGAACAACTGCTGCGCACGGCGATGGCGAGGCTGAACTGGTCGGCGCGCGCCTACCACCGCGTCCTCAAGGTGGCGCGGACGATCGCCGACCTCGCCGACGCGAGCACGATCGCGCAGCCCCATGTCGCGGAAGCAATTCAGTATCGTCGCGCACTCAGGGAGCATTGAACGCGCCGCGCAGGAATGCCGATAACGTTTTATGATGGCATCCGCGCCGTCCGGAACATTGCGGGCGGCAAATCGAGGCGCGCATGTTCCACCATCCTTCCGAGTTCGTCACCTTCAAGGCCTGCCCGCAGCTGCCGGGCGTGGAGCTGTATTCGGCGCGTCTGGTAAATCACGCCTTCGCGCCACATGCACATGACGGCTACTCGCTGGGTGCAATCGAATCCGGCGTCGAACGTTTCCGCCACCGCGGGTCGGAACACGTCGCTCCGGCCGACACGCTGGTCTTGCTCAATCCCGACGAATTGCATACCGGCCAGGCGGAAGTCGATACCGGCTGGACCTACCAGATGCTGTACATCGAGCCGGAAACCCTGCTCGAGCTGGCCGGCAGCGAGGCCTACTTCCCCGATGCGAGCGTGCATGATCCGAAGCTTGCCGCGGACTTCCGGCGCACCTTCCAGCGCATGTGGAAGGCACCGGACGATGTAGCATTCGCATCGGAATTCACGACGCTGGTCGATGCCATTGCCTCCCGCTACGGAAAGAATGTCCGCGACGTACGTCCGGCTTCGGCCAACGAAAAGCGCCGGATGGCGTCCATGCAGCGCGTACTCGACTGCATCGAGGCACATCTCGACGACAACCTCGGCATCGAAATGCTGGCTGCTGAAGCGGGCCTGTCCGTCTTTCATTTCGTCCGCACCTTCTCCGCGGCCTTCCATGTCACGCCGCATCAATACGTGCAGGCGCGCCGTGTCGCCCGCGCCAAGTCGCTGCTTGCCAAACGTGCCACACCGACGGATGCGGCCGCCGCAGCCGGACTGACCGACCAGAGCCACCTGAACCGGTGGTTCAAGCGCGCCTACGGCGTCACGCCCGCCCAGTACCAACAGCAAATCGGTACAAGACCGGAACTGAACCGCCGCGGATAATCGGCGTCATGGGTGCGCTCTTGCGCCCGCTGCCACACTTCGGAATTCATCATGTTCATCGGTTTGCTTTGCGCGCTCGGCGCCGGCCTCATGTGGGGCCTGGTGTTCGTCGCGCCCCTCATGCTCGGCGATTATCCCGGGCTGGTCCTGTCGTTCGGCCGCTATATCGGCTTCGGGCTGATTGCACTGGTGCCGGCCTACTTCGACCGCCGCCGCATCGTCGCGCTGACACGGGATGACTGGATCGCGGCGCTCAAGCTGGCGCTGGTCGGAAACATTCTCTATTACGCCGCGCTGGCCACCGGCATCCAGCTCGCCGACGCGCCGTTGCCGACGATGATGATCGGGACGCTTCCGGTCGTGATTGCCATCTGTTCGAACTGGTCGCCCGGCCATCCGTCGGAAGCAGTGGCCTGGGGGCGGCTCGCCCCTTCGCTCGTCATCATCTTCATCGGCTTGATGCTGGTGAATGCAAGCGAACTCGCGCACCTCGACGGCAGCCGCACCATCTCGGACTATGCATTGGGCTGCTTCATTACGCTTGGCGCGCTCGCCGCGTGGACCTGGTATCCGATCATGAATGCGAGGCACATGAAACAGTATCCGCACATCGCGTCATCCACGTGGGCCACCGTTCAAGGTTTGGCGACGCTGCCGCTGGCACTCATCGGTTTCGCCGGCTACGGCGTGTACGTGGCATTCCAACCCGCTGCTTACGACTTCCCGCTCGGACCGCGTCCGTCGGAGTTCATCGGCCTGATGCTTACGCTCGGATTGTGTGCTTCGTGGCTTGGCACGATGTTGTGGAACAAGGCGAGCCAGAAACTGCCGACTTCACTCGCCGGACAGCTCATCGTGTTCGAAACCTTGTCGGCGCTGCTCTATGCGTTCATCTGGCGCGGCGCAGCACCAACCGCGACCGTCCTCACCGGCATTGCCTTGCTCTGCGCCGGCGTCGTGCTCGGAATGCGCGCATTCCAGAGAGCGCATGCCGACAGCGCCGCGACGGAGGCGGCTCAGTAAGCTGACCGACGGCCGGGACGGAAGAGGGCGCAACTGCTACCATGTCGCCCATGTTCACCTCCCCCTTTTCCCTCCTGGCGAAGACGGCATGCATTGCTTGTGTCGTTTTGCTTGCTGCATGCAGTCCCAAGTTCGACTGGCGCGAAGTACGCGGATCCGCGGCGCCCTTCGTCGTTCTCCTGCCCGCCAAACCCGCGTCGCACACGCGCACCGTCAACCTCGACGGCATCGAGGTTTCGATGACGATGACAGCCGCGGACGTGGACGGCGTCACGTTCGCTGTCGGGACTGCGGAATTGCCCGATGAAGCCAAGGCACTGCAGGCCCTGACGGCGATGAAGACGGCGCTGGTGCGCAACATCGGCGGCAGCGTGCGCAAGGAAACGGCATCCGCCTCCGGCGCCGTTCCGACGACGATCGATATCGAAGCCGCCGGCGCGAATTCGCGCGTGCTGTTCGGCCGCTTCGTCGCCAACGGCAAGCGTGTTTACCAGGTGATCGCCGTCGGCAAGGAAAGCGCCTTGCCGCGCGAAGCGGTGGATACCTTCCTCACGTCCTTCAAGCTGAACTGACATGGCGGCACTCCGCGGACTGGCCGCTGCGCGCATCTTCCTGTGTTTCGCGGCAGCCTATTTCCTGTCCTACGCTTTCCGCTCCATCAATGCCGTCATCGCGCCGGATCTTCAGGCGGACATCGGGCTGCAGAATGCCGACCTCGGATTGCTGTCATCGGCGTATTTCCTGAGTTTTGCCGCGCTGCAGCTCCCCCTCGGCATCTGGCTGGACAAGTACGGCCCCCGTCGCACCGAATCCGCCCTGCTGCTGTTCGCCGCTGCCGGTGCGGCCATCTTTGCCAGCAGTGATTCCCTGGCCGGCCTGTGGCTGGGCCGCATGCTGATCGGCGTCGGCGTCTCAGCCTGCCTGATGGCGCCGTTCAAGGCCTACCGGCAATGGTTTGCCTCGGACCAGCAGAGCCGGCTGGCGAGCTGGATGCTGGTTGCCGGCACTTCGGGCGCGCTTGCGGCCACGGTCCCTGTCAGTGCGGCATTACCGGTGATCGGCTGGCGCGGCGTGTTCTGGCTCATGAGCGGAATGATCGTCGCGACATCGGCGCTGATCTTCTTCCTGCTGAGGAAAGTCGAGGCCAGTCAGCACGCGTCGCAAGCGAAACCTGCTGCACCAGGCGTCGCCCCGCTGGGATACGGCCACATTTTTTCCGATCCCTTCTTCCGCCGCATGGGACTGCTGGGCATCGTCAATCACGGCTGTCTCTCCGCTTGGCAGACTTTGTGGGCGGGACCGTGGATGATGACGGTGCTGGGAATGAGCAAGCAGCAGACGGCACAGATCCTGTTCGTGTTCAACCTGTGCCTGATGCTGTCCTATCTCGGCATGTCGTGGTGGGCGCCGCGACATGTCGCGCATGCTGGTTCGCGCGGATTTTCCTCCCTGCGCGTCATCGGTACCGGGCTGGGCGGGACGATCCTCGTGCAACTGGCAATGCTTTCCACCTCTGCACCATCGTCGTGGGCGCTGTGGCTTGTCCTTGCCGCTTGCGTGACGGTGACGACATTGACGCAAACCAGCGTCAGCCTGGCTTTCCCAGTTGCATTGGCAGGCCGCGCCAACAGTGCCTTTAACCTCATGGTTTTCGTCGGATCGTTCATCGTGCAATGGGGTGTGGGCTTGCTGATCGACATGTTTTCCTCGTTCGAGGCATCGCCTCCCGATGCCATGCGCGGCGCCTTGGCCATATGCATTGCTGCTCAAGCATTGGCGCTGTTTACCTTTGTTGCCAACCGGGCGACGCCTTCCGCCCACTGATTTGGCCTATAGCAAAATCCCAAACTCATGCTATGTTGAGAAGTAGAGACTGCTATCGGAGGCCCCATGCTAGTTACATTCAAATCAAAGGCAGCAGCGGAAGTCCTGATGTACGAGGAACACGCCAAGCGCATTCTTGATTTGCTGAACAAGGACGTCAAACTTGGCGTGATCACGTCGGAAGAAGCGCCGAACGCCGTGGCGAGGCTGGAAGCGGAAATCGCTGAAAGCCGCTTGCACCCGACGTCCGAAGAGGTTAAACGCGATGTGCTGGCGCATCATGGCGACGAAGGCGATGACAATGAGCATGAGCCCGTCGAATTTGTCAGCTTTGCAACGCGCGCCTATCCCCTGCTGGAAATGTTGCGCGCCGCCCGCAACGACGGGCAGGACGTCATGTGGGGTGTCTAGGCCGGACAGGACGTATAGGAGCGGCAACGCGGCTACAATGATGTCTTTGCCAGAACGCGCCGGCCCGCCGGGCGCGAAATATGTATGGACATCCTTGGAATTTCCGATTTCGGCCTCTTTCTCGTTGCCGTCCTGTTGCTCAATGCCACGCCCGGGCCTGACACGGCCTACATTCTCGGGCGCAGCATTGCGCAAGGCCGATCGGCCGGCCTCATGTCGGCCTTCGGCATTTCCGCCGGATGCTGCGTGCATGCGCTTGCATCCGCGATCGGACTGAGCGCCATCCTCGCCGCGTCCGCGACCGCCTTCACTTTCATCAAGCTCGCCGGCGGCGCCTACCTCATCTATCTCGGCATTCGCATGATGCTCGCCAAACCAGGTGGCCCTTCGACTGCGGATACCGTGCGAGATGTGCGCCCGCACAAGACAATCTTCCTGCAAGCCATGGTCACCAACGTGCTCAACCCGAAGGTGATCCTGTTCTTCCTCGCCTTCATCCCGCAGTTCGTGCGGTCCGATGCGCCGCAGAAAACGCTGGCCTTCCTGCTGCTTGGCGTCGCGTTCGCCGTCATCAGCATGTTCTGGAACAGCGGGACGGCCTTCCTGGCCGGTACGCTGGCGCGGCGCGCGGGACGCAATCCGCGTGTGAAGCTCTGGCTGGAGCGCGTCGTCGGCGCGACCTTCGTGGGCCTGGGCGCCAAGCTTGCCCTCACCAAGACCTGATTTAACTTATTACGGGAGATTGCGCGGGACCGCCGTGCATGTCGATGTCGAACACCTTACTGAAAACAGATTCCCTCGCCTTCAGCCTGTTGGGCGCAGCACATGCCGTTGCCAAGGTCAGAGCAGGCATGGCCCTGCCGCAAGCCCTTGCCGCGGTATTTGCACAGACTGCCGCAACGCCACAGGCCCGCGGTGCGATGCAAGACATCGCGTATCGTACGATGCGGCAGCTCGGACGCGCCGACCTGCTGCTCGGGCTGCTAGCCTCCAAACCGCCCTCGCCGGCGGAGTTGCGCGCACTGCTGTCCTGCGCGCTGGCCCTGCTCTGCGACGACAGCGCCATGACGCCGGATGCGCCGTACGAGAGCTTTACCGTCGTCGACCAGGCGGTTAACGCGGCCGCGGCCGATGCGGGCATCGCACATGCAAAGGGAATGGTGAATGCGGTGCTGCGCCGCTTCCTGCGCGAGCGTGATTCGCTCATGCCGCAGGTTGTGAAACACGGCCCCGGGCGCTGGAACTATCCTCAGTGGTGGATCGACTCGGTGCGCGGCGCCTATCCGCAGCAGTGGGAGAACATCCTCGCCGCCGGCAACCGCACGCCGCCGCTCACGCTGCGCGTCAACAAGCGCAAGTCGTCGGTCGAAGAATATATGCGCACGCTGGCAGACGCACAGATCGGCGCAAGCGTGGTCGGTCCTTCGGCGGTACGCCTGGACAAACCCATTCCAGTGACGCAGATCCCGGGATTTGCCTACGGCGTGGTGTCCGTGCAGGATGCGGCCGCCCAGCTGGCCGCGCCCCTGCTCGACCTGCGTGACGGCATGCGCGTGCTCGACGCCTGTGCCGCCCCCGGCGGGAAGACCGGGCATATGCTGGAGTGCGCGGACATCGACCTGCTCGCGCTCGACAGCGATCCTGCCCGCCTCGCCCGCATTACCGAGAACCTGGACCGGCTGAAGTTGAAAGCCCGCCTGCAGGCGGGCGACGCCAGCAGCGCCGACTGGTGGGATGGCGTGCAGTTCGACCGGATTCTCGCGGATGTGCCCTGCACCGCCTCCGGCATCGTCCGGCGTCATCCGGACATCCGCTGGCTGCGGCGCAAGGAAGACGCGGCGCAGCTTGCAACACTTTCCAGCCGCATCCTCGACAACCTGTGGCGGATGCTCAAGCCCGATGGTAAATTGGCATTGGTCACCTGTTCGCTCTGGCCGAAGGAATCCGAGCTGCAGGCCGCCGCCTTTGCCGAACGTCACAATGCCATCCGCCTCTCCGCGCCCGGTCAGCTCCTTCCGGCGGCCAACGGGGAGGAAGATCACGATGGCTTGTTCTATGCGCTATTCCAAAAAGGCGCGGTCTGATAGTATCTTCGCCGACTTACCCACTGAGACAGGCGCATGAATAGAACGAATTGCATGCTGGGGCATCTGATCCACGTCGGCAAGGCGAGCCGGGGCACATCCCCACCGGACGCGACGCCGACAGTCCTGCAAGCGTTTTCCTGACCAACGATCATCCCCTGTGACCGACCTGCGCCCGTACGAGTGATTCGTCCTGTCCTTCACCTGCTGACGAGCTGGATGCTGGCAGCGATGCTGCTGGCGTCTGCGCTCGCGCCGACAACCGTGCGCGCGGAAGGCGTCGAAATCACACAGGCAGCGCTGGAATATTCCGACGACGGCTACAAGCTTGCCCTCGGCTTTTCCTTCGAACTGACACGCGGTCTGGAAGACGCGGTCACGCGCGGCATACCGCTCTATTTCACCACCGAGGTCCAGTTGACTCGTCCGCGCTGGTACTGGTTCGATGAAAAGGCGGTGACCGCCGCCCAGACCATCCGCATCTCCTACAACGTACTCACGCACCAGTACCATGCCTCCATCAGCGGTCGGCTGCAGCAAAGCTTCACCTCGCTCGACGACGCGCTCTCGCTGGTGCGCCGTCCGAGCCGGTGGGTGGTGGCCGAAAAGGGCGCGCTCAAGTCGGGCGAGGTGTACAACGTCGCCGTCCGCATGGGACTGGACGTGGCGCGTCTCCCCAAGCCATTCCAGGTCCATGCGATGAACAGCTCGGACTGGCGCTTCTCGTCCGACTGGAAGCAATTCACGTTCAGGGCGGAATAAAGTGCAACGGTTCCTGCGTTATTTCCTGGTCGTCGGCGGCGCCATCGTCAGCATCCTGCTGTTCCTGCTCGCTTCCGCGTCCGAAAACTCCGCCTTCTTCGACCGCCACTACCCCGAACTGCTGGTCCTGAATGCGCTGATCGCCGTCGCGCTGCTGGCGCTGGTTGGCCTGCTGCTGGCACGCCTGTACCGCGGACGAAAACGCCGCGAGTTCGGTTCGCGGCTGATGACGCGCCTGGTGCTGTTGTTCGCCGTCGTCGGCATCCTGCCCGGCACGGTGATCTACATGGTGTCGGTGCAGTTCGTGTCGCGCTCCATCGAATCCTGGTTTGACGTGCGGGTGGAATCGGCGCTGGAGTCCGGCCTGACCCTTGGGCGCACGGCGCTCGACGCATCGCTTGCCGACCTCGGCGCCAAGGCGCGCAGCATTGCGAATGAGCTTTCGGAAATGTCCGAGTCGGCGCAGGTCACGCAACTTTCTCGCCTGCGTGATCAAAGTCAAATGCAGGAAGCAACTATTGTCACTTCCAGCGGTCATATTGTCGCGACTGTCGGCGGCCGTCTCGGGACGCTGGTGCCGGACCTCCCCACCGCGGCCATGTTGCGCCAGGCGCGCATGACGCGCGGGTTCTCGGCCATCGAAGGAGGCTTTGATTTCAGCGACAGCCCGACAAAGGAGAGCCAGGCGCCTGCCGCGCAGGAGCAGCGCGCATCCTCCGGGGCCGCCGCGGACCTGCGCCTGCGCGTGGTGGTGGCAATCCCGGCATCGAACTCCGACCTGTCGCTGCAGAGCGAGACCCGCTTCCTGCAGTTGCTGCAGCCCGTCCCTGCCCACCTCGCCGCCAACGCGGAGGCACTGCGCGCGGCCTACAGCGAGTATCAGGAGCGCTCGCTTGCACGGACGGGACTGCGCAAGATTTACCTCGTGACACTGACGCTGACCCTGCTGCTCGCCATCTTCGGCGCCATTGCCGCGGCGTTCCTGATCGCAGGCGATCTCGCGCAGCCGCTGCTGGTCCTGGCCGAAGGCACGAAGGCCGTGGCCGAGGGCAATCTGTCGCCGCGGCCGATCGTGGCGACATCGGATGAATTGGGAACACTGACGCAGTCATTCAATACGATGACGCGGCAACTGTCGGAAGCGCGCGCATCGGCGGAACGCAACCGCGCCGCGTTGTCGAATGCAAAGGCATATCTCGAATCGGTGCTGGCCAACATGTCGGCTGGCGTGATGGTACTGGACAGCCAGTTCAGGCTGGTGACCTGCAATGAATCGGTGGAGCGCATCCTGCTGAACGAATTCGACGCCCATATCGGAAAGCCCTTGTCCGCCATTGACGGCCTCGAGCCAATGGCCAACGCAATCACGAAGGCATTCTCCGAGCAGCGCGCGCAATCGGCGGGGGATGCTCCGTCCGATCTCCACTGGCAGAAGCAGATCGAAGTTCCGCGCCGCGGCACCGAAGCCGACAGCGACAACGACATCACCTTGCTCGCGCGTGGCTCCTACCTGCCGGTGGCCGGAGGGACGGGCTATATCGTGGTGTTCGACGACATTACCGACGTGATCTCCGCGCAGCGTTCGGTCGCCTGGGGTGAAGTGGCGCGCCGCCTTGCCCACGAGATCAAGAACCCGCTGACGCCGATCCAGCTCTCAGCGGAACGCCTGCAGATGAAGCTCGAAGCAAAGCTGGAGGGGCAGGATGCAGCGGTGCTCAGCAAGAGCACGGCGACCATCGTGAACCAGGTCTCGGCCATGAAACGCATGGTGGACGACTTCCGCGATTACGCGAAGACACCGCCCGCCGTCCTCACACCGCTTGACCTCAATGCACTGGTGGAGGAAATCCTGCACCTGTACGTCGGCGGCGACGAGCGCGATATCATTCGTGCCGCGCTCAGCCCCGACCTGCCGCAGGTCATGGGCGATGCGACCCAGTTGCGGCAAGTGATTCATAATCTCCTGCAGAACGCGCAGGACGCAGTCGCGGATCGGACATTGCCAGACGTCAAGCCGTGTATCGACGTGACCACGGAAGCGGTGCATTACGACGACCCTGACGGTGGACGCCGTACAGCGGTTCGCCTGACGGTGGGCGACAATGGCCCGGGGTTCTCGTCGAAGATTCTGGCGCGCGCGTTTGAACCTTACGTCACCTCGAAATCGCGCGGAACGGGACTCGGTCTGGCGATGGTGAAGAAGATCGTGGATGAGCACGGCGGCCGCATCGATATCAAGAACCGGTCGAACGGCAGCGGTGCCAAAGTAGCAATTTTGCTGTTAAAGTTAGCGCCGGACGAGAATCGCGCGGCGGCCTGAAACAAATCGTGACAACTCTCCTGCTCCTGTAGAGCGCGCATCACAATAATCAGCGACAGCGGAAGCACACAAGGTAAGCATATGGCAAACATTCTGGTAGTCGATGACGAAATGGGCATCCGGGAACTTCTCTCGGAAATTCTGGGCGACGAAGGCCACGTCGTCCTCACCGCGGAAAACGCACAGCAGGCGCGTGATGCGCGCGCGCAAGGTGCGCCCGACCTTGTCCTGCTCGACATCTGGATGCCCGACACGGACGGCGTCACCCTGCTCAAGGAATGGCAGCGGGACGGCCTGCTCACGATGCCTGTCATCATGATGTCCGGTCATGCGACGATCGATACGGCGGTGGAAGCGACACGCATCGGCGCGCTGAATTTCCTGGAGAAACCGATTGCGCTGCAAAAGCTGCTCAAGGCGGTCCAGCAGGGACTGACGCGAACGACCGACGTCGTCCGCCCGGCGCCGGTTTACCATGCCCGGCCTGTTCCTGCACCGGAGGAAGAAGCAAGCATGCCGACGATGGGCAATAACTATGCACCGATGCCGGCAGGAACCATTCCAAATGCAAGCGTTCCCTCGCCTGCAGCCGCACAGCCAGATGCGCATCTGTTCGGCCTGTCCTTCGACCTGCCGCTGCGCGAGGCGCGCGACGCCTTCGAGCGTGCGTATTTCGAGCATCACCTGATGCGTGAAGGCGGCAGCATGACGCGCGTCGCAGAAAAAACCGGACTCGAACGCACCCACTTGTACCGCAAGCTCAAGCAGCTGGGTGTCGAGCCGAGCAAGGTACACCGTAAAGGGTGATCCGCGCGACCCTCGTTACCGGCGCCACTCCCGCATTGCGTGAGGCGGCAATCCGTTGGGCCATGGCGGGCGGTGTCAGGACAGCAATCATTCTCGAAGGCATCCCCGATGCCGTGTCGGGTCTCGATGACACTGCATCCGATCTCGTGATTGCACGCATTGCGCCCGGCTGTCTTTGCTGCACCGGAAATCTCACCATGCGCGTTACGTTGAATCGCATGCTGCGCGGCAAGCCAGAGCGGTTGTATATTGCAATGGCAACGGCGTCCCATATCGAGCAGCTCCGTGCATTTCTTTCCTCACCGCCTTACGATAATTTACTCACTCTCACTAAAGATTTGCACGCGTAGTGCCGATCTTTCTTACAGAAGCACCGCTTTTTCGCGGCAGTTCCGCGGGAATCCTTGCAACGGCTTGAAATCGATGGAGGTGGCCCCATTTTTGCATCATGGGAAACGGGTTACCTTCAATTTATCCCGTAGCAGAAGGAGCGCAAAATGAACTTGATCTACAACAGCGAGCAGTACAGCGTCGTAGAGTTCGGGGCGGATGACGGGCGCGAAGCCTTGCGCTTTGGCGGATACGAAATCATGGACAAGTCCGGCAAGCGCGAGATTTTCATTGGCGGCACGCTCGCCAAGTCATTCCGCGAAGAGGTGGAAAACCTCATCGCAACCGAACCGACCGTGGAAGAGATCGATGACTTCCTCGGCAAATATGACGCCCTGATGCGTCAGCCGGTCACCCTGCACTAATTACAAAACCCCGCCACAGAATACACGGCATTCTGTGGATTTCCGGAACTTCGCTGCGACTGTGCCTGATTGCTGCCCTGTGGCATGATGGCGGGCAATATCAGTCGGCTCCCTTTCCAACGCAAATCACTCGACACGGGTATCACCCGTGAAGGGCATCGCCTTTGCGTTCCGGGATCAAAAAGCGAGGTTTTGGATGGACCAGTTCAGTGCATTGAAGGCCTTCTGCCGTGTGGTGGAGGCCGGAAGTTTTTCGGCCGCCGCCGCGGAAATCAATGTATCGCACACGGTCATGTCGAAGCAGGTCCGCCAGCTCGAATCGCAGCTCGGCGCGCAACTGCTCAACCGAACGACGCGCCGCCTCGCCCTGACCGAAGCAGGCCAGACCTACTACGAGCGGGCACGCCGCATCCTCGATGAACTGCAGGACGCCGACCTTGCGGTAAGCCGGCATCATGCCATTCCGAGAGGGACCTTGCGCATCAATGCGCCGATGGCGTTCGGCACCCTCGACATGGGACGATGGCTTCCCGCGTTCATGGCGCGCTATCCGGAGCTGAAGGTCGACCTTGTCTGCAACGACCGTTTTGTCGATCTCATTGAAGAAGGCTTCGACGTGGCAGTGCGGCTTGCACGCGAGCTGCCCGACTCATCGCTTGTCGCGCGCCGGCTCACCACGACGGCGACCATGCTGGTGGCATCGCCGGCCTACCTCGAGCGCCGCGGAGCGCCCGCCTGTCCCGAAGACCTTGTGCGTCACAACTGCCTGACATATACGCTCGTACCCAAACCGCATGAATGGACGCTGACGTCGCCGCAGGGCGAACGCACGACCGTGACCGTCAGAGGCAGCTTCCAGGCCAACACCGGCATTGCGCTGCGCTCCGCGGCACTTGCAGGCGCAGGGATCGCGACGTCGGCTTCCTTCATCGTGCACGCCGATCTCGTTCGCGGCGACCTCGTGCCTGTGCTGCCCGATTATCGCCTCGCGCCACGTGATATCTACGCGGTATATCCGCATAACCGCCATCTGTCACCCAAGGTACGCGCCTTCGTCGACTTCGCAAGCGAGGTCTACCGATCCGCCGAGTGGAGTTGAAATGTACGCGAATTCGAGTCCGATCCAGAGTGCCCAGACGGGCATCCACGAGCAGCTGTCGTCGCTCGTCGCACGGCACGCGCAGTCCGCGTTCCGCAAACCGGTCATGCCGTACAACCAGGAAGCGTTCGCTTCGAGCATGGCCGCCTGGCGTGCGGCAGGCAGCGCGCCGCTGATCCTCGACGCCGGTTGCGGCGTCGGACTGTCGACGCGCCATCTGGCGCGCCTGCACCCAGGCCATTTTGTGATCGGCGTCGACCAGTCGGCGGATCGTCTCGGGCGCAATACCGCATGGGAGGGCGCGCTTCCGCCGAACTTCCTATGCGTGCGCGCCGATCTCGTCGACTACTGGCGGCTGATGCTCGCCAACAATATCCGTCCGCACAAGCATTTCATCCTCTATCCCAATCCCTGGCCGAAGATCGGGCACCTTGCCCGTCGCTGGCACGGGCATGCGGTCTTTCCGGCAATCGTCGCCCTGGGAGGCGACATCGAGTGCAGGAGCAACTGGCGTATCTACGTCGAAGAATTCGCGGCGGCACTGGCGCAGTTGACGGGAAGCGAGGTTGCCGTGGATCTGCTGCCTCCCACATCCCCGATCACGCCGTTCGAAAAAAAGTACGCGGATTCAGGTCATTCGTTATGGCGTTGTCGGGCACGGCTGTCCCAATGATTGTTCCTGCAATATTTTTCCGTACGGAAAAATATTTTTAAAAGTAACAAATCCGGACATTCAATATCCATGCGGCTTTCCAAAGCAAATGCCTTGGAAAGCCCCTATTTATCGTCATTTCAAGTTAGAAATCCTTATTTGACGGAGCACAAACCGCGATTCTGTTCTTGTCAACTCCCGCATTTATGGCATTGTTCCTGTGACTAAAAGACGGTAATCTCGGCCCTTGATCACGTTCTGACCGGTCCTCCAAAACGCTGCCGCCGGCGCAATTTCCGGCACATGGGAGGGTGTCTCAGTACCTGCCCAAGCCGAGCGGAGGACATGCCGCCGCGCCCCGGTCCAAACAAAACGAACAAGGGTAATGCGACATGCTTAACGTCTCCAATTCTGCATCGACGACCCAGCCCGTACTGGTCCTTCGACTGACCGGCCGCAACGGACAGCAGTGCCCGTACACTGAAACGCTCCGGGACCACGGCCTCAATCTGATTGAATGCTTCACGCTCGAATCCGCCTATCAGGCCGTCGAAAGCGGTTGCCGGGTCGGCCTGTTGATCGTTACGCAGGAAGCGGAGCTCGCGCACATCGACAAATGCGAGCCCTTCGTCAGCAACAACCGCATCTCCTGGGTCGGCCTCGTCGCGCAAGAGTTGATCTCGATGCCGCGCATGCGTGAATTCATTGGCGAGCACCTGTTCAACTTCATTACTCTGCCCGCCGACCTCGACCACATTGCCCTGACACTGCGCCATGCGTGGGGCATGGCATTCATGCGTGACCTCAAGCGCGATGCCTCTCCTGCTCCTGCGCCGGATGGCGCGGACTTCGTCATGGTGGGACGTACGCCACAGATGCAGCAGCTGTTCAGCCAGCTCAACAAGGTGGCGCGCACGGACGCCTCCGTACTGATTACCGGCCCGTCGGGCACCGGCAAGGAACTTGCCGCCCTGTCGATCCATCGTCAGTCCGCACGGCGCGACGCGCCCTTTGTGGCCGTGAATTGCGGGGCAATCGCGCCGCAGCTGTTCCAGTCCGAACTCTTCGGTTATGAGAAGGGCGCGTTCACTGGCGCGAGCCAGCGCAAGATCGGTCGCATCGAAGCGGCGCAGGGCGGCACGCTGTTCCTCGACGAGATCGGCGACATGCCCTTCGACATGCAGGTTAACCTGTTGCGCTTCCTGCAGGAGAAAACCATTGAGCGCGTCGGCGGAAACGATTCGATCGAGATCGACGTGCGCGTCATCGCGGCGACACATATCGATCTTGCCGAAGCGGTGCGCCAGGGACGCTTCCGGGAAGACCTCTACTACCGCATCAATGTCGTCAACATCGGCATGCCGCCGCTGGCCGACCGCGGCCAGGATATCGAGGATATCGCGAAGCATTATTTCAATCAGTTCGCGAGCATGCACAACCGCAGCCTGCGCGGTTTCTCCAAGGCGGCAATGAATGCACTGCTTAGCCATTCCTGGCCGGGCAATGTGCGCGAGCTGGTGAACCGCGTGCAACGCGCGACGGTGATGGCGGAAGGCCGCTTCATCCAGCCGGAGGACCTTGGCCTTGACCGCAGCAATGACCAATCACAACTGATGTCGCTCGAAGATGCGCGTGCGGCTGCCGAACGGATGATGATCCGCCGCGCACTCTCGCAGTCGCGCAACCAGATCTCGCGCGCAGCATCGCTGCTGGGCGTGTCGCGCGTGACGCTGTACCGCCTGATCGAGAAATACAATATCAGGCCGGATACGGTGGCTCAGGCGCATGCGCCGTTCCTGAGCAACGCCAAGCCCGACCTCGAAGTGCACAAGTGACGGGCGCGCATCCGTAACGCGACTGCCTTCGAATCACGCACGCGGCGCGCCCTCATGGCGCGCACTCTCCTTTGCGGCGTAACCGCGCAACACTTCGGCCAGCCGGCTTGCCGCCGGCGTCGTGAACCAGGGCCGGCCGTGAATCAGATAGAGCATCGATTTGTACGCATGCTTGTCGCCGAGGGGCAGACATGCCAGCTGCCCCAGGTCCAGCCATTTCTGAACACGGTGTTTCGGCAGCCAGGCATACCCCAGCCCTTCGCAGACGGCGGCAACCACCGTGTCGAAACTGTTCATCGTCCAGCGGCGTATCTGCTTCGGGCCGCCTCCCGCCGGCTTGCCAGCCCCGCTTCCCGGCCCCATTTCGATCTGGATGTGCTGCGCGAGATCCATTGAACTCGGCTCGCGTTCCAAATGCATCAGGGCATGGCCGGGGTGGGCTACGGCAACGTATTCGACTTCGGTGAGAGGCTCGCCGAGATAACCAAGCGGAACACGTTCGCTGATGGCGAGGTCCACATTCGGGTCGCGCACAATGTCTTCCGCCTGCAAGATGGGCACCTCGCGCAGGCAGACATGCGCTGCGCCCTTTCCGATCTCGGTGAACTTGCTCAGTGCCTGAGTAAGGAGATGCACTGGAAAGTTATGG
This sequence comes from Noviherbaspirillum sp. ST9, assembly GCF_048799745.1. Lineage (NCBI taxonomy): Bacteria > Pseudomonadati > Pseudomonadota > Betaproteobacteria > Burkholderiales > Oxalobacteraceae > Noviherbaspirillum > Noviherbaspirillum sp. ST9. The sequence goes on along the minus strand of NZ_JBLWFR010000001.1, from coordinate 246,663 downwards.
TCGACGATCAGGCGTACTTCGTCGCCCCACCCCTGGCCGAGATTCTTCGCGAAGTTTTCCAGCTCGACTGCTTCCTTGAGGACATTGCGGGAGCGCTCGAGAAGCGCGCGTCCTTCCGGCGTGAGGATGGCCTTGCGCCCCTCGATGCGAAGCAGTGGCGTACCTAGCTGCTCCTGAAGTTTGGACACCGTGTAACTGATGGTGGATTGGCTCAGGTGCAGCGACTTGGCCGCTTCTGCGAAGCCGCCGCAATCAACGACGGCATGAAATATCCGCCATTGCTTCAGGCTGACGTAGAGATTGTGGATGTCGTGGGGCCGCGATCGATAGGTAGCGCGCACACTGTCATGCCTTGCCGCCTGCTTCATCTCTTGCGTTCTCGATTGCGTCATGGTGCTTCCCTCTTGTCTAAAACGAACCGCTGGCGATACGCCATCGAGGAGCACTGCCGCCTGCGCCCCGTGCCTGATGCGGTCGCGAGCCTCAAGCAAAACATACGCCTGTCTCGGCAACGGTTTGATTTCTCTGGCTTTTCAGCCTGCATGAGAGGATGCCCTGTCCTGCGGTGTATCACCCCCGTCGCGGCGAATACGGATTCCGCATGGAATGTGTCACGGGACGGCGGATGGGCATGAAGCGCGATGAGAACAAGATTCGCGCACCAACAAGTAAGAATACTTCGTGAAAATCGATCATTTGCGGGGAGCAGCGTCTCTTTTCAGGTGCCGGGCAACGCTCCGGCACCATCGAAATTGCAGTTCATTATCGGAATATCCGCAGGATGCGATGTCGAGAGATGTAAAGCATTGACATCACCGCACCGCCGTCGATAGGCAACCAGGCACCGAGGCGCGGCTGCATGATGGGTATTTCGTTCGCACCCTCAAAAAAAACCCGCCACGCCTGCTTGCACAGACAATGGCGGGAACCGGAGAGGATAAGACGTCGCTGGCAGGGCAAGGATGGGCTGCGCCCCGCAGAAGTCAGTCCCCCGGCATGTCGCAAGTGGCGTGCCACTTCTGCAAATGCTTGATTCCTTTACGCTTGTTTTCCCCTGACCGGAAAACCCACATGACATCTGTCCGATAGTGTTCCGTTTTCGTTCAGTTGCCGTCCGGATGGGGTATCGAATCGCCTCCGGCAGGCACAAAAAAAAGCGCGCCCTGCAGCGCGCCTTTCCTGGCCGTACATGCCGGTTCCGGCAATCAGCCGCCGAAGTACAGTGCGCGCCCTGTCTGGTTGCGTGCTGCCTGCACTGCCTCGCCGCGCACTTCCTCGCGGCTCCTGGTCGATGCAACCTGCGCATGCTCCACGAACTCGCTGGTGCCGGCGACGCGCTCGGTGCTGGCCGCCTGCTCCAGTTCGGCGCGGACTTCCGCGCGGGTCTTGTTCGACGGTACGTTGGTGTGCTCGACGAAGATGCCGTTGTCGGCGGCGAAGGCGGTGCCGGTAGCTGCGAAAACTGCGAGGGCGGCGAGGATTTGCTTGGCGTTCATGTTCAGACTCCCGATAGATGGATTCGATAGGTGCTTCGGCGGCGACGGCATGTCGCGCATCGATGAGTCACAGTGTAGAGATTGCGCCGCTCACAAAAAAGACGAATAATCGCAAGACACTATTTCTGAATCAGAAACAATAAGGAACGATGGACAGACTGCAATCCATGCGGGTCTTCGCGAAGGTGGTCGAGCAGGGCAGTTTTGCCGCCGCGGGCAAGGCGCTCGACATTTCCAACGCTGTCGTGACCCGGCACGTGGCCGACCTGGAAGAACATCTCGGCACACGTCTTCTCAACCGCACCACGCGTCGCCTGTCCCTGACGGAAACCGGCCACGCCTATCTCGAACGCGTATTGCAGATCCTGCAGGAAATCGAGGATGCGGAGGCGATCGCCTCCTCCCAATCCAAGAAGCCAAGCGGCACACTGCGGCTTTATTCCCATCTTGGCTTTGGCCAGACGCAGCTGGCGCACCTGCTGCCGGCCTTTGCCGCCAAATTCCCCGATGTCACACTCGACGTGACACTTTCGGACCGTTCGGTGGACCTGGTTGAAGACAGTTACGACGCCGGCATCTTTATCGACTTCCAGAAGTTCGACAGCGGCATGATCGCGCGCCAGCTTGCCGTGTCGGAAGCGATTCTGTGCGCCTCGCCGAAGTACATCAAGGAACGCGGGGCGCCGGACAGCGTGGATGACATTTCGCGGCATGCCTGCCTGAACTTTTCCTACGAGCAGCTGCGGCATTACTGGCCGACCAAAGGCCAGGATGGCGAGACCGTCAACGTGCCGATCAACAGCAAGGTCGTCTCCAACAACGGCGAATTGTTGCGGCAATGCGCGCTGGCAGGGATGGGCATCATGATCCGCCCCTCCTTCGCACTGGGCGACGACCTTGCCGCCGGCCGGCTGGTCCGCCTGCTGCCGCACCATGAACTCGGCCAGCTGACCGTGATGCTGGTCTATCCCAGCCGCCGCCTGCTGTCGGCCAAGGTACGCAGCTTTGTCGACTTCATGGCGCAGCAATTCCCGCGCCCTGAGACCGATCCCTGGCTCTGGTGATGCGCCACGCGCCGGTTTGCCCCGGACATGCTATGTTGTAGGTTCAATCGAAATATTCCTGTTCACCATGTGTCAGCTACTTGGCATGAACTGCAATGTCCCGACGGACATCGTGTTCAGTTTCACGGGGTTCGCCACGCGCGGCGGCCGCACGGACGAGCATAAGGATGGCTGGGGCATCGCCTTCTTCGAGGGTGCGGGCGTGCGGCACTTCGTCGATTACGAGTCCGCCGTGGCCTCGCCCATCGCCGACCTTATCAAACGCTGCCCGATCAAGTCCAAGAACGTCATCGCTCATATCCGCAAGGCCACCCAGGGACGCGTCTCTCTCGAGAATTGCCATCCCTTCGTGCGCGAACTCTGGGGCCGGTACTGGGTCTTCGCGCACAACGGCGACCTGAAGGATTTCGCCCCCTGCCTGGACGGCGCCTTCCGACCGGTGGGCACCACCGACAGCGAACAGGCCTTCTGCTATCTCCTGCAGCAATTGCGCCGGCGGTTCGGCGACACGCGCCCGGAACTGGATGCCCTCGCCCCCGCTTTGCGTGAACTGACCGCGGAAATTGCGCGGCACGGCACCTTCAACATGATGCTGTCCGATGGGACAGCGCTGTTTGCCCACTGCTCGACGCATCTTCATTACATCGTGCGCCAGTACCCCTTCGCCACCGCCAAACTGTCGGACGAAGATTTGAGCGTGGACTTCGCCCAAGTGACAACCCCGCGCGACAGAGTCGCGATCATTGTTACCGCCCCCTTGACCACCAACGAGGCGTGGACGCAATTCGGAGCAGGCGAACTGAAGGTCTTTGTCGAAGGCGAACCCGTCCCGCTTTGACGACACGCAGCATCGCGGCGATCGCGCGTTTCGCATTCACCTGGGCACCTTCGCGGCGCGTGTGAGTGCCCGCTCCCTATTCCCCTAACCGCGCCGGCTTGTGCTGCGCACCATTTAAAGTTGCGTAAGTGCAATAAAAATGCGCTAGAGTGCACGGAGATATTCGGCATCCGGTTTTTGCCCATGACGTGGGCGAACAGGCCGTATGCGTTGCCCCAAACCCGCAACCCATACGACCTGTGCGCGCCGGCTTTTTGGCGCGTGCAACTCCTGGGCCCCGCCATGACTGCGGGGAGACGTGTCATCTCTACGACGAGAAGAACAAGAACGTGATCATCGCCGACTCATTCTCCGGTGCAGGCGCCGCCATCCCCTTGAAGGTGCGGGAATTCTTCCTTGCACGGCAACCCATCCTCGACCGCAGCCAGGCACTGGTGGCCTACGAACTGCTGTTCCGCAATGCCGAGGTCGGACCGGCCAGGGTGACAAGCGACCTTTCCGCCACCGCCTCCGTCATCGCCCATGCATCGCAGTTGGGGATGGAAAAAGTCATCGGCGACTCGATCGGCTATCTGAATGTCGATGCCGCCGTGCTGATGAGCGACATCTTCAAGTTCCTGCCGCGTGAGAAGGTGGTGCTCGAGATCGTGGAGACGATGAAGGTCACGCCGGAAATCCTCGCGCGCATCGAACACCTCGTCGCCGACGGATTCCGCTTCGCCCTGGACGACGTCATCACCGACTCGGACGATGTGCAGCAACTGCTGCCGCTGGTCGACGTCATCAAGTTCGATCTGCGCGACATGCCGCTCTCGGCACTGCTGAAGCTGACGCCGCGCTTCAAGCTCTCGAAAAAGAAACTGCTGGCCGAGAAGGTGGAAACGCGGGAGCAGTTCCAGACCTGCCTCGAACTCGGATTCGATTATTTCCAGGGCTATTACTTCGCCAAGCCCGTCATCCTGAGCGGCAAGAAGCTGTCGCCCTCGCAGCTCTCGGTGATGCAGCTGATGTCGCTGATCAATTCCGAAGCGGACAACAGCGATATCGAACGCGCCATCAAGAAGGATGTATCACTGTGCTTCAACCTGCTGCGGCTCGTGAATACGCCGGCCGTCGGATCGCCGCGTCGCATCGATTCGGTCACCCAGGCACTGATGATCCTCGGACGCAATCAATTGCGGCGCTGGTTGCAAATCATGCTGTACGCGGAGCCCTGCAAGAAGGGCCAGGCGATGACGCCGCTGCTTCGTCTCGCCACCACGCGGGGAAAATTGCTGGAGCTGATCGCGCAGCAAGTCGAACCGCGCAACCGCGGCATGGCGGATACGGCGTTCACCGTCGGCATCATGTCGCTGATGGACACACTGTTCTCCATCCCCATGGAAGAGATACTGGAACAGGTCTCTGTCGTCGATGCGGTCAGCGACGCCCTGATGCATCGCACGGGCGTCTACGGCGGCATGCTGAGCCTCGTCGAGCAGATGGAACGCATCGAGGAAGCAGGCCCGATGCTCGACAACCTGGTCGATCAGTTCCGCCTGTCGTCGGAAGACCTGGTCAACTTGCAGCTGTCTGCCTTCGAATGGAGCGACAGCGTCGCGCGCTACGCGTGATCCCATACGCGCAAAAAAAACGCCACCCTGAAGGTGGCGTTTTTCGTTATGGACCGACTCGTTACAGGTTCGGCGCCAGCCAGCGCTCCACGTCCTCCCTGGGCACATCGCGCCGTGCGGCCATGTCGGCCGCCTGGTCCTCGCCGATCTTGCCGACGACGAAGTACTTCGATGCGGGATGCGCGAAGTAAAAACCCGACACCGATGCGCCGGGGAACATCGCGAACGACTCGGTCACATGCATGCCGATTTCGTCGCACTGCAGGAGCTTGAACATGTCCGCCTTCACCGTGTGCTCCGGGCAGGCCGGATAGCCGGGCGCCGGGCGGATGCCGCGGTAGGCTTCCTTGATGAGTTCGTCATTCGACAACGACTCGTCCGCGGCATAACCCCACAGGTCCTTGCGCACGCGTTCGTGCAGGTGCTCGGCAAAGGCTTCGGCAAGGCGGTCGGCGAGCGACTTCAGCATGATGCTGCTGTAATCGTCGTGCGCGTCCTCGAAACGCTTCTCGTGCTTCTCGATACCGATACCGGCGGTGACCGCGAACAGGCCGATGTAATCGGCGACGCCCGAGGATTTCGGCGCGATGAAATCGGCGAGGCACTGGTTCGGACGCGCGACGCCGTCGACCACCGGCTTGGCCGTCTGCTGGCGGACGCCGTAATAGGTGAATGCCACCTTGGTGCGCGTCTCGTCGGTGTAGATTTCGATGTCGTCGTCGTTGACCGTATTGGCGGGCAGCAGCGCGATCACGCCGTTGGCGGTCAGCCAGCGGCCCTCGACCAGTTTCTTCAGCATCGCCTGGCCTTCTTCATAGACCTTGCTCGCCTGCTCGCCAACGACGGCATCCTTCAGGATTGCCGGGAACGGTCCGGCGAGGTCCCAGGTCTGGAAGAACGGCCCCCAGTCGATGTACTGCGCGAGGGTCGACAGGTCGTAATTCTTGAATACGCGACGGCCGATGAATTTCGGCTTGACCGGAGCGAACTCAAGCTTTGCCTTGTTCGCGCGCGCCTCGGCCAGCGACACCATCGGCGTCGTCTTCTTGTTCGCGTGCTGTTCGCGGATTCGCTCGTAGTCGCCCTTGATTTCCTCGATGTACTGGTCGCGCTGTTCCTGCGTCAGCAGCGATTGCGCCACCGAGACCGAGCGTGAAGCGTCGGCCACATAGACCACCGGACCTTCGTAATTCGGTGCAATCTTCACCGCCGTATGGGCGCGGCTGGTGGTCGCGCCGCCGATGAGCAGGGGAATCTTCAGCATGCGGAAATGCGGATCGCGCTGCATTTCCTTCGCGACGTACGCCATCTCTTCCAGCGAAGGCGTGATCAGGCCGGACAGGCCGATGATGTCCGCGTTCTCCGCCTTCGCCTTGGCGAGGATTTCGGAGCACGGCACCATCACGCCCATGTTCACCACTTCAAAGTTGTTGCACTGGAGGACCACCGACACGATGTTCTTGCCGATGTCGTGCACGTCGCCCTTCACGGTGGCAATCACGATCTTGCCCTTCGGCTTGGCGGCAATACCGGTGCGCTGTTCTTCGAGACGCTTTTCTTCCTCGATGTACGGGATCAGATGCGCGACCGCCTGCTTCATGACGCGCGCGGACTTCACGACCTGCGGCAGGAACATCTTGCCCTGGCCGAACAGGTCGCCGACGATGTTCATGCCGTCCATCAGCGGACCTTCGATCACGTTGATCGGGCGGCCGCCGGCTTCCAGCGTCTTGACGCGCATCTCTTCCGTGTCGTCGACAATCCACTGCGTGATACCGTGCACCAGCGCGTGCGCGAGGCGCTTCTCGACCGGTTCGCTGCGCCATTCGAGGCTCTGCTCTTCCTTCTTCGCACCGGCCTTCAGCGTGGCGGCGAATTCGATCATGCGCTCGGTCGCGTCCTCGCGACGGTTCAGCACCACGTCTTCCACGCGTTCGCGCAGTTCCGCATCGAGATCGTCATACACGCCGATCATGCCCGCATTGACGATGCCCATGGTCAGGCCAGCCTTGATCGCGTGGTACAGGAAGACCGTATGGATTGCTTCGCGCGCCGGGTCGTTGCCGCGGAAGGAGAAGCTGACGTTCGACACGCCGCCGCTGATCTTTGCGTGCGGCAGGTTTTCCTTGATCCAGCGCGTCGCGTTGATAAAGTCCACCGCGTAGTTGTTGTGCTCTTCGATGCCGGTCGCGATCGCGAAGATGTTCGGATCGAAGATGATGTCTTCCGGCGGGAAGCCAACCTGCTCTATCAGGAGCTTGTACGCGCGGCTGCAGATTTCGATTTTCCGTTCGTAGGTATCCGCCTGGCCTTTTTCATCAAAGGCCATGACGATGACCGCTGCGCCGTAACGGCGGCATAGCTTGGCCTGGCGCAGGAACTCTTCCTCGCCTTCCTTCATCGAAATCGAATTGACGATGGCCTTGCCTTGCACGCATTTCAGGCCCGCCTCGATCACCGACCACTTCGACGAGTCGATCATGATGGGCACGCGCGCGATGTCCGGTTCGGAAGCAATCAGGTTGAGGAAGCGCGTCATGGCGGCGAGGGAGTCGAGCATCGCCTCGTCCATGTTGATATCGATGACCTGCGCGCCGTTTTCGACCTGCTGGCGCGCGACCGACAAGGCTTCGTCGTACTGCTCGTTCAGGATCATACGCGCGAATGCCTTGGAACCCGTGACGTTGGTCCGCTCGCCGACGTTCACGAACAGCGATTCATCGTCGATGATGAAGGGCTCCAGTCCGGACAGCTTCATGCGGTGGTCGGTGACCGGCACCTTGCGCGGCGCGACGTCCTTGAGCTCCGCGGCGATCGCGCGGATGTGGTCCGGCGTGGTGCCGCAGCAGCCGCCGGCGATGTTGACGAAGCCGCTCTGCGCGAATTCCTTCAGCAGCGAGGACGTGACGTCCGGCGTCTCGTCGAAGCCGGTATCGGCCATCGGGTTGGGCAGGCCCGCGTTCGGGTAGATACAGACGAAGGTGTCGGCGATCTTCGATAGCTCTTCCGCGTAGGGGCGCATCACCGCAGCGCCAAGCGCGCAGTTCAGACCAATGGTCAGCGGCTTGGCATGTCGTACCGAGTGCCAGAAAGCGGGAACGGTCTGGCCGGACAGGATGCGGCCGGAGGCATCGGTGACGGTGCCCGAAATCATGATCGGCAGGCGCTTGCCCGACTCCTCGAAATAGGTGTCGATGGCGAACAGCGCCGCCTTGCAGTTGAGCGTATCGAAAATCGTTTCGACGAGCAGCACATCCGAGCCGCCGTCGACGAGGCCGCGCACCTGCTCGAGGTAGGCGGTGACGAGCTGGTCGAACGTGACGTTGCGCGCGCCGGGATCGTTCACATCGGGGGAAATGGACGCGGTCTTCGGCGTCGGACCGACCGCGCCGGCGACGAAGCGCGGCTTGTCGGGCGTCGAATACTTGTCGCACGCCGCGCGGGCCAGCTTCGCCGCCGCCACGTTCATCTCATAGGCGAGATGCCCCATGTGGTAGTCGTCCTGCGCCACGCTGGTCGCACCGAAGGTATTGGTCTCGATGAGGTCGGCGCCGGCGGCAAGATACTTCTCGTGGATCTCGCTGATGACCTGCGGCTGGGTCAGCACGAGCAGGTCGTTGTTGCCCTTGATGAACAACTCCTTGCCCGGCACCTGGAAGTCGGCGAAACGCGTGCCGCGGTAATCCTCCTCCGTCAGCTTGTATTGCTGGATCATGGTGCCCGTCGCACCGTCGAGGATGAGGATGCGTTGAGACAGCAGATCGCGCAGGAGCGCTTCGGTGGCAGAGACGGCGTCGCGTTTCATGTTGGACTCTCTAAAAGCAAAAAACCCGGCCAGCAAAAGCAGGACCGGGTCTGATCTCCGCTTTAGCTGCATTTGGTAATGGGACTATCCCCTGAAGGACTGCACCCTGGCGCCCGCAAGCTGGTTTTGACTTGTTCAATCAAATCGGCGCAAGAAAAATTATACGGGAAATCACCTGGGCGGTTAAGAAATGCACATTGTTGAGATTCTTGCATTTCAGAAACGCATTGGTGCCGATCCGGCACAAATCCTGTGCAGGGCCGCCCGTATTTCTCCGGTGCGGTTCGCGCTTATGCTTTTGTCATGTTGAACAGAGGAGGAAACATGACACACCCCACCATGCGCAAGATCAGCGGCGCCCCCGACACGACATCGCTGCAGGCGAAGACAACCGCCTTGCTCGTCATCGACTTCCAGCTTGAGTATTTCGAAGGAGGCGAACTGCCGATTCCTGACGGGCCAGCGGCAATGGCAAGGGGCAAGGAACTGGTCGCCTTCGCGGACAAGCATGGAATGCCGGTCTTCCACATCCAGCACCTCGGCCCCGCCGGCGGCCCGCTGTTTGCAAGGGACGGTAGAACGGTTGCCTTCCACCCGGACATTCTTCCCGCGCAGCACCACACAGTGGTGCAGAAGACGACGGCAAGCAGTTTCGCCAGCACGGACCTGCACAAGCAATTACAGGAAAGGGACATCAAGACGTTGATCATCAGCGGCTTGATGACGCATATGTGCGTCTCGACAGCCGCGCGCGACGCTCGCCCGCTTGGATATCAAGTGATTGTGGCCGGCGACGCGAGCGCCACGCGCTCCATCGACGCCTGGAACGGCGGCGTGGTCGGCCACGCGGAGCTCCACAGGGCCGCGCTCACCGAAGTGTCCGACAGCTTTGCCGACGTCCTGACAACGGCAAGGATTACTGCGCTCGACGTCCACTGACTTCCCAAGGAGAACCGCCATGCCCCTCGTCACCCTCACCATTCGCAACGGCAAGACTGCTTCGTTCAAGAGCAGCGTGCTCGACGCCGTACACCGCGCGCTGGTTGCCTCCGGCGTGCCGGAAACCGACCGCTTCCACCGTGTTTTGGAACTGGAAGGCGACGATTTTCGCTACGACCCGGCTTATCCTGACCTGTCCTCGCCGCGCACGGACGATTTCGTCTTGATCGAAATCCTGCTGTCCGTCGGCCGCAGCGTAAAAGTAAAGAAAAAAATCCTCGCCGACATCATCGAGGGCATCGCGCACGCCCCGGGACTCGACCCGGAGCAGGTGATGGTCGTTTTCAAGGAAACCGCGTGGGAAAACTGGTCGTTCGCCGGGGGGCGGCAGATCCACGTTTAGGCGAAACGTCCGCCTTCGAGTGGGAATCCCTTCAGGAATTCGGCGGCAGGCAGGCGCTTGCCGCCGGGCTTCTGCAATTCGAGCACGCGCAGCGCGCCTTCGCCGCAGGCGACCAGGACGCCGTCCTGGGCGGACGCGGCGATCACTTTGCCCGGTTCAGCGGCACTTGCACCGGACACCGGTTCGGCACGCCAGAACTTGACGGCAACATCATTGAACATGGCGGTCGCACCGGGGAAAGGATTGAAAGCGCGGATTTTGCGCTCCAGCACGTTTGCCGGCTGCGTCAGATCGAGGGCCGCCTCTTCCTTCGCAATCTTGGCCGCATAAGTCACGCCTTCTTCCGGCTGCACCGTCGCGCTCAGACCACCCTGCTCCAGCTTGCGCAGGGCGTCGACGATCATGCGGCCGCCGAGTTCGGCGAGCTTGTCATGCAGGCTCGCGGTCGTGTCGGATGCGGCAATCGGAAGCCGTTCCATCAACATCATCGGCCCCGTATCGAGTCCCTCTTCCATCTGCATGATCGTCACACCCGTCTCCGCATCGCCGGCCTCGATCGCGCGGTGGATCGGCGCGGCACCGCGCCAGCGCGGCAGCAGGGATGCATGGATGTTGATGCAGCCGTGTTGGGGAATATCGAGCACACTGCGCGGAAGGATTAAGCCGTAGGCAGCGACGACCATCACATCATGCGGCGTGGCGCGCAGCAACGCGTGCGCCTCTTCGGCGATCTCGGGGTATTTGCCGTTCAGGCGCAGCGATACCGGCTGCGCGACGGGAATGCCGTGTGCCAGCGCGAACTGCTTGACAGGCGAGGCCTGCAGCTGCATGCCGCGTCCCGCGGGGCGATCCGGCTGCGTCAGCACCAGGGGAATCTCGAAGCCTGCTTCGTGCAGGGACTGGAGGGCGACGGCGGCAAATTCCGGGGTGCCGGCAAAAACGATTCTCATGCTTGTTGGTCTTGTTGCAGGCGACAGGCCTGGAGAAAAAAGAAAGGCGCCCCTGGGGCGCCTGGATCATTGCGCGCCGACGGCCTTGCGCTGCTTCGCCATTTCCCGCTCTTCCTTCTGGAGCTTGGTCTTGATGCGGTTGCGCTTGAGCGGCGAAAGGTATTCGACGAAGACCTTGCCCTTCAGGTGGTCCATCTCGTGCTGAATGCAGACCGCCAGCAGGCCGTCCGCCTCGACTTCGAACTGCTTGCCTTCAAGGTCATATGCGCGCACCTTGACCCTGGCCGGGCGCTCGACGCCATCGTAGATACCGGGCACCGACAGGCAGCCCTCGTCGTACACCTGCCGCTCCTCGCTCGCCCAGACGATTTCCGGATTGATGAAGACCTGGAGCTGGTCGTGGGTTTCAGACACGTCGATCACGATCAACTGTTCGTGAACATCGACCTGGGTCGCGGCCAGGCCGACGCCCGGCGCGTCGTACATGGTCTCGGCCATGTCGGCGGTGAGCTTTTTCAGGCGCTCGTCGAACACGGCGACCGGCTTGGCGACCTTGTGCAGGCGCGGATCGGGATAGCGAAGAATATTCAATATGGACATACGGCTTTTGCGCAACAACTGCTGGAACTAGGATTGTCGTTTCTCTTGCTAGTTCAAGGATTTATGTGCAGAATTTGATTCAGTTTGACAAGTTTCGTCAGGCAACATTTTGTTACACTGACAACACGCAGTGGCGATAAGAATAGTCGTTGATTTGAGCCACATTTACCGGACTGACTATGAAAAAGTTTAGCACAGCCGCCCTCGTTCTCGCGCTCGCCTCCGCTTATGGCAGCGCCCTTGCGGCAGGCGAAGAAGCGATGAGCAACCCGCGCTGTGCCTTCCTGCCGAATGCGCCGGACCAGCACACCGTGGTGCGCGGCGACACGCTGTGGGACATTTCCGGCCGCTTCCTCAAGAACGCCTGGTGCTGGCCGCAGGTCTGGGGCATGAACAAGGAAGAGATCCGCAATCCGCACTGGATCTATCCGGGGCAAATCGTCTACTTCGACCGTGCGGCCGGCAGGCTGCGGCTTGGCAAGCCCGTCGGCGGCGACGGTGCGCAGGACGGCCGTGCCAGCCAGACCGTGAAACTCACTCCGCAATTGCGTACGGAAGGATTGGGCAAGGACGCCGTCCCCGCCATTCCGTCGAATGTCATCGAACCCTTCCTGTCCCAGCCGCTGATCGTCGGCGAAGGCGATCTGAATGACGCACCGCGCATCATCGCCACCCAGGAATCTCGCGTGATGCTGGGCAAGGACGACAAGGCGTACGTACGCGGCGCCATCAATTCGGGCACGTCATTCCAGGTCTTCCGCCCCGGCACGCCGCTCCGCGATCCGGACACGAATTCGGTCATCGGCTACGAAGCCGCCTATCTCGGCACCATCAAGCTCGAACGCCCCGCCCGCACGCCGGACGAGGCGCACGTCTTCAACGTCGTCAGCGTGAAGCAGGAAATGGCCGTCGGCGATCGTCTGTTGCCGGTTCCACCGACGCCGATCCTCAACTATGTCCCGCATCCCCCCGAAAAGGATGTCGCTGCCCGCATTGTGTCCGTCTATGGCGGCGTGACCCAGGCAGGCCAGAACCAGATCGTCGCCATCAATCGCGGCAGCAAGGATGGCCTCAACATGGGAACGGTGCTGGAGCTTTTCCGCTACGGCCCGATTATCTCCGACCGCACCGAGAAGGGCTCGATGTGGAGTATTGGACCGTGGGGCCGCCCGCAGGTGAAACTGCCTGATCATCAGTACGGCAGCCTGTTCGTCTTCCGCGTGTTTGATTCCATCGCATATGGACTCGTGATGCAGGTCACCGACACGGTGCAAGTGGGCGACGTCGCGAAATCGCCGGAATAAGCACTCCGGCATGGCGCAAACAGACAGGGCGCACGAGCTTGCGCAGTGGATCAGGCTTGAGCGCACGCCGGGTGTGGGACCTGAGACCGCGCGCAGGCTCCTGAGCGCCTTCGGCCTCCCGGACAATATCTTCGCGGCCGAGCTTTCCTCGCTTCTGCAGATCGCCCCCGATCGCGTTGCACGCGCACTTGCAGCGCCGATGCCGGACGAGACACGTGTGCAGATCGACAAGACGCTCGAATGGGCTGCGCAGCCGGGCAATCATGTGCTGACGCTCGCCGATGCGCACTATCCGCAATCGCTCCTCGACATCTCCGACCCACCCCTCGTCCTGTATGCAAAGGGCCGTCTCGCCCTGCTGTCACGACAGTCGATCGCCGTGGTCGGCAGCCGCAACGCAACCACGCAAGGCATGGTCAATGCCGAGCAGTTTTCTGCGGTGCTCAGCGAGGCCGACCTCACGATCATTTCGGGACTTGCCCTCGGCATCGACACTGCCGCGCATACCGGCGGACTGCGCGGCAGCGGCTCCACCGTCGCGGTCATTGGCACCGGCGCGGACATTGTCTATCCAGCCCGCAATCGCGCACTAGCCCATCGCATCGCGGAGGGCGGATGCATCCTCAGCGAATACCCGCTCGGCATGGGGGCGCTTGCGGCCAACTTCCCGCGCCGTAACCGCATCATCTCCGGACTGTCTCGCGGCGTGCTGGTGGTGGAAGCGGCCGCGCAGTCGGGGTCGCTCATCACCGCGCGCATGGCCGGCGAACAAGGGCGCGATGTCTTCGCGATCCCCGGCTCCATCCATTCGCCGCTCTCGAAGGGTTGCCACCTGCTCATCAAGCAGGGAGCCAAACTCGTGGAATGCGCGCAGGACCTGCTCGAAGAACTGCAATATCTCCCTGCCTCCACGAGACAAACCGCATCGGTTAGCGTCGATGAGAAACCGGTTGTCGAATCGACCATCCTCGCCACGCTCGGCTTCGATCCCGTCGCGCCAGACGTCCTCGCCCTCCGTTGTGAAATGGACATCGCCACCCTGAACGCCGAGCTGCTCACGCTCGAACTCGATGGCCATATCGAGATGCTACCGGGCGGTTTGGTGCGCCGGCTCGCAACAAGCTGAAACCAATTCTGCTGTCCCAGTTCCCGATTTTGGGATATGCTGTAATCGTAAGGCCCGATAAACCTTGTACTGTCGCTGGCATGACACGGCTCTTTCCTGTGCGTGGCAACACCGCGTTTTAACGGGAATCGCACCACGAGCATGTCATTTTTTGCAACCTGGTCGCGGCGCCGCCTTCTGGCACAACGGCCTTAACGCTACAGTAAATCATGTTTGACGTTCTCGTTTATCTCTACGAAACCTACTACCGCCCAGACGCCTGCCCGGATTCGGAAGCGCTGGTCAAGAAGCTGTCGGCAGTCGGTTTCGAGGAAGAAGAGATTTCCAAGGCGCTGGGCTGGCTCACCGACCTCGCAGAGGCCACCAACGAGTTTGCCGAAAGCTATCCGCAGCAAACCGCCTTTTCCTTCGGCATCCGCATTTACGCGCCGCAGGAGATGGACGTGCTCGGCACGGAAGCCGTCGGTTTCCTGCAATTCCTTGAATCCGCCAAAGTCATCGATCCGATCCAGCGCGAAATCATCATTGAGCGTGCACTTGCCGTCAGCGAATCGCAAGTGTCGCTGGACAAGATCAAGGTCATCGTCCTGATGGTCCTGTGGAGCCAGGGCAAGGAACCGGACGCGCTGATTTTCGACGAATTGTTCTCCACCGACGAAGATTCCGAACCGCGCCTGATGCATTGACGGCCTGGTAATAAAGGCTCCCCTGCGCTTGCTGCCGGTCAGGCAACCCGGCTTGCAGCGGCGCTTCCCGCCTCTCCTCGCTTGCGGTTTTCGCCGCATCACGCTTATCATTGGCCGCTAAAACCCCGGATCGTTGATATATTGGTAGGGTTTGCAGCCAAGCAAGCCTTGAGTCTGCCCCGATTGCTGTCTATATATATAGGCGCTTGCCCGCGCCACTCTCGAGACCAACTTTATGACTAAGACCCTCATCATCGCAGAGAAGCCCTCGGTCGCGAACGACATCGCGAAGGCGTTGGGCGGCTTTGCCAAGCACGATGAGTACTTTGAATCCGACGAGTACGTGCTGTCCTCCGCCGTCGGCCACCTGGTCGAGATCGGCGTTCCGGAAGAATATGACGTCAAGCGCGGCAAATGGACCTTCACGCACCTGCCGATGATCCCGCCGCACTTTGCAGTGACGCCAATTGCCAAGACGGAATCGCGGCTGAAAGTGCTGAACAAGCTGCTCAAACGCAAGGATGTGTCCGCCGTCGTCAACGCATGTGACGCGGGCCGCGAGGGTGAACTGATCTTCCGCCTGATCATGCAGTACGCGAAAGCGAAGCAACCGATCAGGCGTCTCTGGCTGCAGTCGATGACGCCGGCCGCGATCCGCGACGGTTTTGCCCGATTGCGTGAAGACAAGGAAATGCTGCCGCTGGCCGACGCCGCCCGGTGCCGCAGTGAAGCGGACTGGTTGATCGGCATCAATGGCACGCGTGCGATGACCGCCTTCAACTCGAAGGACGGCGGCTTCTACCTGACCACCGTGGGCCGCGTGCAGACGCCGACGCTGTCGATCGTTGTCGAGCGGGAAGAGAAAATCAAGAACTTCGTGCCGCGCGATTATTGGGAAGTGCGCGCCGAGTTCGTGTGCGCCGCCGGCATCTACGAGGGCCGCTGGCTCGACACGAAATTCAAGAAGGACGAAGCCGATCCCGAGAAGAAGGCCGAGCGCCTGTGGAGCAAGGCGGCGGCCGAATCCATCGTTGCCGCCTGCCGCGGCAAGCAGGGCACGGTCACCGAGGAAGCCAAGCCGGCGACGCAGTTGTCGCCCGCCCTCTTCGACCTGACCAGCCTGCAGCGCGAAGCCAACTCGCGCTTCGGTTTTTCGGCCAAGAACACCCTCGCACTGGCACAGGCGCTGTACGAAAAGCACAAGGTGCTGACCTACCCGCGTACCGATTCACGCCATCTGCCTGAGGACTATCTCGACACCGTCAAGCAGACGCTGGACGTGGTCTCCGAGAACAACAACTACCACCAGTTCGCCAAGCAGATCCTGAACAAGAGCTGGGTGAAGCCGAACAAGCGCATCTTCGACAATGCGAAGATCAGCGACCACTTCGCGATCATCCCGACGCTGCAGGCGCCGAAGAACCTGTCCGAGCCGGAACAGAAGCTCTACGACCTCGTGGTGCGCCGCTTCATGGCGGTGTTCTTCCCTGCCGCCGAGTATCTCGTCACGACCCGCTTTACCGAAGTGTCGGGCCACACCTTCAAGACCGAAGGCAAGGTCATGACCAACGCCGGCTGGCTGGCGATCTACGGCAAGGAAGCCGCGAACGACGAGGACAAGGACAAGGAAAACGCCGGGACGCTGGTGCCGGTCGCCAAGGGTGAAAAGGTGAAGACCGAGAAGGTCAATGCCAACGGCCTCGTCACCAAGCCACCCGCGCGCTACACGGAAGCGACGCTGCTTTCCGCGATGGAAGGCGCCGGCAAGCTGGTGGAGGATGAAGATCTGCGCGAGGCAATGGCCGGCAAGGGTCTCGGCACGCCGGCGACGCGCGCGGCCATCATCGAAGGCCTGCTGAACGAAAAATACCTGCTGCGCGAAGGCCGCGAGATCATTCCAACCGCTAAAGCTTTCCAGCTGATGACGCTGTTGCGCGGCCTCGGCGTCAGCGAACTGACGGCGCCCGAGCTGACCGGCGAATGGGAATACAAGCTGTCGCAGATGGAGCGCGGCAAGATCTCCCGCGAGGAGTTCATGCGCGAAATCGCGCAGATGACGCAGATCATCGTCAAGCGCGCGAAGGAATACAACAACGACACCATCCCCGGCGACTATGCGACGCTGAAGACGCCGTGCCCAAATTGCGGCGGCGTGGTGAAGGAAAACTATCGCCGCTTCGCCTGCACGAAGTGCGAGTTCTCGATGACCAAGATCCCTGGCAGCCGCCAGTTCGAAATCGCCGAGGTCGAGGAATTGCTTCAGAAGCGCGAGATCGGCCCTTTGCAGGGGTTCCGCTCGAAGATGGGCCGTCCCTTCGCCGCCATCCTGAAGATCGTGCGCGACGAAGAGAACAGCAACTACAAGCTGGAGTTTGACTTCGGCCAGGCACAGGATGAGGGTGAGGATGGCGAAGGCGTCGACTTCACCAACCAGACACCGCTCGGCGCTTGCCCGAAATGCGGCAGCGGCGTGTACGAGATGGGCCTCGCCTACGTATGCGAGAAGTCCGTTGCCAAGCCCAAGGCCTGCGACTTCCGCAGCGGACGCATCATCCTGCAGCAGGAAATCGTGCCGGAACAGATGGCCAAGCTGCTCAACGACGGCAAGACCGACTTGCTGCCGGGTTTCATTTCGCAACGCACGCGCCGCCCCTTCAAGGCTTACCTGGTGAAAGACAAGAACGGCAAGGTGAGCTTCGAGTTCGAAGAGCGCAAGGCCAAGGTGCCGGCGAAGGGCAAGGCGGCCGAAGAAACGCAGGAAGAAGAAGCGCCGAAGAAGCCCGCGGCGAAGACCGCAGCCAAGACGGCAGCGAAGACCGCCGTGAAAAAGCCGGCAGCGAAGAAGGCGACGGCCAAGAAAGCCGCCTAATTTCTCGCCCGCGAGGAGCAGGCCATGAACGAGATCATCGAGACCAGTCCGTCCAAGGAAGAGTGCAACCTCGCGATGCTGGCCCACCTGCTCGGCATCTTCTGCGGCTTTGTCGGCGCCCTCGTGCTATGGCTGGTCAAGCGTGAAGACAACGGCTTCGCGGCTCAGGAAGCGCGCGAAGCGCTCAACTTCCAAATTACGGTCGCCATCGCGATGATGGCGGCCTTCCTCCTGAAGTTCGTGCTGATCGGCTTCCTTCTCGTGCCGCTGGTCTTCATCGGCAATTTCATTTTCTGCCTGCTCGCTGCGATTTCCGTGGCCAAGGGCAAGGCGTTCTGTTATCCGCTGACGATCCGGCTCGTCAATTAACGCGACGGCTCAAGCCCTTCGTAACGCGGCAGCTCGTCGTCCATTGCCGCCCACGGCGGCAGGTGTGTTGCGAAGATGTGCGCGACCGGCTTCGCATCGATCGGTGTGTCAATCGTCCCCATCCGCAACCTGAGCACACCTGGGATGTCATCCTTGCGCGAGTACAACGGCGCGCCGCATTGACGGCAGAACGCTCGCTTCTTGCCGGGCGAGGATTCGTATTCCGCGATCAGGTCCTGGCCCGACAGCCAGCGGAATGCAGCGGTGTCGACCGGGGCGGCAACCACGGTAGTGCTGCCCTGCGCCTTGCGGCAATCGCTGCAATGGCAGACGGTGATGGTGCCGAATTCGCCGGCGTACTCGTACTGCACGCCGCGACACATACAGCTTCCACGAATCATGTTGTTCCTTTCAGGTAGGTCTTGATGACGGCAGCATCGTCGAGTCCGGCCCAGCCGTTGTCGACGGTCTTGCGGAAGATGTCGAGCGCCGCGTCGCCGAGCGGTGTGTCGTATTTCGCATTGTCCGCCATGGCGGTGGCAAGCGTGATGTCCTTGGTCAGGATGTGCGCGAAGGCACGCGCTTCGAAGTCATCCTTCAGCGCGCGAGCCATGCGGTCCTGAAAGATCCAGGAATGGCCGCTCGATGCGCAGATAACATCGAACAGCTTGTGCGGGTCGAGGCCGATCTTCATGCCGAGCGCGAGCGCTTCGGCGCCGGCGACGAGATTGATCCCTGCAAGGAGGTTGTTGACGAGCTTGGTCTTTGCGCCGTCGCCGATGGTCGCGCTGATACGGTATTGCTTGTCGCTGAGTGCATCCAGCACGTTCGCATATCGCTGAAGGACTGCATCCTCCCCGGCGATCATCATGCTCATCGTTCCTGCTTCCGCACGCGAGGGACCGCCGGAGATCGGTGCGTCGATGGTGGCGACGCCGTGCTCCGCGAGCCGCTGCGCAATGCGTACCGTGTCTTCCGGCGAAATCGTCGAACACAGCATCACGCATTTATCCCGCACTGGTACGCGCGTGAATCCGTTGACACCGAAAAGCACTTCGTCAATCTGCTGCGCGTTGACGACCACGACGATGACGAAGTCCACCTGTGCGGACAATACCGCGGGGGACGGCGATGCAGTCATGCCGAGTGCGCTTGCCTCCGCCTCTGCTTCCGGCCTGATGTCGCGCACGTGCACCTGGAATTCCTTCCGGCGAAGGTTCTTCGCCATCGCCATGCCCATGGCGCCGATACCGATGAGGCCGAGTTTCATGTCTCGTTGCATGATCATCCTGATTTCATCCCGGAAAATTCCGCTTGGAACTCGAAACCTAGCCTAACGGTCGAATTGTGACAAGCACCGTGCATCGCATTCGCGATGCGTCCAATTCTTCCGGAGGAAAACATGAACACACGCAGACTGATTTCCATCACGGGTGCGCTTTCGCTTGCGCTGACACTGACCGCATGCGGCACCACCACGCGACAGCAGGTTGGCATCGGTACCGGCGCCGTCCTCGGCGGTGTCGCCGGCAGCGCAGTGACGAATGGCAGCACCCTCGGCACGGTCGGTGGCGCTGCGGTCGGCGGCGTCATCGGCAACGAAGTCACGAAGAACAAAAGGTAAGAAGTTGTAACCCGACGATGCGTGACAGCATGCTTGCTTCGCGCATCGTCAGCCCTGCCAGCCCACCCTCCTCTGCGCAAGCCCTTGATTCGCGGGGCGATCACGCGCATGCGCTTCCTGCCGCCACGTCGGATTCCTCCCACCGCGCACGTTTTGCGTGGCATTCCCTTTGGGAAGCGGACCGGAACTTTCGTTAGTTGAAAGATTCTACACACTCGCATACATGCCATTTTGGCATGAATGACTCACGTGCTTCGCGATCTTTTCAAGGAGAATACTTATGTTGAAATGGACTATCCCTCTGGCATGCGCACTCGTCCTCGCAGCTTGCGGCACCGGCAGCAAGATGGGCAGCTCGTCGTCCGGCTCGTCGGCTACGTCGCCGAGTTCGTCGTCGGGTGCGTCCGGCAGCTATGGCACGTCAAGTTCCGGAAGCTCCTCCTCTAGCAGCCCGAGCAGCAGCTCGTCCGGCATGTCGTCCGGTTCATCCTCCAGCGATACCTCCGGCAGCTCTTCCAGTCAGCCGGGCGCTAGCGGAACCTCGCAGGCCGTCCCGGGCACCCCTGGCAGCTCCAGCCCCACGAGCGGCAGCGGGTCCACCTCGAAGTAATCGTCTCATCCGTGTGCTGCGCGAGGATGGCGCAGCGAGCGGCGGATTGCGCGTGATGCGCGGTCGCCGTTTCGCGCGCGTCCTGCGTCTGCACACACGCCGCGCGCATCAGCGACCTTCATGGGCAAGCAGGTAACGCTTGCGTGCCAGTCCCCCCGCATAGCCGGACAAATTGCCCGATGTCCCCAGCACACGATGACAGGGCACGATGATCGAAACGGGATTGCGTCCGATGGCCGTGCCCACGGCGCGAACCGCTTTCGGATTCGCCACGCCATGCGCGATGGAACGGTAGGTCGTCGTTTCCCCGAAAGGAAGTGCGCTCAACGCGTTCCATATGGCGCGCTGGAACGTGGTTCCCCGCATATCGAGCGCGACGTCGAAGATCGTTCGCGTCCCCGCAAAGTATTCATCGAGCTCACGCATGGCTGCCTGCAAATGCACATTCGATGGATTGCGCGTCCAGCCTTGCGGACCGTTGAAGTACTTGTGCTCTTCAAAGTACAGTCCGCACAGGCCGTCGGCGGTCGCCGCGAGCAGAAGCGTTCCGAGGGGGCTGCAGTGTTCGGTGTAATCAATCATGATCATGCCATCCATAAAGCGAGCGCCGCATAGCCGCGCCAGGGAGACCAGGCGGATGCGCGTGAAGCGAGTTGTTTTTCGGTGAGCCGCGCTCCATCGGTGCCGGCGGCCTTCTGCAGCCCAAGGTCGCCTGCAGGAAAAGCATCCGGGTAGCGTAACGCGCGTAGTGCGATGTAATGCGCCGTCCAGTCGCCGATTCCGCGCACGGACTTCAGCCGCGACACGACGTCGGACAGGGAGAGGCCAGGCCGAACCTGCATGCCACCCTCGACAGCGAACCGAGCGAGATTACGTAGGGTTTCCGCGCGTGTTGCGGGTAAGCCGATGGCGGCAATCTCCCGCACTTCGGCTATTGCGAGTCGCGCCGCGGCCGGGAAGTGATGCGTGACGCTGGCGAAAGGCGTTTCAGCCGGCGCCCCAAAATGCCGGACAAGCCGACCGGACAGTGTCGTCGCTCCCGCCACGCTGACCTGCTGCCCGAGCACCGCCCGCACGGCGAGCTCGAATGCATCGAAGGCACCCGGGACGCGCAAGCCGGGCATCGCGGTAATCCTTGCCTCGAGGAGCGGATCGTGCATCAGGTGCGCCTCGATCACCGCAGGATTGGCATCGAGGTCGAACTGGCTGCGGATGCGCGCGATCAAGGGCATCAGGTGTGCCGCGAGCGATGCGGAGACTTCCAGCGCAAGCTGCTGGCGTGCCGGCACATGCGCCACGCGCAGCCAACCGTCGATCTCTCCCATGCGCACGCTGCGCGCATAGACGCCCTCCTGGATCGACTCCACGCCGGCGATCGCCCTTCCCGACAGGTAGCGCAAGAGGTGCTCCCATTGATAGGGCGGCCGGTAAGCGAGGCGCAGGACCAGCGCGTCGCGCTCCATGTCTTTCTCTTTCGCCTGGATGCGGCGAATGTCCGTGGGCGCAATCCCGTAGCGTTGCGCGAACAAGGCGTTGAAGCGGCGAACGCTGCCGAAGCCTGCCGCGTACGCGACATCGGTCATCGGCATGTGGGTCTCCTGCAACAGCTTCTTCGCAAACAACAGGCGCTGGGTCTGCGCGAGTTCCACCGGTGTGACGCCGAAATGCTGCAGCAGCACACGGCGCAACTGGCGCGATGAGAGGCCGACCTCATCGGCCAGGCGCTCGACATTGCCGTCATTCAGCGCGCCGGCGGCGATACGCTGCCATACCGCGTGTGCCAGATTTTCCTGCAAGGCATACGGTGCGAGTTCAGGCCGGCAGCGCAGGCAGGGACGGAAGCCGGCGGCTTCAGCCGCTGCCGCGGTGCCGAAGAACAGGCACGAAGATTCCCGCGGCGTCTTGACGGTGCATACCGGCCGGCAGTAAATCCCGGTGGTCTTCACGCCGGTGAAGAACACGCCGTCGAAACGCGCGTCGCGCGCGGCAAGGGCGCGGTAGCAGCTTTCATGATCGAGGGTCGGAGGGGCGGCGGCATTCATGCGATCTTTATACGCGCCCGTGCAAAGAGCGTCTAGCCGTTTTCGGACACCAAACGAAGAGCGCAATCATCGACGCAATGCAGCAATTGCTGTAACGCCTGCTTTACAAATTCCAACCATGCGTCCCACCGTATTTTTACTACTTTCCCCTCAACACGGCATGGAGTAATCTGGCCAAAGCCTGATTTCATCTGCGTCGTGGCAGGGGTGCCGTTTTGCTCCTGACGTCCCTGTTCCAGCTTGTTGGGCGTTGTTCACGATGCACATGCAATGAGGGTCCAGAACAACCTACAAAAGGAAGAGACAATGACCCGACACCACCTCATGGCGGCGCTCGCTGCGCTTTGCTGCACCACCGCCCTCCACGCAAAAGACATCAAGATCGCCCACGTCTATGACAAGACCGGCGCGCTCGAAGCCTATGCGAAACAGACGCATATCGGCCTGATGATGGGCCTGGAGTACGCGACCAAGGGCACCATGGCGGTCAACGGCAACAAGCTGGTGGTGATCGAGAAGGACAGCCAGGGCAAGCCGGACGTGGGCAAGGCGCAGCTGGCTTCCGCCTATGCGGATGACCGCGTCGATATCGCTGTCGGGCCGACCAGTTCGGGCGTCGCGCTGGCGATGCTGCCGGTAGCCGAGGAATACAAGAAGATCCTGCTGGTCGAGCCGGCGGTGGCCGACGCGATCACCGGCGAGAAGTGGAACCGCTACATCTTCCGCACCGGCCGCAACTCGTCGCAGGATGCGATCTCCAATGCCGTCGCGCTGGACAAGGCCGGCGTGTCGATTGCCACCATGGCGCAGGACACTGCTTTCGGCCGCGATGGCGTGAAGGCCTTCAAGGAAGCACTGAAGAGCGCGAAGCTGGTGCATGAAGAGTACCTGCCGGGCAACACCACCGACTTCACCGCCGGCGCACAGCGCATGTTCGACGTGCTCAAGGGGCAGTCGGGCCGCAAAGTAATCTTCGTGATCTGGGCCGGACCGTCGCCCATCGGCAAGCTGGCCGACCTCGATCCGAAGCGCTATGGCGTGGAAGTGGCCAGCGGCGGCAACATCCTGCCGGCGATGGCGACCTACAAGAGCTTCCCCGGCATGGAAGGCGCGGCCTATTACTACTATGGCATTCCGAAGAATCCGGCCAACGACTGGCTCGTGGCCGAGCACCAGAAGCGCCACAACTCGCCGCCTGACTTCTTCACCGCCGGCGGCATGTCCGCAGCCATGGCACTGGTCGAAGCGCTGAAGAAGACCAACGGCGAGACCAAGACCGACACCCTGATCTCCGCCATGGAAGGCATGAGCTTCGACACGCCAAAGGGCAAGATGACCTTCCGCAAGGAAGACCACCAGGCGATGCAGTCGATGTACCACTTCAAGATCAAGGTCGATCCGAAGGTCGAGTGGGGCATCCCGGAATTGGTCCGCGAGATCAAGCCGGAAGAGATGCACGTGCCGATTACGAATAAGCGCTGATCGGGCGAATACTCGCTTTGATGCTCACTTAACGTTGAGCAGCACTCTGCCTGGCTCCTTCCCCCATGCAGGGGGAAGGTTGGGATGGGGGTAGTGCGGTTGCACAATCGCAGGCTTCTGCTCAGCCTCACTACCCCCACCCTAACCCTCCCCCCTGGCAGGGGGAGAGAACCGCGATGTAGTGTGCCGCCTGTCGAGGACGCCCCATGTCTCTGCCCTCTTCCAAGAAAACCTCGCTCGAAACGCGCGACCTCACCATCCGCTTCGGCGGCCATGTCGCGGTCAATGCCGTTTCCTGCGCCTTCCAGACCGGCACGCTGACCGCCATCGTCGGTCCCAACGGCGCCGGCAAGACCACTTATTTCAATCTCATTTCGGGCCAGCTCAAACCGAGTGCAGGACAGGTCTTCCTGAACGGGAATGACATCACTGCATCGTCAGCCTCGGCACGCACCCATGCCGGCCTCGGGCGCGCTTTCCAGCTCACCAGCCTGTTCCCCAACCTGACCGTGATGGAGAACGTGCGACTCGCCCTGCAATCCCGCGCGCACCTGGGACTGGACCTGTGGAATGTGTGGAACCACCACAAGGCACTGATCGAACGCGCGGAACAGGTGCTGGAAGATGTCGCCCTCTCTGCCAAGCGCGACACGCCGGCGGCGGCGCTGCCGCACGGCGACCAGCGCAAGCTGGAGGTCGGCCTGCTGATCGCCCTCGATCCGGACATCTTCATGTTCGACGAACCGACGGCCGGTATGAGCGTCGATGAAGTCCCGGTCATCCTCGACCTGATCCGCGGATTGAAGAAGCTCTCGCACAAGACCATCCTGCTGGTCGAGCACAAGATGGACGTCGTGCGCGAACTGGCGGACCGCATCATCGTCCTGCATAACGGCACGCTGATGGCGGACGGCGAGCCGGAGACGGTCATCGCATCGCCCGTCGTGCAGCAGGCGTATCTGGGCACGGCGCCCGTCGAGGAGGCGGCATGACGCAATCATTATTGAAACTGGAAGGCGTGCACACACACATCGGCGCCTATCACATCCTGCACGGCGTCGACCTCGACGTGCCGCGCGGCCAGCTCACCATGCTGCTCGGTCGCAACGGTGCGGGCAAGACGACGACGCTGCGCACCATCATGGGGTTGTGGCAGGCGTCGCAGGGACGCATCACCTTCGACGGACAGGACATCACGAAGCGCAGCACACCAGACATTGCGCGGTCGGGCATCGCCTACGTGCCGGAGAACATGGGCATCTTCGGCGATCTTTCGGTGAAGGAAAACATGCTGCTTGCCGCACGCAGCGCGGGACGCATCGAGCAGATCGACGAAAAGCGGCTGGACTGGATCTTCGACCTGTTTCCGGCGATGAAGAAATTCTGGCTGCATCCGGCGGGCAAGTTGTCGGGCGGGCAGAAGCAGATGCTGGCGGTGTCGCGCGCGATCGTCGAGCCGCGCAAGCTGCTGCTGATCGACGAGCCGAGCAAGGGCCTCGCGCCGGCGATCATTGCGAACATGATTTCCGCGTTCCGTGAACTGAAGCAGACCGATACGACGATCTTGCTGGTGGAGCAGAACTTCAATTTTGCGAAGCAGCTGGGGGATACGGTGGCGGTGATGGATGATGGGCGCATCGTGCATCGGGGGGCGATGCAGGAGCTTGCGGAAGATGAGGGGCTGCAGACGAAGCTGCTGGGGCTGTCGCTGGCGGCGCATCACTAGGAAAGTTGAATGCGGGCTCGGAATGCAATCGCTCGCCCCCCTCCCCGTCATTCCCGCGAAGGCGGGAATCCATAGGAAGTCAGCTCGAAGAACCTCAGCATGGATTCCCGCCTTCGCGGGAATGACGGGGCAAAAAGAGATGTGATTCAAAAGCCTCCACCCGCACGCGAACGCAGAAAACAGATTCAAGAGGAAGCAACAATGGCAGAGACAACCGCACTTCCCACCGCAGCCGCCACCGGCCCGCGGCTTTACACGCAGATCGACTGGGCGCCTCTTGCGCTGGTACCGGCACTGGCGCTCGCCGCCCTGCCGCTGATCGGCTCGTCATCCACCTGGATCACGTTGACGGCCGCGGGCCTGGCAATGGGCATGATTATCTTCATCATTGCCTCCGGCCTGACGTTGATCTTCGGACTGATGGACGTGCTCAACTTCGGCCATGGCGTGTTCATCGCACTGGGCGCCTTCATGGCGGTGACCGTGCTTGGCATGATGCCGGGCTGGATGGGATCCGCGAACATCGGACTCAACCTTGCCGCCATTGCCGTCGCAATGGTCGGCGCGATGGTCGTCGCCGGAGCCATAGGTCTGTTCTTCGAACGCGTGATCGTGCGCCGCGTATACGGCCAGCACCTGAAGCAGATCCTGATCACCATGGGCGGCATGGTGGTCGGCGAAGAACTGATCAAGGTGTTCTGGGGGCCGCAGCAGATTGCGCTGAACCTGCCCGCATCGTTCCGTGGCGCGATCCTGTTCGGCGACTCCGCCATCGAGAAGTACCGCATCCTTGCCGTCGCGGTCGGGCTGACGGTGTTCGTGGCGATGATGATCGTTCTGAACCGCACCAAGCTCGGCCTGCTGATCCGCGCGGGCGTGCAGGACCGCGAGATGGTGGAGAGCCTGGGTTACCGCATCAAACGCCTGTTCGTCGGCGTGTTCGTTGCCGGCTCCGCGCTGGCAGGCCTCGGCGGCGTGATGTGGGGGCTGTACCAACAGAGCGTGATCCCGCAGATGGGCGCGCATGTGAACGTGCTGATCTTCATCGTCATCATCATCGGCGGCCTCGGCTCCACCGGCGGCTGCTTCCTCGGCGCCCTGCTGGTCGGCCTGCTGGCCAACTACACCGGATTCCTGGCGCCGAAGGTGGCTCTGTTCTCCAACATCCTCCTGATGGTCGCCATCCTGCTGTGGCGACCGCAAGGCCTCTACCAGGTGACGAACAGGTAATCGCGATGCTCAAACAACTCCTTTCCCACGACCTGCCGCGCAACAAGGTGCTGAGTGCGGTGCTGCTTGTCATCGTCTTCGCGCTTGCGTTTGCGCCCTTCCTCTTTCCCGGTGCGAAGGCGCTGAACGTGGCGGCGAAGATCCTGATCTTCATCGTGCTCGTCGCCAGCTACGACCTGCTGCTCGGCTATACCGGCATCGTCTCCTTTGCGCATACGATGTTCTTCGGCATCGGCGCCTACGGCATCGCGATCGCGAGCACGCGCATGGGGCCGGGATGGGGCAGCCTGCTGGTCGGTGCCTTGAGCGCCGTGGCGCTGTCGCTCGTGCTGTCGCTGATCATCGGCTTGTTCTCGCTGCGCGTACGCGCGATCTTCTACGCGATGATCACGCTGGCGGTGGCTTCCGCCTTCCAGACGCTCGCCTCGCAGCTATCGCAATTTACCGGCGGCGAAGACGGGTTGAACTTCAAGCTGCCGGAACTCCTCTCGCCTGCGTTCCAGCTCGCCGAGGAGCAGGTTTTCGGCGCCTGGCTGGATGGCAAGTTCATTACGTACTACATCCTGTTCTTTACCACGGTCCTGCTGTTCCTGGCCATGCTGCGCATCGTGAACTCGCCGTTCGGCCGCGTGCTGCAGGCGATCCGCGAGAACGATTTCCGCGCCGAAGCGATCGGATACAAGATCGTTGTCTTCCGCACCTTGTCCAACGTGCTGGCTGCGGTCTTTGCCACGCTTGCCGGCTGCATGCTGGCAATCTGGCTGCGCTACAACGGCCCCGACACCTCGCTGTCGTTCGAGATCATGGTCGATATCCTCCTGATCGTCGTCATCGGCGGCATGGGAACGATGTATGGCGCGATCTGCGGCTCGGCCATCTTCCTGCTGGCGCAGAATTACCTGCAGGACCTGATGCGGGTCGCGTCAGGCGCCGCGCAAAGCGTGCCGCTGCTGCCGGCGCTGCTGTCGCCGGACCGCTGGCTGCTGTGGCTGGGTATCCTGTTCATCCTGTCGGTGTATTTCTTCCCGACGGGCATTGTCGGCAAACTGCGTACATGGGGGGCACGATGACACCGGTTTCGCATTACCTCCGCTGCTGCGAGCGCGAGATCCATTACGTCGAGTGGGGAAGCAAGGATGCGCCGCCGCTGATCATGTGGCACGGGCTGGCGCGTACCGGACGGGACTTTGACGATCTCGCCGAAGCCTTGTCGGGCATCTACCGCATCATCTGCCCCGACACGCTCGGGCGCGGCCTGTCGCAATGGAGTCCGGATCCGGACAAGGAGTACTGTCTCGCCTTCTACGCCAGGCTGGCGGCATCGCTGGTGGACCAGCTGGGGTTCGACAAGGTGCGCTGGGTCGGCACGTCAATGGGCGGCGCCATTGGAACCGTGGCCGGCGCAACGACGCTGAAGGGCCGCATCAGCCACCTGGTGCTGAACGACAACGGTCCTTCGCTGGCCAGCGCGGCGATCGAGCGCATCAAGGCGTATGCGGGCAATCCGCCGCAGTTCGACACCGTGAGCGAGCTGGAGAATTTTTTCCGCACGGTGTACAAGCCCTACGGATGGCAAAGCGATGCGCAGTGGCGGCGCATGACGGAGACCTCGACGCGCCGCATGCCGAACGGGAAGGTCACACCGCATTACGATCCGGCGATGGTGCGGCAGTTCATCGTGCATCCGGACGACTACGACCTGTGGGAAGAGTACGACGCGCTCGACATGCCGACGCTGGTCCTGCGCGGTACCGATTCGGACTTGTTGCTGCAGGAGACGGCGGAGGAAATGACACGCCGCGGACCGCGCGCAAAGCTGGCGGTCATCCCCGGCTGCGGCCATGCACCGGCACTGAACGTACCGGAGCAGATCGCCCTGGTGCGCGGGTTCCTCGCCGGCTGATTATCTGGCGAGGAAGTGCGCGGCAAGCGCGAGCACGGCGGGCACCGTCTGCACGTAGAGAATGCGCTTCTGCACGGTGACCGCGCCCCAAATGCCGGCCACTGCCACGCACAGCAGGCCGAATACCGCGAATGCATTCCCGATCGCCGGTTCGGGATGCAGCAAGGCCACCGCCAGGGCGGCGGCGAGGAAGCCGTTGTAGCACCCTTGGTTGGACATGGCCGGGGCCATCATCTCGACCTGTTCCTTGCTCAATCCGAATACCTTGCGTCCCCGGCTGCGGAACATCACCGTTTCGAGCAGGAAGATGTAGACGTGGATGAGCATGACGAGGCCGGTCAGTGTCTTGGCGATGAGCAGCATGGGTTCCCCTCCTGGTAGGTTCCTACATATATACCATGGGGAAAGTAGAGACGGCCGTCTACTCGACCGATGGCTCAGGCGCCCTGCAAGCCGCGCTGCGCAAGCGGCTCCTTCGCGAACCTGATCGTGGCGCGTCCGCTGTTCTTCGCCTCGTACATCGCGAGGTCCGCACTGCGCGTCAATGATTTCGCGTCGGTGCCATCCCTCGGGTAGACCGCGGCGCCGATGCTGGCAGAGATGCTGAGCGTATGGCCGGCGATGTCGTAGGGCATGTTCAGGCGCTGCAATACTTTTTCCGCGACCACGGCGACGTCGTTCTCCCCCTCCACTTCGGGCAGCAGGGCGACGAATTCGTCGCCGCCGAGGCGTGACGCCGTATCGGATTCGCGCACGCAGCTGCGCAGGCGAAGCGCCACGTCCTTCAGGAGCAAATCTCCGTAGGCATGGCCGTAGTTGTCGTTGACCGGCTTGAACTTGTCGAGATCGATGAACAGGAGCGCCACCTGCCCGCCGTGGCGCTTCGCGGTGGCGAGGGCATACTGCAGCCGCTCGTCGAGCAACTTGCGGTTCGGCAATCCCGTGAGCGGATCGTACAAGGCCAGTTGCATCGCCTGGTTGGCCGCCTGCAAGGCGCGCGCCCTGTCGTCTAGGAAGATCCATACCAGCAGGGCGAGCAACAGGCTGATACTGATGCCGGCCTGCAATACCAACAGCGTCCTTCCCGATTCGATACGGTGCTCGAAAACCGGAAGGGCGGCGATCGCCACGCTCCACATATGGTTTGCGGCCTCGACACGTGTTACCGCCCGGTATCGGAAGTCGGGCGACAGGGCCTGCACGTCCTTCCTGGCATCGAACATCTGCGCGCGTTCATGCAAATCCCCGTCGTCGTAAATCTCGATATCGATGTCAATGCCGAGATTGTCGAACAGGCCGCGCATGAAATCTCCCATGCGAAAAGGCGCATACACCCAGCCGTCAAGATTGGAGCGCCGTTGCTCGGGAAGGTCGTAGGGCGTGTCGTCGTCATACACCGGCAGGTACATGAGGAAACCGGATTGCACTTCGCCGCCGGATTCCTGCACCAGTGTCACCTTTGCCGACAGCGCGGCGGAACCGGTATCGCGCGCCTTGTCCATCGCCGCCCGCCGCACCGGATCGGAGTACATGTCATAGCCGAACGCGCGCAGGTTGCGGCCGGAGAACGGTTCCAGGTAGACGATGGCCGAATAGACGTCACGCGCCCCTTCCGGGCGGATCGTGTAATCGGTGAATCCCTCGCTGCGCACGCGCGCGACATGCTGGTCCTTTTCCGCGGCAGGGACGAAGGCGGAATAGCCGACCCCCTGGATCCCGGGGTAATTGTCGGTCAGGTTCAGCGCGTCCACGTAGGTGCGAAACATACCGCGGTCGACCTCGCCCCTGACGATGAATAGCCCTTTCGTGGCGCGCAGGACCTGCTCATAAATCATGAGCCGCTCGCGGATCACCTCCCCCACCTCGCGCACGCGGTAGTCGAACGTGCTCTGCACGAGGTGCCGCACGTTGTTGCGCGCATCCTCCCACACCTTGTAGGTCACCAGCAGCGAGGCGATGAGCACGAGGACCGTCAGGACGTCGCGGGCGCGGATGAGTTCGGGAATGCGCGCGCGGCGCTCTTCCACCTGCCTCATGCCGGCCTCCCCGGCGCACGGTGTCGCGCGGACATCTTCCGCAGGTTTATCGGTTTCCAGGATCGTCCGCACGCCGGCTTATCCGCCATTCCCTGTGCACAGTACACTCGCGTTTCCTTGTCATTGTTTATCACGCCTGTCAAAAGGTTTAAGACAAGAAAGCGCGCCAAGGGTTTTTGACGCTTCACAAAACTTGTTCCGCTGCTTGTCGCCCCACGGAAATAGCGGACGCGGCGCGCATGCCTGGCCCGGTAAAACCGGCGGTCCACATGCTTTTTCGCTTTGCGCTACACTCGATTGTTCCCTCCTGTCATCCGAGAGTCCGTCATGCTGACCGCCACGCGCGCCCCGCAACTCAAGAACGTCCTGATCGCCAGCGGCCTGGTGCTGACCCTTGCCATGGGCGTACGGCATGGTTTTGGATTCTGGCTGCAACCGATCTCGCAGGCCCACGGCTGGACGCGCGAAACCTATTCCCTGGCGATGGCCCTGCAGAACCTGCTCTGGGGGGTATTCGGCCCCTTCGCCGGCATGGCGGCGGACCGCTTCGGCACCGCGCGGGTGGTGATCGTGGGTGCCCTGTTCTACGTCGGTGGCCTGCTGTGGATGGCCACGGTCTCGGAACCGACGGCATTCATCGTCGGTTCCGGCGTCCTGATCGGCGCCGCCCTGGCCTGTACGGCGTTCGGCGCGGTCAGCGGCATCATCGGCCGCACGGCGCCGGAAGCGAAACGGTCCTGGGCCTTCGGCATTTCCGGCGCGGCAAGTTCGTTCGGCCAGTTCATGATGATGCCGGTCGAACAGCAGCTGATTTCCGCCACCGGCTGGCAGACCGCCTTCTACATCCTCGCCGCACTGGTGGCGCTGGTGATGCTGCCGATGGCCTTCGGCCTGCGCGAGCTGCCGCATCAGAAGGCTTCCGGTCCGCAGCAGAGCATGGGCGAGGCGATCCGCGAGGCGTTCGCCTATCGTCCCTTCCAGCTGCTCGTGGCCGGCTATTTCGTGTGCGGCTTCCAGCTGGTGTTCGTCGGCGTGCACATGCCGGCCTACCTGAAGGACAAGGGCATCACCGATGCCAACGTGGCGGTGATGGCGCTGGCGCTGATCGGCCTGTTCAACATCTTCGGTTCCTACTATGCCGGCAAGCTTGGCAGCTTCCTGCCCAAGCGATACCTGCTGTCGGCGATCTACCTCGCCCGTGCCGTGGTGATCAGCCTGTTCCTGCTGGCACCGCTGACGCCCTGGTCGATCTACATGTTCGCCGCCGCGATCGGCCTGCTGTGGCTGTCGACGGTGCCGCTGACCAATGGCGTGATCGCCGGCATCTTCGGGGTGAAATACATGTCCATGCTGTCGGGTTTCGTGTTCTTCTCGCACCAGGTGGGCAGCTTCATCGGCGTCTGGCTGGGCGGCTATCTGTTCACGCGCGACGGCAACTACAACACTGTCTGGGGCATCGTCATCGCGCTCGGCGTGTTTGCCGCGCTGGTGAACCTGCCGATCAACGAACGCGCCATTGCGCGCCAGCCGCAACCAGCGTGATGCCATGCGCGACGGACTGAAACGCTTCCTGCTCGGCATCGCCATCGCGGCGGTGCTGGCGGTCGTGTTCGTCGGCTACCTGCGTCCCACCTTCATCTTCGACCTCGCCAACCGCATCATCCTATGCTTCTGAACTCCGCTTCCCTGCCGGCCGCCCGTGCCGTCGTGCAAAACCTGGGCGCCTCGCGCATCCGCGAAGTCGCCAACGCCGGCATCGGCCTGCAGGACGTGCTGCCCTTCTGGTTTGGCGAGCCCGACCAGGAAACGCCCGCTTTCATCCGTGACGCGGCGAAGCAGTCGCTGGACGCCGGCGATACCTTCTATACGCACAACTTCGGCATTCCACCGCTGCGCGAAGCGATCGCGGCTTACCTGTCGGCGCTGCATCGCACTGTCGAACCCGGCCGTGTCGCGGTCACCTCCTCCGGCGTGTCGGCGCTGATGCTGCTGTCGCAGCTCATCATCAATCCCGGCGACCGCGTGGTCGCCGTCACGCCTCTGTGGCCCAACCTGGTCGAGATTCCAAAAATCCTCGGCGCGGAAGTGGTGAAGGTACCCCTCCGTTTCGGAAAGACCTGGGAACTGGACGTCCAGCAGCTGCTGGACGCGCTCCCGCCCGGCACGAAGGCGGTGCTGATCAACTCGCCCAACAATCCGACCGGCTGGGTGATCACGAAGGATCAGCAGGAAGTCATTCTTGCCCACTGCCGCAAACACGGTATCTGGATCCTGGCCGATGATGTCTATGAACGTCTCGTCTACGACGGCGCCCCGGGCCAGCGCACCTGCGCGCCCTCCTTCCTCGACATCGCGGCGCCGGAAGACCGGCTGGTGTCGGCCAACAGTTTTTCCAAGTCCTGGCTGATGACCGGCTGGCGCCTCGGCTGGGTCGTCGCGCCCGAACCGCTGATGGCCGACCTCGGCAAGCTGATCGAATACAACACGTCCTGCGCGCCGGGCTTCGTGCAGCGTGCAGGCGTGGTCGCCATCGAACGCGGCGAGGAAATCATCGCGCACACCGTGTCGCGCTACCAGACCGCACGCGACTACCTGTACGAGCGCCTGAATGCGCTGCCCGGCATTACGACGCCGAAACCGAAGGGGGCAATGTACCTGTTCTTCCGCGTGGACGGCGCGCAGGACACGCTGGCGTTATGCAAGCGCCTGGTCGTGGATGCGAAGCTCGGCCTGGCACCAGGCAATGCGTTCGGGCCCGAGGGTGAAGGCTATATCCGCTGGTGCTTTGCAAGTTCGGTGGAGCGGCTGGAGGAAGGTGTCAACCGCCTGTCGGCGTTCCTGTCTGAACGCTGAACTCAGCGGTTCTGCGCCGTCGCGGCCGGCACGAGTCCGCCGCCGGCCGGCCACCGCACGAATTCATAAACATCGCTGTGCTGGTTTTGCCCGGTCTTGCCGCGTGTATTGATCACGACCTGGCCGGCCTCCATGCTGCCGTCGTAGACAGCCGGTGAACCATCGGGGGCGAAAAAGAGCAGGCGCGTGCCCTGGAACTTGATGCTGCCGCGCTCGTTGTTCGGCTCGTCGCGCACAAACCATTGCCGCAGTTGCTCCGGGGTCCCGACGGAGCGCACGGTGATGAAGGTGCCGTCCGGATAGAAGCGGAAGTATTTCCAGGACAGGGTGCCGTTCACGCTGACCGGCGCCCGGTAGACGCCATCGTATTGCAGTTGGGGGACGGCGGGGGTGCGCGGCTCGCTGGTGGTCCTGGCGTCTGCCGCCGGCCTGGGAATTGCCGCGCTCGCCTCCACGGCGCCTGCAGCGGCGAGCATCCCGGCGATGTCCGCCGGATCGATCACGATGGCATTCGCCGCCGCACGCGCCGTCGCGGCCACCCTGGCCTCGGAGGCTGCTTTCTGCGCAGCCGTCGCAGCCCTGGCCTGGGCCGCCGTCTTGATTTCTGCTGCGGCCCTGGCGTCCGACGCGGCTTTGGCTGCTGCGGCGGCGGCATCTGACGCTGCCTTGGCCGCAGTCGCCGCCCAAGCGTCGGCGGCCACCTTGGCATCGGCTGCACTGATGGCCTCGTTTGCCGCGGCATCCGCCTGCACCTTGGCTTCTGCCGCGACCTTGGCTGCAGCCATCGCGCGTGTTTCCGCGGCGGTGCGTGCCTCGATCGCCGCTGCCCGCGCCTCCGCGGCAGCCTTGTTCGCGGCCGCCTTGGCTTCCGCCGCGAGACTGGCTGCCGACGCGGCCTTGGCCTCCGCTGACGCCGCCTCCGACGCTGCCCTGGCTGCGGCCGCGGCTTTGGCGTCGACCGTCACCTTCGAGGTCTGGGCGATTTTTGCATCCGGGGAATTTTTGTCTGGCGGCGTCATGGCCGGCCGGCCTGCCGCGTAGACGATCTTGCGCTTCTTGCGATCGCACTGGCCGACCTGCTTGCCAGAGACCTTGGCGTCCTTGTCGACAACGGTCAGCGTGACATCCTTCACGCCGTTTGCCGACATTTTGGCTTCAATGGATTTCTTGACGGACGCGCAGTCGTCGCTTGCCGCTACGGGCGTGCCAAAAGCCGCAGCCAATGTCAGGACAGCCAATGCCTCCAGCTTGTTCATCGAAGCTCCCGTCCGCAGGGCTCGCAATGGAAAAAGCCCATGCCCTATCAAAGCCGATATTGCACATAGTCACACAAAAAGGAGGGAACGACAATCGGCGTGGCGGCAGCGACATTATGCCGCCGCGACGGCGCGCCGGGCTGGCGGAAACGCCGCATATTGCACTGCAAGATACATCCAGACCACCCATCCGGACCAGACGTTGTGCGACAGGAAGTGCGCGCCGCGCATCATCTGCGACCACCCCATTATCATGCCGGCGGCAAGGCCGGCCGCGAGGAAGAGACGCGCAGTCCGGGCAGATGTGTCACGCAATCCAAAGTAAAACGCCATCAGCGCGAACCCGCCCGAAGCATGCCCCCCGGGAAAGCAACGGCCCGCGGCCACGCCGCCGGGCAGCATGTCGAAGAGTCCGTGGAATGGCGCATACCCGCCATATTCCGCAAGGTCCCATGGGCAATGCAAGGCACTGCCGTGCTTGAGCAGCGACACCAGGAGTGATCCGCCGGCCATGCCGGCCGCAATCCAGAGCAGGCGGCGCCGGTGCGGCTCCCACTGCGGCAGCAGGTACGTCAGCAGGAAAGCGCCGAACACCGCGAAGGCAATGCCGATCACCAGCAGCTTCGTGCCGCTGTGCATGACGTTCTGCAGGAAGGCATCGTCGCGCAGCGGAAAGGCGTGCACGGACGCGTCGTAGTAATACCCGATCAGCGCGCGGTCCAACGGCGTGGACTCGAACAGCAAGGCAAGCAGCGGGGCCAGCACGAGCGGCCACCAGATATGCGGGTCGCGAAAACGCGTCATGGCAGCCGTCGGTACAAACCGCCCTTGTACAGCTCGGCCGCGCCCTGGTAATACGCAATCGCTTCACGCAGCAGGGACGGGTCGACCGGAATGCTGGTGAGGTTGGACTGTTCGTCGACGCGGTACGCCGCGACCTGCCGCTTCGGGCGCAGCACGGTGAGGATGTCCTTTTTCAGGTAACCGAGCGCCTGGTAATTGCTGATGAATGCCCGGTCTTCCGTTTCCGCCGTGTGCAGCACATCCCTGCCGAGGAAGCGGGTCGAGTAGCTGAAGTCGAGCAGGCCGAGCAGCGTCGGACCGGTATCGATCTGGCTTGCGAGACGATCGACCTTGCCTGGATGGATGTGGGCAGGGGCGTAGACGATCATCGGGATGTGGTAGCGCTCGACGGGCAACTCGGTCTTGCCGGCGCTCGATGCGCAGTGGTCCGCCACGATCACGAACACGGTATCGCGGAACCACG
Source organism: Noviherbaspirillum sp. ST9 (assembly GCF_048799745.1). Lineage (NCBI taxonomy): Bacteria > Pseudomonadati > Pseudomonadota > Betaproteobacteria > Burkholderiales > Oxalobacteraceae > Noviherbaspirillum > Noviherbaspirillum sp. ST9. The sequence continues at coordinate 210,572 of NZ_JBLWFR010000001.1, read as the reverse complement.
GCTTGCTGCGCGCCTTCTCGAAGAATCGGCCGATCGCATAGTCGGTGTACTTCACGCCGCCTTCGCGGCCGGTGTGCGAAGGGATGTCGATGCGTCCTTCCGGATAGGTAAAGGGCCGGTGGTTGGACGTGGTCATCACATGCGTGAAGGAAGGCTTGCCTGCATGGTGCGACTCGTCGATCTCGTCGAGCACCTGGTCGAACAGTGCCTCGTCCGCCACCCCCCAGATATTCTCGAACGGAATGCGCTCGGAAGGGATCGATACGCGGTCGACGACGCGGTAGCCGTTGCCCCCGAAGAAGGCGTTCATGTTGTCGAAGTAGCCGTAGCCGCCGTAGGCGTACCGCACGTCATAGCCTTTGCCCTGGAAGACGCTGCCGAGCGAGAAGAGCGCCGCGTTATCGGGGCGCTTCACAATGGACTGGCCCGGCGTCGGCGGCAGCGACAGCGTCAGTGCCTCCAGGCCGCGCACGGTACGTGTTCCCGTTGCATAGAGACGCGTGAACAGCAGGCCTTCGCTGGCGAGGCGGTCGAGGTTCGGCGTCAGGTTCTGGCGATTGCCGAAACTGCCGAGAAAATCCGCCGACAGGCTTTCAACGGAAATCAGCACGACGTTGAGATGCTTCTCGGCCGCGCGCGACTTCACGATCCGCGGCTGTTCGACACGCACTGTATCGGGAGCGACAAGGTGCCCAAGCGTGTTGCGCACTTCACCGCTGGGCAGCGTTTCGTAGAAGCGCGCGTAGTCGAGTTCGTTGTTGCGGAAGGCGGCGCCAAAGCTGTACAGGCCATTCGCCGCCAGCTCGCCGTTGTACTGGTTCCGGAAGACTTCCGTGGAAAGCAGGCCACTGCCAAGCCAGCCGGCAAATATCGCCACGCTCCAGCAGGCAACCTGGCGCAGGCGGCGGCCGAACGGGTCGGCGACAGCGAGCGCCGCCGCCAGCTGCTTCCTTGCAAAGAACAGAATGATCGCCGCCAGCACCAGCAGCGCGCCGAGGATTTTTCCGACGGGATAGGACTCGCGAATATTGCCGATGACTTCGTGTGTATAGACGAGATAGTCCACCGCGATGAAGTTGTAGCGCACGCCGAACTCCTGCCAGAACAGCAGTTCGGAGACGAAATCGAACAGCAGCAGGTACAGGGTGAGCGCGAATGCGGCTACCTTCAATGCCTTGGAGATGGGCTGCCATTTTTTTCCCTGCGGCAGGACGAGATGCAGGAGCAGCACCGGCAGCATCGCCCACATTCCGGCGACCATGTCGTACGCGAATCCAAGCGCAAGACTTCCCGGAACAGCCATCCAATCCACATCACTGGCGGCGATGATCAGCAGCACGAGACGTGTCGCCGATGACGCGATCAGGAACACGGCGAGAAATAGCAAGGGCATGCTGCCGAAATGGCGTTGCAGCACAGTGCGCGCTTGAGCAGTGAATGGCATCCGCAAGTCCTCCAATGGTGACGAGCGGAGTATAGAAACCGGACTGTGAAGGCCGGATGCGGGTTTTGTGAAGGAATTGTGATGACTTGCGGCGCCGCTTGACCGAGGTCAGGAATTGAAGCGAACAGTCACCCTGGTACCATGCTGTGGATCACCTTCCGTGGAATGGCTGGCAATGCTGCAGGTCCAGCCGTGGGCGTCGCAGACCCGCTTCACGATGGAAAGTCCGAGCCCGGTTCCGCCAGGCGTGTCGCTGGCGCGGTAATGCCGTTTGAATACGTGCGCGACGTGTTCCGGGGGAATGCCTGAACCGGTATCGGTCACGCTCAGGGCGCCGTCGGCAAAGCCGATGACGATGCACCCGCGCTCGGTATAGCGCGCGGCGTTGCCGATCAGGTTGTCGAGCAGCAGTTGCAGCAGCGACGCATCGGCTTGCACCGTCACATGCTCGCCCACCGCGACGTCGATCTGCACGCCGCGTTCTTCACAGGCATGGCGTACGGGTGCAACTGCCGCCTCCACATGCCTCTTCAGGTTGAGCGGCTTGCGCTCGTCCAGCGCCAGTTCGCGCGCCAGGAACAGCAAGCCGCGCAATCGGGATTCCATCGCATCGACGGACGCAACGATGCGATCGGCGCGCTCCTTGCTGCGCTCCTGCAGCGCCGGATCTTCGGCCAGCAGCTCGGCGCTGGTGCGAATGCGTGTGAGCGGCGTGCGCAGTTCGTGGCTGACGTTGGCGGTGAACTCGCGCTCGCGTTCCAGCAGCTCGCGGTTGCGCTGCCGGTAGCGGTCCAGCGCATCGGCGAGCAGCGCCACTTCGCGGTCCAGCCCCGGTTCGTTCAACGCGCTCTCGTCGTTGCGCTTGAGGCGCTGCGTGATGTTCTCCAGCTGGTGCAGGACGCGGCCGGCGAGCCAGTAACCGAGCCAGAGCGATGCGAGACTCAGCACGGCAATGCCGATGATCAGTTGCCATTCGAGCTGCTCAAGCCGGGTCTCATGCTCGCTGGCGTCATACATCAGGAACAGCCGTTCGTTGCCGCTGTCGCGGATACCGACGTGGTATTCGATTTCGCCCTTGTACCATTCATGGATGCCGGCGGGCAGGGTCGCGTATTGTTCGGGCAATTCCGCAGGCCGCAGGCCGCGCGGCAGGCGGAAAAACTTCATGCGCTGCGGCGCCGTCGGCAGGTCGTCCAGATCGAGGGGTGTGCCGGGCTGGCGCACCTGGTTTTCCAGGGTGGCATTGACCACTTCATTGATCATGTCCTCTTCCTGCTCCTCGGTGCTGACGAAGAGTGCCACCGCCTGGATCAGGACGGCGAAGGTGGACAGCAGCGTGAATGTCCAGGCGAGCCGCCAGCGCAGGCTATTGATCATCGGGATTCACCAGGCGGTAGCCGCGACCGTGCACGGTCTCGATCATGTTCTGTCCGTCGGGGAGCGCCAGTTCGCGCCGCAACTGCGACAGGTGGCTGCGCAGGGTGTCGCTGCTCGCCTGCTGCTGCCCCCACACCGCCTGCTCCAGTTCCTCCCGCGTGAACAGCCGCCCGGGCTGCCGCAGCATGGTGACGAGGAGATTCAGGCTTTTCGGCGACAGCTTCAGCGGCTTTCCCTGCCAGGTCATGTTTCCGGAGAACGGGTCGTACGCGAGCGCACCAACCCGCACTGCCTCATCGACCACCCTGCCCTGCGCACGCTTCAACAGTGCCTGGATGCGCGCATCCACTTCCTTGAGCGAAAACGGCTTTACCAGGTAGTCGTCCGCGCCCGCGTCAAAACCCGCGAGCTTGTCGTCGAGCGCATCGCGCGCGGTGAGCATGAGGATGGGAATGCTCATTCTTGCGTCACCGCGGAGCCGCCGTGCCAGCGTCAACCCGTCCATGCCGGGCAGGCCGATATCGAGCACGATGGCATCGAAGCGCTCTGTCGTCAGCAGGTGCAGGGCTGCCAGTCCATTAGGCGCGGCATCCACCTCGTAGCCTTTGGCGGTGAGGTAGTCGTAAAGGTTGCCGGCGATGTCGGCGTCATCTTCGGCGATCAGGATGCGCATGATGCGTTATACGGAGCGAGTGATGCCGCCGTCCACGCGCAGGTTCTGGCCGGTGATGTAACCGGCGTCGGACGACAGCAGGAACGCGACTGTCTTCGCGATCTCTTCTTTCGTCCCCTGCCGGCCCATCGGGATCTGCGCGACCGTCGCTTCATTCTGCGCGATCGAATCCACATAACCCGGCAGCACGTTGTTGATGCGGATGTTCAACTTCGCGACCTCGTCCGCGTAGATCTTGGTGAAGCTGCCGAGCGCGGCGCGCAGCGTTGCGGAGATGGGAAAGCGCGCGGAGGGTTCGTAGGCGGCGAAGGTGGAGATGTTCACGATGGCGCCGCCTCCCTGCAACTGCATGATCGGCGTCACCAGACGTGTCATGCGCACCACGTTCAGGAGAAGCAGATCGAGGCCGGCATGCCAGTCGGCGTCGGCGAGTTCGAGCAGGGGGCCTTTCTTCGGATGGCCGGTGTTGTTCACCACCGCGTCGATGCGGCCGTGTGCGTCCATTGCCAGCGAAACCAGCTTCTGCAGGTCGTCGGCATTGTCGCTCGATCCCTGCAATGCAATGCCTCCCAGTTCCTGCGCAAGCGCAAGGATATCCGCCGAGCGTGACATCAGCACCAGCTTGTAACCGCGTGCAGCCAGTTCCCTTGCGCATGCGGCACCCATGCCGCGCGACGCGGCAGTGATCAATGCAACCTTGTCCATGAATATGGTCCCGTAGGTGAAACGACGGCACATCATATCAAGCACCATCCCCTGCCGTACAATAACCCGGATGGATATCACCCTTCCCGAACTGGAACAGGCGATCAACTACTGGCGGGCCCTGCGTCCTTCCACCGGCGAGGAATGCGCGCTCTCTCCAGAGGTCAACGCTCTGGCCGATGTTTACGCAGTGATGATCTACAACCGGTGCCATTCCCTGCCGTTTGGCGAGCTCGGTCAGGCGGCCCAGCAACTGGTCGAAGCCTGGCGCAGGCAGGAAAATTAGCTTCGCGACAATACTTTCCGTGTTCTTTGCTAAGCCGCCATGTGCCGCGCCTGACGCTGGTTCGCGACGTCCGACTTTTCCTTTTCCGCCTTCGGTTTCAGGTGCCGCAGGCTGGCCTGTCCCGCATAGTCGCTGTCGAGCAACGCGGCGACCTTCTCGCCGTCGCTCCCACGTTCACGCAGCCACTGCCCCACCAGCGCGGCAAGCCGGTCCAGTGCGATCCGGTGCGTCGCATCGGTCTTCGCATACAGCCAGTCCGCCAGGGCCATGAAGTTGGCGAAAGGCGCATCGGCAAGAATGACCGGCAGCGTATTCGCGAAACGGCCTGAATTGGCGATCATGTCCCAGTAACGCGCAAAGCGCACCAGCCGCTGCATGTTGGCGAAGTCGATGCGGTCGGTGGAGAGGATGGTGTAGGGCGCGTGCGGATCGAACACCAGCTTGTATGCCTCGGTATGCCGGATCACCGGCGTGCCGCGCAGGCGCTTGAGGATGCCGAACTGGATCTCGTGCGGATTGATGGCGACAAGGCGGTCGAAGCCGCGAGCGAAACTCTCGATGTCTTCCCCCGGCAGTCCCGCGATCAGGTCCACGTGCAGGTGCGCATGCGACGCCTCGCACAGCCAGCGGATGTTGGCGGCGGATTTTTCGTCGTTCTGCTTGCGGCTGATGATGGTCTGCACTTCGGGGTTGAAGGTCTGGATGCCGATTTCCAGTTGCAGCGTCCCAGGCGGAAACTTCTTGATCGCCTCCTTCAGCGCGTCGGGCAGGTGGTCCGGAACGACTTCGAAATGGGCGAACACCGGATCATCGGGATGCGCGGCCAGCTTGTCGAGGAAGAACTGCATGATGCGCAGGCTCGATTTGATGTTCAGGTTGAAGGTGCGGTCGACGAACTTGAACAAGCGGGCACCGCGCGCATGCAGCGATTCGAGTTCGGCGAGGAACAGGTCGAGATCGAAAGGCCATGAGGTCTTGTCGAGCGAGGACAGGCAGAACTCGCACTTGAACGGACAGCCGCGCGATGCTTCGACATAGAGGTTGCGGTGGGCGATGTCCTTGTCGTCATACAAGGCATAGGGGAGCTTGATATCCGACATCGGCAGCTGCACGCCGGCGTGGATCTTCATCAGCGGCTTCGGGCCGTGCAGGATCTGCTTGCACAGCTGCGGAAAGGTCGCTTCGCCCCAGCCGGTCACGACATAATCGGCAAGCTGCGCGATCTGCTGTTCCTGCGTTTCGTAGGAAACTTCGGGCCCGCCGAGCACGACGACAATTTCCGGCGCCACGCGCTTGAGCATGGCGACCACCTTCGTGGTTTCCTCCACGTTCCAGATATACACGCCGAGGCCGACGATGCGCGGCTGGTGCGCAAGAATGCGCTCGACGACTTCCGTAGTCTTCGCACCGATCACGAATTCCTTCAGTTGCGTCTCCGCCTGCAGGTCGCCCATGTTGGCAATCAAATAACGCAGGCCGAGCGAGGCGTGCGCGTAGCGGGCGTTCAGGGTGGAAAGCAGGATGGTCATGAAGGCAACAGGCGGGATCGGCAGCCCTTCATTTTACGCCTGTCCGTCCTTGGTTCAGCGATTCTTCCGTTGCCGGAAGGCGCTCGGGGGCACGCCGAACCAGCGCCGGAAACTGCGGCTGAAATTCGACGTGTCTTGATAGCCGAGCGCTTCCGCGATGCTTTCGACGGAGCGCGCGGTATGCTGCAGATACCACTGCGCCTGCTCCTTGCGGCCCTCGTCGAGCAGGGCCTGGTAACTGGTGCCGTGCTGCTTGAGGCGGCGCAGGAGTGTGCGCGTCGACATGTGCAGCTCGGCCGCCATCGCCTCGCACGTCGGCAGCGCATCGCTGCGGCCCTGCAGCCTTGCGCGCACTTGCTGCAGCACATTGCCCTCACCCAGCAATTGCACGAGGGCCTTCTCGCACTCTTGCACCGCCGCGGCGTACCCCTGCAAATCGGCGGTCAGACACGGGAGGTCGAGCAGCGGATGCGGCAGGCGCAGTTCCATGCAGTCCGCGCCGAATGCAAGACGTCCCGACAAGCGCCTGCGATAGGACTCGACCCATGGCGGTCTGGGATACGGCAGCGCACATTCCATCTCCTCCAGTGCATGTCCAACCAGCGACTCGAGCAGTTTCACCAGCACGACCAGCACGGTTTCCATCAGCGGCACCCGCGCGACGCCGAGGTCGATGCGTTCCCGCACCTGCAACATGGTGTGCGCAGCGTCCGTGGCCAGGCGGAATTCCAGTGCGCTGCCGCGCAGGCGGCCGTAACGCACGATAGTCTCGAGCGCTTGGCGCACGTCCCGGCTGGCGACCGCCGCGTAACCGACCGCACCATGACCGGACACCGGAATCGCCGCGCCGAATTCCAGGCCAAGCGCCGGATCGCCCGAGAGGGTGAGCGCAGCATGGACCAGCGGACGAATCTGCGGCAGGCCGATGGCGGCGCCGGAGTCGACGAGCCGCTCCCATTCCAGCCCAGTGCCTTCGAGCAAGGTTGCCGTGGTGACGCCGCGCCTGCGCATCAGCACGCAGAGCAGCCGCACGTAGGAGGGATGGAAGGCCGGCGTCAGCCAATGGGCATGGATCACGATGTTCCTGCACGAAAGCTTGGTTAGCGCTGATCCTGTCACATAATGACGAGAGATTGCCACTTCATTCGGTGTGCGCGGCGAGCCATCCGCGCGATCCTTTGATTTCACCTAAATCAATAAGGACAACACAATGGAGACACTTGCCTGCCCGCCCGGTGCCGGCGGTTATCGTGACCGAAAGCGCTATGCCTGGATGCTGTCGCTGTTCGTCCCTTCCACGATTGCCGCCGGCCCGCTGCTGTATTACGCCATCCCCGATCCACGCATCCTCTGGGTTCCGGTGGTCGGCAGCTATGTCGGCTTTCCCCTCCTCGACCTCGCGCTGGGCAAGGACGCCAGCAACCCGCCCGAAGAGGTCGTGCAGGTGCTGGAGGCCGATCTTTATTACCGCCATGTCACCTATGCGCTGATTCCGCTCCTGTGGATCGGCTTCATCTTCGGCATCTGGTTCTTCACCAGCCACGACCTGCCCCTGCATGCCCAACTGGCCGGTGTCATCAGCACGGGTTCGATCGGCGGGTATGGCATCAACCTCGGACATGAATTGGGACACAAGCGTCCTGACGTTGAACGCCGGCTTGCGAAGTTCATCCTTGCGATGACGGGATACGGGCATTTCTACATCGAACACAACCGCGGCCACCATCGCGACGTGGCAACGCCGGTTGATCCGGCCTCGTCGCGCATGGGCGAGAACCTCTACCGCTTCCTGTTGCGTGAAATGCCCGGGGCCTTCGCGCGCGCGTGGCGGCTTGAACGAGAACGGCTGGTACGCGAGGGCAGTTTGCCCTGGACCCTGCGCAATGAAGTCATTCAGCCCATGCTGCTGACCGCTGTTTTCTTCGCCGGCATGACGGCGTGGCTGGGACTGCAGGCGCTGCCTTTCATCCTGCTGGCGTCCTTCTTCAGCAATTTCCAGCTGACGTTGGCAAACTATGTCGAGCACTACGGCCTGCTGCGCGACCGCCTGCCGTCGGGACGCTACGAGACGTGCAAGCCGCATCACTCATGGAACAGCAATCAATTGTTCTCGAACTGGGGGCTGTTTCATCTGCAGCGCCACTCGGACCATCATGCGCATCCGTTGCGGCGCTACCAGTCGCTGCGGCACTTCGAGCACGTGCCGCAGTTGCCAACGGGGTACTTCGGGATGTTCCTGATCGCCCATGTTCCGCCGCTCTGGTATCGGATCATGGACCGGCGCCTGCTGGAGGCCGTGGGACGCGATCCCCGGCGAATCAATTTCGATCCGGGGAAACGCGAGGCCTTGATGAAGAAATACGGCCTCCGCGAGGTGGAGGCCTGAAAGGCGTTAGTAGCTGTAGGCGACGTTCATGCCGGCGCCCCAATCGGGGCTGCCATCGGCAAAGCCCTTGGTGGCATAGGCCTGCAGCTTGTAGCCGCCGCCCAGCTTGCGGGAATAGAAGCCCGTGATCTCGCGCTGCGCGAAGCCGGTATCAGTCGACCGGCTGCGATAGTCCAGCATCGCGCCCACGCTCGCCTGCTGATCGAGCTTGTACGACAGGCCGGCATTGGCGCTGACGACATCTTTCAGCTTCAGGGTGGCGGACGAACCCAGCATGCAGTAACCAATACCGCCGAAGTAGGTCACGTTGCCGATCTTCGTATAGGGATCGACCAGGATCCAGAAATCGTTCTCGCCGGTCCCCAGGCCGCGGTCGCTGTTGGCGGTGCCCCACTTTACCTTGCCGGTGACGTCGACACCGAACTGCGACTTCGGATCGATCATGAAGGAGTAAGTCGCTGCGGTGACCAGATCACCCAGTCCGGAGTCCGTGCGTACCGTGGTCGCCGTCTGGCTGACGGCGCCCACGCCCGCGATCACGTTGTCCGAACCGGTAATGCGCACATAGGGAATGGACGCCTTGAAGGTCCAGTTGCCGGTTTCATAAGTGCCAATGAACGGAATCGCGGTGATCTCGGTGCGGGTATTCGTCCCGTACTTGCCGGAGGTGTAATCGATTCCGGTCTTCACCGTGAAATTGCCATCTGCGAATGCGGCCTGCGACAGGAGTGCGGCGGCGAGGAGGGTCAGTCTTTTCATTGCTATAACAATCGTTGGTCCAATAAAAAACCGGGCAACGCATGTTGCCCGGTCAGTAGGGTGAACTTCTTAATTGCGGCGAGTCTTTTCGACTTTTTCGGGCCGCTCGATCTTTTCAACCTTGGCGACCTTTTCGACTTTCTCCACCTTCTCTACCTTTTCCACTTTTTCAACCTTGTCGATCTTCTCGACCTTTTCCACTTTCTCGACCTTCGCCGGCTTTTCAGCCCTGAAGGCGGCAATCGCTTCGCGCTTCTCTGCGGCGGCTTCCCGGTTCAGGGCAGCGCGCTCCTGGCCTGCTTTTGCGGCTTCCGGCAACACGACGGTTGCGCCATGGGCCTTTGCAGTGACGCCGGAAGGAAGGGTTGAACCTGGCTTGTAGACAGTTGCGCCCTTGCGGACGGTGGCCGTGGTGGTAGTGGTAGTCGTCGTCGTGGTCGTGGTCGGCGTCGTTGTAGCAGTCGTCGTTGGCGTCGTGGTTGTGGTCGTCGGCGTCGTGGTTGTCGTGGTGCTGTTCGTTGCCGTCGTGGTCGTGCTGGTCGCCGGTGTCGTCGCGTCAGTCGTCGTCGCGGTGGTTGTCGTCGGCGTTGTGGTTGTGGATGTGGTCGGCGTAGCCGTCGTCGTGGTCGTCGTTGCGACCGGCGTCGTGCTGGTGGTCGTGGTGTCGGTAGTGGTCGCTGTCTGGGCAAATGCCGAGCCGGTAACCAGCAGGGCGGAGGCAAGTGCGCTCAGGACGATGGCGGGCGATGCGATCTTGGTGCGTTTCATGGTGTTCTCCCAAAGGCAGGTATCAAGTAATCAATGCCGGGATCATGTTAAGCGTCCGCCAGACGGATTGGCACCACGGAAATGTTTCAGCTGTAAGGAAATGCTACTGTCCGGAAATACTGCATCCCGGCGGCTTCCATTGTCCCCTCGAGGAGTACGGCATCTTGACCTCAATCAACTGATTCGGAACTGCTTCTTTTCCGCGTGGAATCGTGGTGATTAAATGCTTTAACCAGTGACGCTAAAGACTGTCGAGGTACCCCATGATTGAAACCACCGAAAAAAAAGAGCTTGATTCGCTACAGCTCTCCTGGTCGCAGGATCTCGCGATCGGCCATGAACTCATCGACGCCGACCACCAGGAAATCTTTGGCGCTGCCCAGCGGCTGCACGCAGAAATCACGTCGGACGAGCCCGAGTATTCCATCGTCGGCGAAGTGCTGGTCGAATTGATCGACCACACCGGCGGCCATTTTGCGCGCGAAGAAGCGCTGATGCGGGAAATCGGTTTTCCCGCCTATGAGGCGCACAAGCGCGAGCACACCCTGTTGATGCAGAAGGTCAACGACCTGCATCGCCGCTTCATGGACAGCCGCACCAGCAGCAATCTGCCGGTTGAAGTGGCGAACTTCATCCAGTACGGCCTGGTGCGTCACATCATGCGTTCCGACATGGAGCTGGGCCGCTTCATGCACGCCGGCGGCTGATTCCGCCGCGTGATCAGATCGATCCCGGGGCATGCCCGGGATTTCCTATTTCGCTGCCGTCAGAGGCTTGCGCGTCACGTAGGTGCGCAAGACGTATTCGGACACATCCGCGATATCCTGGTTGCTCATGCTCTTGTCCCAGGAGGGCATGTGGCCGCGTCCATTCGACACGGTCGAGAAGAGCGAGAACCCGGTCGCGTAGTCCCGGAAATCCTGGTCGTTGAAGTTGCGCGGCTTGATCTGCGCCACGCGCTGGTCTGTGCCCTTGCCGTCGCCGTTCGCGCCGTGGCAGGACTGGCAACTCGCCGTGTAGACCGTCTTCCCGCGCGCCGCATCCGGCTTCAGTCCGTAGGGATAGTCGACTTTCTTCGCGTTGGAGTGGTCGTGACCCTTGTGCCGGGGATCATTGTGGTCATGGACATTGTCGGCCGGCCTGCCGCCCATGAAGCGGACGATGATGTAGTCGACCAGGGTTTCCATCTGTTCCGGACTCAGGTGGTCCTTCCACGAAATCATCGCGGTACGCTTGCCGTCCTTGGTGAGCGTCCCCTTCAGCAGGGTCTGGAGCATGTGGTCGCGCGACAGTTCCTCGCGGGCCTTGGCATTGGTGAAATTGCGCGGCGCCGGGTCGAGTGCGAAGCGGGCCTGGGTCTGGCCGTCGCCATCCGGCCCGTGACATACGGCGCAGTAGTGGCGGTAGAGCTTGTCCGGCTCGTCCGTGCTCATGTGGCTTTTCCACTTCTTGTCCTGCGCCATGGCGGAGCCGGCGGCAAGGCTTGCCGCCAGCAACGCAAAAACAGCCATCCGGCGCGCGGCTTTGCTTTGGTACATCACGAACCTCTCAACGATATCGATCAGGCAAGGAGCGTCCTGCCAGGAGTTTGGGCTCATTGTATAGCCCCCCGGAAAGCGCGCAACCGAATCTACATCAAGTTTTTGCGTCGATCCGATGCCTGTCTGATACCGTTATTGCTGCTTCGTGATGACAGGCTGTCAGCCTTCCTTTTTCTCCATCTCCTTTTCCTGCAGGGTGCGCCACATCACCTTCCCTGTCGCCGACTTGGGCAGGGCCTGCACGAATTCCACCAGCTTGGGCACCTTGTAGGCGGCCATCTTCTGCTGTGCCCAGGCGATGATGTCGTCTTCCGTCGCGTCCGCCCCAGGGCGCTTCACGATGACGGCCTTGACCGTCTCGCCGCGGTACGGATCGCGGGCGGCAATGATGCAGCACTCCTGCACCGCCGGGTGCTGGTACATCATGGATTCCACTTCCGCCGGCCAGACCTTGAAGCCGCTGGCGTTGATCATCCGCTTGAGACGGTCGGTGAAGAAGAAGAATCCTTCCTCATCCATGTAGCCGAGGTCGCCGGAGCGGAAAAAGCGTTTACCGTCGAGTTCGGCGAAGGATTCCTCGGTCTTGCGCGGGTCGTTCCAGTAGCCCTTGAACACCTGCGGGCCGTGGATCCAGATCTCGCCGGTTTCGCCCTGCGGAACTTCCTTCATCGTGATCGGATCGACGACGCGGGAATCCACGTTCAGGTAGGGCATGCCGAGGCATTGCTGCTTCATCCGGTTGGGCGGATTGACGTGCGATGCGGCCATGGTTTCCGACAGTCCGTAGCCTTCCATGTACTGCTGGCCGGTGAGGTCGAGCAGCTTCTGGGCGATGGCCGCCGGCATCGCCGCGCCACCGCCGGAGACGCGCTTGAGGCCGGAGATGTCGTACTCGGGCAGGCGCGGATTCGAAAGGAAATCAATCATCATGGTCGGGATCAGCGTCCACGTCGTGACCTTGTAGCGCGTGATGAGCTGGCCGGCGGCGTCGCGATCCCAGCGCGGCAGCACGACGATGGCGCCGCCGGTGTAGATCATCGAATTCATCACCGACTGCATGCCGGTGACGTGGAAGAACGGCAGCACGGCAAGCGTGACATGGTCCGGCGCCATTGGCCCCGACCAGGTCGGCGAGGCGACCGCATTGAACATCACGGAACGATGCGTATGGATGCAGCCCTTCGGCTTGCCGGTGGTGCCCGATGTATAGGGCATGCAGGCCAGGTCTTCCGGCCCCGCCTCGTGCGGACGCAGGGCATGGGCCGCGTCGAGCGCCTCCTTCCACGCGACCACGCCCGGCATGGCAGGCACGTCGCGCGGCGCGCGCACGAAGTCGGGCACGTTGAGGTCGGTAGGCTGGATCAGGTAGTCGGAATAGCTGGCGACAATCGCCTTCTGCAGCGCACCCTTGCCCAGCAGCGGCGCAGTGCGCGAGAAAATTTCCTGCGACACGATCGCCACCTTCGCGCCGCTGTCCGCGACGTAATGCTGCAACTCGTCGGTCATCAGCATCGGGTTGACAGGCACCACCATCGCGTCGGCACGCATGATCGCGTAGAAGGCGATGATGAACTGCGGACTGTTCTGCATGTTCAGCAGCACGCGGTCGCCGCGCTGCACGCCGCAAGCCTGCTGGAGATAGCCGGCGAGCGCGAGTACCTGCTCGTGCACCTGCGCATAGGACAGCACGGTGTCGTAGAAGATGATGGCGGGCTTGTTCGGATAGCGGCGCGCGGACACTTCCATGTTCACGTACACGCTGGTATCGGGGGTCGTGATGGCGTGCGGGAGTCCCGCCGGCCAGTGGGCGTAATGGGTCGTGTTCATTGTCTCCGTCTCGTTTTTATATGTGGAAAATTGATTATAGGTGGGCATGGGAAATGCTGCTGACGACACCCTCCGGCAGGATTTTTCCTGCTGCGCTACCATCCACTTTCTTCCCGCCAGATCAAGAAAGAGGTATGCCATGAAACTCTATTACTCGACCGGAACCTGCTCCCTCTCCCCGCATATTGTCCTGCTCGAAGCCGGCCTTCCGTTTGATGTCGAGCGCGTGAACCTTGCCAGCAAGAAGACCGCCGGCGGCGCGGACTACCTGGAAGTGAATCCGAAAGGCTATGTGCCGACACTGGTGCTCGACAGCGGCGACGTGCTGACGGAAGGTCCTGCCATCGTGCAGTACCTCGCCGACAAGGTGCCGGAAAAACAGCTGGTGCCGGCAGCCGGCACGATGGAACGCTACCACCTCATCGAGTGGCTCAATTTCATCTCGACGGAACTGCACAAGAGTTTCTCGCCGCTGTTCAAGCCGAACACGCCGGAGGAAACCAAGCAGGCCTACCGCGACCTCCTTGCCGCGCGGATCAACATAGTCGAGAAGCAATTGCAGGGCCGCGAATACCTGACCGGGAACCAATTCAGCGTTGCGGATGCCTACCTCTTCACCGTGCTCAACTGGGCGCGGCCGATGAAGATCGACCTGGGCCAGTGGCCCGCAGTACAGGCATACATGCAGCGGGTGGCCGCACGGCCGGCAGTCCACGCCGCCATGAAGGCGGAGGGCCTGATCAAGGAATGATCCAGTCCACACGCTGCAACCGATGATTGATCAAGGCAAGGTTGCAGGGATATGGACTCGAAAATCAAGGCAATCGGCGCCCGTCCCCGCGTCGCACTCGTCCTCCAGGGAGGCGGCGCGCTGGGCGCCTACCAGGCAGGCGTCTATCAGGCGCTGCATGAACATGGCCTGACACCCGACTGGGTGGTCGGCACTTCCATCGGCGCGATCAACGGCGCCATCATCGCCGGCAATGAGCGGGCCAACCGGCTCGACCGGCTCAAGGAATTCTGGAACGAGGTCGCGCACTCCGACCTGCTCGACATGCGCAAGGTGCCCGATCCCGCGCGCCGGCTCAACACGATGTTCACCACGCTCGATACCGTCACGCAGGGCGTGCCGGGAATGTATTCGCTGCGCTGGTTCAATCCCTTCTTCGCGGGATGGCCGGTCGAGGCGGAAGCGGCGAGCTTCTATGACACGACCCCGCTCGAGGAAACGCTGAAGCGCCTGGTCGACCTGCAATGCCTGAATGCGTCCAGCGGCATCCGCTTGACCGTCAGCGCGATCAAGGTTACCTGCGGACGGCTCGACAACTTCGACACCGCGCACCAGCCGGTCAGCATCCAGCATGTGATGGCCAGCGGCGCACTGCCGCCCGGGTTTCCACCGGTGCGCATCGACGGCGAACTCTACTGGGATGGCGGCCTGTATTCGAACACACCGCTGGAGACGGTGCTGGCGGACGAGCCACGCGTCGATACCATCTGCTTCATGGTCGACCTGTGGAGCGCCGACGGTCCGGAGCCGAATACCCTGGAGCAGGTGTACACGCGGCAGAAGGATGTGCTGTACGCCTCCCGTTCGCGCCGCCACATCGATGCCTACCTGCGCGGCCACCGTTTGCGCCGGCTGATCCGCACGCTGCGCGCGAAAGTCCCTGACCATCTGCTCGGAGAAGACGAATTGCGCGAGCTGGAAAAGGTGGGCACCGACACGACGATGCACATTGTGCGGCTCGCTTACGCCGGCCGCGACTGGCAGATGGCGTCCAAGGACATCAACTTTTCCAAGGGCTCGATCGAATGGCGCTGGGAGCAGGGCTACCTGGATGCGATGCGCGCGATCGAACACGGCGCCTGGCGCGCGGAAGCCCCGGAAGGCGCCGGCGTGCTGGTGCATGAAATCGGCCCGGACGGGCGCGAAGAACGCTTATCGAGCTGAAGCGGAGAGCACGCCCGGCTCGGCGGGCAGGCGGCACGGCAGGCCGCGCTCCGTCGTCACGTTGGCGGCGCTGTCGCCCGCGGCACCTGCGAGGCGCGACATGACGAATACGTTGCCCGCGGAGCGGTCGACGCGGATCGGACGGATGTCCGCCAAATCCGACCAGGCGCTGACCGATTTCCAGGTATTGCTCGCCTTGTTCAGGACCTGGAGGAAGTACTGGCCATCCTGCCGGCGCACGCGCGCGCCCACTGTGCCGTCGACATCCATGATCCAGCGCGTTATCTCGCCACTGTTCTTCCACACCATCTCCACATTGCCGGTGACGGGATCGGCGGAATAGACATCGAATACGGCTGGGTCGCGCCGGTTGCTGACGATGACCAGCTTGCCGGACGGGGCATCACCCGCATGGATCACGTGCGAGGTGCTGCCTTTCCATGGCGTGAGGTTGACCGGCGTCGCGCCGGGGTGGTCGGTATCGATCAGCATGACCTGGGTGTTGCCGCCCCCGGCGGGATCGGCTTCATGAATCAGGTGGCGGCTGTCGCAGGACCAGTAGGGCAGGTTGCGTCCAAGCCGGAACACGGCCGCATCCCCGCCCTCCACGTTGCGCACGAAGGTCGTGACTTCCCTGCCGTACTGGGCATGCCAGAGCAGCTTCCTGCCGTCCGGCGAGGTCTTGCTGCCGCTGGGGGCATCGATGCTGGCGACGAATTTGCGAAGCGGATCGGGCGCGGGCAGTTGGGTGGCTGCAGGCGAAGGCAGGGCCGGCCATCCGGCACAGCCTGCGAGCAGGCACACGCCGCCTGTTAACACGATGCGCGATGCGATCGATGCCATGTTGTCATTCCTTGGAGAGCAGGGATAGCCGCAGAGTATAAAGCATTACCTCAGCGTTTTCGGGCCAGGGTGAGCCCGTCTCCAAGGGGCAGCATCGACAGGTCGATACGTGCGTCGTCACGCAGGAGCAGGTTGAATGCCTGCAAGGCGGCGGTGTCCTCGTCCGCAGGTGCCTGCGCTACCTTTCCTCCCCACAGCACGTTGTCGACAGCGATCAGGCCTCCCTGCCGGAGCAGGACCAGGCAACGTTCGTAATAGGCGGCGTAACCAGTCTTGTCCGCATCAATGAAGGCGAAGTCGAAACTGTCCGCCCTGCCCTCGGCAATCAGTGCATCCAGTGTCTCGAGCGCGGGAGCAATGCGCAGGTCGATCTTGTGCGACATGCCGGCCTTGTCCCACCAGGTGCGCGCTACGTCGGTGTATTCGCGGCTGATGTCGCAAGCGACGACGCGTCCGTCCTCCGGCAGCGCAAGGGCGACGGCCAGCGCGCTGTAGCCGGTGAAGGTGCCGATCTCGATGGTGTTGCGCGCACCGAGCAAGCGCACCAGCAGTTGCATGAACTGCCCCTGCTCCGCCGCGATCTGCATGCTGGCACGCGGATGGCTGCGATTGGCGTCGCGCATTGCGGCCAGCACAGGATGGTCGCGCAGGGAAACATCGAGCAGGTAGCGATAAAGCGTGTCGTCGAGATTCAGCGTGCGTGTGGTCATGAGGGCTTTCTCAGATCGTCTGGTCCATTTCATCCGACGGGCAGCTGTCGTCGCGGTGATGCCTGACCACGCGCGCCGGCACACCGGCAACAGTGCAGTGCGCAGGCACGGGCCGCAGCACGACGCTGCCCGCGGCGATCTTGCTCATGGTGCCGACCTCGATGTTGCCGAGGATCTTGGCACCCGCGCCGATCATCACGCCGCTACGGATCTTCGGATGGCGGTCGCCGTGCTCCTTGCCGGTGCCGCCCAGGGTCACGTTCTGCAGGATGGACACATGGTCCTCGACGACCGTCGTCTCGCCGATCACGATGCCGGTAGCGTGATCGAACATCACGCCGCAACCGATGCGCGCCGCCGGGTGGATATCGACACCCAGCGCCACGGATGCCTGGTTCGACAAGGCAAAGGCCAGCGCCTGGCGCCCGTCCTGCCATAGCGCATGCGCGATGCGATACGCCTGCAGCGACTGGAAACCCTTCAGGTTGAGCACTACATGCAGGAGGTTGGGGCATGCCGGATCGCGGTCCTTTACCGCGGCGAGGTCCGCTGCTGCCCGTTGGGCAATGCCGGGTGTGTCGCGCATTGCGCTGTCGAACAACTCACGCAGTGCAGCCTCCGGCAGATCCTCGGTGGCGAGCCGGCGCGCGATTACCGCTGCAATCGCTGCGTCAAGCGTCGGCCGGTCCAGCACCATCGTCTTCAGGCGCGGCAGCAGCAGCGGCTCCTGCGCCGCCGTCTGTTCCGCCTCGGCACGGATCTCCAGCCAGATACCCTCCTGCGTCCACGTCTGTCTCGCCTCCACGCTTGCAGCGGGCGCCGTCAGCAGCGAAGCCGGAATCGCACTTCTCCGGGCGAGGGTGGCTTCGGTCGTGTTCATATCTATCCTTTCAATGGCGCAATAGCGCCGCCCGAAAAAGCAAAATGGCCGCAGGTCTCGTGAACTCTGCGGCCATCGGAATCTGTCGAATACGCGTGCGTCAGTCGGCAGGCCCCAAAGGCCGGCCCGGGCAACAAAACTGTGCGGAAACAACGCGCTTGTTCATATGTCCAAACAAAAAGAGAATATGCATAGTGCAAAAACTTCTATGGCCATTAAAGCACAATTCCGATCACGCTGCCAAAGCGGCGCGTTTCTTGCAATCCCCGTCACTTTTGCATTTTTATTAACAAGATGGAACGTATACGCATCGGCCTGATCTCTGATACGCACAACCTGCTGCGCACCGAGGCGCGCATTGCGCTGAAGGGGGTCGACCACATCATCCATGCGGGGGACATCTGCGACGGCAGCGTACTGCGCGATCTGGAAGCGATCGCGCCGGTGACAGCGGTGCGCGGCAACAACGACCGTGGCACGTGGGCGGAGACGTTGCGCGAAAGGGAACGCATCGAGATCGGCGGCGTGCCGATCTATGTCGTGCACGACCTGCATGACCTTGACGTCGTGCCGGAAACTTGCGGCATCAAGGTCGTCATTACCGGACATTCGCACCGGCCGCTGATGAAGATGGAAAACGGCGTGCTCTACATGAATCCCGGCAGCGCGGGGCCCAGACGGTTTACGCTGCCGGTATCGATCGGGTTCCTCGAGATTGCTGGCGGACGAGCGAAAGGCCGTCTGCAGACGCTCGAGGTCGATTAGTAAATCTGCTCGCCACCCTGCGACCCGCCGCGCGCCTCCGCGCCGCCCGTCATGCTGAGCGCAACGGCCTCGGCCACCTTGATGCCGTCCACGCCCGCCGACAGGATGCCGCCCGCATACCCGGCGCCCTCACCTGCGGGGAACAGTCCCTTCACGTTCAGGCTCTGGAAGTTGTCCAGCCGCTTGATGCGTACCGGCGACGACGTGCGCGTCTCCACACCGGTCAGCACGGCATCCGCCATCGCATAACCGCGGATCTGCCGCTCGAAAGCAGGGATCGCCTCGCGCATTGCTTCGATGGCATACGCCGGCAGCGAAGTCGCAAGATCCGTGAGTTTGACGCCGGGCTTGTACGACGGCTGCACGGAACCGAATTCCTTCGACGCCCGTCCATTCAGGAAATCGCCGACGAGCTGGCCGGGCGCGTCATAATTGCCGCCGCCCATTTCAAAGGCGCGCGATTCCAGCTCGCGTTGGAAATCGATGCCGGCAAGGGGATGCCGGTCGCCGCCGAAATCTTCCGGCATGATCCCAACGACGAAGCCGCTGTTGGCGTTGCGTTCATTGCGCGAATACTGGCTCATGCCATTCGTCACCACGCGCCCCGTTTCCGACGTGGCCGCCACCACCGTGCCACCGGGGCACATGCAGAAGCTGTACACCGCGCGCCCGTTGCGGGCGTGGTGCACAAGCTTGTAGTCGGCAGCGCCGAGGATCGGATGGCCGGCAAACTTGCCGAAGCGCGCGCGGTCGATCACCGACTGCGGATGCTCGATGCGGAAGCCGATCGAGAAAGGCTTGGCTTCCATGTACACGCCGCGCTCGTACAACATCTGGAAGGTGTCGCGCGCACTGTGGCCGACGGCCAGCACGACATGATCCGTCGCAATGCGCTCGCCGCCTTCCAGCACCACGCCGCGCATCTGGCCGCTGTCGATGTCGAGGTCCGTGACCTTCGCCTCGAAACGGAATTCGCCACCGAGTTCGGTGATCGTCTCGCGCATCGCCTCCACCATTTTCACGAGGCGGAAGGTGCCGATGTGCGGCTTGCTCACGTAGAGGATTTCCTCGGGCGCATAGGCCTTCACGAATTCCGTCAACACCTTGCGGCCATAGTGTTTCGGATCCTTGATCCCGCTATGCAGCTTGCCGTCCGAGAAAGTACCGGCGCCGCCTTCGCCGAATTGCACGTTCGATTCCGGATTGAGGTCGCGCTTGCGCCATAGTCCCCAGGTGTCCTTGGTACGCTCGCGCACGACCTTGCCGCGTTCGAGGATGATCGGACGGAATCCCATCTGTGCGAGGATCAGCGCGGCGAAGATGCCGCAGGGACCAAAGCCGATGATAACCGGGCGGGAAGTGAGCTGCGCGGGCGCCTGCGCGACGACCTTGTAGCTGGTATCGGGCGCAATGGTGACATTTGGCAATGCGCGTGCGAGTACTGACGCCTCGTCCTTCACCTCGACATCGACTGTATAGACCAACGTGATCTGGCTGCGCCGGCGCGCATCGTAGCCGCGGCGGAAGAGGTTGACGACGAGCAGGTCGGCGTCGGCGATCTTCAGGCGGTCAAGAACGGCCGCGCGCAAGGCGGATTCGGGATGGTCGAGCGGGAGGATGACGTTGGTGAGTCGCAGCATGCGGAGAACCTTCAGGGAAGGCCGCTATTTTACCGCAGGCATCCTCCGCGCTAGCTACGGTATTGGTCGCGCAGACTCTTTACCTGGTCATGATTCTGCAACACCCCCTGATACTGGCGTTCGACCACCGTGCGTACGCTCTCCGGCAAGTTACGGGTCAGCGCCTGGCTGTAACTGCTGACGGCCATGGACTCGCCGCGTTCGCACTCCTGGAGCACGGCGCGGTCATCCTTGCCGGTGATCAGCGCCTTGATGTCGATCCAGCGGCGATGCACGGCGCTGCCGAGACTGCTGCTGTTGTCAGGATCGCCACCATAGGCACGAACCAGGCTCTGCAGTTCCAGCGCGGCGGCCGCGCAGGACTGGGCGCGGTTGGTGAAAAAAGTTTTCAGACGCGTATCGCTGGCGTCCAGCGCGCAAGTGCGAAAGCCTTCGTCCCCATCCTTGCAGGTTTCGATCAGCCCATTCAGTACGGAAATCACTTCGTCATTTGTCATGCTCGCTCTGCTCCACGCCCCAGCCCCTGCGGGCCGGGGAAAATTGAACGCACTTGCGGCTTATTGCTTGGCCGGGCTGGTGCTGTTGGATGAGCCGGATGTGCCCGACGCGCCGGACTTCTTGTCAGAGCCGGACGAACCCGAGGAGGACCCGGACGCCGACGTTCCTGCCGGGCCCTGGGATCCCGATGCCGAGCTCTTCGCGTTGCTGGTTTCCTGCGCCAAGGTCAGGTGCTGGTTAACGATTGGCTCCATCTTCGCAGCCAGTGCCTTCAGATCCTGATCGGTGGCGCGGGTCTGGGCGCGCTGCAGCAGCTTGTGCGTATCGCGATGGTCGCTCATGCCGCCCTGCTTCAGATACTGCTTGTCGAACTTGTCGCCTTCCAGCGCCGACAGCTTCTTCGCGGCCGCCTGGTGTTTCTTGTCCGGCTCGGTCGGCAGAGTCACCCCCTTGGCTTGGGCAAGCTGTTCCAGTTCCTTCTGCGACTGCTGGTGGTCATCGATCATTTTCTGCGCGAAGTTACGCACCTGGTCGTTCTTGGATTGACTCAGCGCAATCTTGCCGGTTTCGATCTCCGCGAGATTCGACATGGCCATGTCGTGCATGATCTTCTGGTCGGACTTGCTCAGGGACTTGCCTGCGGCATCCTTACCGGCACTTGCACTGCTGCTCGCGCTTTGCCCTGCTGAACCGGACGCGCTGCTCGACTGGGCTTGCACGGAGGACGCGCCGAACAGCATCGCGAGCACGGCAATCCCGAGCATGCGGTTGAGAATTTGACGTTTTTGCATATGGATCTCCTGCGGGAACGTGACGGCAATAGCCGGGGAATGACATCCTTGGATGCCTCGTGCCGATTAGGCAATGTGCGTGCCAGTGCCGTCCACGCGCATAGGCCAGTGACACAAGAAGATCCGGTGGAAGAGACTACAGAGAGACGGAAAAAATTACAGGTAGAGCATTCACACAAAGTGGATGCACAAAAAAAAGTGCCAAAGCTTGCGCTTTGGCACAAGTCTTGCCGGATCGCTCCGGCAAGCGCCCATGAAAAGGCGGCATGGCGAGTCGCACCCGCTAACAGGCCTGAAGGCCCGCAGCCGGTTGCGAAGGACGCCGCGCGCCGTGAGGCGCTCCCCTTTCCTCGCGGCGTCCCCGCAAACCTGATGTCTCTCTAGCCGCGCTGCCTCTTTTCACATTTGCATTCGATCGAACTCATCACATTGCCTTGCGGATCGACGGTTTCCAGCACGACATCGAAGCCCCACAGGCGCGTGACATGCTTGAGCACTTCTTCCGCTTGCCCGTTCAAGGGCCGGCGCAGGTACTGGTTGTGGCGCAAGGTCAGCGAACGCTGGCCGTGCGTATCGACCGACCAGACCTGGATGTTGGGCTCCCGGTTATGCATGTTGTACTGACCCGCCAGTTGCTCGCGCAGGTAGCGATAACCGTCGTCGTCATGGATGGCGGAAATCTGCAGCTTGTCCTTCTTGTCGTCGTCCAGCACGGCAAAGAAGTGGAAGTCGCGGATCAGCTTGGGCGACAGGTATTGCGAGATGAAGCTCTCGTCCTTGAAATTGCGCATCGCAAAGTCGAGCGTCTTCTTCCAGTCGCTTCCGGCGATGTCCGGGAACCATTGGCGGTCCTCATCCGTCGGCTCTTCGCAGATGCGACGAATGTCGCGCATCATCGCGAAGCCCAGCGCATACGGATTGATGCCGTTGAAGTACTTGCTGGTCACCGGCGGCTGGTACACCACGTTGGTGTGGCTCTGCAGGAACTCCATCATGAAGCCGTTGCCGACGATGCCTTCGTCGTACAACTGGTTGAGGATGGTGTAGTGCCAGAAGGTGGCCCAGCCTTCATTCATCACCTGCGTCTGGCGCTGCGGATAGAAGTACTGTGAAATCTTGCGAACGATGCGCACGATCTCGCGCTCCCACGGCTGCAGCAGGGGCGCGTACTTCTCGATGAAGTACAGCAGGTTTTCCTGCGGCTCGGGCGGGAACCGGTTTGGCGCAGCCTCGGTCACGACTTCGGCCCTGCGCGGCAGCGTGCGCCACAGGTCGTTGACCTGCGATTGCAGGTAGGCTTCACGCTCTTCCTGGCGTTCGCGCTCCTTCGCCAGCGACAGCTTTGCCGGACGCTTGTAGCGGTCCACGCCGTAGTTCTGCAG
The DNA here is from genome assembly GCF_048799745.1 of Noviherbaspirillum sp. ST9. Lineage (NCBI taxonomy): Bacteria > Pseudomonadati > Pseudomonadota > Betaproteobacteria > Burkholderiales > Oxalobacteraceae > Noviherbaspirillum > Noviherbaspirillum sp. ST9. The sequence continues at coordinate 187,814 of NZ_JBLWFR010000001.1, read as the reverse complement.
CGCATGGCAGGAATCGAGCAGCAGCTCCACGGCTTCGATGCCGTAACGCTGTTCGCACTCGGCGATGTAGTTCTTCGCGAACACCATGTAATCGATGATCGCATCCGCATCGGTCCAGGTGCGGAACAGGTAGTTGCCCTTGAAGAAGGAGTTGTGGCCGTAGGACGCGTGCGCGATTACCAGCGCCTGCATCGTCAGGCTGTTCTCTTCCATCAGGTAGGCGATGCAGGGATCGGAGTTGATGACGATCTCGTACGCCAGTCCCATGTGGCCGCGGCGATAGCTCTTCTCGGTCGACAGGAAGTGCTTGCCGAAGGACCAGTGCGCATACGACACCGGCATGCCGACGGAGGCGTAGGCATCCATCATCTGCTCGGCGGTGATGATTTCGAGCTGGTTCGGGTAGGTATCCAGGCCGAAGTTCTCGGCCACGCGACGGATCTCGCTGTGCGCCTGCTCGATCAGTTCAAACGTCCACTCCGACTGATCCGGCAGGCGGACAGGCTTGACCGCCTTCTTCCGGCCGGTCTTCTTCACGGGGGCTTTGTCGAGGACTTTGATCATTTTGGTTGCTTCTTGAACAGTTCCCGGAACACCGGATAGATATCAGCCGGCGACTCGATCTTCTGCTGCGCAAAGTGCGGGTGATAGTCCTGGACCTGCAGGTACTCGTACCACAGGTTCTGCGGCTCGCCGTCGGTGATCTCGACGTAGGCGTAGTACTGCACCAGCGGCATGATCTTCTCGACCAGCAGTTCGCGGCAGGTCACCGAGTCGTTGTCCCAGTTGTCGCCGTCCGAGGCCTGCGCGACGTAGATGTTCCAGTCACTGGTGGAATAACGCTCGTTGATGACCTTGTCGAGCAGGTGCAGCGCCGAGGACACGACCGTGCCGCCCGATTCGCGGGAATTGAAGAACTCGTCTTCCGTGACTTCGGTCGCCTGCGTATGGTGGCGGATGAAGACCACTTCAATTTTCTCGTAGGCGCGTTCGAGGAACAGGTAGAGCAGGATGAAGAAGCGCTTGGCCGCATCCTTCTTCGCCTGATCCATCGATCCCGACACGTCCATCACGCAGAACATGACGGCCTGGCTGGATGGCTTGGGCACCTTGATGCGGTTGCTGTAGCGCAGGTCGATCGGATCGAGGAAGGCGATGCCTTCCAGCTTTGCGCGCAGGTGATGGATTTCCTTGCGCAACGCGATGATGCGATGGTCATCCTCGAACGTCGTCTTGAGCAGCTCGTTCATCTCCTGCTCCGCCTCGCGCAGGCGCTTGCGCGACTTCGCACCGACGGCAATGCGGCGACCAATGGCCCCGCGCATGGAACGCAGCACGTGAATGTTGGTCGGCGTGCCGGAAATGGTGTAGCCGGCCCGCTGGTTGCGGAACTCGGTAATGGAGGTGAGCTGCGTCTTGACGAGGTTGGGCAGTTCGAGGTCTTCGAAGAAGTAGTTCATGAACTCTTCGCGCGTCAGCTCGAAGGTGAAATCGTCTTCGGTGATTTCCTCGCTGTTGCCCGCCTTACCCTTGCCGGACCCGCCGCCGCCTTTCGGCCGCTGGATCTGGTCGCCTTTCTGGTACTGGTCATTGCCCGGTCGGACAACTTCCCAGATCCCGCCATGTGCGTGCCCGAAACTGGGTTCGCCGATGTCCTTGACGGGGATGGATACTTTTTCGCCTTTCTCGACCTCGGTGATCGAGCGGCCCTTGATGGCGCGTTGGACGGCGTCCTTGATCTGGCCCTTGTAACGCCGCAAGAAGCGTTCGCGGTTGATCGCGGACTTGTTCTTGCCCTGCAGACGCCGGTCGATGAGGTGAGCCAAAATGCCTCCTGAAACTGTATGGGCGTTGTTTTCTCCCTCTCTCGTGGTTAGGGCGCGGCCGGAAGCGCGCCTTGTCGCCCCTTCCCCTTCAAGGGGAAGGCCGGGATGGGGATGGGTTTCGGCCGTGCATCAAAAATACTTGAAACCCATCCCCTCCCTAACCCTCCCCTTGAAGGGGAGGGGACTACAAGGCCTTGCAACCTGCAGCTCACCCTCAGCCTGAGGCATGAGAGGGGATTTACTACATCACGACGACTTGCGAACCCGCAGATACCACTCGCAGAGCAGACGAACCTGCTTCGCGGTGTACCCCTTGGCGACCATGCGCGACACGAACTCCTGGTGCTTGTTCGCATCGTCGGCGCTGGCCTTGGCGTTGAACGAGATCACCGGCAGCAGTTCCTCGGTGTTCGAGAACATCTTCTTCTCGATCACGGTGCGCAGCTTTTCGTAGCTGGTCCATGCCGGGTTCTTGCCGTTGTTCTGTGCACGCGCGCGCAACACGAAGTTGACGATCTCGTTGCGGAAGTCCTTCGGGTTGGAAATCCCCGCCGGCTTCTCGATCTTCTCGAGCTCGCTGTTCAGCGAATCACGGTCGAAGCTCTCGCCGGTATCCGGGTCGCGGAATTCCTGGTCCTGGATCCAGAAGTCGGCAAACGTGACATAACGGTCGAAGATGTTCTGGCCATACTCGGAATAGCTCTCGAGGTAGGCCGTCTGGATCTCCTTGCCGATGAACTCGACGTAACGCTGCGCCAGGTACTCCTTGATGTAAGACATGTACTTCTGCTCGGTCTCGGGCGGGAACTGCTCGCGCTCGACCTGCTGCTCGAGGACATACAGGAGGTGCACCGGGTTGGCGGCGATTTCGGTGTTGTCGAAGTTGAAGACCTTGGACAGGATCTTGTACGCGAAACGGGTCGACAGGCCGTTCATGCCTTCGTCCACGCCGGCGTAGTCGGTGTACTCCTGGCGCGACTTCGCCTTCGGATCGGTGTCCTTCAGGTTCTCGCCGTCATACACCTGCATCTTGGAGAAGATGCTGGAGTTTTCCGGCTCCTTCAGGCGCGACAGCACCGCGAACTGCGCCATCATCTTCAGCGTGCCCGGCGCGCAAGGCGCCTTGCCCAGCGAAGAGCTGGTGATGAGTTTGTCGTAGATCTTGATCTCTTCCGATACGCGCAGGCAGTACGGCACCTTCACGATATAGATACGGTCGAGGAATGCTTCGTTGTTCTTGTTGTTGCGGAAGGCCTTCCACTCGGACTCGTTCGAGTGGGCCAGCACAACGCCGTCGAAGGGAATCGCGCCGAAGCCTTCGGTGCCCTTGTAGTTGCCTTCCTGCGTTGCGGTCAGCAGCGGGTGCAGCACCTTGATCGGCGCCTTGAACATTTCGACGAATTCCATCAGGCCCTGGTTCGACAGGCACAGGCCGCCGGAGTAGCTGTAGGCGTCCGGATCGTCCTGCGAGTAGTCTTCCAGCTTGCGGATGTCGACCTTGCCGACCAGGGAAGAAATGTCCTGGTTGTTTTCGTCACCCGGCTCGGTCTTCGAAATCGCGATCTGCTTCAGCACCGACGGGTAACGCTTGACCACGCGGAACTGGTTGATGTCGCCGTTGAACTCGTGCAGGCGCTTCACTGCCCACGGGCTCGGGATGGTCTTGAGATAACGGCGGGGAATGCCGAAGTCCTCTTCGAGGATGGCGCCATCTTCTTCCGCATTGAAGAGACCGAGCGGCGATTCATTCACCGGCGATCCCTTGATGCAGTAGAAGGGAACGTGCTCCATCAGCGACTTGAGCTTTTCCGCGATGGAGGACTTGCCGCCGCCGACGGGGCCGAGCAGGTAGAGGACCTGCTTGCGCTCTTCGAGGCCTTGTGCGGCATGACGGAAATAGGAGACGACCTGCTCGATGACTTCCTCCATTCCGTAGAACTCACGGAATGCCGGATAGATCTTGATAACCTTGTTGGCGAAGATGCGCGAGAGACGCGGATCGTGGCGTGTATCGATCAGCTCGGGCTCGCCAATCGCTTCGAGCATGCGCTCGGCGGCAGTGGCATAAGCAAGGCGATCGCGCTTGCACAACTCCAGATATTCTTGCAGGGAGTATTCCTCTTCCCGTGTCCGCTCATACCGTGCTGCGTAGTTGTCAAAGATCTTCATTGGGCTTCCTTTGATGTATGTCGTACCGGTCGTGTGGGTCTCGGATACAGAATTGATTTTCCACTCCGCAATTTAATAATACGCAGAAAATTTTCTCGTCGATAGGAAATTTTTCGCTTTTTTTTGTGCGTGAAAATAGTTGAGAAAAAGGCTTTCAACTTCTTCTTTTCAAAGCGGAATTTATCGCGAATTTTTCTGCAGAATCGATTCGAATCGGCAAAACTTTTTCGCGCAGAAATTGTCGCGATGCGATGACCACGATGCAGAATTGCGACACTCGAAGTGCGCTGTCGCACGAAGACAAAAAAAGTTGTGCGCACGCGTCAACCGATAGATGCATGCAATCGTTGGATGGGGATCGGCATAGCAAATGCTCTGCAACATTTTTCTTGCGCAGCAGGGATGTTCGAGTATATTGGTGTTGTAACTCAGGCTACCTGCCCAACAAACCCTTCAGCTTCTCCTGAAGCTGACCGCGGACTTTTTCTTTCTGTTCGTCGAGCGACTTCTCCGCTTTCGCCCGCACTTCTTCTTTCCGCTCATCGAGTTTCTGTTTCGCGAGTTCGCTCGCCATGCCCGCGAGGTCGACACGCCATCCGATGGCGTTGAAGGGACCGGACAGGCGTACCGGCACCGTCAGCCCCTTCAATGACTGCAACTCAGGTCCGCCCTGTCCTTGCAAGGTAGAGACAATGGTTGTGCGCGCAAGGTAGTCCAGCCGGTTTTCCGCGAGATGGATATCGCCCGAACCCGCAACGCGTACCAGCGGTGACTTGATGAGCAGGTCTTCGTTGTGCGCCACACCATTGACGATGCGGAAGCTTCCCGTCAACTCGCTGAAGTCGGTTTTTTGCATCGCCGATCCGACACCGCCCTGCGCTTTTTCGTCGCCGCGGATTTGGACGATGCGTGCTTTCGCATCGCGGATGGTCTGTGCAATATTGACACCGCGGATGGCGCCGTCGCGCAGCTCCATTCGTGCGCTTCCGTTCAAGCCCTGCTTTATCTGGGTGAAGGTCATGCCGGTCGAGGTGACGTCGAGCTGGACATTGCCCTTTCCTTCCAGCGTGTCCTTGTCGATTGCATCTTTCATCAGCGGACCGATATCGATGCCAGTCAAGGACTGACGCACGGCGAAGCGCGCAGGGTTGCCTGCGGTGACACTGAGTGCGCCTGCGAGGCTTCCCCCGTACAGGTTGGCGGAAAGCGGTTGGATGTCCAGTTTTCCACCTGCCGCTCGCATGTCCAGGCGCGCGTTGGACGTCTTGATGTTGGCCACCTTGAAGGTGCCGATCCGCACGCTGCCGCTTGCATGCAGTTTTCGCAGTGCATCAAAATTCAGCGGTGCCTCCGCCGCCGTCCCCTTTCCGGCCGGTGCCGCAGCTGGCACCGGCTTGCTGCGATAGCGGTCAAGGTCGAGCTGGTCAATACCCACATCGAATGTATACATCAGCGGCGATAAGTCGCTGATGCCGATCTTCGCCCGGAAGGCGCTCTGGTCGAGACTGCCATTCAGCATGGCGGAACCGGATTGCTTGCCGTAGTCCAGGGCCGCATTACCGACGGCCTTCAGCGCCATCGCGCCGCCCGCCGGATTGGGCAGGGTGAAACCGGCATTGATCTTGTGCAGTTCGGCATACCGTTTTCCCAGGTCGACCGTGAGCGGCGTAACCAACGTGCCGTTGATCGCCGTCGTTCCCTGCTTGCCGTCCAGTGCCAACGTCATCTGTGGTGAAGTGAACAGCAACTTGTCGATATCGCCGTTGAGCGCGCCGGACAGCTTCAGCTTTGCATCGAGGGGGCCGTCCCGTACCACGCCGTCGACCGACAGCGCAGGTACGCGAAAAGACTTCGGACTTCCTTCAAAGGAAGGCAAGGTAAAGCTGGCGCTCATGTTGCGCGCGCCCTCCGCCGCACGGACCTCACCCTGCACCTTGCCGCCGCTGACCGTCGTGTCCGTCACCGAAAGGCGCGGGATATCAAACCTTGCTTCGATGGCTTCGCCGCCGCGCTTGCCCTTCGCCGCGAACTTGATGGCATCGAGCGTAAAGCGCTTTGCCGCCGGCTGGAGATCGGCGTCGCCCGCCAGCTTCAGATCGAGATTCGACATGCCGGCGAGCGCGCCCTGCAATGCAGCATCGAGCCCCTTGAGGTTCGCATGCTGCTTGTCGGGATCGAACGTGAATCCTGTCTTGAGCGAGACTTGGGCGTCGATGGCCGGCTCGTTGCCCTTGATGTGCGCCGACAGTTGCAGCGCTCCCGGCACGCGTGCGGCAATCTTCCCGGTTTCCAGGTCGAGGTCAGCGATCGAGAGCTTGCGCCCCTGCTGCTGGTCGTCAACCTGAAGTTGCGCCTTCTTCAACACGATGCCGTCGATGTCGAACCGGAACTGCTGCCCTGGCTCGCCTTTCGGCTCGGCCGCTGGTTCTTCCTGCGCAAGCAGATCGTCGTAATTGGTGCTGCCATCCTTGAAGCGGCGAATGTTGGCATGCAAACCCTCGATGCGCACCTGGTCGACCACGAGCTGTTTCGATAGCAGCGGGATCAGCGCCAGCGAGACGCGCGCGCTTTCCACGGACGCGAATTCGGCGTTGCCCTTGTGCTCGGAAATGCTGAGTTTGCCCAGCTCCGCGCCGATCTTTGGAAAAAAGCTGAGCTTGATCTCACCCGGAATGGCCAGCGTGCGCTGCTTCTTTTCCTGCACCAGGCGGATGAGTTGCGGCTTGTAGTCGTTCGGGTCGAACGTTGCGGCAAGGTAGGCGGCGGCTCCGGCGAGCAGCACGAGCACCCCTGCAATGACGAGAAGAATGGTTTTATAGGTCTTTCGCATCTTGTCCCGGCTCGGTCCCGCTGCGCCGATAGGCTTTCAGCGCGAATCGGGCGGGATCGAGTGCCTCGGCGAGTTCACGTTCGATCGGTAGCGGCTCCCCTTCCAGCATGGACGCGAGCAGTTCGGCTGCGAACGGCGCCCAGACAATACCGCGCGAGCCATAGGCCATCAGTCCGTACAGGCCAGGCAGCCGCGGCACGTCGCGCAGGCGGCTGCCGGCAACCGGCAAGGAGGCATTCGGCAAGGCGCCAACCAGGGGCAGCCTGTCAGGCGACACGCAACGAAAGCCTACCCGCCCGGCAAGGGCAATATTGACGTCCGCTCGCGGCAGTACCTGTTTCAACCGCGCCAGGTTCTCGTCGTGGCTGGCCTGCCGCAATTCCGTATCGCTATCGAAGTCGTAGGATGCACCCACGCAGCACATCCCGTTGGCCGGCCGTGTCACATATCCTTCGCCGCAAAGCACCACTGGCAGCGCGGGTAATGCCTCTGCCGGCACATGCGTCACCTGTCCGCGTATCGCGCTCAGGGGTAATGCTTGTGTTTGAGGAAAGGAAGTTGCAATAGTTCCATTGGCGAGGATGACAACCGGCGCCTCCGCCAAGACGTCTCCACAACTGTCGCGGACTTGCCAGCCCGCCGCCGTGCGTTCCAGCGCCGCCACCTCCTTGCTGAAACGCCGCTGCAAGCCGTCGCCGCAAGCGCGAAGCAGCGCATCGCACAGGCTGGACGGCGTCACCCATCCGCCGCGCGGAAAGAAGCACGCCCCTTCCGACCCGCTGGCGCCGGTCAGCGCCTCGACCGCGCATCCGTCCATCCAGCGCACGAAATCCTCCGGGAAGCCGAGTGTTGCCACCGCGTGCGCCGCATCCGGCGCAAGGTGGAGCACACCGCAGGACTCCCCTGCGAATGCCCGCCCGATTCCACCGAGGCGGTCCCAGGTGCGCACGGTGTACAGAAAGGCCGCTCGCAGCAGCCGCGACGAGATATTGTCGTCCTTCGACAGCAGGGGCATCGCAATGCCGGCCAGGTTGCCGGAGGCTTCCTGCGCCGGCCGGTCATGCCGTTCGATCAGGGTCACTTGCCAGCCGCGTGCGGCAAGTCGCTCGCAGGCAGTGCTGCCGGCAATCCCGGCGCCGATCACGATGGCATGACGTTCGATCGCTCCTTGCCGGGTCGTGGTTTGCCAGCGCGGCGCATATCGTGCCGCCAGCATGTCGCGCTTGCGCCCGAAACCCGGCCGCTTTTCGCAGAGAAATCCACCCTGCCCCAGCGCCTGCCGCACAGCGGCGGACACGGTGTAGGTCGCCGCCGTTGCATCCGGCGCGGCGAGGCGGTTCAGGCGCACAAGCACTTGCGGCGCCCACATGTCGGGATTCTTGCTCGGCGCGAAACCGTCGAGGTAGAACGCGTCCGCCACCGCATCGATCTGGGGCAGGCAATCGGCGATGTCGCCGAATGCCAGTGTCAGGACGACGCGCCCCTCCTCGAGTTCAATGCGATGAAATCCTGCAACCAGCACCGGCCACGCCTGGAGCAATTGCGCAGAAAGCGATGCCAACTCCGGCCAGAGCGCGTGCAATTGCACGAGATCACGCGCAGAGAAAGGATGCTTTTCGATCGCGACGTAATGCAGCCTGGCGCTGCGCCGCCGATCGTTTCGCCACGCCTGCCAAGTGGCGAGGAAGTTCAGTCCGAGGCCAAAGCCGGTCTCCATAATGGTGAAGCCGTGTCGATCCGCCCAGCGCTCCGGCAACCCGTTCCCGGCGAGGAAAACATGCCGCGCCTGCTCAAGGCCGCCATCGGCCGAGTGGTAGACATCGCCGTAGGCGTCGGCGTAGGGAATGCCGTTGACGGTGGACAGGACTGCGGGCTGGAGGCGATGGCCGGGCATGGGACAGGCAGAAAAGGAGACAATGGCGACATTGTAGAGCTTGTCCTATCTTCAAACCCGTGCAAAAAAGTCATCCGCCCCGCTCCGGTATTGAGATAATACGCACCCACATCCATTCCAACCTGCCCTAACCGAGATGAATCGCTCCAGCAATACCGCCCCGGCCGAACGCCCCCTGTATGTCGTCAAGAATTCCCGCGTGCACGGACGCGGCGTCTTCGCCGCGAAGAAAATCGCCGAGGGTACCTGCATCATCGAATACGAAGGCGAGCGCATCAACTGGAAGGAAGCGGTGCGCCGCGAAAACCTGAAGGCGCCGGACGATTTCCACACCTTCTTTTTCAGCCTGGACAGCGGCAAGATCATCGACGGCGGCAGCCAGGGCAACGATGCGCGCTGGATCAACCATGCGTGCGAGCCCAACTGCGAGGCGCGAGAGGAAGACGGCCGCGTGTTCATCTACGCGTTGCGCGACATCGCGCGCGGTGAAGAGCTCAACTACGACTACGGACTGATCCTGGAAGAACGCCACACCGCGGCGCTCAAGCGTGCCTACCAGTGCCTGTGCGGGGCGCCAAGCTGCCGCCATACCCTGCTGGCGCCGAAGAAGAAAAAGAAGGCTGCGTGACTAGAGGGTGTTAGGCACCAGCAGACCAACCAGATGAATTGGATGGGCTTGTATGCTCGAAGGTGCGTGGATGAGATCAATCCCTCCCATACTTTTCCCGTCATTCCCGCCTTCGCGGGAATGACGGGAAAAGAAGTCTGAGAAATTGAGACGAAGGAGCCCGCCGTCAAAATGCGCTGACACCCTTCAAATTCATCTGGACGTTCTACTAGTGCGGGCTGAGCATCTTCAGCCCCGCAATCCCGCCGAGGATCAATGCCACGCAGATCCACTGCCCCGGCGACAATCCCTCCTTCAGCAAGACGGCGCCGAGGATCGCGGTGCCGACAATCCCGATCCCGGTCCAGACCGCATACGACGTGCCTACCGGCAGCGTGCGCATGGCAATGCCGAGCAGCACGACGCTGACGACCATGGAGACAAGTGTCAGCACCGAGGGGATGGGGCGGGAAAAGCCTTCGGTATATTTCAGGCCGATGGCCCAGCCGACCTCGAACAGGCCGGCGATGATGAGGATGAACCAGGACATTTTTTCTTGCAGGGAGATGCCGTGGCCGTCCACGGCGGATCGGGAAGTCGCGGGGTCGTCCCCGCGCTTTTTGTGACTGCCACTACTCTATCGCATCCCTGCAATTGCTGCAGGAAGCTCAGCCGGCAATCTCGTAGCGATTGCGGCCATTGCGCTTGGCATCGAACAATGCCGCATCCGCCCGGTTGATCGTGTCGGAAATGCGCTCGCCGGGCTTGCGCTCCGCGATCCCGAAGCTGGCCGAAATCTGCACTGCCTGATCGTCGGCCATCATCTCGATGCCGGCAATCGCCTGGCGCATGCGCTCGACCACCGCGGCACCTTCGACAGCAGTGCTCTCGGGCATGATGACCATGAATTCCTCGCCGCCCCAGCGGCCGCACAGGTCGTAATCGCGGACACCATGGCGGATGGCATTGGCGATGCGCACCAGCACTTTGTCGCCGGCTTCGTGGCCGTAGGCATCATTGACCGACTTGAAGCGGTCGACGTCGATCAGCACGATGGTCAGCGGCCTCTCCAGGCGATCGGCGCGCGCCGTTTCCGCCTTCAGGCTTTCCATGAGCATGCGACGATTGCCGATGCCGGTCAGTGCATCCTTGGTCGACGCATCCTTCAGCGCCTCGTTCAGGTCGCGCATCATCGACTGGTAGCGGTCCGAAATGCGTGCGATTTTTTCGAGCTGCCGCAACTGCTTGTTATAGCGCCCCGTCAGCGCTTCCTTCTCGTCCCGGCTGACGTTCTGGTAACGATCTGAAATGCGCGTGATGCGGTCGATCTGGTGCAACAGGCTGCGGTATTCCGCATACAGTTCGCCCAGGGCATAGCGCAGCGGATTGCTCTGGTTCTCGGGGTCCGCCAGCAGCGTTTCGATGATCAGCTCGAGGTGCTTTTCGTCGCGCACGGCTATTCCACCTGGCTGGTGATCTCGAACGGGAAACTGCAGTCTTCCTTGAATTCCTCCGCCAGGTCGGCGACGCGCTCGTTCTGCTCGTCGTAGAACCAGTTCACCTCCACCTTCCGGCCCGCCTTGTACGCCTCTTCGAGGATGTCGAAGATGTCCATCATGGCCTTGACGCTGCTGGTGTTCAGGTACAGGAGGTGCAGGTTCAGCGCCAGCGGGCGGTCCTGCTGCAGGTAGCTCTCGATCCACTGCAACGCAGGCGAAAACAGCTCGAACGAGTTCTCCGGGTAGGAGTCGCCGCGCATTTCCACGGTCCCTGCATTGAAGTCGGCGACGATCGACGGTGTCGCCTGGGTGCCTTCGATTCTCAGGTTGTCCATTTTTTTTGTTCCTTTACATCACGACGCGCATGCTGAAGAACGCGCGTCCATTGTCGAGTGTGCGCAGAGAGCAGGACAGCGGCTCCGACGCTTTGCGCGCCAGGTCGATCAGCCCCAGGCCGGCGCCGGTGGTCGCCCCCTCTTCGCGCGGCTTGCGCAATTGCTCTTTGTATTCCGCCTTGAGCTGGGTCTTGTCCAGCGAAGCCAGCCGCTGCACACGCGCTTCCAGTGCCGGCCCGTCGCTGCTGTCGAGGAAATTCCCGGCCGAGACCACATAGCGGCCCCCTGCGTCGCGCGCGATGACCACCGTCGCCGCGGCATCCGCCTCGCCCCAGCCCTTGCGTGCAGCATAGTGGCGGATATTCTGCGTGAGCTCGATATAGGCGCCGAACACGTCCATGGCGGACGATGGCGTCGCGTGCTCGTGCTCCATGTAATTGCGCAGCGCATTGCCGATCTCCTCGATCAGGCTCTTGGTCAGCGGGCCGTTGAAGCACAGCATGATGCTCTGCTGGTTGTAGGTCTGCTGCAATGAAAAGAGGTCGATAAGGCCCATGTATTCCCCTTATGCGAATCTGAAACAGAGCATGGTGATGTCGTCCCGTTGCGGATGATCGCCCTGGTATTCCGCGAGTGTAGAAGCAAACGCCCCGCTCTGCTCGGCCAGAGAACGGTTGGCGTGGCGGCGCAGCATGTCGACGAAGCGTGTATTGCCGAAGCCGAATCCTTTGTCCCCGCCCGCCTGGTCGAGGAAGCCATCGGTGGTGAGGTAGAAGGTGCGGGCGCCCAGCAGGTCGACGCTTTCGTTCCTGTATTCGCCGACATACCGGTCGCCGATTGAGCGTCGCGCACCGTGGATCGAGCCGATATCCTCGCCGTCGCTCCAGTAAAGCGAAATCCTGGCGCCGGAGAAGACGACCTTGCGCGTGCTGAAATCGACAAAGGCGACGCCGGCGTCCATCATCGTTGCGATATCGCGCCGCTTGTCGTCGATCTGCAGCATGCCGCGCATCACGGCATCGGTCCGTCCCAGGATGGCGGCCGGGTCTTGTGCCCCGGTTTCGTCGATCGCCTGGTCAATCGCCGCGCGGGCAAGCATGGTCATGAAGGCACCCGGCACGCCATGACCCGCACAGTCGACCACGCCCAGCAGGCAGCCGCCTTCGACCTCGCGATAGACGTAGAAGTCGCCGCCGACGACATCGCGCGGGCGCCAGAGCACGAAATGGTTTTCGCCGAGGGCGCTGGTCAGCTGCCGGTCCGGCAGGATGGCGCGCTGGATCAGGCTGGCATAGGAGATGGAATCGCTGATCTTCTTGTGCGCCACCGACATTTCCCGGTTCGCCCGCGTCAGCTCCTGGGTACGGTCGCGCACTTTTTCTTCCAGTTCTTCGGTGTGATGACGCACCTTTTCGGCCATGGCGCCGAAAGCGCGGGTCAAGCTGCCGATCTCGTCATTACCCGCCGGTGGCAAGGTGAGCGCGTAATTGCCGGCCGCCATTTCCTGCGCCGACTGCTTGAGCCGGAGCAACGGGGAAAGGACCAGGCGATTGAGCGCATAGACGAAACCGGCCATCGCCACCACGAGCAGGGCCAGTGTCGCCAGCGTCACCCATTTCAGCAGTCCGCTGTCGAGCAGTTCGGCCACGTCGAGGTCGACCGCGGTCAGCACATGCCATTTCAGTTCGGGAATGTAGGACGCCGCGACCAGTTGCTTCTTGCCGTCCAGGTTGGCGTGGAACAGTTCCGCCTTGCCGGGGTTCTCGATCGCCCTGGCCAGTGCCGCCTTCGCCGTTTCGGCGTCCTTCGGCCCTTGCAGCAATCCGAACAGTGACTGTTCGATGATCGCTTCCTTGGTGGCGGAATTGAAGGCGATGCGCTTGTTGTCCGGGTGGGCCTGCACGGCGCCGTTGACGTCGACGATCATGGGCGTGACGCCCGTCTCGGAGGTGCTGACGAAGTCGTTCAGGAAGGTCGTCAGGTCGAGGCCGGTTCCCGCCAGCCCGATCTTGCGATCGCCGTCCTTCACGATGATGTTGAACCACACCTTGGTCACGTTCAGCTTCACGTCGGGGTCGACGTTGATATTGAAGGGCTTGTCGCTCTTCATGGTGTTGAAGAACCAGGCGTCGTTGCGGTCTTCTTCCTTCAGCGTGTAGCGCGGTGCGTCGCTGAATGCGGAACGCGCATCATTGAAGAAGTAGTGCCGGCTGATGTCCGAGATGATGAAGTAGGACTGGTCGGTAAAATCGCTGCGGAAGCTTTCGGCCTCACGCAGGGCCAGGGCCTTTTTCGCGGGATTGTCGTCGTCGAGCAGCCATTCGCGAATCACCTGCGACTTGGCGAGGCGCAGGGACAGGGCGAGCTCCCGGGCCACCGGGGCAACGATGCGCTCACGGTTGAGCAGGGTGTAATTACGGGTGTAGGCGGAGCCCAGGTGGGAGCGGATCGATTCGACGGCACGGAAGCCGATCAGGCTTGCAAGCAGAAGAACTAGAACGCAGGTACCAAACAAAGCAAGGACCGACTTGCCGCGAAGGCCGAACGCGCGCCCCATGTATTCTCCAGCTTGATCAATGGCCGGAAGCGCAGCGAACGGCGCCCCTCTCGTGTTCGCACTCGTGTTGCGAACGAGGAAATTCTGCCAGTCATTGTTGCTCTGCGCAATGCTCTTTGGGCAATTGTCGTCAGCGTGTCAATCTCTCGCCGCGCGTATTATCGATTTGCTATTGCAGTACGCCGAACTGCCAACCGAAGAAGGTGATCAGTGCAATCGCGATGGTCAGCAGCTGCTTTCGCGTCGCGGCGCACACCAGGATGGCGATAATGGAGGCAACCAGCTGCGGATTGCGCCACGTCAGTTCCATCGCTTCGCCGCCAGGTGCAAGCACCATCGGAACGATGATGGCGGTGAGGACCGTGACCGGCACGAACCCGAGCGCCTGCTGCAGGAGCGGCGGGAACGCAATGCGCCCGCCGAGGACGAAGATGGTGGCCTTGATGAAGACCGTGACCGCGGCCATGCCGAGAATCATCCCGGTATGGTTCACGCCGCGCTCCTTTCATCAGCGCGCACGCCGGCGCGCCATCGCGTCAAGGCCAGCCCGGCCGACACGCCGATCACGACGGCCAGCGTCAGGCCGAGCTTGTAGGGAAGATCCCGCAGCAGCCAGGCGAACATGCCTGCGGCGACCGCCGCGCCGAAATGCGGCAGCCGGTTCAGCTGGGGAACGACGATGGCGATGAATGTGGCGACCATCGCGAAGTCCAGTCCCATCGATTGCAGCTGCGGGAAGATCGCGCCGAACACAAGGCCTACCAGGGTCCATGTCTGCCAGTTCACGTACATGGACAGGCCCGATCCAAGGAAATACCAGTGCCCGTGCGGGCTGTCGTGCTGCCTGCTGTAATAGCCGTTCATCACGGCGAAGGTTTCGTCCGTCATCAGGAAGCCGAGGGTCCAGCGCCAGCGCGCCGGGAGATGCGCGACGTGCGGCAGCAAGGCGGCGGCATACAGCATGTGGCGCAGGTTGACGATGAACGTGGTGAACCAGATGACCAGCATGCTCGCACTGCCCGCCACGAGACCGGCGGCGATGAACTGGCTGGAACCGGCGAAGACGCCCAGGGACATCAACTGGCCCTGCCATGGGGCGAGCGGGCCGGCGGTGACCAGCGTGCCGAAGATCATGCCGAAGGGCGCGGCGCCAATCAGCATGGGAATGGTATCGCGCGCGCCGGCGGCGAAACTGGACAGGCGTGTGGGTGGGTGCGACATGCGTTTTCCTTTCGACGGCAATGGTAACGTCATGACCGCCGGTCCGCTTGTATGTTCTTGCGCAGCCGCGCTATTTGCAGGCGCCCCTTCACCATTTGCGGCATGGCATGGCCTGGTCTACACTTGGTTGAATAACAACAACGGTCCGCGGCTTTCCAGGGAGGCGTCATGCAGAAGTTCGATTTCTCGATCCATACACGCAGCGGCCAGAAGGTCGAGAGCATTGTGATTGCCGGCCGCGACCGCGACGATGCGGAACGCAAGCTGTTCCAGATGTACCGCAACTGCACGGTCGTTGCATGCGGCATCAAAGAGCCCGAGGACAAGCCAAGGCAGGCGGCATCGATGGAAGATCTGCTGACGCTGATCTCGAAATAATTACCCGAAGAATCCGGCGGCGGCCAGCTCCTCGAGCAGCGCGTCGTAATCCTGCGCGCCGCGGCTGCCCGGCGCGTGCTCGAACACCGTCTTGTTGTGCGCGGGGCTCTCCGCCAGGCTGACGTTCTCGGCAATCCGTGTGCGGCACACCTCTTCGCCGAATCGTTCTTCCAGCATCGCCTGCACTTCCTTCGCCATGCGGCGGCGGTTATCAAAACGCGTGAGCAGGTAGCGGCGCTTCACGCGCCGCTTGAGCACCGGCTCCAGCGCCTTCAAGGCCTTGTCCACCTGCAGCGCACTCTTGTAGGACAAGTGGTCGGCCGAGATCGGCACGATCAGGCAGTCGCTGGCGAAGATGGCGTTGAGCGAGAGGACGCCGATCAAGGGGCAGCAGTCGATCAGCACCGGACTCGACGGTGTGCTGAGTCCTTCCAGCCGCAGGCTGGCATTGAGCCGGTTCACCACGTTGTAGCCCTTGCCGAACAGGGTATCGACCTTGGACAGTTCCATATGGGACGGAATGACGCGGATGCCGCTGGCGGCGGGACGGATCAGTTCGGCGAGCGGACGATTGCGCTGGAACAGGCTGAGCAGCGTATCGTCGCCGGATGCTGCGGTAATGCCGGCGATGGCGCTGAAGTGCGCCTGCGGGTCGAGGTCGATGCCGAAGGGAGTGCGGCCGCTCCGCGCCAGCGCAGCGGCGAGATTGAGGGTGGTGGTGGTCTTGCCCACCCCGCCTTTCTGGTTGAAGACGGCAACGATGGTCATGAGTGCCGACCATCTTACTGGAGAACTAGGCTTGTGGCTTGAATATCGGCGCCGACGACATGATCACCAGCCCGATGGCCAGCGGGATCGTGGCCGAGAATCCCAGGTGCTTGAAGCCCAGCGCGCCGAGCACGCCGCCGACGAAGAAGGATGCCACCAGGACCAGGTGCACCCGCAGTTTCGTCCGGTTGGCGGCGACGAAATGATCGCGCTCGATGCCGGCCTCCCGGTTCCAGTAAAACAGTTTTCCCAGCTCGATGCCGATGTCGGTGAACAGGCCGGTGACGTGCGTCGTGCGGATTTCGGCATTGGAAATCTTGGTCACCAGCGCATTCTGCAATCCCATCACGTAACACAGCAGCGCCGCCGTCAGCGACAGGTCGACGACCTCGTGCATCTGCAGGTTGGCGCCCATCAGGCCGAACACCAGCAGCAGGACCGATTCCGTCAGCAAGGCAGGCATGTAGGGATTGCCGCTCAGGTTGCGCCGGGCGTAGTTGACCATGATGGCCGTGGACGCGGCGCCCAGCGCAAACGACAGGATCGACAGGAAGGCGGTGACCACCAGCGGCAGGTGGCCAAGCACGAGATTGTCGGCGGCCGACGACAGCATGCCGGTCATGTGGGAGGTGTACTGGCCGATGGCGAGGAAACCGCCGGCATTGAGCGCACCCGCGACGAAGGCCAGCGAGGTGCCGAGATGCAGGTTGGCGCGTGCGGAACGTTCCTGCGCCGTCAGGGAAGCGAGGTAATTGATGGGCATCGGAGGAATTGCCTGGTTTGCAACAGCAAGCCCGGCGACTGTGCCGCGCGGGATTCCTGAGTGTACCGCCAAACCATTCGATGCCGTGCACACTGGAAAAAAAGGAGTGGAGACTGCGTGATCTCCACCCCAAACCTCAGGAGACACTGAGGAGAGACTGCATGGGCCCGCAGACGGCGGGACCCATGCCTATTACTACCCACGGGACGAATGTAGCAGCGGGCTGACAAGAGAAAATCCGGAAAGATGGGAGGTCTATCTAAGAAGATTCAGCCGAAGGCACAACGCGATGAGGGCCTGTATCCGGGCGGACACATGTCCGGACGACGAAAGCTCAGGGTTTCGCCTGCGCGGGAGGGCTTGCTTCTGCCGGGGCGGGCGCCGCGGCGGACGGGGCGGTCTCGCGCGACTTCTTCGCCGCCGCTTCCGCCGCCATCACGAATGCCGATGCACAGGCCGCCTTGAGCTCCTGTTCGAACACCGGCGCGAACAAGGTTTTTGCCTTGGATTTGCTCAGCCGAGCCGACTTCGGCAGCAGGTAGTCGCCCGGCGGATGCTCCATGCGGATCCAGTGCAGCATGCCGCCGACTTTCTTCATCTCCACGCGCACCTTGACCGGGGGCGTGATCCGCGTGCTCATGGCCACAACCGTGGCCACATCATGGGAAATGTCGCCCAGCACCGACGGCGCCATGCCCTCGTCGACCCGTTCGGCGCCCGGGGTGGAAAAGAAATGGGCGCCGCACAACTGATCATCCTTCTGGTGCAGTTCGAGCACGAAGTTCGAGCACTTGCCGGAATCCTTTTGCACGCCATTCGGGCAGATCCACGCCACCCATGCGCCGCTGAAATCGTCGACGGCGAAAGCCGGCGCCAGAGGGGCAAGCAGGAGCAAGGGAAGGAGCGCGTGAAGCCGCATGGAGGTGGAGTCCCCGGAGTGCAATCGTGCTCTACATTTACCAGAGAACGCGGCGTGTTCCTTGAGGACTCGCAAAGGACGCGCTTACGCGGCGGCAGCGAACGGCGTCACGCGGTTCCGGCCTGCCGTCTTCGCCGCGTACAAGGCCTGGTCCGCCTCGCGCATGCGCCGCGCGAGTTCCTTGTCCGAGGGCCGCGCATTAAAGATCGTGTAGCCGATGCTCAAGGTATGTTCGATGGCCTGGTCTTCGAAGCGCGTGACCTGTTCCGCGAACGCCCGGCGCAACCGCTCAAGGATTTCGATGGCGCGTTCGCTGTCCGGCACCTCCATCATCACGCCGAACTCTTCGCCGCCAAGCCTGCTGACGACGTCGCCGGGGCGCGTGTTCTCGCGCATGATTCGGCCCAGGTCGCGCAGCACGGCATCGCCGGCGGGATGGCCAAAGGTGTCGTTGATGCGCTTGAAGAAGTCGAGGTCGATCAGTCCCAGGACGAACACGCCAGCCTTGCCCTCTCCCGCCTGCGCGCGCTCGATGAAATGGCGGCGGTTGCCCAGCCCGGTGAGATCGTCGGTGCGCGACAGCGATTCCGCCCGGTTGCGCGCCTCTTCCAGGCTGCGCGTGCGCTCCGCGACCTGGCTTTCGAGCTCCTGGTTCTTGCTTTCCAGCGCGGCCTGGTAGCGCTGCTCCGCCGCGTCTTTGTCGCGCTGGATGATACGCATGCGGTCGTACTGCGCGACGGAGAGCAGCAACAGTTCGCCGAAGTACGCCAGCTCCGCCCAGAAGAAGCCTTCATAGGAATACATGCCGAGGCGCGAGCCGATCACCCCGACCGCGACGGTGGCCGAATAAAGTGTCTGCGCAATGACGTACCAGCGTGCGTAAACCACGCCCTTGCGCCAGGCAATCCATCCCGCCAGCGTCGTCACGATTGCATGCAGGACGACCAGGACCATGAGCGCACGTGTGACCCCGCCGTACACGCCGGCGAGTCGAAAGGCGATGGCAGCGACTGACAGCCACACCATCGCCTTCAGCAGGCGGTCCGCCCACAGCGAGGTCCTCCGCGTGTGCAGGAAATCGCGCGTGAACATGGCCGAAAACACGATCGACAACAGGAAGAAGATGTGCAGCGTGATATTCGCCATGTCGGGCATGTCGACGAACACGTACTGCCCGAGCAGGCCGTTCATTCCCATCCAGGAACCGAGGACAGACAGGGCGTACAGCGCATACACCGAGAAGCGGCGGTCATGCGAGACCAGCCAGCCCGTCAGGGCGGAGAACGCCAGCGCGAGCGGCATTCCATACAGGATGCCGAGGACGACCTGGCTGTGCGCGACGCTCTGCGCGAAGGCCGCGCTGGAGTCGAGCGCGAACGCAAGATGGACGTCCGCCGTGTGCCGGTTGTGGATGCGGATATACACTTCCGCCGTTTCGCCCGGCAGGCTGAGGTGACGGACGGCCGGATAGCGGTATTGCACCTGGCGTTCACGCAACAAGGTACGGTCGCCGCCGATGGCTTTTGTCACCACCTTGCCGTCCACAATGACCCAGAACTCCGCGTAGTCGGTGAAGGGAAGCCGGTGCTGCAGCACCCACTCCATGGGCGCCGCGCCGGCATTGCGCACATTCAGGTGCAACCAGAAATCGGACGGGGTCAGGCCACGGATGAAATTGGCCCGGGTGACGGCGGTAAAGCGTTCGGCGGGCAGGCCGCGTACCTGCTCCAGCGTCAGCGACTTGTCCGGATCCTCGACGAACGCGATCTTGCTCCAGAGGCGGTCGTTTTCCAAGTCCGCCGATAGCCGGACGGATTCACCCGCGGACGCGTCCGGCAGGTGAAGCGTCGCCATCATGGCGAAAAAGGTGACAACCAGGAAATTCAGGACACGCATGGAATTCTTTCAGGGACAGACGATATTCGTACGGGCCTAGGCTTTCTGTCAAGAAACTATAAAGAGAGGTTTTCGCGGAGGAAGTCGAACAGCAGCTTCACCCGTTTCAGGTGCCGGACATCGGGGTGCGCCAGCATCCACAGGTCGGTTTCCAGCGCCGCGACCGGCCCTTCCACAATGCGCACCTGCGGGTGGTCCTTGAGCAGGAACACCGGCGCGACTCCCACGCCCAGTCCCCAGACGACCGAGCCGGCAACGGACAGCACGCTGTTGCAGCGATAGCGCGGCTGCACCTTCGGATAGTGCTGGCGGCGCCAGCGCACGGAGGGGTGGTCCGCGAGCGATTCATCCAGGGCGATCCAGTCGGCCTTTTCCAGGTCCACCTGCCCGCCGGCGCGGTTCACATAGGCCGCCGACGCGAACACCGCGGACTTCAGCGCACCGAGACGGCTGCCCACGAGATGCTCCGGCGGCTTGCGCGTGGCGCGGATGGCGACGTCGGCGTCGCGCTGGCTGAGGTTGGCGAGCGTGTTGGCGGCGATCAGTTCCAGCTCGATCTGCGGATGGGCCGCCGTGAACCTGCCGAGGACCGGCAGCAGCAGGCCGTTCAGGATGGTGTCGGTCGTCGTGATGCGCACGGTGCCGGCCGGTTCGCTTCCCATTTTTGCCGCGGCTTCGCGAGCTTCCTGCAGCTGCGTTTCGATGCGCTCCGCATAGCCGGCGAGTTCACGTCCGAGTTCCGTCGGCAGATAACCCTGCCTGCCGCGCTCGAACAGGAGTTCGCCGAGGTCCTTCTCGATGCGCTTGATCGACCGGAACACCGTCGAGGTATCGACCCGCAAGCGTTCCGCCGCGCCCTGCAGCGAACGTCCGCGCACCAGCGCCAGCAGCAGCTCCAGATCGGACAGGCTGAGCGTCGATTGCATCTGTGCATACGATGATTTCATGAATGCCTATTTTCATTGCATTTTTACAGTCCTACAGTACCACTACACCAACCCGTCCTGAAAGGAGTTCCATCATGATTGACCACACCCTCTCGCCCTACGCCGCCACCCTGCTGCGCGTGAGCCTCGGCACGATGTGGATCTCGCACGCGCTGCTCAAGCTGCTGGTGTTCACCATCGCCGGCTTTGAAGGCTTCCTCGCCAGCCACGGCATGCCAACCTTCATTGCGTGGCCGGTCGTGCTGCTGGAAATAACCGGCGGCACGCTGATTTTGCTCGGCTGGCACGGCCGCATCGCCTCCCTGGTGCTGCTTCCCATCCTCGCCGGCGCCACAGCCGCGCATATCGCGAACGGCTGGGTTTTCAGCAACGCCAACGGCGGCTGGGAATATCCCGTTTTCCTGATGGCGATGTCTGTCGTGCACATCCTGCTGGGAGACGGCGCGCTTGCGCTGTCTCGCGAAAAAGCCCGCAACGGCATGCGGCTGAAAACTGCCTGATCCCTCCCCCACCGACGAAAGGAAACACCATGAAACTTTATTACTCCCCCGGCGTCTGCTCCCTCGCTCCGCATATCGCCCTGCGCGAAGCCGGCCTCGCCTTCGAACTGGACAAGGTCGACACCGGCAAGAAGCTGACGGAGAGCGGCCGCGACTACCTCGCGATCAATCCGCACGGCTACGTCCCGGCGCTGGAGATCGAGCCCGGCTTCATCCTCACGGAAGGTCCGGCGATCATGCAATACATCGCCGACAAGGCGCCGGAGTCGGGCCTCGTCCCGATCGCGGGCAGCAAGGAACGCTACCGGCTGCAGTCCTGGCTGAACTACATCACCTCGGAAATCCACAAGGGTTTCTCGCCGCTGTTCAAGCCCGGCATGCCGGCCGAAGCGAAGACCATGTTCAAGGCGCAGATCGCAGAACACTTCGACTACCTCGAACGCCACCTGTCCCGTCATGCCTATCTCCTTGAAAGCGGCTTCTCGATTGCCGACGCTTACCTGTTCGTTGTCGCTGGCTGGTCGGGCTTTGTCGGGATCGAGCTGAAGAAGTGGCCGGCGCTCGTGGCCTTCCGCGAACGCGTGCAGGACCGCGCGTCCGTGC
Source organism: Noviherbaspirillum sp. ST9 (assembly GCF_048799745.1). Taxonomy (NCBI): domain Bacteria; kingdom Pseudomonadati; phylum Pseudomonadota; class Betaproteobacteria; order Burkholderiales; family Oxalobacteraceae; genus Noviherbaspirillum; species Noviherbaspirillum sp. ST9. The sequence goes on along the minus strand of NZ_JBLWFR010000001.1, from coordinate 166,102 downwards.
GTGAGGCGATGCGCGCGGAGGGCCTGCTCAAGTAGGGGCGGGAGACCGGTCAGGCCCAGCGCCGCATGCGCTGGGCGCGGTTCTGGCGCATCCCGGCCATGACCTGCCGGAAGTCCACGACATGGCGTTCGATACGGTCCGGCAGGGTCATCATGGCTTGGGCGGCATCCGTACTGACATCGATATGCAGTTGTTCCACGCGCCCGTGGCGGCCAACGGCAAGGAGCGCGTGAACGTCGTTACCGTAAACCGCTTCGATGTTGTCCGTGTCCTCGCAGTGATCGTTCCAGCGCAGGGTGTAGGCAAGGTCAGGTTGCTCGAGATCGCCGACGACGGGCACGTCCAGGATCTCCGTGGCGGCTTCGTCACCCTGGGCGGCGGCATAGGCGCGCGCGGCGAGATGATACGCAAAGGCGCGTTCGTCGCGGCGTCCGTCTTCATAGTGCGCGACCACGATATATATCTGCATGCGCTCCCCCGTCAGTATTTTTCCGACATGATGCAGATCGCGGGCCGTGCGCACTACCCATGAACATGGGATTTTCACAACGAATCGGCCCGCGGATCCGTTGAATGATCAATCAGGGTTTGCGCAGCGGCCGGTGGCGGAAGCACTCGACGCAATGGTCGTTGACCATGCCGATCGCCTGCATGTAGGCATAGATGATGGTGGAGCCGACGAACTTGAACCCGCGTTTCGACAGGTCCTTGGAAATGCGGTCCGAGAGCGGTGTCTTGGCCGGGCAGTCGCGCAGGTGCTTCCATGCGTTCTGGATCGGTTTGCCGTCGACATAGGCCCAGAGGAAGGGAGCGAGCCCGCCCGCTTCTTCCTTCAGACGCAGGTAAGCCTGCGCATTGCTAATGGCAGCGGCGACCTTGAGGCGGTTGCGGATGATGCCGGGATTGGCGAGCAGCTCGGCGACCTTCGCGTCGCCGTAACACGCGATCTTCCGCGCATCCCAATTGTCGAAGGCTTCACGGTAGTTGTCGCGCTTGTTGAGCACGGTTTCCCAGCTCAACCCGGCCTGCGCGCCTTCGAGATTGAGCATTTCGAACAGGCGCACCTCGTCGTGGCAGGGCACGCCCCATTCTTCATCGTGGTAGGCAACGTAGCGGGGATTGGCCGGATTGGCCCAGGAGCAGCGAGTCGGCATGGCATCTGCGCAAAATGACAATGCGCAGATTCTATGCCTATTTCACTTTGTACTTCAGCTTGATCCAGCGCGCGACGCCGATGACGATCGCGATGCCGGCGAGGTCCGCCAGCGCGGTCTGCTGGTTGACCTCGAAACCGGCCAGGCCCTTCAGGCCGGTGACGATCATCCAGGCGCTGAGACCGGCGAGGACGACACCGGCGAGCGGGCCGGAGTAGCCTTTCGCGAAACGTGTAAGCAGGTTCGGCTTGCCGGGCGATTGCTTGTCCATGTTACGGTCCGGTGAGTGCGGAAGTGGCCGGGCTGGCCGGGGCGGCAGCGGTGGTCGGACGCGCTTCGTCGATCCACACCACATGGTCGTCCACGGCATAGAGGCGGCAGGGCTGGCTGCTGTTCTTCTGGCAATCCTGCAGCGCCTGCTCGACAGGGTCATCGCCATCCTCTGCCCAGCTCCAGGCGCCGGTCGGCGAAACGGCGAAGGCGCGCGGCGTGGACTTGCCGAGGAAGACACGGTATTGCTCGCGCGCACTGCCCTTCAGGTAGGGAATGGCGTCGACGTTGTCGATTGCGGCATATTCGGTCTTCGGCACCTTCACTTCATTGTTCAGGGCGTACACGGTCTCGGTCGGCATGCCGAGTTCCTTCAGGAATTTCTCGGTCTCCGGCCACCAGATCTTCACGCCGTCGCGGCTGCCGCTCATGCCATGGGCATCCTTCTTGAACGCGCCGTAGGCAACCAGCTTCGCATTGCCGCCGGCCTGGGTGTAGGCGTTGTGCAGGCGCGCCGCGAGTTCGGGGCCGAAATGGTTGTCGTTTTCACCATAAAACCAGATGCTCGGCAGCGTGCTCTTGGCGCCGTAGCTGGCGAACGCCTGGACCAGGGACTGCTGCCAGCGGCAATCGCCGCCATGCATCTTGAGGCCGCCGGCAAAGTTGATCAGGCCTTTCACGCCCGGATACTGGCGGGTGCCGAAGGCCATCGCGGTCAGCCCGCCGTAGGATTGGCCGGCGACGACGACATGATTGGCATCGGCCCAGCGTTGCGTATGCAGGTAATCGAGCGTACTCTGCAAGTCATCCGCCTGCGAATAACCGTGCCCGGTCATGTCGCAGCCACGGTCGATGTAGTCGCCGCTGGACTTGGAGAAGCCCTTGCGCATCGGGATCACGACAGCGTAGCCGCGCTTGACGAATTCGCGGCTCAGCACGATGAAACGGTCGCGGTTCTGGTTGCGCGGGTTGCCCAATGCCTTGCCGTGATTCATCACGACAACGGGGAACGGGCCTTCGCCCGGGGGCTTGAAGATGGTGGTTTCGAGTTCAACCGATTTCCCGCCGGAGTTCGCGGGAACCATGACAACCTGCTCATTGAGGGAGGCGTCGAGCGACACGGCTACCGCGGGAGCGGAGCTGGCAAACAGGCTGGACGCAAAGGCAAAGAGGCCGAGGACAGCAGAGATGGTCCAGCTTTTCTTCGCGTCGCGCTTCTGTATTGAGAGAGACTTCATACATCCGATACACGTCGAATTGCAAACACATCGGCCCGCAGGGCGAACCGCCGAAGTGCCCTGGATCAAATTCTTGATCCAGCACAATGTTGCCCATTCTAAAGACCGCGTTTCCGCAACTCAATACGCGTTTAGGCAACTCGAGACGTTTTTTTTCGGAAGTTTTATTGCAGGGCAAGGCTTTGATGCAATTTTTCTTGCCTGGGAGGAACGAGAGGGCGTGCCGAGGGGGATTTGATGCAGTGCGCAACCTTTACGATGTTGCAAGGTCAATAGCAGACCAGCTTTTTTCGAGAGGACGAAGTCATGAAAGTCGACGTGTACAAACGCCCGGAACAGGAAGGCATGTATTCCTACCTCGCTGTTCCGGAAGGCCGCCCCATTCCGGAGGAAGCAACCAATATCGACTGGGAAACCGCCGAGAACAGTATCGATCTCGACGAGAACAACGAACCGGTTCTCGGTCTTTCAGCAGAAGATGCGCTGTCGCAGATCAGCGACAAGGGATACGCGATTTCACATACGCGGGCCTACAAGCTGAGCATCGGGCCGAGCGTCTGATACCACGGCCGGCGCCAGCCGGTCATCCACGCCTTTTCAGGACACCATTCCTGCCCGCCTCCCCGGCGGGCGTGGGGTCGCCGTGCGCGGCCCCCGCCGTCCACCCTTCCACCGCATCCATCGGCATCGGCATGCCGTAATCCGGCTGTCCCGCCGCCCAGGCCGCCGCCACCGCGCATAGAACGGCATCGAGCCAGTCAGCCGTGCCGTCGGCGATGAGCGTCCGGCGCAGCGTCTTTTTCATATGCACACGCACGCCCATCGGATGCGTGCCGTCCTCCAGGGCGGCGATGATGGCCGCACGCGCGGCACGGCGCTCCGGCGTCTGTTTCGCGCGTTCGTCGCTCTTGTAGGAGGCCCGCGTCACGAGGCGCGCGACGAGGCCGGGGTATCCCTCCAGCGCAACGCGCTGCGGATCGCCCGCATGCAGGCCGAATACGGTCACGCCCGCCTCGAGCAGGCGGCGCGCGCCTTCGTGGAACATGTAAGCCACGGGCGGATTCACCCATTTCATCGAGGGACTGGAGCCGGCCGGACCGTCGGTCGCGCGATGGGCGAACTTGCTGCCGACCGGCCGGGCATCGCAGAATGCCTTGAAGGTGGTGCGCAGCTCTGTCCGCGAAAGGCTGGCGCAATGCGTGACAAGTTCGGGCCACTGCAGCGGCCAGCCAAGATGCTCCACCAGTTCGCGCGACAGGCCGAAGGGAAAATCGAAGGCGCCGAGCCAGGGGCCGGGGGCGGCAAGCCATGCCTCGTAGGAAGGCCAGTCGGAAAATGCGTCGATGCGCGTTATCGATAGCACGCGTCCATCGAGATGGCCGTGCGCGACGGTGATGGGCTTGGCCCGCCGCGGGGCAGAGGTGAAATCGACGCCGACGATATGCATGGCACGGAGTGTACTCAGCCTTCTTTCCGCGTGTCCATCTCCTTGCGCTTCGTCGTTTCCGCTTCGAATAATTCTTGCAAGTTGCGGAATTATCAGGCGGAAAAACGATTCCAATATCGGACAACAAGAACATTGAGGTTCCGGAATGCAAGGCTTGCTTGCGCGTGTGCTTTCGCCCGGCCGCATCGTGCGACGCCTGGGCGTTCTTTGGGCAGTGATGCTGGTAGGTTGTGCCAGCCTTCCCGACGTCCACTACCTGCGCGAGCGCCAGTTCGTGCCGGCGCGGGATCCGACCATTATCAGCACCGCCGGCGACTTGCCGGACGCAAAAAAGCAGGCACTGCTTGATGGACTGGCGGCGAAGGCGGGGCCAACCGACATTCTTGCCAAGCATATCGCCGCCGAGGAAGCGATCAGCGGCCGCCCGCTTGTGGCCGGCAACAAGATCGTCCTGCTCGACGACGGCCCGGCCACCATGCGCGCCATGATGTCCGCGATCGAGGCCGCACGCTATCACGTCAACCTGGAGACCTATATCTTCGAAGCCGACGAGGTCGGGCACAAACTCGCCGACCTGCTGATCAGGAAGAAAGCCGCGGGCGTCGCCGTCAATCTCATCTACGACAGCGTCGGGTCAATGGACACGCCGAAAGAATTTTTCGAGCGCATGGCCGCCGCCGGCATCAAGGTGCTCGAATTCAACCCCGTCGATCCCGCACGTGCACGGCGCGAATGGGACATCAACCAGCGGGACCATCGCAAGATCCTCGTCGTCGACGGACGCATTGCCTTCACCGGCGGCGTCAATATCAGCAAGGTCTACGGCAAGAGTTCCTTCCTGCAGGGAAAGCGGCGCGAACCGCCGCCCAAGGATGCGAAGGAAGCCGCCTGGCGCGACACGCACATGCAGATCGAGGGGCCCGTCGTCGCCGAATTCCAGAAACTGTTTCTCGACACCTGGCAACGCAGGTCCGGCAGCGCCCTGTTCGATGCCAATTTCTTCCCGCCCCTGAAGCCCGCCGGCAATGCACTCATCCGCGCGATCGGCAGCACACCGGACAGGGAGGATTTCGCGGTGTACAAGACGTACATCTCCGCGTTCGCGCATGCCGACAAGACCATTCATCTCACCACCGCCTACTTCGTTCCCGACAGGCAGGTAGTGCAGGCCATGATCGATGCCGCGCGGCGCGGCGTGGACGTGCGCATCATCTTCCCGAGTTTCTCGGATGTCGGGCTGATGCTGCATGCAGGAAGGTCCTACTACGATGAATTGCTGGCAGCAGGCATCAAGGTGTACGAACGCAAGGCCGCCATGCTGCATGCGAAGACGGCGGTCATTGACGGCGTGTGGTCGACCATCGGCTCGACCAACATCGACATGCGCAGCTTCCTGCACAACGACGAGGTCAATGCAGTCGTGCTCAGCACGGAATTCGCCGACCGCATGGAAGCGCTGTTCGAGCGCGACCTGCGCGAGTCCGTCGAGATCACCGCCGAGCAATGGAGCCAGCGCGGCCTGCGCAGCCGCATGCGCGAGTGGGCGGTGCGCATGTTCGAGTACTGGCTCTGATTTGCTGGCGCAATATCCGATCCCCGCCTCGGTACTGTAATGGCCTGGCCATGCCGCCCGGCAGCATGCATGCACATTGTCCGCACCCGCTTCATGGTTGAACCAAATTGACATTCTCGCATCACATTCTCGTATCTTTGAATTTGAGAAGCTTCAATTTGGAATGACTTTTTCTGATGAAACTGCGCGCCATGGGGTCAGGCCATGGGCGCTGCTGTTGATGGCAACAGCACTATCCGGTTTGGCAGCATGTGGCGGCGGTGGCGGAAGCAGCAGTGAAGCCGCGGCGCCCGCCCCCGTACCGGCAGCAACACCCGCAACAGCACAGGCAGCCGCCGCAAGCGTCGTACGCAGGCTGGAAGTGCCCGCCGCACTCGACGATCCTCCCTTCGACTCCGCGAGAGATCTCACTGTCCCGCCGGGCTTCGGCATTCGTCTCTGGGCGCGCGTGCAGAACGCGCGGTTCATGGCGCTCGCGCCGAATGGCGATGTGCTCGTGTCGGTGCCGAGCGAAGGCAGGATCGTGCTGCTGCGGGAACGCGCGAACGACGTGCCGCAAGCCTTCGACTACGTGACCGGACTGCGCAATCCGCATGACATGGTCTTCCATCGCATCGGCGAGACAACCTACCTCTATATCGCGGAATCACACCGTGTCAGCCGCAGCGTCTATCGCGGCGATGAGACGTCCCGCAATGCGAGCGAAGTCGTCGTCGACAACCTGCCGGACAATTCGACACCGGAGCTGCAAGGAACATACGGCCACCAGTTGAAGAACATCGCGCTGTCCCCCGACAACAGGCTGTATGTATCGGTGGCTTCCACCTGCAATGCCTGTACCGAGGATACCGAGAGCGACCCGGTGCGCGGCGCGATCTACCAGTACAGCGCCGACGGTCGCGAGCGCCGCCTGTTCGCACGGGGCCTGCGCAATGCCGAGGGCCTCGCCTTCCTGCCCGGCACGTCCACCCTCTGGGTTGCCGTCAACAACCGCGACGAGATCCGTGTGCCGGTCGATGCCGACGTAGACGGCGACCAGTCGAGCGATCTCGGCAAACTCATTCCGTCCTACGTCGACCAGAACCCGCCCGAACTCTTTACCTCGGTGCGCGACGGCGGCAACTACGGCTGGCCGTTCTGCAACCCGGTGCCGAACGGAGCGATGTCCGCGCTCGATCTCTTGCCGGACTATGAGCTGAACCGGAATGGCGGCACGTTCAGCTGTGCGGCGGCGGACCGCTCTGCCAAGGGCATCCGCGCGCATTCGGCGCCGCTCGGCTTCAGCTTCCTCCACGGCAGTGCCTTGCCCGCGGCCTTCCGAAAGGGTGCGGCTGTCGCGCAGCATGGCTGCTGGAATTGCACGCGCCTCGACGCGGGGTACAAGGTCAGCTTCTTCCCCTTCGATGATGCCGGCAATGCGGGAGCGGAGTTCGACCTGGTGAGCGGCTTCGTCCTCAATCCCGACCGCCGCGAAGTCTGGGGACGGCCGGTCGATACCATTCCCGACGCGCGTGGCAATCTGCTCGTGTCTGACGATTTCGCGGGCGCGATCTATCAGCTCTATCCCCTTCGCTAAATGCACCGGCTCTTCAAACGCTTTGGCAGGATGCGGGGCATGGTGATGGCGCCGCTGCTCGGGGCTGTCGCGCTGGCCGGAAGCGGCGTCGGCTACATGACGTCCATGCCCGGCGAATCCTTTCGCGGCCCGCTGCCGCCGCTGACGTCTGAGGAAGAATCGCTGGCGCACAGGTTGCGCGAGCATGTCGAGCACATCGCGCGAGAGGAACACAACACGGCCAATCCCGGACAGCTCGACGATGTGGCGCGCTATCTCGAAAGCACGCTGGCCGGCTTCGGTTACGCGGTCAAGCAGCAAATATTCAGCGTCGATGGCAACCGTGTGCGCAATCTCGAGGTTTCTGTCCGCAGCCCGGGCCCTGCGGAAGGCAAACCGCGCATCGTCGTGGTGGGCGCGCATTACGATTCCGCACCTGGCACGTCCGGTGCGAATGACAACGCGACCGGAAGCGCAGCGGTCATCGAGCTCGCACGCGCCTTGCAGGAGACGAAGCCGGAACCCGGACACGAAATCCGGCTGGTGCTTTTCGTCAACGAGGAAGCCCCCTATTTCAAGACCGCACAGATGGGCAGCCTGCACCACGCGAGCGACATGAAAACGCGCGGCGAGAATGTCGCGGCCATGCTATCGCTGGAAACCATCGGCTACTACGCGCTCGAAAAGGGCAGCCAGCGTTATCCGCCTCCCTTGGCCGCGCTGTATCCGGACACCGGCAATTTCCTCGCCTTCGTCGGCGACCTCGGCGCGCGCGAACTGGTGCGCGACGTGCTGGCTTCATTCCGCAGGCATGCCAAGTTTCCGTCCGAAGGCCTCGCCGCGCCGGCGACCGTGCCCGGCGTCGACTGGTCGGACCACTGGTCGTACCGCAAGCACGGCTATCCCGCGCTGATGATCACCGACACGGCGCCTTACCGCTATCCGTACTATCACACCGCGCAGGATACGCCGGACAAGCTGGATTACACGCTCCTGGCGCGCGTGGTCAAGGGCATCGAATTCGTCGTGCGCGATCTCGCCGCCGCGCCTTGAACGCGCTCCTGGCGACGCAGCCTGAACATCGACACCGCCTGGTTCAACCGGTGCGCCTGCTCGGCCAATGTTGCCGCGGCGGCGGCGGATTGCTCGACGAGCGCCGCATTCTGCTGGGTGGCGTCGTCCATCTGCAGCACGGCCTGGTTCACCTGCTCGATGCCGGAATCCTGTTCGACCGAGGCGGTGGAGATCTCTCCCATGATGGTGCTCACCCGCCGGACGGAAGCGACCACCTCGCCCATCGTGGAACCGGCCTCGTTGACCAGCACCGTGCCGGCCTCCACTTTCTGCGCCGCGTTGTCGATGAGCGACTTGATGTCCTTTGCCGCGACGGCGCAGCGTTGCGCCAGGTTGCGCACTTCCGCCGCCACCACGGCGAACCCCCGGCCTTGCTCGCCGGCGCGGGCCGCCTCGACCGCGGCGTTCAGTGCAAGGAGGTTGGTCTGGAAGGCGATGCCGTCGATCAGGCCGACGATGTCGACGATCTTCCGCGACGATGCGCTGATATCGGCCATGGTGCTGACAACCTGCGCAACGACGTCCCCGCCCCGCGCGGCGACATCCGTCGCGGAAATCCCGAGCTGGTTCGCCTGCAATGCATGTTCCGCATTCTTTTTCACCGCCGCGGCAAGCTGCTCCATGCTGGACGCGGTTTCCTCCAGGCTGGCGGCCTGCGATTCGGTGCGTGACGACAGGCCGAGATTGCCGTTGGCGATTTCATCCGTGCCGATGGTGATCGTCTCGACATTGGCGCGCACGTCGCCGATGATCGCCTGCAGGTTGACATTCATCTGCTGCAGCGCGCGCAGCAGTTGCCCGATATCGTCCTGGCGGCTGGCATTGAAGCTGTGGGACAGGTCGCCGCCGGCGATGGCGCGCGCGGTCCGCGTCGCCTCTTGTACCGGACGCACGATGGCGGTGTGCAGCATGCGCCAGAGTGTCAGGACGGTGGCGATGCCCGCGGCGCCCAAACCCGCCAGCGTCCATGCAAGTGACGGATCGTGGCGCAGCAAACCGGTGAAGGCGAGGCCGGCGACGAGCGCAAGGAGGCCACAAAGCGCACCCATTTTCAGGGCGAGCGAAACGGCAAACGGCATATGGCGCATCGCCTCCAGCCTGCCGCGCAACCCGGTGCGCACCACCGCGCCGCGGCGGATGACGACGTCGCTTGCCTGCCCGGCGCGCATGCGCGCGTACAGCGTATCCGCGGCGGCCACCTCCTGCCTGCCTGGCTTGGTGCGTACCGAGACGTAACCGCTAACCTGGCCGCCTTCGAGCACGGGCGTCACATTTGCTTTTACCCAGTAGTAGTCGCCGTTCTTGCGCCGGTTCTTCACGAGTCCGGTCCAGGGAACGCCTGCCTTCAACGTATCCCACAGGTCGCTAAAAGCCTCCGGCGGCATGTCCGGATGGCGCACGAGATTGTGCGGAGCGCCGAGAAGCTCTTCCTCGGTGAAGCCGCTGACCTCGATGAAATAGGGATTGACGTAGGTGATCTTTCCCTTGAGGTCGGTCTTTGAAACGATGGCGACGTCGTCCCGCAACGGGTACTCGACGCCAGTAACAGGCAAGTTCTTGCGCATTCTTTGTCTCCTCTGCCGGCCTCGGAGTGCCGGTCTACGCGTCTAATCGCCTGTGACAGGCAGGCTTTGGCGCCTGCCTTAAATATTTCTTTGTGGAAATATTTATATCCGGTTTCGCAGCATGGGTAAATTGATCCAGATCAAGTTTTTTGAAGCTGGCGAAGCGAGGTCAGAAGCCGAGCGTGAAGCCAAGTCCGATACCGGTAAAACGCCAGTCGTCGGCCTCCAGGATTTCCTGCACCTGGCGCAACTGCAGCTCGACGGTTGCGGACTGCTCGCGCACCTGCTCCAGGCGGTTGAGCTGCTCGGGAGTCGGCATGGACCAGGTGATCTGGCCGCGAATTTCACCGTTCGGGAAGGAAGGACTGTGCACGTTGAAGTAATAATTACCGTCGCGCAGTGCGGCGAATTGCGGGTCGGTCAGCGGCGCGCGCGCCGTCCAGACGGTCGTGCCGGCCGCTTTGGTCAACGGAAACGCCACCGGTCCTACCGTCCCGGGAATGGCGAGGTGAATATGCGCGTCCGTATCCACGACGCCGGTGGTCACGACGCTGGCGGTCAACGCCCTGCCGTCAGGATCGACGGTCACGAGCCCGACGCCGCTGCCCGTGCTTGCCGTCGGCGGCACTTCCTGGGCGCCGGTCAGCGTCGCGGAGAAGGCAAAAGGAAGATCGTCGTCAATGCTGCCCCCACAGGACGCGAGGACAACTACCGCAACGCAGGCGGCGAGATGGAGACGCAAGAAGGCCATGGCGGACTCCCGTACCCCTGTCATTGCTCCCTGGATCGCCGGACTGGATCCGGTCGAGGATGACGCATGCAGGCTTCATGCCTGCGCGGCAGCTTCCTTCATGACTTCCTGTGCCGTGCGGAATGCATCCACCGCCAGAGGCGCGCCGCAGTAGACGGCGGCATGCAACAGCACTTCGCGGATTTCCGCCGGCGTCGCGCCATTGTTGAGTGCGCCGCGCAAATGTCCCTTCAATTCGTGCGCACGGCCGAGTGCGGTGAGCATGGAAATGGTGATGAGACTGCGGGTCTTCAGGTCCAGGCCTTCGCGGCACCAGACCGTCCCCCACGCGTTGCGTGTGACGAATTCCTGCAAGGGCATGGTGAACTCATCGGCATTGGCGAACGCCTTCTCGACAAAATCCTCGCCCATCACCTGCTTGCGCATCCGCAAGCCATCTTCGTATTGCTGGTCCATGCTGCCGCTTCCCGTTGAGTGAAAACGGTCATTATAGGAGTCTATGGCGCGGCGCATTGACCGCTGTGATGAAGCAGGCCAGGGACACCAGCGAAACGGCAAACAGGATGCCAAGCAGCCATGGCGGCGAGGGATTGGCCGCCACGATCGCCGCCGCGACCAGCGGGCCGGCGGCCTTCGCGACGAGCGAGGGTCCCGCGAGCGCGCCGGAAATGGCACCGTAATTCTCGCGTCCGAACAGCGTCTGCGGGACCGTGCCGCGCACGATGGTCAGCACACCGTTGCTGACGCCATACAGGATGCAGAATGCCGCCACCGCGTAGCTGTGCTGACCGAGGAAAAGCAGCGCCAGCAGCCCCGCAGGCAAAAGGGAGAAGGTCAACTTGCCCACCGTCTGCGGACGCACATGGCGCGCGAACGCCAGCTCGCCAATGCGCCCGGCGACCTGCATCGGTCCGATCAGCGTCGACACCAGCACTGCGGTGGCGGCGGAATGGCCAAAGCGTTGCAGCAGCGGAATCAGGTGCACCGATAGCGCGGAGAAGACGAACATGTTGGCGGAAAAGGCGATGGCCAGTTTCCAGAACGCGGGATCGCGCACGGCCTCATGCAGGGTGTAATTCCGCGCGGCCTGCTTCTCCGGCGGAGGCCGCTTGCGCACGCCCCCGGAGCGTATCAGCGCGTGCACGGGCGCACAGAGCGCGAGGTGGACGGCGCCGTAGATCAGGAAGGTATCGCGCCAGCCCACCAGGCTGTTGAGCTTGAGGGTCAGTGGCCAGAACACGGTGCTGGCGAGGCCGCCGAACAGCGTCAGTACGGAAATGCCCTTGCGCGGCGCGAGGAGGAATTCGCGGTTGATGGTAGCGAAGGCCGCTTCATACAGGACCATGGCCATGCCGATGCCGACCGCGCTCCATGCCACGAAGTACAGCGCGACTGAATGCGCACTGCCGATGCCGAGCATGCCGAGCCCGGCGAGCACCGAGCCCAGGGCCATGACGCCCCGGCCGCCGATGCGGTCGATCAGTATTCCAGCCGGCGTGGACGCCAGGCCGGCAATCAGGAGACTCAACGAAAACGCGCCGAACACGATCTCATTGCGCCACCCCATCTCGCGCTGGATATCGCTGGCGACGATGGCGAAGGCGTAATAGAGCGAACCCCACGACACAACCTGCGTGAATGCAAGGAGGTAGACGATCTTCCACGGGTCTTTGCTGCTCATCGGTGTGGTCTGGGAATTGCCGAACTGAAAGTGTACCCGGTTCGGCCATTCCTTATTTGAGCATGCTGCGCGCCTGCGCCACCAGCGCGCGCGACAAGCGTTCCATGCGCGGAGACTGCACCTTCCAGGCGTGCCAGTAGAGCCCGACGTCGACCGTGCGGTTTGGCGCAAGATCCACCAGCACGCCGCGCTCGCGCAGGCTGCCCATCTGCAGTTCCGGCAGCATGCCCCAGCCAAGGCCGTGAACGACGGCCTGCATGTACGGGTCGGACGCGGGGACAGTGTGCTGGGGATAGGCGTCCTCCGGCAGGCCGAAATGCTTCAGAAGAAAATCGGCCTGCAAGCGGTCCTTGCGATCGAAGATCACGACCGGCGCCTTGGCCGCCGCAGCACGCGACATGCCCCTGGCAAACCAGCGCGCGCGGAAATCCGGCGACGCCATGCAACGGTAGCGCATCGCGCCCAGCGGTTCGACACTGCATCCCCGCATCGGCTGAGACTCCGTCGAGATGCAGCCGAGCGCACGTCCCTCCTCGAGCAGCGTATAGGTATGGTCCTGGTTGTCCAGGATCAGGTCGAGCAGGACTTGCTCTGCAATCGCAAAGGGCGCCAGCGCGGGAAGGAACCAGCAGGCGAGCGAATCGTTGTTGAGGGCGATAGAGATGGACTGCGGCGCCGACTGCTCGCCGGCCAGCTCCGCGCGCAGATCGTCTTCCAGCGACTGCACGCGCCGCAGGTATTGCAGCAGGCGCTGCGCTGCCGGCGTCGCGCGGCAAGGACGGGTGCGCACGACCAGCGGCGTGCCGAGGAACACCTCGAGCGCGCGCACGCGCTGCGATACGGCGGAAGGTGTGAGGTGCAGCACGGCGGCGGCCTGCTCGAAACTGCCGTGCTCGATTACCGCGAGCACCGCTTCGCACTGGCGAGGGTCGAGTTTCATTGATTAAGCGTTTTTAAACGATACGGAATTATATTAAGTATCGTTTATTTTTCTATCCTCGCCAGACAGAATGCCTCCATTCGTCATGCGGGAGGAAAACGTGTCGTTCTATTTAAAAGGGTTGGGCCTGGGCGCAGGGCTGATTGTCGCGATCGGATCGCAGAACGCGCACGTGCTGCGCATGGGACTCAAACGCCAGCACGTCGGCCTCACCGTACTGGTCTGCATCCTGTGCGAAGCGCTCCTGATTACTGTCGGTGTCGCCGGCGTCGGCACCATGGTCGAGCGCAGCCCTGTGCTGCTTTCATTTGCACGCTGGGGCGGCGCCCTGTTCCTGGCCTGGTACGGCCTGCGTGCGTGGAAGTCCGCTTTCGGGCGCCACGCGCTAAATGCGGCGCCCAATGCGGAAATCGGACTGCGCGAAGCCCTGCTCACCGTGCTGGCGGCCACGCTGCTCAATCCGCATGTCTACCTGGATACCGTCGTGCTGCTCGGCTCCATCGGCGGACAGCAAGGGCAGGATGGCAAGTGGTGGTTTGCGCTGGGCGCGATGACGGCGGGGGCGGCATGGTTCATGTTGCTCGGCTTCGGCGCCCGCGTCCTGGCGCCGTGGTTCGCGAAGCCTGCAGCATGGCGCGTGCTCGACGCAATGATCGGTGTGGTGATGCTGTCGCTGGCCGTCTCGCTCGTGACGGGCTGAGGCTAGTAAGAGCGTCCAGATGAATTTGATGGGTTTGCATGCTTGAAGGCGAGTGGCTGAGATCGGTCTCGCGCAAAAGTGTCGCGTCATTCCCGCGCAGGCGGGAATCCATAGTGACGTAAATCGACTTGACGACGCATGGATTCCCGCCTGCTCGGGAATGACGGAGAGAGTAAAACTGAAAAATCTAACCGTCGGTGCCCGCACGCAAAAAGCGTTGAAACCCATCCAATTTAATTGGACGGCCTACTAGCGGCGGATCGCCGGCTTGAATCGGTAGGTGTCGCCATGCTTCAGGTAAGTCACCTTGCCCTGCAGCCCCGCCGCCTTGACCTCGCTTTCGAACTCGCTGAGCGGTGACTTGAACACGTCATAATCGTTGTAGTGAATGGGTATGGCGTGCTGCGGCGCGACCAGCTGCATCAGTTTCACGCCATCCTTGCCATCCATCGTCACTTTCATCACGCCGAGGATGCGCGTGCCGCCGAGGTGGAGCAAGGCAAGGTCGATGTCGGGATAGCGGCGCGGGATATCCTCCAAGTCGTTGTACACCAGCGTATCGCCGCTGATGTACATGCGGTACCCGCCGTCCTTGTCCGCCGCGAATTCGAGCATGGAGCCCATCGTTTCCGGCAAGGGCACCGAAGCGCCGGGCGGTCCGTGGCGTGCAGGCATGGCGGTGACGCGCAGCGTCGCCGTGCCCTTTCTCACCGCCAGCGTGTCCCAGGTCGCGAGCGCGTGCCGGTTCTTGAAGCCCAGGTCGGCAAGTGCCCTGGCGGCTTCCTCCGTCGTCACGATCGGGATGTTGCGGTCGAGCTTTTCCTGTACCAGCTGGTCGAAGTGGTCGCCGTGGAAATGCGAGAGCACGACGAGATCGATGGGCGGCAGCTTGTCGAGGGAAATCGCGGGGTTGGTGAGCCGTTGTGACTTCAATCCGTATCCGAGGTGCACGTGGTCGCCCTTGTGCAGGAAATTGGGATCAGTGAGGATAGTGAATCCCGCGTAGCGGATCAGGACCGTCGCCGTGCCGATGAACTGGACCGAACCCGCATCGGCATTCGCCGGAGTCCCGCCTCCGTTCAGCTCAAGCGCGGTTTCCTTCGCTTGTACAACCGCCGAAAGGCAGGCAAACAGGAGCGCAACCGATACGGCGCGCCATTGCCTCAACAAGATGGACACTCCCGCTCCAATCGTTCAATGGATGCTTCTCGTATGAAGCGGGACGCGCCTGCAAGTTCAATGCGCGAACACGCTGACGTGACTTGCCGTCAGGATGGCATCGACTGCCGGATGCTTGATCTTGCGCTCGTTGGAGATCGCATAGACCTGCTCGCGCACATGCGTGAGTTCGCCGACCGGCACGGCGCCGAACTGTTCTTCCACCGCTGACGCCAGCGCGGAGGGAGCGGGAAACATCCCCAGTCCGGTACGGCCGAAGGTGTTGAGCAAGGCGCTGTCGTCAAACTCGCCGACGATATCGGGCCGCACATCGTGCGTCTCGAACCAGTGGTCGAGGCGGCCGCGAAGCGTGTGGTTGCGCGTGGGCAGAAGCAGCGGCGCGCCTTTCAGGCTGGCAGGAAAATCCTCGCGGTACTTCTCCGCCAGTTCCGGCACTCCGTAAAGCATCGTTTCGCTTTCGCCCAGCAAGTGGCTGAACACGCGCAGCGTGGTGCCGGATGGCACCGGACGGTCGGTCAGGATGACGTCCAACTTGTGCACCGAGAGCTCGCCCAGCAGCGATTCGAAATCGTCCTCGTGGCATACCAGTTTGACCTTCTGCGGCAGTTTCAGCGCGGCATCGAGCAGGCGCGACGCCGTCAGTTTCGGCAATGAATCGGACAAGCCCACGGTAAGGCGCATCGTCTGCCCGACATCGGTTTCGGTCAGCACATCCTGAAGTTGCTCCCCCAACAGGAAGATCTGGTCGGCGTAGGACAGCGCCACGCGTCCTGCCTCGGTCAGCACCAGGCGCCGCCCCTGCGGCGCCAGCAGCGCCTTCCCGACGGATTGTTCCAGCAGGGCAAGCTGGGCGCTGATGGTCTGCACGGCCACATCCAGACGTTCCGCGGCACGCGTCACGCTGCCCTCCTTGGCAACAACCCAGAAGTAATAGAGATGGCGATAGTTCAGGGAGACGTTTTTCATATTCTGATTTTTGCGAAGTAATGTTCACATTATCTTCGCTTTTTAAGACATGACAAGCCTTTTAAGATGCAGGGGTCGATCAACAGGAGGTTCCGATGTAATGCAGGACTGCACATCACTGCAACTTGATTGTTTGGCATCTTCCTCGGAAAGGATTCACCATGAATGACCGTATCACCACCCTGCGCAACCGGACCTTTGGCTCCGGCTCGGCGACGACCGTCATCGACGCGTCGGCGCACAAGGTATTGCGCAATACCTACATGCTGCTGGCCATGACGCTGGGCTTTTCCGCGATCACGGCGGGCGTGTCGGCGGCCATGCGCCTGCCGCATCCCGGCATCCTGATCACGCTGCTCGGCTACTTCGGCCTGCTCTTCCTGGTCAACAAATACCGCGACCGCGGCCTCGGCGTGGCGCTGGTGTTTGCGCTGACCGGCTTCATGGGCTACACGCTCGGTCCCGTTATCAGCCATTACCTGAACATGCCCAACGGCACGCAGACGGTGATGCTGGCGATGGGCGGCACCGCTGCCATCTTCCTGGCCATGTCCGGCTATGCATTGGTCACCAGGCGCGACCTGTCGTTCATGGGCGGCTTCCTGATGGTCGGCATCCTGGTCGCCTTCCTGGCCGGCCTGGCGGCGATCTTCCTGCAGATCCCGGCGCTGTCGCTGACGGTGTCCGCAGTGTTCGTGCTGCTGATGTCCGGCATGATCATGTTCGAGACGCAGCAGATCGTGCGAGGCGGCGAAACGAACTATGTGATGGCGACGCTGAGCCTGTTCGTGTCGATCTTCAACCTGTTCACCAGCCTGTTGCACCTGCTGGGCTTTGCCAGCAACGATTAAACCTTAACCCCTCCGTTCCTCAACCGAGAGCAGACGCAAGTCTGTTGCCTTCCGGGGGCGCTCATACCGTCCCCGGTTTTTTTTGCAAACTGTCTTCGTTTCCCAAAGTCCAATCCACTGGGTTGGACTCTGAGAAACGAAATCAAACAAGGAGACTCCATGGTCGAACTACTCGCCGATCCGCAAGTCTGGATCGCCTTCTTCACCCTCACCGCGCTCGAACTGGTGCTGGGCATCGACAACATCATCTTCATCTCCATCCTCGTGGACAAGCTGCCAAAGGAACGGCGCGAATTCACGCGACGCCTGGGCCTGTTCCTCGCGATGTTCATGCGTATCGGCCTGCTGCTGACGCTGTCCTGGATCGTGGGCATGACGCAGCCGCTGTTCACCATCCTGGGACAGGGATTCTCGGGACGCGACCTCGTACTGCTGGGCGGCGGCCTGTTCCTGCTATGGAAGAGCGTCGGCGAGATCCACGAAACCTTCGAAGGCGCGGAGGGCGGCGCATCGACTGCCGTGAAGAACACCTTCGCCGGCATCGTGCTGCAGATCATGGTGATCGACCTGGTGTTCTCGCTCGACTCGATCATTACTGCCGTTGGCATGGTCGATGAGATCGTGGTCATGATCGCAGCGGTCGTTGCCTCCGTCGGCATGATGATGTTCTTTGCCGGCCCGATCGGCCGCTTCGTGTCCGAGCATCCGACCATCAAGATGCTGGCCCTGTCCTTCCTGGTGGTCGTGGCGGTAGTGCTGATTGCGGAAGGTTTTGGCCACCATGTACCGAAGGGTTACATCTACAGCGCGATGGCATTCTCCGTCGTCGTGGAGATGCTGAATATCCGCCTGCGCAGGCGTTCGACTCGCGCAGAACTGGAAGCGACGACCTACATTCCGGAAACCGGAAGCAAACACTGATCGACGCCATGGCAATGCCGGGAAGGAAGCGATTCCTTCCCGGCATTTTCTTTTGACGAACACCAAATGGAGGAACGGCAAGGACGGGATTCGGGTCGATCATGCAACCGCTCAAGAGGTGGATATGAAGATTGCGATCATCGGCACGGGTTACGTCGGTCTCGTCACGGCGGCCTGCCTCGCCGAGATCGGCAACACGGTTACCGGCGTCGACGTCGATGCGCGCAAGATCGACCTGCTGAATGCGGGCAAGGTCACCATCCACGAGCCGGGACTGCCGCAACTCATTGCACGGAACCGTCGCGCGGAACGCCTCGTCTTCACGACGGATCATGAAACGGCCGTCCGTCACGCCGAAGTCGTTTTCCTGGCGGTGGGTACGCCGGCCGAAGAAGACGGCAGCGCCGACCTCTCGCATGTCATCGATGCGGCCCGCCTCGTCGGACGGCACCTGCATCGCCCCACCGTCATCGTCACCAAATCGACCGTCCCCGTCGGCACGGCCGCCCTCGTGCGCGCAGCGGTTGCGGATGAACTCGCTGCCCGCCGGCTCGACCTCGCCTTCAGCGTGGTGAGCAATCCTGAGTTCCTGAAGGAAGGTTCAGCGGTGAGCGACTTCATGCATCCCGACCGCATCGTGCTTGGCTACCACGACACATCGGCGGCCGGCATCATGCGCGAACTCTACATTCCCCTCCTGCGCCAGCGCGAGCAACTCATCGAGATCGACGCGCGCAGCGCCGAACTGAGCAAGTACGCGGCCAACGTGATGCTCGCCGCGCGCATCAGCCTGATGAACGAGCTGGCCTGCCTTGCCGACGCAGCAGGCGCCGACATCGAAGCGGTGCGCCGTTGCATCGGCGCCGATGCGCGCATCGGCCCGCATTGCCTGCAGGCCGGCATCGGCTACGGCGGTTCCTGCCTGCCCAAGGACGTGAAGGCGCTGATCAGGACGTCGGTGCAGTACGGCTGCACGCCGCACATGCTCAAGGCGGCGGAAGCCGTGAATGAAAAGCAGAAGGCGCTGCTCTACAGGAAGATCTGCAGCCACTACGGCGGCGTGCGTCGGCTGGAAGGAAAGACGTTCGCGCTGTGGGGACTGTCATTCAAGCCGAACACGGGCGACATGCGCGAGGCGCCAAGCCTCGTGCTGATCGAGCAGTTGCTGAAAGCGTATTGCGGGATACGCGCCTGCGACCCCGTCGCGTGCGAGGAAGCCGCGCGGGAATTGCATGGCATGCATGAGGCCGGCCGGTTTTCCGATCGCATCCATCTCACGCGCGATCCCTGGGAGGCCGTGGAAGGCGCGGATGCATTGGTGCTGGTGACGGAGTGGAGCGATTTCCGGACGCCGGATTTTGCGCGCTTGGCGGAAAGCCTGAACGACAAGGTCGTGTTCGACGGGCGCAACCTGTACGAGCCGCGGCACGTTCAGGCTGCGGGATTGCGGTACTACGGCATCGGGCGCTAGCGCCGATAATCCCAGCGGCCGCCGCGATGGCCGCCGTCCCAACCGCCATTCCAGTCGTGGCGGTGATGATGCCGGTGTCCGCGCGGTTCGATCTGGCGTCCATACGGGTCGACGTAAATGACCGGCGGCGGGTATGCCGGATAGGCGGGTTGCACATAGACGACGGCGGGCGGCGGCGCGAACGCCGACGGCGGCGGGCCGTACATGTACTGTGGCTGCGGAGAAACGACGACGCCGGGCGCCGGCACAACGTATCCGGGCGAACCGACGGTCACCGACCACTGCACGCGTCCGCCGGCATGGACCGGCATGGCAGCCAGCCAGACTGCGAGCGCGCCGACGGCGACTGCGAAATTCCTGTTCATGTTCTGCTCCTCAATCTATTTATATTAAAGGCGATAGACGACCGTCCCGCTCGGAATCTTTGTAACAGCACGCTTCCGGAGCGGCGGTGCGGCAAGCGTGCAACAGCATGCCGAATGGACATCTTGCCGGTCATTGCTTAGACTCGCGCCATCGCCAGTACGCCGCCTTCCATGCCCGTTGCCTTCGCCGCCCTGTTCCTGACCTGCCTGCTCGCCGCCGGGCTTGCCGGCGTGTTATCGCTGGCGGTCTTTGCCGTGTACGCAACAGTCAGCCTTGCTGCCTTCATCGCCTATGGCCTCGACAAGTCGGCGGCGCGGCGCAAGTTGCGGCGCACACCGGAAAGCACGCTGCACGCGCTCGGCGTCGCTGGAGGATGGCCAGGCGCGCTGGCCGCGCAATTCCTGTTCAGACACAAGACGAGCAAGCAATCGTTCCAGGTCATGTTCTGGGTGACGGCCGGCGTCAATTGCGCTGCGCTCGCCTTGCTATTCCTGTCCGGCCGGGTTTGACATGCGTCAGCGGAAAGCCTTGCATCTTGAGAATGCCGAAAAAACACGCAGCATCTCTGACGGAACGCCAAGACATCCCGCGGTGTCCGAGCTACGTTTTGCACTTCGACGACACCTGAACATTCCGATGCCGCGTTTCATTTCCGACAAACCCGCCGAAGCCCTGATGTTCCGTTGCGGCCTCGCACTGTACCTCGCTGTCATCCTGATCGGTTCGATCCCGGGCGCACGCGCCGAAGTCGGGGAAGTGGCATCCGGCCTGGTGTTGCACTTTGTAACTTACGCGTGCATCGCTTACCTGCTCGCGTGCGGCGCGGCCGGCAGCCTCACCGCGCGGGCCATCAAGGCTTTCTGCATCGTCGTGGTCATGGGCGCGCTGGATGAAGGCATCCAAAGCTTCCTGCCCTATCGCAACGGCGCATTGGCCGACTGGATGGTCGACATGAGCGCGGCGCTGTTTGTCACGTTGACCTGGCGCATCAGAGGCAACGGCAAGACGGAAACGGTCTAATAGCTCCCGCTCAGCAGCCACACGCGGCTGCGCGTGCCGGCGACCAGGCTGCTATTGACCACAGCCACCTTGCCGCTTCTGCCTACTGCCAGTTTTTTCATCAGCAGCCCCTGGTAGCTGCCATTGCCGCCGCCGTCGGGGTCGATGCTGCCGGGTATGACTTGCGGCTCGGAAAAGCGGCGCCCGCCGTCCAAGGACACCGTTAGCGCGAGTCCCCTGGGACGTATGCGTGGATCGGACATGACCTCCCACAGTACGAATACATTGCCGCCGGCATCGATGCCCAGCGATGGAAAGGTGGCGTCGGTCCTGCCTGCCGATGAGATGTCGCGTGCCGGTTCAAACGTGCGCGCGCCGTCGGTCGAACGCGCATATCGGATGTGGTAGCGGCCGAACGGTCCGCCGGTGCTCTCCGCGAAGACAAGATGCACGGTGCCGGTCCCTCCGACTGCCAGCTTGGGCGCGTCCGAATAGCCTTTCCCCTTGAACGCGCGCACCGTGTCGCCGAAAGTGTTGCCGCCGTTGTCGGAGCGCGCTACGTGGATGTCCGCGCTGTCATCCTCGCCGGTCGTCCAGGCGAGGTAAAGCGCGCGGCCTTTTCCGATGGCCAGCGATGGCCCGCGCACCGGTTTGGCCTGACTTCCGCCAGCCACGCGTTGCGGGCGGGAAAAACGCTTGCCGCCGTCCATGGAGCGGCTGAACCAGAGCGGCCCGTCATACTCGGTCCACACAGCATAAACCACGTCATCCTCGCCGGCGACGAGGTCGTAGCTGCCGTTGTGCCAGACTTCCTTGTTGATACGGCCCTTGCCGTCGCCGCCAACGGAATTCGACACGTTCACCGGTTCCGAGAATGACACGCCGCCGTCCTCGGAGCGGGCAAAGAACATTTCGCCGCCGTGCGACGCGCCGGAGAAAATGATTTCCTGCCAGAAGAGATAGATGCGCCGGGGATCGTCAGGAGCAATCGCAATACGGGGCAACCAGGAAAACGTGGCCGGGCTGCGCGACACATTGACCGGCACGCCGAGACGCGTCGTGCCGTCGGCAGCGAAGCGCTGGAAGAGGACGTCCTTGCGGGCTTGCTCCACCCATGCGACAGCAATTCGTCCGCCGCTATCCATTGCGACGGTGGGATCGTCGACGTAATCGTAGCGGGATTCGTTCTGCTGCCACGGCCCTTTCTCGCCGCGTCCGGTGGCGATATCGGTGCTGGTCTGCCACACGGGCAGGCCGGCGGCCATGCCGGCCAGGGAAGTTGCCAGGAGACATGCCGCCAGGAGTTGTCGCGCGCCCATGATGACAGTCTAGGCGCTCCTGCAGGATTTACAGGCGGGCAGCGAGCTCCGCACCTTCCCTGATGGCACGTTTTGCGTCGAGCTCGGCGGCAAGCGCAGCACCGCCAATCAGGTGGAAACGCGGCCCACCTTCGGACTGCGCCGCCGGCATCAATTCCTTGAGCGGCTCCTGGCCGGCGCACAGGATCACGTTGTCCACGTCGAGCACCTGCTCCTTGCCATCGACCGTGATATGCAGGCCCTTGTCATCGATCTTCCGGTATTCGACACCGGCCATCATGCGCACGCCCTTGCGCTGGAGCGTGGCGCGATGCACCCAGCCCGAGGTCTTGCCGAGGGATGCGCCCAGCTTCGATGCCTTGCGCTGCAGGAGGAAGACTTCACGCACGGGTTGCTCCGGAACCGGCTTGCGCAGCCCGCCGTTGGTCCCGGCCTTGAGGTCCACGCCCCATTCGTCCAGCCAATTCTGGAGCGGCACCGGCAGCGGCACATGCGGGTCGTGCAAAAGGAACTCGCTGATATCAAAACCGATGCCGCCCGCGCCGACGACCGCCACGCGCTTGCCGACGGGTGCATCATTTTTCAGCACGTCGAGATAGGACAGCACCTTGGGATGATTCACGCCTTCGATGCGCGGCGTGCGTGGGAGGATGCCTGTCGCCACGATCACGTCGTCGAAACCCTGCTGCAGCAGTTCCTCCCGCGTGACCTTCCGGTTGAGCACGACGTCAACGCCCGCGAGGTCGAGGCGGCGGCGGAAGTAGCGCAGGGTTTCGCGGAACTCTTCCTTGCCGGGCACGCGCATCGCAAAGTTGAATTGCCCGCCGATCCGGTCGCTTGCCTCGAACAAGGTGACACGGTGGCCGCGTTCTGCTGCAACGGTCGCGGCAGACAGGCCGGCGGGTCCGGCGCCGACCACGGCGACGCGGCGCGACTGCGCGGCCTTCGCATAGACGAGCTCCGTCTCGTGCGCCGCACGCGGGTTGACCAGGCAGCTTGCGCGCTTGTTGGAGAACGTATGGTCGAGGCAGGCCTGGTTGCAGGCGATGCAGGTATTGATTTCATCCGCGCGTCCGGCCGCGGCCTTGTTGACGAAGTCGGGATCGGCAAGGAAGGGCCTCGCCATCGATACCATGTCGGCGTCGCCGGTGGCGATGATGTCTTCCGCTTCCGCGGGCATGTTGATGCGGTTGGACGCAACGACCGGAATGCCGATCGCCTTGCGCAACTGCCCCGCAAGGCTGCGGAAGGCCGCGCGCGGCACCGAGGTGACGATGGTCGGCACGCGTGCTTCGTGCCAGCCGATGCCGGTATTGATGATGTTGACGCCGGCCTTCTCGAGCGCCTTCGCCACGGCGACCACGTCGTCCCAGGTATTGCCTCCTTCGACCAGATCCAGCAGTGAATGGCGGTACATGAGGATGAAGTCATTCCCGACCGCTTCGCGCACCTGCTTCACGATCTCCACAGGCAGGCGCATGCGGTTTTCGATGGAACCGCCCCAGCGGTCCGTGCGGCGGTTGGTGCGCGCGCAGAGGAACTGGTTGAGCAGGTAGCCCTCGCTACCCATGATCTCGATGCCGTCGTAACCGGCTTTCTTCGCCAGTTCGGCACAACGCACGTAGTCGCGAATCGTGCGCAGGATGCCTTTGTCGTCGAGTTCGCGCGGCGTGAACATCGAGATCGGCGACTTGACGGCCGATGCGGACACGACGAAGGGCTGGTAACCGTAGCGTCCTGAATGCAGGATCTGCATCAGGATCTTGCCGCCCTCCTCGTGCACGGCGCTGGTGACTTTGCGATGGTTAGGCACGTCGAAGATGCTGTTCATTGTGCCGCCGAAAGGCAGCAGCCATCCCTGCCTGCTGGGTGAGATGCCGCCGGTGACAATCAGTCCGACGCCGCCCTTCGCGCGCTCGCGGAAGAAGGCGGCCAGTTTCGGATAGTTGAAGAAGCGGTCTTCGAGGCCGGTGTGCATCGAGCCCATGATCACGCGGTTGCGCAATGTCGTGAAACCGAGGTCGAGCGGGGCGAGCAGGTGCGGGTAGGCGGCGTTCTTCATCTTGTTGTTTCTCCGATGGCGGTCGGCAGAGTCTACAAGATGTCGCTCGCCTATTCTTAGTGGCAATCCTCTAGGCGTATTTCATGCGTTACATTTCTTAACACAGTCACAACAACTTCTGCGGCGCGCATGCGGTCAGAACAGGCAGTAGGGCCCGAACAAAAACACTTTCCCTTTATTTTGTGAGGACGCCATGTTGAAAAAAACCGTATCCCTTGCAGTCATGTCCGCATTCGCATTCGGTCTTGCCGCTTGTGACGTCGAGAAAAAACAGGAAGGCAAAGTCGACCTGCCGAAGTATGAAGTCGAGAAAAAGCAGGCCGGCAATGTGCAGCTGCCCGAGTATGACGTCAAGACGCCCGACGTCGCGGTGAACAAGGAACAGCGCACCGTTGAAGTCCCGACGATCAAGAAGGAAGAACGCACCGTCACCGTGCCCGACGTCGATGTGAAGCCTGCCCAGGAAAAGTAAGAGTTTGCTGCCCCCGTTCGTACTCTGATGGGTACTTGATGCACCTCCGTCCTTCGGAGGTGCCTTTTTATTTTCCTTCGCTGACAGCGGCACGGAAGCGCAGGTAATCCTCCGCACTCTCCTTCGGACGTTCGATCATCGGAAGATGGCCGACGCCAGGCATGACCACGACCTGCGAACGCGGCATCAGCTTGTGCAGCACTTCCGCCGTGCCAACGTGGATCACGCGGTCGCCATCGCCCCACACGATCAGGGTCGGCGTCTGCAGTCCCGTCACGCGCTGCTCGACGGAGTCCGTGGCAATCTTTGCGAAGATGCGCTCTTCCAGGTCCGCATTGCGGATGCGCTCCTGCGCGAACACATTGAGGATGGGCCGCGGCACGAAGGGTGGATCCGTCATCACGAAGGCGAAGGTTTCGGCGAATTCTTCTTCGCTGCGTGCGATCAGCGGATTGCGTCCGGTGCCGAGCACGATGTCCGCGAGTTCGCTGCGCGGCGCATTCCAGATCCCTGCCGGGTTCAGCAACCAGAGACTCCCCACGTCGTCCGGATACATCGCGACATACGCCATCGCGATCTGTCCGCCCATGGAGTTGCCGCCAAAGTGGACGTTCCTGATGCCGAGCGCCTTTGCCAGCCGGTGCAGGCGCTCCGCCTGCGCGGACGGTGTGTAGTCGGCGTCGGCCGGCCGCGACGATTCGCCGAAGCCGATATGGTCCGGGATGATCACGCGGTATTGCGGCGTCAGGTGACGCGCGCTGCGGGTGAAGTTGTCCTTGTTGCCGCCGAAGCCGTGCAGCAGCATGAGCGGCTCGCCCGTGCCGCCTTCGAGGTACACGTAACGCAGTCCGTCATCGAGCGTGACCTCCTTGCGCTCCAGACCGGCGCGCTCGCGGTCGAAACCGATCGCCATGCCGGCGACCTGTCTGTAGGCGCTGGCGCAACCGGTAAGCAGAAAGAGAAGGAAAAGCAGCGGCAGCAGTGGTTTTCTTAGGGTGTGCATGGGAGCAAATCGGATTGGGAAAACCCTGCAACGCTATGCGCCGCCCGCCGTCCCACCTTGATCCATCTCATGCGCTTGCCTTCCTGGCATTGCCAGGTCAACGACTGGCGCTCTCGCGCCCATGCGTCCACGTGCTCAGTCCTTGCCGCGCTCCGGAATGCCCAAGTCGATGCCCTCCAGATCCTCAACGGGACGCAAGTTGACGGCGTGCCCGACGAAAGGCTCGCGTTCTTCCCATCCGCCATTTCGTGCGGGAACCAGCCAGTAGCCGTCCTCATCGTACGCAACCCAATAGCGGGGATGGCGCGTGTATTCGTACAACGTAACCAAGGGAAACTCCGGGCCGGAAAAATCGAAAAATTTTGCTCGCCATGCAAGCAGGAATGACGGTAGTCAAGCAATGCAACTCGTCCAGTGCCCATAATAGCGGGTGCCGCGCTCAACGCGCACGACCGGCGTGACCACAGACAACACGGGACCACTGCAATGACTATCGCGCTTTCCACGAATTCCGACACCACCCCTGCGCCAGCCAACAAAGCCCGTACCGGAAAACGCATCCTGGTGGTGGACGACAACGTGGACGCCGCCGAGTCCGCGGGTGAAATCCTGCGCCTGCTCGGCAACGAGGTCTCTGTCGTGCATGACGGACTGGCCGCCGTATCCGCGGTTGATACATGGCGGCCCGAGGTGATGCTGCTCGACATCGGCCTGCCCGGTATTGATGGCTACGAAGTGGCGAAGCGCGTGCGCCAGTCGGATCACGGCAAGGGGCTGATGCTAATCGCGCTTACCGGCTGGGGGCAGGACCAGGACAAGCAGAGGACATCCGACTCCGGATTCGACCAGCACTGGGTCAAGCCCGTCGGGATCGACAAGCTGCGGGAAATCTCGCAAGGCGGACCGTGACGCGTCGTACAATGGCGCAAACAACGCCTGTCCACGCTTCACCATGTTCAACGACCCGATTTACCTCATCGTCCTGAAATCCGCCGCCGTCGGCCTGCTCCTGGGCGCGGTTGCTTCCCGCATCAAACAGCGCAGCTTTGCCGGCTGGGCGGCGATCGGCGCAGCGGCTGCCGCGATCTTTCCCGGGCTGTCGCTGGTGGCGTTGATGGTGCTGGCGCTGCTCCCCAAAGGAAAGCACTAGCGGCGCGACGATAGTACGATCCCGCCGACGATCAGCGCAAACGCCACCGCATGGTAGGCATGCGGCAATTCTCCAAGAAAGGCCGATGACATCAGCGCCGCGAACAGCGGTGTGAGATTGTTGAAGAAGGCGGCGATATTCGGACCGACGCGCTGCACGCCGGCGCCCCAGCAGCGGAAGGCAACGATTGCCGGACCGACAGCCACGTAGAGCAGCGCGGCCACGAGCGGCCAGCCCCATGCGATGTGCTTGCCACCCATCGCCCATTCCCCCGCCGCAAACGCGCCCGACCACATGACGCCGAAGGTCACCTGTGCCAGCAGGAAGGCCGCCCAGTCGTTGCGGATCGTTTCGGGCTCCTTGCGCGCAGTCAGAAACCAGCTATAGACCGACCATGCAATGGTTGCCAGCACCATGAACAGGTCGCCCGGCACCAGGCGCAATGCCACCAGTTGCTCCCATTGCCCGCGGCTGAGCACGATCAGCACGCCGGCCACCGACAGCAGTGCGCCCGCCACCTGCATGCGCGACACGCCGGTGTTGAAAAACATCCATCCGATGAGCAGCATCCAGACCGGCATGCTGGCTGCCACCAGGGTCACGTTGATCGGCGTGGAGCTTTGCAGCGCGAGATACTGGAGCGCGTTGTACATGCCGACGCCGAGCAGGCCGAGCACCGCGAAACGGCGCGAGTGCGCCCACAGGCCGCTGCCCTTGCGGTATATCCATCCCGCCATCGGCACGAGGATCAGCAGCGCGATGGCCCAGCGCAGAAAGTTGAGCGTGATCGGCGGCACCATCGCATTGACCAGGCGCCCCACCACGGCATTGCCGGCCCAGAGCAGCGGAGGAACAACGAGCATCAGGGCGGTGGATGGGGTGAGCGGATGGTTCATGCTGCGGGCAGACGGGAGAATATGTAAGTGTGGCAAGAGCATACTTGATTTCACTTGTGGCCGCCGGGCACTCCCCGCTGCCGGTACAATCGAGAGTCAAGCATCGGCACATTGCCAAGATGATCAGGACGCTGGAAAACCGCTTTTACTACCTCGACAACTTCCACACGGTCGTCAACTGGATCGGGGAACGTTACGACGCCTTGCTGGATGATGCAGAGCGTGGATTCATCGCGCGCTTCGTCGAGCTGCCGCAGGCGTCGCGGGCGCTGCTGGTGCGCATGGTGATGCGCAAGGGCGAGCTGTTCCGTTCCGGCAAACTGTTGTACGAGGAAATCGGCGATCCCCGCGAAGCGGCGACGCTTCTCGCTGATGCGGGTTGGATCGAACGCGATGCCCAACTTTCGCTCGACGACGTGTTCTCCTTGCTGACCAAGGCGGAAATCGAACACCTCTTCCGCCCGCACATTCCCAAAGGTGCGAGAAAGGCGGAGCAACTCGAGGCGCTGCGCAGCGCGTTCGGTGACACGCGCCCCTTCTCCCTCTGGCATCCCGACACGGACGAGCAGGTATATCGCCTGCGTATCGGCATGCTGTGCGACCGGCTCCGCCTCATGTTCTTCGGCAACCTGCACCAGGACTGGACCGAGTTCGTGCTGTCCGACCTCGGCATCATGCGCTACGAAAAAGTGGCGTTCCCTGCGTCGGCACAAGCGTTTCGCGACAGGCGCGATGTCGACGACTACCTGCACCTGTTCCGCTGCCGCGAACGTTTCGAGGCAGGCGAAGCGATGGAGACTGTGCTGGCCGACGTGCCGGCGCACCCCTTGGACAACCAATGGATCGAGCAGCGCCGCACGCGCCTGCTGTTCCACGCCGCGCAGGAATACGAACGCGCACGGGACTGGGACAACGCGCTGCGCCTGTACACCGGCATCCGCTATCCGGAAGCCCGCGTGCGCACCGTTCGTGTCCTCGAACTGAGCGAACGGCATGACGAGGCCTTGTCGCTTGCGCAAGCGGCCGCTTGCGAACCTGAAAGCGACGCCGAGCAGCAGCAATTGCAACGCATGCTGCCCCGCCTCCTGCGCCGTGCGGGACAGCCGAAGCCATCGCCGCGCATCCCGGCACCCGTGGCCCGAATCGATCTCCTCCTGCCGCAGCCCCCGGGTGATTACTCGGTGGAAGAACTGGTGCGCGCGCAGTTCGAAACGCCGGACGCCCCTGTCTGGTATGTTGAAAACACGCTGATCAACTCGCTGTTCGGCCTGCTGTGCTGGAAGGCCATCTTTACCCCGGTGCCAGGCGCCTTCTTCCATCCCTTCCATACTGGTCCCGCTGACCTGCACAGTGCTGATTTCCGCTTGCGCCGCACAGCGGAATTCGACGACTGCCTTTCGGCGCTCGATAGCGAGCGGTACAAGGACATCATCCGCCAGTACTTCCGGGAGAAATCCGGCATCCAGTCTCCTTTTGTTTTCTGGGAGATCCTTGACGAAACCCTGCTGGAAACGGCACTCACGTGCATTCCGCCACAGCATCTGAAGAAATGGTTCGAGCGCATGCTGCTCGACGTCCGCGCAAACCGTTCCGGCTTCCCCGACCTCATCCAGTTCTGGCCACGGGAAAGGCGCTACCGCA
The DNA here is from genome assembly GCF_048799745.1 of Noviherbaspirillum sp. ST9. Classification (NCBI taxonomy): domain Bacteria; kingdom Pseudomonadati; phylum Pseudomonadota; class Betaproteobacteria; order Burkholderiales; family Oxalobacteraceae; genus Noviherbaspirillum; species Noviherbaspirillum sp. ST9. The sequence goes on along the minus strand of NZ_JBLWFR010000001.1, from coordinate 136,858 downwards.
TGGTGGAGGTCAAGGCGCCCGGCGACCGCCTGCAGGACAACCAGTTGCGCTGGCTCGCGTTCTGTGCCGCCCACGGCATGCCGGTGGAAGTCTGCTGGGTGCAATGGACGGACGCATGAAGTACGTCGTCGCCGTCCGCGCACTGACCGAGTTCACCGCCAAGCAAGGCGACCTCGACCTGCGCTTTACGCCGTCGCCCTCGGCGCAGGAAGGCATCGCGGGACACGCGACGGTGACGGCGCGGCGTCCGTCGGGGTACCAGACGGAAATCACGCTCAGCGGCGAATACCGGCACCTGGTCGTGCGCGGGCGTGCCGACGGTTACGACCCGGACCGTAACCAGCTCGAGGAAATCAAGACCTTTCGCGGCGACCTGGAAAGGATGCCGGCAAACCATCGCCACCTGCACTGGGCGCAGGTGAAGGTGTACGGCTGGCTGCTGTGCGAGAAGCTCGGACTGGCCGAGGTGCGCCTGGCCCTGGTCTACTTCGATATCGGCAGCAACAAGGAAACGGTGCTGGCGGAGACGTACGCATCGGCGGAGCTGAAGCAGTTCTTCGAAGCACAGTGTGAGCGCTTTCTCGCCTGGGCGGAACAGGAAATGGCGCACCGCGCCGCACGCGACGAAGCGCTCACCGCGCTGCGTTTTCCGCACGATGCCTTCCGTACTGGCCAGAGGGAGCTGGCGGAAGCGGTATACCGTGCGGCATGCAGCGGCCGCTGCCTGCTCGCCGAGGCGCCCACGGGTATCGGCAAGACGGTCGGCACGCTATTTCCCCTGCTGAAGGCCTGTCCGGGGCAGCAGCTCGACAAGGTGTTCTTCCTTGCCGCCAAGACGTCCGGCCGCCGGCTTGCGTTCGATGCGCTGTCCCAGCTCGGCGCGGGCAAGACGCTGCCGTTGCGCGTGCTCGAACTCGTCGCGCGCGACAAGGCCTGCGAGCATCCGGACAAGGCCTGCCATGGCGACTCCTGTCCGCTGGCCAAGGGGTTCTACGACCGGCTTCCGCAGGCGCGGCAGGCGGCGGTCGAGGTCCGCGTGCAGGACAAGGAAACACTTCGCAAGGTGGCACTGGAGCACAACGTGTGTCCCTACTACCTGAGCCAGGACCAGGCACGCTGGAGCGACGTGGTGGTCGGCGATTACAACTATTACCTCGACGGCGGCGCGATGCTGCATGGACTCGCCATCGCCAACGACTGGCGCGTGGCGGTGCTGGCGGACGAAGCGCACAACCTGGTCGAACGCGCGCGCAAGATGTACACCGCGGAACTAGACCAGGGAGCCTTGCGCGGATTGCGCCTTACCGCGCCGGCGGCACTGAAGAAAAGCCTCGACCGCCTGCACCGTCAGTGGAACGCACTGAACAAGGAGCAGGAGGCCGATTACCAGGTCTACCCGGAAGTGCCATCACCCTTTGCAGGCGCGCTCCAGCAATTGATCGCGGATATCACGGAATACATGGCGGAGAACCCGGCGCTCTTCGATGCCGGATTGCAGCAGTTCTATTTCGATGCCTTGCACTTCTCGCGCCTGGCGGAAGTGTTCGACACGCATTCGCTGTTCGATATCAGCAAACTGCGTGCGCGCGGGTCGGTGCTGTGCATCCGCAATGTCGTTCCCGCACCCTTCCTCGGCCCACGCTTCAGCGCGGCAAGGACGGCGACATTGTTCTCCGCGACACTGCGGCCGGTGGATTTCTATACCGACATGCTCGGCCTGCCCGAGGACACGGTGTGCATCGAAGTAGCGTCGCCGTTCGCATCGGACCAGTTGCGCGTGAAGATCGTGCGCGAGATTTCCACGCGCTACCAGGACCGCGATGCATCGCTCGATCCGATCGCCGCACTGATCGCACAACAGTACGAGAGCCGGCCCGGCAATTACCTGGCCTTCTTCAGCAGCTTCGATTACCTGCAGAAAGTCGCGCAGCGCTTCGCCGCACGCTTCCCGACGATTCCGTTCTGGGAGCAGTCGCGCGGCATGGCGGAAAGCGAGCGTGACGCCTTCCTCGCGCGCTTCACGCCGGAGGGGCGCGGCATCGGGTTTGCGGTGCTCGGCGGTTCCTTCGGCGAGGGCATCGACCTGCCGGGCGAACGGCTGGTCGGCGCCTTCATCGCCACACTGGGGCTGCCGCAGCTCAACCCGGTGAACGAGCACATCATGCAGCGCATGCAGGAAACCTTCGGCGCCGGCTACGACTACACCTATCTCTATCCCGGCTTGCAGAAGGTCGTGCAGGCGGCGGGGCGCGTGATCCGCACGCAGACGGACAAGGGCGTGATCTACCTGATCGATGATCGCTTCGCCCGGCCGAATGTGATGCGTTTGCTGCCGGGCTGGTGGAAGGTATAGAGTCCGCGCGGCACTGCATCATGCGATATCCCAAGCTTTGTGGCGACGGCGGGATTTCGATGCCATCTCCTTAGGTCGAATCAATGCGGCACAACCGCATCCACCTTTCTTCGCAGATGCGACCGTATCTGCAGTTCCACGAGTCATACCACGTCAGGGAGCAGATAGCGCCTCCAGAGCGCAATCGTCATTCTTCATGAATGGAGAGCTTATGGGATGGTTCACAAGCAACGATGCTTCGCCGGCTCGGCATGCCGCCGCCGCGCTGTTCGCCGCAGTCCTCCTCGCGCCCTTGTCCGCCACGGCACTTGAAGCGGGCAACATGCAGCGATTGTCGGAAGATGAACTGCGGCTCGTCGCCGCGCAGGGCCTTGCCGACCGCTTCCTCCAGCGCGTGGCGCTCTACGTATCCAACGGGCTCGGCGTCGAAGTCATTGGCGACTCCGCGAAACTGCTCAATCCGTTTGGCGACGCCTTTGCCGGTCTGCTCGATGCGGACATCACGTTCCAGGATGCGGTTTTCAATCCGCTCAATCCGGCCACACTCATCGACAGCGACGGCAGCGTGCTCGTGCGCCTGCCATCGTCGATTGGGGAAATCAATTTCCGCAATATCCGCATTCGTGGATCCAACGGCAACAGCTTCGGCAGCGTGACGATACGCGGCCTGGATTTCGGCGGCACGACGATCCGGGTGACGCGGCGTTGAAATTCGTTTTGCCTACTTGAACTTGCGCATCTGGCTGGCTAAGATACTGTATTTATATACAGTATCTTAGCCATGTCGGACAATGATTTCCCCGCCGATTCTCAACCCGTCCTGATTCACCGCCCCCTTGCCGCGCGCAAAGGACGCGGCGCAGTCACGAACTTGCAGGGCCGCTATGAAACACAGGCGCGCGAGGCCTTCGACGATGGCTGGGCGGGCGACGGGGACGAAGCCGCCGCTGCATTCAAGACCGAGGTCATCGAGGAGCAGGCGCGCAGCATCCTGACCCGCAATGCGTCGCCCGACGTGCCGTTCGATGTTTCCCTCAATCCCTATCGCGGATGTGAGCACGGCTGCATCTATTGCTTTGCCCGGCCGACACACAGCTACCTCGGCCTGTCGCCCGGACTGGATTTCGAAAGCCGGATCTACGCCAAGGTCAATGCGCCGGAACTCCTGCGCCGCGAACTGGCGCGGCCGTCCTACGTGCCGGAATCCATCGCGCTCGGCGTCAATACCGACGCCTACCAGCCCTGCGAGCGCGGCCTGCGGCTGACGCGACGTGTACTGGAAGTGCTGCATGAATGCGGCCACCCGGTGGCGGTGATCACCAAGTCGTCGCTGATCGAACGCGACATCGACCTGCTCGCCGCCATGGCCGAAAAGCACCAGGCCATGGCCGCCGTCACGATTACCACGCTCGATCCGGCGATCGCGCGCACGCTGGAACCGCGTGCCGCGGCACCAACCCGTCGCTTGCGCACGATACGTACGCTCACAGACGCCGGCATTCCGGTCGGCGTCAGCATCGCGCCGGTGATTCCCTTCGTCACCGAACCCGACCTGGAACGCATCCTGGCGGCCGCGGTGGATGCAGGCGCGGTGGCGGCGAGCCATATCGTGCTGCGCCTGCCATGGGAAGTGAATCCGCTGTTCCAGCAATGGCTGGAAGCGCATTTCCCCGACCGCGCCCGTCGCGTGATGAACCGCATCCGGGATATGCGCGGCGGCAAGGATTACGACGCGGATTTCGGCAAGCGGATGCACGGCGAGGGAGTCTGGGCCGACCTGATCCGGCAGCGCTTTGACAAGGCAACGGCACGGCTGGGGATAGGTTCTCGCTCCGAAGGATATGCCCGGCTCGACGCATCGCAGTTCCGCCGGCCGTCCGGCAAGTCCGGGATTGCCGGCAAGCAGTTCGACCTGTTCTAGCGCGTGTCATCAGGCTGTCACACCGGCCCCGTACGATTCGCCTATCTGCTGTACATGCAAACGATAGGCATGACGGCAGACAGGTGTGCCGCCGTTCCCGAACAGACACGGGGTGGCACACCGACCACCCTCTCCTTCGCATTCGCGGTGAACCTGCCCGGCAAGATGCCGTCTACAAGCAAAAGCAAGGTGCGCTACGACGCCCCTGCGATCCCCTTGTATCTTGCCAATTGGAGCCGACCGTATGAATCTGATGATCACCGGACACCATGTCGATGTCAGTCAAGCCCTGCGTGAATATGTCGAAAACAAGCTCGAACGCGTCGTCCGCCACTTTGACCAGATCATTGATATTGCGGTGATCCTTGGTATCGAGAAACCCTCCGAGAAGGACAAGCGCCAGCGCGCCGAAGTGAACATGCGGCTCAAGGGCAACGTCATTCATGTGGAGCATTTTGCCGAAGACCTGTATGCGGCCATCGACGGGCTGGTGGACAAGCTCGACAGGCAGGTGCTCAAGCACAAGAGCAAGGTGCAGGGCCACCAGAACGAGGCCCTCAAGCACATCAGCTCGGACCTGTCGTAATCAGCGGGAAGGCAAGGTGTAAGGCAGGAACAGGCTGAGCACCTGCTTGAATCCCCAGTCCAGGTGTTCCCGCGTCACCTTGCCGACGTTGTGCCGTGAGTCAAGATAATCCAGCCAGTAGCTGGAAATGATCCAGGCATTGACCACGAGGCAGTCCAGTTCCTCGTCGCTTGCGACGAGGAGTCCTTTCTCGACCATGTGTTTCAGTGCGCGCTTGATATCCGCCTGGCCGCGGTCCGCGAGCTTCACGTTTCTTGCACGCACCTTCGGTGCCATGCGCTTGATGGCAGCGCCGTCGCGGTAAAGAAAGCGCCATTCCCACATCAACCGGAACCAGCGCTGCAGGTAAGCCATGCCGGCGTCTGCGCCATCGCCCTCCGTCTGCGGCGCATTGGCGACTTCGTTCAATGCCGCTTCAAACATTTCGAACAGCGCGAAGACGATGTCTTCCTTCTTCTTGAAGTAGTAATACAGGTTGCCTTCGTTGATGCCCGCGGTGCGCGCGATCTCGGCCGTCGTCACGGCGGCGGGGCCGGATTCATTGAACAGGCGCAAACATACATCCAATATGCGGTCCCGCGTACTCATGGCGACTTCGGTCATGATGATCCGTATTGACAGATTTAAGGTAATTACCCTAACGTGGATATTGCAGAAAATTCATTTCCTTTGTCCATTTTACTGGACGCGAACCGGGCAATGCGAATCGGAGGACGGCATGAGCTGGCAAGCACGCGTTTTCAGTTTCATCCTGCGGCAGACGTTCAAACGACGGCTGGCGGCGGCGAAAAATGCCGTGCAGGCACGTGCCTTGCTCAATAGCGGACGGTTCAGGACACCCGGGGATGTGCTCGTGACGCCGGAACGGCTGGGCGGCATTGACGGGGAATGGGTCGAACCCGCGCATCCGAGTGCATCCACACTGCTCTATCTGCACGGCGGCGGCTACTTTGCCTGCTCGCCACGCTCGCACCGGGCGGTGACCAGTTTTTATGCGCAACAGGGATTCCGCGTCTTCGCGCCCGACTATCGGCTTGCGCCAGAGCATCCTTTTCCCGCGGCACTGGAAGATGCCGAGGCGGTGTATGCCGCGCTCATTGAACACGGGACCGATCCGCATCACATCGTCCTGTCCGGCGACTCGGCCGGCGGCGGACTGGCGCTCGCCCTGCTATTGCGCATCCGCGAACGCGGCCTGCCCATGCCAGCCGCCGCCGCACTGTTCTCTCCGCTGACGGACTTGGCGGCAACCGGTGCATCGATCACCGCGAACGACGCCCGTTGCGCCATGTTCCGTGGCGCACGCATCGCCATCGGCGCCGCCTTCTATCTTGGCGGCGCCGATCCGCGCACGCCCCTGGCATCGCCCCTCTATGCGGACCTGCGCGGACTTCCACCACTGCTGATCCACGTCGGCGCGGACGAAGTGCTGCGCGACGATTCGATCCGCATTGCCGAGCGGGCACAAGCGGCAGGCATACAAGTCGAACTGCGCGTGTGGCCCGAGGTGCCGCATGTGTGGCAGCTGTTCCACCGCTTCATTCCCGAGGGCCGCGCATCGCTTGCGCAGGCGAGTCGCTTCCTGCTTGCGCAAGCAGCCGGCAAGGGCAAGCGTGAACCTGACGTCGACGTCGCCATTATCGGCAGTGGCTTCTCGGGCCTCGGGATGGCGATCAAGCTCAAGGAGTCCGGCAACAACGACTTTGTCATTCTCGAAAAGGCACAGGACATCGGCGGCACCTGGCGCGAAAACACCTATCCCGGTTGCGCCTGCGACGTGCCGTCACACATGTATTCCTTCTCCTGGGAGCGCAATCCCCGCTGGAGCCGCATGTTCGCCACCCAGCCGGAAATACTCGCCTACCTGAAGCATTGCGTGGCCAAATACGGCCTTGCGCCGCACATCCGTTTCGGGGCCGAGATGCGCGAAGCGGTGTTCGACGAAGCCAACGACTTGTGGGATCTGCATACTGTCGACGGGCGTCGCTTTACGGCGCGCACGATCGTCTCCGCGATGGGCGCGCTGCACCGTCCGGCACTGCCTGCACTGCCGGGCATCGACAACTTTCGCGGCGTCAGCTTCCACTCTGCGGAGTGGAGACACGACGTCGACCTGACAGGCAAGCGGGTGGCGGTGATCGGCACCGGCGCCAGCGCGATCCAGTTCGTGCCGCAGATCGCGCCGAAGGTCGCTCAGCTTACGCTGTTCCAGCGCACGCCGGCCTGGGTATTGCCGAAGCTGGACCGGCCCATCGGCCGCCTCGAACAAACCATCTACCGCAGCGTGCCGGGCGCAATGCGGCTGTTCCGCAATATCCTGTACTGGCGGCAGGAATTCTTCGGCCTCGGCTTTGTCCACCCGAAACTGATGGAACAGGCGCAGCGCATGGCGCTCAGGCACATGGAGCGGCACATCGCCGACCCCGCACTGCGCGCGAAGTTGACGCCGTCCTATACGATCGGCTGCAAGCGCATCCTGATTTCCAATGACTATTTCCCCGCGCTTGCCCGACCCAACGTGGACGTCGTGACGAGCGGCATCACGCGCGTGCGCGAGCATTCGATTGTCGGCGGCGACGGCGTCGAGTATCCGGTAGACGCCATCATCTATGGCACCGGCTTTCGCGTCACGGAGCAGCTCTCACCCGTGCGCCTCATCGGCCGCAACGGCGTGGACATCAATGAAGCGTGGCGCGACGGGCCACAGGCCCATCTCGGACTCATGAGCGCGGGCTTTCCCAACCTGTTCATGCTGCTCGGCCCGAATACCGGCCTGGGGCACAACTCGGTCGTCTTCATGGCGGAGCAGCAGATCCGTCATGCGATGGACTGTCTGCGCCTGATGCGCGCACAAGGCAAGACACGCATCGAAGTGCAGGCCGGCGCACAACGCCAGTTCAACGAGGACTTGCAGCGCCGCCTGACGACGACCGTCTGGTCGACCGGCTGCAAGAGCTGGTACCTCGACGAACACGGCCGGAATGTGACCTTGTGGCCTGGCTTTACCTTCGAATACTGGCACCGGATGCGCAGGCTAAATCTGGCCGACTACCGTTTTTCCGGAAGCGTGTAACATCAAAAAAAACAACGGAGGAGACAACATGCTGCATCCCCAGGCGCGCGCGCTGCTTGACCTGATCGAACAACGCGCCGTACCGCCGACCCATACCCTGTCGGTTGAAGACGCCCGGCGCTTCTACCGCGAACGCCGCTTCTTCACCCAGCCGGACACGCCGGAAGTGGCGCACGTGGAGGACATGCGCACGGACGACGGAATTCCTCTCCGGCTCTACAAGCCGCTCGGCGCCGAGGCAGGCCTGCAGCCCGCGCTGGTCTACTACCATGGAGGCGGGTGGACGATTGGCGACCTCGATACCCACGACACCCTTTGCCGCCAGCTTGCCAACCGCTCCGGCTGCGTGCTGCTGTCCGTCGATTACCGCCTCGGCCCCGAGCATCGTTTTCCAGCAGCGGTAGACGACAGCATCGCCGCCTTGCGCTGGGTACACACCAATGCGTCCGCGCTCGGCATCGATGCCGCACGCATCGCGATCGGCGGCGACAGCGCGGGAGGCAACCTGGCGGCAGTCGCAACCATCGACGCGCGCGACAACGGCGGCCCGCCGTTGGCATTCCAGCTCCTGATCTACCCGGCGACCGACATGCGCGCTATTGCGGCATCGCACGTCACGAACGGCCAGGGATATCTGCTGACCAGCAACACCGTCCGCTATTTCCACGATCACTACATCGACGATCGGAAGCATGACCTCGACTGGCGTGCTTCCCCGCTGCTGCACCCCGACCTGTCGCGCCTGCCGCCGGCGTTCATCCTGACCGCCGGCTTTGATCCGCTGCGCGACGAGGGATTGATGTATGCGCAGCGCCTGAGCGAAGCAGGTACGCGCACGACCTCGATCTGCTTCGACCGCCAGATCCACGGCTTCATCACCATGGGCCGCGTGCTCGACGAAGCCAATGCAGCGGTCGACATCTGCGCTTCGCAGTTGAAGGCCGCGCTCATCGGCTGACGGTATCGCGCGGCGCGACTATCGGTCGCGCCGCATTCGCCCCGGCAATTCCATCCCCTCCATGCAGCGTCTGCGTGTATATTTGATGCCGATTTACCAATACGCATCAGAGGAGACCATGGAACAACCCGTCAATGCGCAGGCCGGCGCCGCCGTACCCGGCACGAGCACGCATGCCGACCATCCCAACCAGTTTGCGCTGCTTGGCCAGCGCCGCTTCGCGCCCTTCTTCTGGACGCAGTTCTCCGGCGCGGCGAACGACAACCTCTTCAAGTTCGCCTTCACGGTGATGGTCACTTACCAGCTTCAGGTGAGCTGGATGCAGCCGGCGATGGCCGGCCTCGTGATCGGCGCGCTGTTCATCCTGCCCTACCTGCTGTTCTCCGCGACCAGCGGGCAGATCACCGACAAATACGAAAAGACGAAGATCATCCGCTTCGTGAAGAACCTGGAGATCGCCATCATGGCGCTCGCCGCCTACGGCTTCGTCGCGGAGAACGTACCCGTGCTGCTGGCATGCACTTTCTTCATGGGATTGCACTCGACCCTGTTCGGCCCGGTGAAGTTCGCCTACTTGCCGCAGGCATTGAGCGAGCGCGAGCTGACGGGCGGAAATGGTATGGTGGAAATGGGCACCTTCGTCGCGATCCTGCTCGGCAATATTGTGGGCGGCTTGCTGATCGCGACACCTGACGTCGGACGCATGCATGTCGCTATCGGCTGCATGGCGGCCGCACTTGCCGGCCGGATCGTCGCGCAATTCATCCCGCTTGCGCCCGCCACCGATCCCGGGCTCAAGATCAACTGGAATCCAGTAAGCGAAACCTGGCGCAACCTGAAAATGGCGCACGGCAATCCTGTCGTGTTCCGCTCGCTGCTGGGCATCAGCTGGATGTGGTTCTTCGGCGCGGTCTTCCTCAGCCAGTTCCCCAGCCTTGCGCGAGAAGTCCTGCACGGCAACGAGCAGGTCGCGTCCTTCCTGCTGGTCGTGTTTTCCATCGGCATCGCGACTGGTTCGTTGCTATGCGAAGTGCTCAGTCGCCGCCACGTCGAAATCGGGCTGGTGCCGCTGGGTGCGATCGGCATGACGGTATTCGCGGTCGACCTGTACTTCGCCACGCGCGGCCTGCCGCCGTCGGCGACCCTGACGCTCGGTGAATTCCTCGCGCAGTCCTATCACTGGCGCGTGCTGGCCGACCTCGCCCTGCTCAGCCTGTTCGCCGGCCTGTACAGCGTGCCGATGTACGCGCTGATCCAGCTGCGCGCGCAACCGACGCATCGCGCCCGCATCATCGCGGCCAACAACATCCTGAACGCGCTGTTCATGATTGCCAGCTCCGTTATCGCCGGCGTCCTGCTGCAGTCGGGTTTCTCGATTCCGCAGATCTTCCTGTTCACCGGCCTGGCCAACGCCCTCGTCGCGTTCTACATCTTCATGCTGGTGCCGGAATACCTGCTGCGCTTCTTCGCCTGGGTGATGTCCCACGTGGTGTACCGCTTCAAGGTGCGCGGCGATGAACACATTCCGACGGCGGGCCCGGCGGTGCTGGTATGCAACCACGTGAGCTTCGTCGATGCCGTGCTGCTGATGGCGGCGAGTCCGCGTCCGATCTATTTCGTGATGGACCATCGTATCTTCCGCATCCCGGTGCTCGGCGCGATTTTCCGCCTGGCGAAGGCGATCCCGGTCGCGCCGCGTACGCAGGATGAAACAACCTATGAGCAGGCGTTCGAGCGTGCCGCGCAAGTGCTCCGGGAAGGCGATCTGCTGGCCATCTTCCCCGAGGGTGCGCTCACGCGCGACGGCAGCCTGCAGGAATTCAAGGGCGGCGTGATGAAGATCCTCGAACGCGCGCGGCAGGACGGCATCTCGCCGCCGGTGGTGCCGATGGGCCTGACCAATCTGTGGGGCTCCTTCTTCAGCCGCATCGAGGTGGTCAATGGAGACCGCGTGGCGATGGTGCGGCCGTTCAGGCGTGGGATGTTCTCTCGCGTGGGGCTGAACGTCGGCCAGCCCGTCCCCGCCGTGCAGGCCCAACCTGCCATGTTGCGCGAACGCGTCGCCGCACTGCTTGTTGAGTGACCGCTCACACTTGAGCACAAATAAGGCTTTTGTTTAAACCGGCGGCGACCGCCGCCGGTACGCTCTGCGCGATTGAGAACACGCAATCGATACTGTGCAGCGCACTTCTAGCATGAAGGCTCCAGAACTCGAACAACAAGGAGCCTTCCCTCATGAAGAAGACACGCGTTCCGAGCAGTCTTTTATTGGCATTGGTAAGCGGGTTGAGTGCATGCGGCGGGGGAGGTGAAGACAGGGCGGCGGAGGCAGGAGCCAGGCCGGCCTCCGTGATGGCGCCCGAAGTCTGGATCAAGTGCGCGGACGAATGGCAGGTGTGCAGCTTCTCCGGAACGACGCAGGTGCGGTATGGCCTGAATGGCACCTGGGTCACGCGGACCGCCACCGGATCGATCGGTTGCAACAACGATGTCTTCGGCGATCCGCTTCCCGGTGCGGACAAGATCTGCGAGTACGCGACGATGTCGCCGTCGCCTACCCCGACACCGACTCCCACTCCGACACCGACTCCCACTCCGACACCGACTCCCACTCCGACTCCGACTCCGACACCGACTCCCACTCCGACTCCGACTCCGACTCCGACTCCAACTCCGACTCCGACGCCGACGCCGACGCCGACTCCGACGCCAACGCCTTCGCCAGCGCCGTTATCGACGTGGACCAAGTGCGCCGATGAATGGCAAACCTGCTCCTTCTCGGGCACGCGGCAAGTGCGCTATGGATTCAACGGCACCTACGCGACGCGCACCGCCACCGGATCGATTGCCTGCAATAACAATGTCTTCGGTGATCCGGTTCCCGGTGCGGACAAGATCTGCGAATACGAAACGCTCACCCCGGCGCCGTCTCCAACGCCTTCTCCGACGCCGACGCCTACACCGACACCAACCCCAACGCCGACACCTACTCCTTCGCCGACGCCCGCGGACTGCAACGCCATCATCGATCGCTGCTTCGACCTGACCGCGCCATCCGTGACGAAGTACAAGGGAGACAAGTCCGCGGCCGCATCGTACACCTTCGACGACGGATACCGCACAAGCTCCACCATCGCCGGCATCTTCGAAAGCTTCGGCCTGCGCGCGACCTTCTACATCATTCCAGGCATCATCCCGGACACGGACTGGAATTTCTGGAAGGACATTGCCGGCCGCGGACACGAGATCGGCAATCATTCGATGACGCACGACATCGACATGGGTGACCCTTCGGTGTCCGACGCCACACTGCAGACCGAGATCAACGGCGCACAGGATCGCATCACGCAGAAACTGGGCATCAAGCCGCTCACGTTCGCCTTCCCGTGGCATTCGTACACGTCACGTGCGTTGTCGGTGGCCGAGTCGCGCCACTTCTCCGTGCGCAAGATGTCGACCGGCGAAAGCAATTACCAGTTCGCCTTCTTCGACCAGGATCACGACAGCTCCCTGTCGCAAGCGCTCACGACGGTGAACAACCAGCTGCGCTTCGTCGTCGACAATGGCGGCTGGTTCGTCGCCGGCGGCCACGGCGTGGATGGCGACGGCTGGAGTCCGGTCACGTCGCAATTCCTGCGCGATCACCTGAATTTCGCCAGCCAGTTCTCCGCGCGGCTGTGGACCGATACCTACCTGAATGTGGCGCGCTACCGCCTGTGCCGTCCGCAGGTATCCGTCTCCGCGACGGCGGCGTCGTCGAGCCAGGCGACGGTGACGGTCGGCGGCAACTTCAATGCGGCGCTGTGCACCGCGCCGCTGACGGTCAGCCTGCCGGTCAAGGAGGCGTGGTCGGGCAACGTCACCGCGCGCCTCGCCGACGGCACCGCCGTGCCCGTCACGCGCACAGCGGCCAAGCTCTATCTCGATATCCGCCCGGGACGGACAGTCACCATCGAAGTCTCCCGGTAAACCGGCCTCCGGTATCAAACCACAATACCGGAGGACCATCGCAGGTACACCCAGATCAAATCACGATCCTTTTTCCTGGCTTTCAGGGACACTCCTCTCACCCGATAACCACCGAGAGGAATGCAATGAAAGTCCTGATGCATCGCGACACGAGCGCCTGGCAGATTCAAGTCTGGGTTTCCTTCGCCCTCGCCGCCTTCTTGTGCGGCGTCGGCCTTGCCTGGCTGCCGGGCAAGGACCTCGACCGCGCCTTCATGGTCATGGGCTACTTCTTCTGCCTGACCACCGCTTTCGTCCTCGCGAAATTCGTCCGCGACAACGAACAGAGCCGCCGTGAGGGCAAGCCGGCGGACACGCCGATGTTCCGTTATGTCGTATGGACCAGCTTTTTCCTGGCGATGGCGCTCACCGGCTGGGGCCTGCTGCGCATGGAAATCAACGAGACCTACAAGGCCTTCCTCGGCGTGAGCTGGCTCTACCTCATCACCTGCGCGTTCACGCTGGCCAAGACGCTGCGCGACAAGCATGAAGCCGACGTGCTCGAAGCCCGCGCCGCATCGCGTGTGCAGGAAGCCGCCTGATTAACCATCCCCTGGAGAATGTCATGAACAAACGTTTTGCCGTATCCCTGCTTGCCTCTTTCCTGATCGCGTCCAGCGCGATTCTCCCGGCCCGGGCACAAAGCGATGCCTCTGCACTGAGCGCGATCTCCGCCCTGCCGGTCGCCTCAATCGTGGTTGCAGGCGCCGCAGCCAGTGCGGTCGTTGCCGCCCCCGCGATGCTCTCGGTTGCCGGCACCGTGCTCGTCGTCAAGTCGGTGGAAGCAAGTACGCACGCGACGGTGATCGTTCTGGAACGCGCGTCGGACGGCGCGCGGGTCAGCCTGCGCATCGCAGGGAACGGCCTTGCCGCTTCCGGCATGGTTGCCGGCACCGCCGTCGTCGTCAGCGTGATCGGCACCGGCGTCATCCTCTCGGCTGCAGGTGAAGCGATCGCTTTCATTCCCAATGCGCTGGGGCAAGCCCTGCTCCACAACGAGCGCCTGACGTACTGAGGCCGGCCATGCGCACACTGACAAGGATGGCCGTAGCCGTTTCAGTGGCGCTGTTCGCCACTGCCGCCTGGGCGGGACGTTCCTGCGAGCAGAAGCGCCCCACCGTGCAGACCATCGAGCGCGGGCTGGCCCTCGCGGCGCGGACGCAGGAAATGCTCGATTCGCTCGGCCAGGATGTCGTCGTCCTGGCACGCGCAGGACAGGACCTGACGAAATACGGCGTGCATTATTCGCATGTGGGTCTGGCGTATCGCCAGCCCGATGGCAAAGGCGGCCATGTGTGGCGAGTCGTGCACAAGCTCAATCATTGCGGCACGGCGGAGTCGGCGATCTACCGACAGGGATTGGGGGAGTTCTTCCTCGACGACCTGTGGCGCTACGAGGCGGCGTTCTCGATGCTGTCGCCCGAGATGCAGGACAAGTTGCTGGGACTCCTCAAGGACAACAGGGCGGCGGCGCGAATGCATCACAAGCCCTACAGCATCGTCAGCTATGCCTGGGGCAAGGCGTACCAGCAATCCAACCAGTGGGCGATCGAAACCATCGCCGCGGCAGCGGATCCTGCGGTACGAACGCGCACCCAGGCGCAAGCCTGGCTGCAGTTGCGCGACTACCGCCCGGCAACACTGAAACTCGACGCGCTGACCCGCCTCGGCGGACGCATCAGCGCCGCCAACGTCGCTTTCGACGACCATCCCTTCGAGAAGCGCTTCTCGGACCGCATCGAAACCGTGACGGCCGACTCCGTGTTCGGTTGGCTCGAGCGCTCCCGCCTCGGCAGCACCGCTGTTCCAGTCAGTCTTGAATAATTTCTAAACGACGTTTATTATTGAACGACGTTCAAAATTATTGGGCCGATACCATGGATGCCACACCCGGACGGCGCGAGAGAAAGCGCCAGCAGACCGCCGACCTGCTTGTCGATACCGCAATGGAACTGTTCGAGGCGCACGGCTACGACGCGGTGACGATGGAACAGATCGCTGCCGCGGCGGACGTCGCCAAGGGCACGCTGTACAACCATTTCCCGGTGAAGGAAGCCTTGTTGCGGCACTACTTCCACCGGCAGTTCGCGGAGCAGGGACCGGCGCTGCGCAACAAGCTGCTCGGCGAACCGGACGCGATCCGGCGCATCGCCCTGTTGCTTAAACACGCCGCGCGATGGGCCCAGCAGCACCGTGAATACATGCCCCACTATCTTGAGTACCGGCTCGGGCAGTCGATCCGGCCCGGCGCCGAACGCAGCGGAACGGAAGTTGTCTTCGCGCAGTTGATCGCCGCCGCACAGGAAGCGAACCGCCTGCGCAAGGATCTCGACACTGCGACGCTGGTCCACTATTTCCGCTATCTCTACCTCGCCGCCTTCACGCGCTGGATCCACGATCCGACGGTCAGGCTCGAGAACGAACTGGCGACCATGCTCGACCTGTTCGTTGCCGGAGCAGGAGAAGCGCAATGAACGCCGCCGCCCCATCCATGCCCCTGCTCGATTGGGATGCCGCAGCGACACAACGCGAGGAAGCCGGCGGCAAGGGCTGGCAGCTCGGTCTGCTGGCGCGCTACGGCCTTCCGGTGCCCGAGGGATTCGTCATTCCGGCATCCGTCTACCGGAAAGCAGTACGGGAGAACGGCGATGCACTTGCCCACTGCCGCCTCGACAATGGAGTCATCGCCCTGCTCAATGACGAACTTGCCCGCCGAGGCTGGCTGGAGACGCCGCTCGCGGTGCGCTCGTCCGCGACCATGGAAGACTCGGCGCAGGCCTCCTTCGCCGGCATCCACCTCACTCGTCTCAACGTAACCGGCATCGACGCGTTGCTCGATGCGGTGCGCGCGGTCTGGGCCTCGCTCTGGACACCGCAGGCCGTCGCCTATCGCGATCGCTTCGGCATTGCCCACGCCGACGCCGCCATGGCCGTCGTTGTCATGCCCCTGCTGCCCGCACGCGCTGCCGGGATCGCCTTCAGCTGCGACCCGCGCGCTGGACGCGATGACCGCATCATTGTTCATGCGCACTGGGGTCTTGGCGAATCATTGGTCGGGGGCGAGGCGGACGGCGACGAATATGTCCTCCACGAAGACGTGCTCGATACGCGCCTGTCGCTGGGGGAGAAACGCATCGGCAGCAAGGCGCGCAAGACCGTCATGCAGGACCAGGGCGGCACGCACACGATTGACACGCCCCGCGACGAAGCGGCCCGTCAGGTGCTCGACGACGCGCAGGCGCTCCTGCTCGGCACACTGGTACGCGACGCCGCCAGCGCGCTCGACTTCGGCCGGCCCTTCTATGATGTCGAATGGGTGTGGGACGGCGAACGCTTCTGGATCGTCCAGGCGCGTCCCGTGACCGCCATCGCGCGCAACACCTACCCCGCTATCGCCAGCCAGCCGACGATCTGGACGAACGGCAACAGCCGCGACGTCATGCCGCTGCCGATGTCCGCGCTCGACTGGTGCGGCGTTCGGCGTCTCGTCAATGAACTGCTCGAAGCGGGCTACCGGCACGCCGGTTATCCGCTGCTGCCCGGCACGCAGCGCGCCGCTTGCTTCAACGGCCGGCTCTACCTGAACCTGTCGCTGCTGATGTGGGAAGCGTGGGACGGTTTCGGCGTACCGCCGAAGATCATCAACGAAATGGCCGGCGGTCACCAGCCCGAGATCGCCGTGCCACCCGACACGCTGCGCGACAAGCTCCGTCGCATTCCTTACTTCATCCGCTTCGCGCGGACCACCGGGCCGGTGCGCAAGCATGCGGAGCAGGCTGCGGCCTCCGCAATGGCATTGGCGAAGGAATGGAAGGCAGCGACCCCGCCGCACGATCCCGTTGCCAGCTACACGCTGTTGCTCGACCGCACCCGCACCGTGCGCGGCCAGCGCGAGCTGGGGCTGATGCAGGGCTCGGGCGGCGCAAGCTTGTCCATGCTCGTCGGCGCACTGGAAAAGCACTTCCCCGGCGAGGCCAACGCCATGGCCGCGGCCCTGCTCGCCGGCGGCACACCAAGCGTGACCGCGCAGCAGGGCTACGACCTGATGTCGCTGGCCGAAGTCGCCGAGCGGCATCCCGAGGTGCAGGCCTGGCTGACACAGCCTGGCCGCGACGACAACGGCTGGCGCGCACTGGCTCCCGAACATCCTTTCCGCCGAGGGTTTGCCGACTTTCTCGATCGCTATGGCCACCGCGGTGTCTATGAAAGCTACTGGCGGCACCAGCGCTGGCACGACACCCCGGGCTACCTGCTCGACACCATTGCCGGCCTGATCGGCACCCGCGCCGCCGACGTCCGCGCCCGCCAGGAAAAGGCCCGCGAGCAGGCATGGCAACGCGCGCGCGCGGGAATGCCCTGGCACGCGCGGCAGATGCTGAAATTCTTCGTCGCGTCAGCCGTGCGCGACAGCAACCAGCGCGAACTGGCGCGCAGCACCTTTGCCGCCACGGCGGATGCGCTGCGTGGGCAGCTCCTGCATCTGGGCCGAGCGCTTATGGAACGCGGCGCGCTGGTGCAGCCCGAGCATATCGTCGAGCTGACGCTGCCGGAGATCGGCCTTGCGCTGCGCGGTGTGACAAAGGCGCAAGGTGTGGCCAACCGGGTCGAAGACCGCCTCGCCCAGCGCGCGTACTGGGAAGCCGTGCACGGCCCCGATGTCATCCAGGTCGACGGCCCGCCAGTTGCCGTCGCGGATGTTTCGATGCCCGCAACCGGCAAGGTTCGGACCGGTGTTGCGGTCGGCGCCGGCATTGCACGCGGCATTGCACGTGTCATCCGCGATCCCCGCGACGGCACGCGCCTCAACCAGGGCGAGATCCTGGTCGCGCCCTCAACCGATCCGGCGTGGACGCCGCTCTTCCTGAAAGTCGGCGGACTGGTCATGGAAACGGGCGGCTACCTGTCGCACGGCGCGATCGTGGCGCGCGAGTTCGCGATTCCGGCGGTGGTGAACATGCCGGGGATTCTGGAGCAGATTCGGGATGGGGATGTGATTGAGGTGGACGGCAGTACGGGGCGGGTGCGGCTCGCTTGATGACGTCACGCCGGCTCACCGAATTTCAGGAGATTACCGTGCGGGTCGATGACGTAGAGTTCTTTCATTCCCCACGGTCGAACGGCGGGCGGATCGGACTGCACGCCGTTCTCGGCAAACTCCTTGAATAGTGCCTCCGTATCTGTGACACGGAGGTAGCAGGAGGTGTTTTCAGCGATGCTGCGATCCCGGCACAGCCAGAAATGGATCTCGGCGCCGTCGCGGGCGACGATGGCATAGTCGTCGTACTGGCTGAGTTTTTTGAACCCGAGGCGAGCGGTGTAGAAGTCGGCGGATTCTGCGATGTCCAGCGATGCCAGGACGGGGATCGTGCTTTTGATTTGTGTTGTCATTGGGATTCAACGAATGCGTTGCTGGGCTTCACTAAAGTAGTTGTAGGCTGGGATGCAATCCCAGCAGAGCCGAACAAATGATCGCTGGGATTGCACCCCAGCCTACGGCACTGCGCTTTTTCGCCCTACGGTTGCTCACCATAGCCACCAAAACATGAGAGCCAGGCCGGTACCAAAGCCGACCAAAAGAAAGATTCGCAGGTATCCATCAGAATTGGGTTCTTCAATGGGACGCCAGTTGTCAGACAGCCCGTTAATGAGTCCCCATGAGAAGTGCATCAAGGCCAATATGGCTTCACCGATCAGGTTGCCGTAGAAGTAACCCAGGAAGGCAAAGACCGCCGCGGACCAGCCGATGATATTTGGATGCCAACCGCCTGTGAAAAACCCGATGGTCAACGAAAGCACCAGCCCATACGCTGCGCCAGTGAACCCGCCAAGCAGGCAAGACATGCTTCGATCAAGGGCTGATTCTTCCGGATCTGCGGCCATGATATTTAAGTTGGATTGGACGGACAGCGTCAGTCTGAATCATCCGCAAACCCGATCTGCTCCAATCGACATCGCGCGGACGATTCAACAGAGTGCTGCACGAAAACACAGTACCAAATAACAATAGAGCAGGGCCTAGTATAGACGCCACCTCCCCTCTCCCTCAGGTTAAAACTGCCGTACCGCATCACCAAGCCCCACCCGCAGAGACCCTCATGGCCCGCCTCACCCTCGATTTCCCCGAAAACCAGTACTACTACTCCACCACCCTCACCGTCCGCGTCACCGACATCAACGGCGCGAACCATCTCGGCAACGACTCGATGATCTCGATGATTTCCGAGGCGCGCGCCCGCTTCCTGTTCGACTTCGGCATCGAGGAAACGCAAGGCGACGGCATCGGCATCATCGTGACCGATCTCGCGACGACCTACCGCACCGAGGCGCACGCGCGCGACCAGCTGCTGTTCGAAGTGGGCGTGATGGATTTCAACAAGTACGGCGGCGACATCACCTTCCGCATCACCCGGCCGAAGGACCAGGCACTGGTGGCGATGGCCAAGTCGGGATTCGTGTTTTTTGATTACATCAACAAGCGCGTCGTGCCGATGCCTGAAGCTTTCCACAATAAATTCGGCCAGGTGAACTGGGCGGCCTAAGGCAGGCATGGCCGCACTTGACCCAGATCAAATGTAAGCACATGCTTCTCCCGCAGACCTTTAAATACAAGATTGTGGCTATATCCCCACACCTCGTCGGATTATATTGATAAATATCAAGGTTTCCATAGGTCATACTTCGATAGCATGATTCCGCTATGTACGAAGTTGATGTTTCGCAAATTCCGGATACGTCGGCGAGGCATGGCGAGTGGTCCAACGGCGGGCCGGATGCATTGAAGCAAAGACAACACCTGGCACCTCCCGCCGCGCTGCTCGCGCACTGATCTCCCCTCCCGGCAATCGCGACATCCTCTGCATAGGCGACGCCGCGGCAACATCCCCCTGCACGCGGCGTCATCCGATCAATGTCACGCACGGGAGCAGCAATGGACGCCAATGACAAGGCACCGACAAAAGCGCAGGAAATGCGCGCTTTCCTCTTCCTGACCGTCATCACCGCGCCGCTCCTGGCCGTGGCGGTCGTGGGCGGATACGGCTTCAGCATCTGGATGATCCAGCTGCTGACCGGCTCGCTGCCTACCGGCTGAGGCAGGCATGGAGCAGGAAATCCACATCGCCGGCATCGTCGTCTACGCCCAGCCCGAGCAGATCGAGTCGATCCGCTCGTGCATCGAGGACGCGCCCGGCGCCGAGGTCTGCGCCACCGACAGCAGCGGCAAGCTCGTCGTCACGCTTGAAACAGACAGCACCAAACGCACCCTCGACATCATGGACGCCATCCGCGCACTGCCCGGCGTCCTCGACGTTGTCCTTGTATATCAACATGCGGAACCCATCGCCGCACTCGACCAGGAGGTCTCACAATGAAGCTCACACGACGCGACTTCATCAAGCAATCCGCCGCCGTGACGGCGGCCACATCGGTCGGCATTCCGATCGAATCCATCGCCTCCAACGTCATCACTGACTCGTCCAAGACCCAGATCACCTGGAACAAGGCCGCCTGCCGCTTCTGCGGCGTCGGCTGCGGCGTCAATGTCGGCGTCAAGGACGGCCGCGTGGTCGCCACGCACGGCGACATCAACGCCGAGGTCAACCGCGGCCTGAACTGCGTGAAGGGCTACTTCCTGTCGAAGATCATGTACGGCAAGGATCGCCTGACCAAGCCGCTGCTGCGCATGACCAACGGCAAGTACGACAAGAACGGCGAATTCACGCCGGTGTCGTGGGATGTCGCCTTCGACACCATGGCGCAGAAGTTCAAGCAGACGCTGAAGGACAAGGGCCCGGCCGGCATCGGCATGTTCGGCTCCGGCCAGTGGACGATCTGGGAAGGCTATGCCGCGGCGAAGCTGTTCAAGGCCGGCTTCCGCTCCAACAACATCGACCCGAACGCGCGTCACTGCATGGCATCCGCCGTGGCTGGTTTCATGCGCACCTTCGGCATGGACGAACCGATGGGCTGCTACGAGGACGTGGAAGCCGCCGACGCGTTTGTGCTGTGGGGTTCCAACATGGCCGAGATGCACCCGATCCTGTGGACCCGCATCACCGACCGCAAGCTGTCCGCGCCGCACGTCAAGGTCGCCGTGCTGTCGACCTACGAGCACCGCAGCTATGAGCTGGCCGACCTGCCGATGATCTTCGGTCCGCAGACCGACCTGGCGATCCTGAACTACATCGCCAACTACATCATCAAGAACAACAAGGTCAACAAGGACTTCGTCAACAAGCACACCCGCTTCGTGCAGGGCAATACCGACATCGGCTACGGCCTGCGTCCGGAGCACCCGCTGCAGAAGGCCGCGAAGAATGCCGGCCCCGATGCGGGCGGCAGCAAGCCGATCACCTTCGACGAATTCGCGAAGTTCGTCAGCACCTACGATGCCGACTACACCTCGAAGCTGTCCGGCGTGCCGAAGGACAAGCTGCAGCGCCTGGCTGAAATGTACGCCGACCCGAAGGTCAAGGTGACGTCCTTCTTCACGATGGGCTTCAACCAGCATACGCGCGGCGTGTGGTGCAGCAACCTGCTGTACAACATCCACCTCCTCACGGGCAAGATCTCCACGCCCGGCAACAGTCCGTTCTCGCTCACCGGCCAGCCCTCCGCCTGCGGTACCGCGCGCGAAGTCGGCACCTTCTCGCACCGCCTGCCTGCCGACATGGTGGTCACCAATCCGAAGCATCGCGAGATGGCCGAGAAGATCTGGCAACTGCCCCCGGGCACGATTCCCGAGAAGCCGGGCTATCACGCCACCGTGCAGAGCCGCATGCTCAAGGACGGCAAGCTCAACGCTTACTGGGTCCAGTGCAACAACAACATGCAGGCCGGCCCGAACGTGATGCAGGAAATGCTGCCGGGCTACCGCAATCCGGCCAACTTCATCGTGGTCTCGGACGCCTACCCGACCGCGACCACGCTGGCCGCCGACCTGATCCTCCCGACCGCGATGTGGGTCGAGAAGGAAGGCGCCTACGGCAACGCCGAGCGCCGCACGCAGTTCTGGCACCAGATGGTGGATGCACCGGGCGAGGCACGCTCCGACCTGTGGCAGCTGGTCGAGTTCTCCAAGCGCTTCAAGATGGAAGAAGTGTGGCCGAAGGAATTGCTGGACAAGGCACCGCAATGGCGCGGCAAGACCATGTACGACCTGCTGTTCAAGAACGGCGTGGTCGACAAGTTCCCGAGCTCGCAGATTGAAGAAGG
The DNA here is from genome assembly GCF_048799745.1 of Noviherbaspirillum sp. ST9. Taxonomy (NCBI): domain Bacteria; kingdom Pseudomonadati; phylum Pseudomonadota; class Betaproteobacteria; order Burkholderiales; family Oxalobacteraceae; genus Noviherbaspirillum; species Noviherbaspirillum sp. ST9. The sequence continues at coordinate 114,746 of NZ_JBLWFR010000001.1, read as the reverse complement.
GTACGCGAACGCGGAAGCCAAGGCGTTCGGCTACTACCTCCAGAAAGGCCTGTTCGAGGAATACGCATCGTTCGGCCGCGACCACGGCCACGACCTGGCCCCGTTCGATACGTATCACAAGGAGCGCGGCCTGCGCTGGCCGGTCGTCGACGGCAAGGAAACGAAGTGGCGCTATCGCGAAGGCACCGACCCGTACGTCAAGGCCGGCGAAGGCTTCAAGTTCTACGGTCATCCGGACGGCAAGGCGGTCATCTTCGCCCTGCCCTACGAGCCGCCCGCGGAGTCGCCCGACAAGGACTACCCGTTCTGGCTGACTACCGGACGCGTGCTGGAGCACTGGCACACCGGCACCATGACGCGCCGCGTCCCCGAGCTGTATCGCGCGGTGCCGAACGCGGTGTGCTTCATGCATCCGGACGACGCCAAGCAGCTCAACGTACGCCGTGGCGACATGATCGAACTCTCTTCGCGTCGCGGAACGATGCGTACCCGTGTCGAGACACGGGGCCGCAACAAGCCGCCGCGCGGACTGGTGATGGTGCCGTTCTTCGACGCCAGCCAGATGGTCAACAAGCTCACGCTGGACGCGACCGACCCGATCTCGTTCCAGACCGACTACAAGAAGTGCGCAGTCAAGATCACCAAGGTATAGGAGCCTGACATGAACGTAAAAAAATTCATCATGACGCTGCTCCTGCTGGTTCCGCTTGCAGGTTTCGCAGTGGACTTCCAGGACGGCTTGCGCGGTGCAACCCCGCTCGACCAGACCACGCAACCGCCGCCGATCGCCAACACGGACAACAGCGACGTCCGCCGCGTGCGCAATTACGCGATGCAACCCCCGGTCGTGCCGCACAAGATCGAGGGCTACCAGCTCGACAAGAATGCGAACAAGTGCATGATGTGCCACGCCCGCACGCGTACGCAGGAAAGCCAGGCTCCCATGATCAGCGTCACCCACTTCATGGACCGCCAGGGCAACTTCCTTGCCGAACTGTCGCCGCGCCGCTACTTCTGCCTGCAATGCCATGTGCCGCAGGCCGACCTGAAGCCGCTGGTGGAAAACGAGTTCGTCGATGTCGATTCGATCCTGAGCAAATCGACCAAGCCGTCGCTCGCCCCCGCGAAGAAGAAGTGAGAGGCCGACCATGAGACAAGCCCTCAAGACGTACTGGGACATCCTGCGGCGGCCCGCCACGCACCTGAGCCTCGGCTTCCTGGTGATCGGCGCGTTCATCGCAGGCATCATGTTCTGGGGCGGCTTCAACACGGCGCTGGAGGTGACCAACACGGAAGCCTTCTGCACCGGCTGCCACGAGATGCGCGACAACGTGTTCCAGGAACTGCGCACCACGATCCACTACGCGAACCGCAGCGGCGTGCGGGCGACCTGCCCGGACTGCCACGTGCCGCACAAGTGGACCGACAAGATCACGCGCAAGATCAAGGCGTCGAAGGAAGTGTGGGGCAAGCTCTTCGGCACCATCGACACGCGCGAGAAGTTCGAGGCGCACCGCCTGCAACTGGCGACGAACGAGTGGGAACGACTGAAGGCAAACAACTCGCTGGAATGCCGCAACTGCCACCAGTTCGAATCGATGGACTTCACCCGCCAGAGCAAGCGCGCGACCGACGCGCACTCCACACAGCTGGCGAGCGGCGCGAAGACCTGCATCGACTGCCACAAGGGCATTGCGCACCAACTGCCTGATATGGCGAACGTGAAGTAAGGCGAATGGCGCGATGGTGGCGGAAACTCGCCGCCATCGCGCTAACCTGTGCCTACATCTTTGCGGCCTGCGTTAGCGAACGCACCTACCCGCCCGCAAGCAAATAACCCGACGAATGCATCTACACGCGCAGTTTCTTGATGATTTCAGCCATCCGGTATGGCTTGGTGATGAACTCGAAATCGTCGATACCAGGATTCCTGGCCTTGGCAGCGTTTGACGCATAGCCTGACGCCAGGACGATCTTTGCACTGGGCGCCAGGCTGCGCACCTGACGCGCCAGTTCAATCCCATCCATCGCCGGCATCGCGACATCGCTGAAGACGACATCGATGTCGGGCGTGCGCCGCACGATCTCCAGCGCATCTTTCCCGTTGCTGGCCGACAGCACCTCGAAGCCAAGCTGGCTGAACAATTCCACTGCCATACCCAGGACCTCTGGCTGGTCGTCGACGACCAGCGCCTTCGCCGTGCGCTCCGCGAGGGTGGTTTCATCCGCCGGCTCGCCTTCGACGGCCGGCAGGTAGAGGATCACCGATGTCCCCTGGCCAACGGCGCTGTCGATCACCAAGTCGCCGCCCGCCTGCTGGACGAAGCCGTAGACCTGGCTCAGGCCCATGCCGGTGCCCTTACCGATCTCCTTCGTGGTAAAGAAGGGTTCCACGGCGCGCGCGGCGACATCGGGCGCCATGCCGGAGCCCGAGTCCCTCACCGTCACCTTGACATAGGCGCCGGGGGCAAGAGTGTTGACTTCCATGCGCTCCAGCCGCACTGCCTGCGTCGAGAGCGTGATGCTGCCGCCCTCCGGCGTCGCATCCCGCGCGTTCACCACAAGGTTCAGCATGGCGGTTTCAAACTGGGTCGCGTCGATCATCGCGTACGGCAATCCGGGTTGCAGCGAGAGCTCGAAATTCAGCGCGCCTCCCGCCCTGCGCAGCACCGCCTCGAATGAGCCGATCACGCTGTTGACATTGTGCCGTTCCAGCTTGAGCGGCTGCTTGCGTGCGAACGCGAGCAACTGCATGGTCAGCTTCGACCCGCGCTCGGCGGCACGCTGCATGCTCTCGAGGACTTTCTGCGCGCGCGGACTCGGCGTCTCCAGCGCGAGGATATCGAGTCCGCTGACAATCACATTCAGCAGGTTGTTGAAGTCGTGCGCAACGCCGCCGGTCAACTTGCCGATGGCTTCCATCTTCTGCGACTGGTAGAGCGCCTCCCGCGCGCGCTCCAGGGCCTCGGCCGCGGCGCGGCGTTCGGTGATGTCGCGCGTCACCTTGGCAAAACCGATCAGCGTGCCGGATTCGTCGCGAATCGGGTCGATAACCACGTGTGCCCAGAAACGCGTGCCGTCCTTCCGCACCCGCCACCCCTCGCCCTCGAAGCGGCCTTCGTTGATGGCTGTCGACAGCGCGCGCGCCGGCAGTCCGCCCGCACGATCTTCGTCGCTGTAGAAGCGGGAAAAATGCGTGCCGATCACTTCGTCATGCTCGAAGCCCTTGATGCGCCGGGCGCCGGCATTCCAGTTCGTGATCGTGCCCTCGGGGGATAGCATGTAGATCGCATAGTCGGTCACGCCCTGCACCAGGAGCCTGAAGCGCTCCTCGCTCTCGCGCAAGGCTTCCGCAGCGTGCTTTCTGTCGGTAATGTCGCGCGTGATCTTGGCAAAGCCCGCGAGCGTGCCGTCCGGTGTGCGGATGGCGTCGATCACGACATTCGCCCAGAACCGCGAGCCATCCTTGCGGATGCGCCAGCCCTCGTCCTCGAACCGGCCGGTCTCCATCGCAATGCGCAGGTTCTTCGCGGGTATGCCGCGCGCGTTATCCTCATCGGTGTAGAAGCGGGAGAAATGCTGCCCGATGATTTCCTCGGCGGCGTAGCCCTTGATGCGCTGCGCGCCTGCGTTCCAGCTGTTGACGATGCCGGTCGGGGACAGCATGAAAATGGCGTAGTCGGTCACACCGGCGACAAACAGGCGCAGCTGTTCGGCATCGTCGGCGTTGATGGGGGGCAGGCGTGAATCCTGGTGCATCAACACACCGCGTCGAGTGGGCTCTTCATGAAAGACACCGTCGGGGAGACTGAGTGCCGATTTTATAAGGTTTGGCGCGACGACGCCGGATAGGGCGAGTTTCTCTTGCACCACCTCAACGCGGGCGGCCTCAATCATCTTTCGGTGCAGAAATGAAATGCACCTTTGTCATGGCGACAGAAAAATATGCGTGAGATGTAACGCTTTGTGACAGGAGTCACATCCGCGCGAGCGCCGCTGGAGTGTAATGGCGCCGTAATCTCCAAAGTTTATTTCCGGCCCGCCACCGCAAGGTGCGCGGGCTTTTTCTTTTTTATTGGCTGAACGACACCGCAGTGTCCGGAATATCCCGGAAAGCAATGTCTTCCACACTTTGGCGCCAGGTGGTGCGCGCCGGGTAACCGGGTCGAATCACTTCCGGCGAAGCCATGCGCTCGCAGGACTTGCGCCAGCGGACGTTGGCACGCATACAGGCCGCCGTGGCGATGACGGCAACCAGCCAGATAATCAGGAAGCCCGCGTTGCCTTGCCGAACAAGAACCGTGATGGACAGCGCGAGGGAGAGAAGGAAGCCGAGGGCGCCCGCTATCCATCCGAACAGGATGGCAAGTGCGCGTTTCGTCTGTGGCAGTGTGTGCATGGAATCGTGATGCGCGGCAAGTCGAAAGGACAGGCCGATTATGCACAGGCAGCGAAGACATTTCGATGGAAAACGGGCATCGGAAGGAAAGTTTTTTTGCGCGGCGGCATGGCGTTATCGCGGATGAAATGATGACGAACGCCGACTGAAGAGACCTGTTATCCTTTGCCAGCTTTTTGTGCAAGGAGTGATTCGGGAATGAGTATTCAAACGTGGTGGTTGTTCGTCATGATGACGTTTGTCGTGTCGGCGACCCCGGGACCAAACATGATCCTGGTGATGAGTCATAGCGCGCGCTTCGGCATGCGTAACGCCCTTGCCACGATGGCGGGTTGCATGACTGCGCTGCTGGCGATGATGAGCCTTTCTGCCGCTGGGCTGGGAGCATTGCTGCAAGCCTTTCCGTCGGTGTTTGACGCCTTGCGCTGGGCAGGTGCGGCCTATCTCGCCTACCTGGGCCTCAAGAGCTGGCGCGCGCCGGTGAATGGAGAATCTGCGGGAGAAGCTGCGCCGGCGTCGGCAAACACAGCCGGCACCTCTCCTGGTGCGGGACATCTCTATCGCCAGGGATTGCTCGTCGCTGCCAGCAATCCGAAAGCGATCCTGTTCGCCGCCGCCTTCTTGCCTCAATTTATCCGACCGGAGCTGCCGCAACTGCCGCAGTTCGGCATTCTCCTCGCAACCTTCACCGTCATCGAGGTAGGCTGGTACATGGTGTACGCCGGCAGTGGACACCGCCTTGCGGCTTACCTGCGCCGCGCGCCGGTGCTCAAAGTGTTTAATCGTGTCACGGGAGGCGCGTTCATCGGATTCGCCGCGGTGATGGCGGCAGCGCGTAACTGATTGAATGAAAAACGGCCCGCAAAGCGGGCCGTTTTAATTTGACCCTGCCGCGCGTGCCAGCACCCCAGAACCATGGGTCCATGGGGGTCGGAAGTGGCATGGCTTCGGGTTCATCTGACTTCGACAATCGCTCCCGCCATGACGCATTTCCAACCAAAGCGCTTGATCGTCCAAAGGATGTTTTGGCACGGTTGAACGCGACAGGTGAACTCCATACTACGCTCTTGCGCGCATCTGTCAAGGCAAGTCTGCGACAAAGTGAGAGCAGACATTTTCCTGTGTAAATTTCATTGACGCCGGCAAAAAAGTTTCAAAACTTTCGTCCGCGAAGACGGATACACTTTTCGTTCCCTTCCTCCCGGGCGCGCACCGGCAAAACACAAGAGCGAATGAGCCTGTCAGACAAAATCCGCGGCTGGGCGCGGAACATCAAGCGCGACGGTGTGACCCTATGGTTCGCCGGGAAGCACGCCGGCACGCCGCTGGCCGCCAAACTCCTGTGCGTGTTCGTCGTTGCCTATGCGTTGAGTCCGATTGACCTGATTCCGGACTTTATCCCGGTCCTGGGCTACCTGGACGATGTGATCCTGCTTCCCTGCCTGATCTGGGTGGCCGTCCGGCTGGTGCCGCCCGATGTGCTTGCGGAATGCAGGACCAAGGCGGCCGCGTGGATGGAAACGGAAGGTCGCAAACCGCGCAACAATTGGGGCATCCTTTTCGTCGCCTTGGTCTGGATCGCCGTCACCTGGGTGTTGTGGAAGTATCTCGTCTCCCCCTACTTTTGAGCGACGGCGAGCGTCCTTTTCGACACCAAGATTGTCATTACCGCCGTATCCCAATAAACTTTCCACTGGAAAATATTTACCTTAACCAAAGGACGGGCTGCAACGGCGCACGCTGGGGCAGCCCGTCCGATTATCCGGCAAACCCCAATGAAAGAATCCTTTTTCCCCCAATGGCGCCTGCGCCAAAGCACGAACGACGGCAAAGGGCCGGTAATCGGCACCGACGAGCGGCTACCGTGGCCGCAGACGATCGCGATGGGGCTGCAACACGTGGTGGCGATGTTCGGCGCTACCGTGCTCGCGCCGCTGCTGATGGGCTTCGATCCCAACCTTGCAATTTTCATGTCGGGCATCGGCACCCTGCTCTTTTTCGTGTTCGTCGGCGGTCGCGTACCGAGCTACCTCGGTTCGAGCTTTGCATTCATCGGCCTGGTGATCCTGGTGACGGGCTATAGCGGCCAGGGGCCGAACACCAACACGGGGGTCGCGCTCGGCGGCATCATCGCCTGCGGCGCCGTGTATGCGCTGATCGGCCTGCTGGTCGCGGCGGTAGGCACCAACTGGATTGAGAAGCTGATGCCGCCCGTCGTCACTGGCGCAGTCGTCGCGGTGATCGGCCTGAATCTCGCGCCGATCGCCGTGAAAGGCGTCATGGGCAACAACTTTGATGCATGGGTAGCACTGCTGACGGTTCTCTGCGTAGGCGGTGTTGCCGTGTTCACGCGCGGCATGGCGCAACGGCTGCTGATCCTGATCGGCCTGCTGCTCGCCTACGTCATTTACGCAGTGCTGACCAACGGCATGGGCCTCGGCAAGCCGATCGATTTCACCTCGGTCGCCAATGCGGCGTGGTTCGGCGTGCCGCAGTTCGTAGCACCGGTATTCCGTGCCGATGCGATGGCCCTGCTGGCGCCGGTCGCGGTGATCCTGGTCGCGGAAAACCTCGGCCACATCAAGGCCGTCAGCGCGATGACCGGCCAGAACCTCGACCGCTACATGGGCCGCGCCTTCATCGGTGACGGCGTCGCGACGATGTTGTCGGGCAGTGTGGGTGGCACGGGCGTCACCACCTACGCCGAAAACATCGGTGTGATGGCAGTGACGAAAATCTATTCGACGCTGGTGTTCGTGGTCGCTGCCCTGATTGCGCTGGCGCTCGGCTTCTCGCCGAAGTTCGGCGCGGTCATCCAGACCATTCCCGGTGCCGTCCTCGGCGGCGTGTCGATCGTCGTGTTCGGCCTGATCGCGGTTGCCGGCGCGCGCATCTGGGTGGAGAACAAGGTGGATTTCGCGAACAACCGCAACCTGATCGTCGCAGCGGTGACGCTGGTGCTGGGCGCCGGTGACTTTACGCTGAAGCTGGGCCAGTTCGCGCTCGGCGGCATCGGGACCGCAACCTTCGGTGCGATTCTGCTGCACGCATTGCTGTCCTTGCGGAAGGATGAGGAGCAATAAGCGCCGGCGAGCCGGACTGCGTCCGCAAGTCCGGCTCGCGCGTTCAATCAAGCCACATCAACCGCGCCGCGCGGCTTCAATCGCGGCAATATCAATCTTCCCCATCTGCATCATCGCGTCGAATGCGCGCTTTGCCGCCGCCCGGTCAGGATCGGTGACCGCGGCAATCAGCGCGCGCGGCGTGATCTGCCAGGACAGCCCCCACTTGTCCTTGCACCAGCCGCATGCACTTTCCTTGCCGCCATTTCCAACGATCGCATTCCAGAGGCGATCGGTTTCCTCCTGATCGTCAGTCGCGACCTGGAAGGAGAAAGCCTCATCGTGCGTGAACTCCGGGCCGCCGTTGAGGCCAAGGCACGGAATGCCCATCACCGTGAATTCAACCGTCAGCACGTCGCCCTCCTTGCCGGCGGGATAGTCCCCGGGCGCGCGGTGGACAGCGCCGACGGCGCTGTCGGGAAAGGTCTTTGCATAGAACTGCGCGGCTTCTTCTGCCGCGCCGTTGAACCAGAGGCAAACCGTGTTCTTGGCGATCATGTTCGTTCTCCATGAGTGGAAAAGAATGCAACACCCATTGTGCGTTAAAAAACCGCACGCTGCGCTAATGCGATGCAAACGGCAAAACCGTTGCCGGTTTTCAATAGAAGCCCATCCATGCGACCGCTCACCGAGAGTTTGTCGCGCACTTATGATCTTCCGCAATATTTCGCTGCATCACCGGATGACCTCCGACAAAGGCGCTGCACCACGCTGGCGCAACAATTGTTTCGGGCCTCACGGGCCGCGTTTCATCGATTGCATTTCATTCGCACAAGGGAGGGAATTCATATGCGCACGAAGAAGGTCATCTCGCTCGCTGCTTTGGGAACAAGTATCGCCGTACTGGCCGCTTGCGGAGGCGGTGGTGGCGATACGGTCGCCGACACGAGCACGCAAACGCCGCCGGCAACGCAGCCGACAACGCCATCGACTGGCACTACTCCGACGACGCCGACCACACCCACGACACCGACCACACCGACAACGCCCACGAACGCGTCGGTCGCCTATGTCGTCCAGGCCGCCACCAATGCGTCCAGCACGGCGGCAGGCACCGCCTATACCGGCGGCAGCATCCTGAAGTGCACGATCAACGCCAGTGGCGACCTCACGGCATGCAGCTCTACCGGCATGCCGACCGTGAACAACCCGATCTCCATTGCCTTCTCCGGTTCGTCGGCCTTCATCCTCAACCAGACCGCGCCGAAAACGGCGACGAGCACCGGCATCCAGTATTCGGTGCTGAGGTGCACGGTGGGCGCCGACGGCACGCTCTCGAGCTGCGCCGACGCCTCGCCGGGTGTCTCGACGGAGACCGACTTCGCGTCCAAGCTGGTTGCCACCGCCAACAGCGGCTATGCACTGAAGGAGCAGCAGCTCCTGAAATGTCCGAGCAGCTTCGCTGGCGCATGCGGCGCCGATCCGAGCAGCGTTGCCTTCCCCGCCAGCGTCGTGGCAGCGGATGTGGTCGCGTCCGACAACCGGATGTATGTCGTGAACGCAGGAGCAGGCGCGACGCCCGGCTCCATCCTGTCCTGGAATGTGGACGCCGCCACGGGCGCGTTGTCCGCAACGTCCACTGCCGTGACGGACGCGAGCTTCGCGACGGCACTGCGCATCGATGAGACGACGCTCGACTCGCCGGCTTCGCTCGCGATCAAGGCGCCCTTCGCCTATGCGCTGACGCGTTATGCGAACAAGGTCGTGCAGTGCTCCTTCAACAGCACCGCCAACACGATGACCGCCTGCGCCGAGACCACGCCGCTTGCGGGACTGCCCGGCATCACGCCGAGGAACATTGCGGTACAGGGCAACTTCGCGTACATCACCGATTCCTCGTCAACCGCCGCCGGCAACTCCATCGTCAAGTGCAGCATCGGTGCGACCGATGGCAGGCTGGGTAGCTGCGCCGTCATTCCCGGACTGACCTTCACTTCCGATATCGTCGCCATCGCACTGCGTTAAGCAACCGAGCCGGCGCGACAAAAAGGGACTACAGATGGGAATCTGTAGTCCCGAAATTTCAATTGCCCGAGGTTCCATCCGACTAGCTGAAGCTAGGCATCTCGCGGCCCCTCCGACGCATTTGCGTGCCGCACCAGTTCCGACCGCGTGAAGTCCATATGGACCTGCATCGCCGTGCGCGCCTCGTCAGGCTGCCCGAAGCGGATCGCATCCCAGATTGCCTGATGCTGGTGGCGCAAGTCCACGGCGGCGTCATGCATGCCGATCAGGTTCAGCGAGATATGCTCGCGCAGCATCCGCACAATGCCCGCGTGCAGGAAACGGAACATGCTGTTGTGTGAGGCTTCGGCGATCGCTTCGTGGAAATCGGCGTCGGCGCTGATCTCCGCTGCGCGCTCTCCTTTCTCGTAGGCCTCGCACAATCGCGTGAACACGCTTTCTATCCTGGCCAGGTCGACCTCCGTCGCGCGGAGCGCCGCATAGTAAGCGGCGGCCCCTTCCAGTTCGCGCCGGAACTCCAGTGTGTCCCAACGCAGGTCGGGATGCTCCGCGACCAGCTGGCGCCATGGCGAGACGATGTTGGCCTGCAGGCGTTCGGTCACGAACACACCGCTGCCGCGCCGGCTCTCGAGCATGCCGCGCGCCTTCAGGGACGCCACGGCCTCACGCAGGGAGGCACGCGATACGCCCAGCATCTCCGCGAGTTCGCGCTCGGCCGGCAGCCGCGTTCCCGCGCCCCACAAGCCGTCGAGCAAACGCACCTCTATCGCGCGCCTTGCCTGATCGGCAACCCTGCTTCGCACCATCGCACTCTCCCGAAAATCATGTCGCCTGCTGGCCACAGAAAATTGGTCTGACCAATTTGACGTTTATTTTAGCCGGGCCGAGCATACGCGCATTCATTGCAAAAAAAAATAATGTGGAGACCGCGATACGCATTGCATCGCGCACCTCCTCCCCCGTGGCACGCCGCCGTGCACGCGCCGCAGTACCCGAGCAACCGACTGAAGAGAACGACCGTGAATCCATTGATTCAAGCACTGAGCCGCATCCTGCCCGCCCGCCAAGTCATCACGGACGACCTGCGCCGCCTGGCGTATGGCACGGACGCCAGCTTTTACCGGATGACGCCGGAGGTGGTTGCCGTGGTCGAATCCGAGGAAGAGGTGCGGTCCCTGCTGCAGACAGCGCAAGCCCATGCCCGCACGGTGACGTTCCGGGCCGCCGGCACCAGCCTGTCAGGGCAGGCAGTGACGGACAGTGTGCTGGCGCTGATCGGCGAAGGATTTGCCGGTTGTGAAATTGCGCCTGGCGCGGGGACGGTGCGCCTGGGGCCCGGCATCACCGGTGGCGAAGTCAATGCACGGCTCGCGCCGCACGGACGCAAGATCGGCCCCGACCCGGCTTCCATCAATGCCTGCAAGATCGGCGGCATCGCCGCCAACAACGCCTCGGGGATGTGCTGCGGCACCGCGCAGAACAGCTACCGCACGCTGGCCGGCATGCGCGTCACGCTGGCTGATGGCACCCTGCTCGACACCGAGGATGCGGCAAGCGTCGCCGCTTTCCGGAAAAGCCATGCCGCACTGCTCACCGAGCTGGCACAGCTTGGCGCCGCCACCCGTGCCGATGAGAAGCTGGCCGCCCGCATCCGCCACAAATACAAGATCAAGAACACGACCGGTTACAGCCTGAACGCGCTGGTCGATTTCGAAGACCCGATCGATATCCTCGCGCACCTGATGATCGGCTCCGAGGGCACGCTGGGCTTCATCTCGCGCATCACGCTCAATACCGTCCCCGAAGCGACGAACAAAGCGAGCGCGCTGGTGTTCTTCCCGACCATCGAAGCAGCCTGCCAGGCCGTGATTCGCCTGAAGCAGGAATCGGTGTCGGCGGTCGAACTGCTCGACCGCCCCGCACTGCGCTCGGTGGAAAACAAGCCGGGTTTGCCTGCCGTCATACGCAGCCTGGACAGCGATGCCGCCGCGCTGCTGATCGAGGTGCGTGCCGATACCGTTCCCGTCCTGCAGCAACGCATCGACGCGGCGCTTGCCGCGATGACAGGCATCGATACGATCGGCGCGCCGGCGTTCTCCACCGACCCGGCCACCTGCGACATGTACTGGAAAGTGCGCAAGGGCACCTTCCCCTCGGTCGGTGCGGTGCGTCGCGCCGGCACCACCGTCATCATCGAGGACGTGGCCTTTCCGGTCGAATCGCTTGCTGCGGCAACCGTTGACCTGCAGGCGCTGATGCGCCGCCATGGTTACAGCGAGGGCATCATCTTCGGCCATGCGCTGGAGGGCAACCTGCATTTCGTGTTCACCCAGGATTTTTCCGACCAGGCGGAGGTGGACCGTTACGCGCGCTTCATGGACGATGTGTGCGAGCTGGTCGTCGACAAGTACGACGGTTCGCTCAAGGCCGAGCACGGTACCGGCCGCAACATGGCGCCCTTCGTCGAGAAGGAATGGGGCAAGCAGGCGACCGATCTCATGCGCCGCATCAAGCAGCTTTTCGATCCGCAGAATTTGCTGAATCCCGGCGTCATTCTCAACGACGATGCACAGGCGCATCTGAAGCACCTCAAGCCGATGCCGGCCGCCGAGGACATCGTCGACCGCTGCATCGAATGCGGCTTCTGCGAACCCGTTTGCCCGTCGCACCGCCTCACGCTGTCGCCGCGCCAGCGCATCGTCAGCTGGCGCGACCTGTCGCAACGCGCGGCAGCCGGCGAGCACGCGACCCAGGCCGAGGCTGACTTCGCCTACTTGGGCCTCGATACCTGTGCCGGCTGCGGCATGTGTTCCACCGCCTGCCCCGTCGGCATTGATACGGGCGAACTGACGCGCCTGCTGCGCGGCCGCAAATTGGGCGCCACGTCCCGCAAGGTCGGTGAATGGACGAGCCATCATTTCGGCTCGGTCACCGCACTGTCGCGCCTTGGCCTGCGCGCCGGCCAGGTTGCGTCAGGCATCGTCGGCGCCCCCTTCCTTGGGCACGCCACGGGAGGCATGTGGAAGCGCGGCATGCCGCAAGCGGGCAAGGCACCCAATCCATATCGGGGAACGGGCGATCCGGTCGTCTATTTCCCTGCGTGCGGCGGCCGTATTTTCGGCGCCAACTCGACGGGAGAAGCGACGCAGCCCGAAGTCATCATGGAATTGCTGGTGCGCGCGGGGTATGCGCCGCGCCTGCCGGAAGGATTCGACAGTCTTTGCTGTGGCCAGGCGCTGGCGAGCAAGGGCATGTCCAGGGAAGCCGACGACATGGCAAGTGCCGTGACCAAGGCGCTGTTGAAAGCGGCCGACGACGGCCAGGGCGGCTTCTACCCGATCATCATGGATGCCAGCGCGTGCTCGGTGCGCATGCAAAAGCAGCTCGATGCGCGTCTCAAGTTGTACGACTTCCATGAGTTCGCACACGATGCCTTGCTGCCTCGCCTGCGTATCACCCGCAAGCCCGGCCCGATCGCCCTGCATATCAACTGCAGCGTGCGCCGTACCGCATCGGACGCCAAGTTGCGTCGCGTGATCGAGGCCTGCGTCGAACAGGTCGTCGAGCCGGCCGGCGTGACCTGCTGCGGCTTCGGCGGCGATCGCGGTTTTGTCGTGCCGGAGCTGAATGCGCACGCGCTGCGCAAGATCCATGATGCGCTGCCATCGAATTGCTGCGAGGGCGTGTCCACCAATCGCACTTGCGAAATCGGACTGACCGCCGAGACCGGGCGTCCCTATCGCTCCATTGCTTACCTGCTCGAAGAATGCAGCCGGGAGGAGGTCGCGATGCATTGCTGAGGCAATACCGGTTTTTCAGCGTGAAGCGTCAGGCAGAAGACTTGCGCTTCACTTTTCAATTGATTGGATGTTGGAAGAGACTACTATGATTTGGCAACAGATTTACGACCCGTTCGGGAACATGATCATCTCGACCCTGCTGGCGGCAATACCGGTGGTGGTCATGCTGGTGGCACTGGGCTTCTTGCATATCAAGGCACACATCGCGGCGGGCCTCGGCCTGATCGCCGCCGTGATCGTCGCGGTGTTCGCCTACGGCATGCCGATTGGCATGGCGGGCAAGGCAGCCATGTTCGGCGGCTTCACCGGCCTGCTGCCGATCGGCTGGATCGTCCTCAATATTATTTTCCTGCAGCAGCTCGCCGAACAGAACGGCAGCTTCAAGGTCCTGCAAGCCTCGCTCTCGGGCATTACCGACGACCGCCGCCTGCAACTGCTGCTGATCGCCTTTTGCTTCGGCGCATTCTTTGAAGGCGCGGCAGGCTTCGGCACTCCGGTGGCGGTGACCGCCGGCATCCTGATCGGCCTCGGCTTCTCGCCGCTGGCCGCATCCGGCCTGAGCCTGATCGCCAACACCGCGCCGGTCGCCTTCGGCGCGCTCGGCACGCCGGTCATCACCCTCGCGAAGGTGCACGGCTACGACCTGATGGAAGTGACCGCGATGATCGGCCGACAGCTGCCCTTCTTCTCGGTGCTGGTACCGTTCTGGCTGATCTGGGCGTTTGCCGGCCGCAAGGCGATGATGGAAATCTGGCCCGCCATCCTCGTGACCGGCCTGTCGTTCGCCATTCCGCAGTACCTGGTCTCCAACTTCATTGGCCCGGAACTGGTCGACATCATCGCCGCGATCGTCTCGATGATTTCGCTGATCCTGTTCCTGCGCGTGTGGCAGCCCAAGAAAATCTGGACCTCGCCGACCCTGAAAGGCCATGAGCACGACAGCGGCGAAGCCAAGCCGGCTGAACCGGTCGTCACCTACTCCCGCGCTGAGCTGATCCGTGCCTGGACGCCCTGGACCATCCTGACCGTGTTCGTGTTCATCTGGGGCTTGCCGTCGGTGAAGACCTTCCTGAACAACCTCTACGCACCGAAGTTCCCCATTGAAGGCCTGAACAACCTGATCATGAAAATGCCGCCGGTCGTGCCGAAACCGCACCCGGAAGCCGCGGTCTACGTACTCAACCTGCTCTCGGCCACCGGCACCGGCATCTTGCTGGCCGCCATCGTCGGCGCACTGGTCATGAAATACAAGCCCACCGAAATCGTCCGCACCTTCGCCCGCACCTTCTGGCTGGTGCGCTATTCGCTCATCACCATCGTGCTGATGCTGGCGCTGGGTACGCTGACGCGCTTCTCCGGCACCGACACCACGCTCGGCCTGGCATTCGCCAATACCGGCGTGCTGTATCCGTTCTTCGGCACCCTGATGGGCTGGATCGGCGTGGCGATGACCGGTTCGGACACCGCGTCGAACGTGCTGTTCGGCGGCATGCAACGTGTCGCAGCGGAACAGCTCGGCTTGTCGCCCAACCTGATGGGCGCGGCCAACAGTTCCGGCGGCGTGATGGGCAAGATGATCGATGCGCAATCCATCGTCGTGGCATCCACGGCGACGCGCTGGTTCAACCATGAAGGCGACATCCTCCGCTACGTGTTCTTCCACTCGATCGCGCTGGCTGCCCTCGTCGGCCTGTTCGTGACGCTGCAGGCATACGTGTGGCCGTTCACCGCCATGGTCAAATAACTCAGGAGAAAACGATGTACAAACGTATTTTTGTCGCGATCGACGACAGCTCCACCTCGCAAAAGGCGCTGGACGAAGCCATCAACCTGGCCAGCGCCCTTGGCGCGGCCCTGTGCGTCGCGACCGCTACGGACGAAGGACCGTTGACGCAGCATGGAATGGGCCTCGGCTCCTACATCGACGTCGACAAGGTCAAGGATGAAATGCGCGCGGCCAGCACCACGCTACTGCAGCAGGCGGTGGCGAAGGCCGCTACTGCAGGCTGCACGGCCGAGCACATGCTGATCCCGCCCTCGTCGCGCCGGGTGGCGGAGATGATTGCCGAGGCAGCCGGCCAGTGGAATGCCGACCTCGTCGTGGTCGGCACGCACGGCCGGCGCGGCGTCGAACGCCTGCTGGTCGGCAGCGTGGCAGAGAACCTGGTGCGTATTGCCACGACCTCCCTGATGCTCGTTCGCGAGCAATAAGCAGTGCCGTTGATTCTGTCCTGACCGGGTTCGCCTCGTTAATCGCGGCGGCGCCCGTCAAGCAAATCGAAATAAGCGCCTTCAACGAGCTGGGAATCCTGGATTCCCAGCCGCTGCATCAATGAAGCGGCCTCCTCCATGCCAGCCGCTGTCGATTCACCTTCCTCCAGCACCACCTCCAGTTCCATGAACTCCCCGAGTCCTTCCACTATGTCCAGGTGGACGCGTGTCCTGCCGACCATATAAAGCAGCCGCCGCTTTTTCACGCGGCCAAGTTGTCCGCAGGCGAGTGACAAGACTTCCCTGAGTGAACCGGGCGCATCCGTTTCTGACAATACGTAGAAGGACTCCTTGGGCCCTTGTTCATTCGCGCGCCGATAAAAAATCAGTTGCCCGATCCCATCGGCAAACTCCCGCAGTTTCAAACGGCCTTCTTCGCATCTGAAAAACGTGTCGTCTTGCAGAATCTCTTTTGGCGCTTCTGTCGCGAAAGGCGAGACCTTTTCCGAGAGCGCGGTGACGCTGTCGATGCGCGCCTTGATTTCGATGTTCCTGGCCATGGTTGTAGTCCTGTTGATGCACCCGGGTATGCGCGGGGCCGGAATTATAACTGGATGGATGACGCCGGAACGGCGGCTCGCCCGCATTCATCTAATGTCGTAGTACCGTCGGTCATCGTAACCGGCGCGCGGTCAACAGTGATGGCAGGGAGTCTTCCACAACGAGGAGATCCAAAATGAAGCTAACGCGGATAACGTATTGCCTGGTGCTCGCAGGTATCGCAACGGCAAGCGCCGTCATGCTGGCCTTTTCCGGCGCCGCCTACAGTAATTCGGATGCCCGGCCGGCCAGTCCCGGCATGGGAGCAACACCGGGTAGCGACATCCAAAAGCAAATCGCCGACGGACGGCAGATCTTCCGCTTCGACACCTTCGGCGACGAAGCATTCTGGGGAGACACGCTGCGACTGCACCAGGCCATTGCGGGCCAGAACAACGGCGGTGTCGGCCCCGGTGTGAGTCCGAAAACCGCACTCGCGGTTGGTCTCAAGGTGGACGCCGAAGCGTTGCCCGCGGAACTGCAGCAACAGATCAGTCAAGGCAAAGTCAATCTCGATGACCCGACGACGACCGTGGCGCTGCTGCGGCTGGACGCCGTGGTTGGGGTCAAAGGCCTGTTCGATTCCAGCGGCAACCTCAGGTCGATGGGTGTGCAATGCGCCTTGTGCCATTCCACGGTGGACGATTCGTTTGCTCCCGGCATCGGCAAGCGGCTCGACGGCTGGGCCAACCGGGACCTGGATATCGGCAAGATCATTTCCCTGGCGCCCAACCTCAGGCCCTACACCGACCTGCTGGGAGTGGATGAAGCAACCGTGAAGAAAGTGCTGGCGAGTTGGGGACCAGGCCGGTTCGATGCGCTGCTCGACAAGGACGGCAAGGCTTTCCGTCCGGATGGAGGACAGGCGGGAACGGTGATACCGCCCGCATTCGGTCTCGCGGGCGTCAACCTGCATACCTGGACAGGCATGGGGTCTGTCCCCTACTGGAATGCCTATGTTGCCGTCACCGAGATGCACGGCTCGGGCACGTTTTTCGATGAGCGCCTGAACAACGCCGCGCGCTATCCCGTCGCCGCCAGGGCAGGTACGGGCAACGTGCGGAACACGCCCGACCTGGTCACCGAAAAATTGCCGGCACTGCACGCGTATCAACTGTCCCTTGCTGCGCCCAAACCACCGCAAGGCAGCTTCGATGCCGCCGCGGCCGCGCGCGGGCAACAGGTATTTTCAGGCAGGGCGAAATGCGCGACGTGCCACGTACCGCCGCTTTACACCGAGCCCGGCGACAACTTGCACACGGCGACTGAAATCGGCATTGATGCCTTCCAGGCAGAACGGTCCCCGACGGAAAAATATCGCACCGCGCCGCTCGCGGGCCTGTGGACGCATCAGAAGCCCGGCTTCTACCACGATGGCCGTTTCGGCACCTTGCTCGATGTCGTCGAGCACTACAACCGCGTCAAGCAGCTCGCGCTGACGGACCAGGAGAAGCGTGATCTTGTCGAGTTCCTGAAGTCGCTGTAGGAGAACAGCGAAGCCCGACCGCAAGCGACGACTCAACGTGGACGCGCTCCCTGTCGATACGCTTGCGGCGTGCTGCCGGTCCATTCCCTGAAAGCACGGCAAAACGCCGCGGGGTTGCCATAGCCCAGTTCCAGGGCCAGGTTTCCGATCGGGACGTTCGAATGCATGAGGCGATGAATCGCCACGTCGCGCCGCACTGCATTCTTCACCTGCTGGAAGTGCGTCCCTTCGGCCGCGAACTTCCTGTTCAATGTACGGACAGAGAGATGCATGTAATCGGCGAGGTGCCGGACAGTGGGCGTGCCGTCGAGCCTTTGCTCGAGATATTCGCGCGCGCTGGCGCTCACCGAACCACGGTGGAACGAACGGAAGGCCCAATCCTCCGGCGCTCTCTTCAGGAATGACCACAACTGATGCTTCTCGCGCTTGAAGGAAGATGCGCAATCGTGCCCGGCAAGAAAGATGCTGCTTTCGCTCGCATCGAAACAGATCTCCGACGGGTAGAGATAGACATAGTCGTCGGCATGCCGGGGCCGCGAAAACGCAAGGTCGACGCGCAGGACGCCAATCTCCCTGCCCAGGAGCCAGGAGGCGATGCCGTGCGCCAGCTTCATCATCAGCTCATGGCCGAGGAGTTTCACCGGCACGTCCGCGCCGCGCCTTACCAGGGCAATCCTGACCCATTCATTGCGACGGGACATATGCAAGCGGTAGTCGTCGAGCAGCAGATTCCAGAATCGGACAAAACGGTTCAGCGCAATCAGGACGGTCGGCGCATCCAGCAAGCTGAGCATCAGGTATTTCAAGGTGCCGCCCCGGATCGGCCTCGACCACAAGCCCAGCATTTCGTCGTCCAGCGCAGCAGCGACGCTCTTGTAGAGCGCGACGAATTGCGGACGCGTGATGCGCGCCTCGGGTTCATCCAGCAGGGCCGGCGATATGTTGGCGTCCAGCATTGCCGCGTGCGCCGCACTGGTGCCGCGCTGAACTTCCAGGGATGCCAGCATCGCGCGCAGGAAATGCGCGGAAACGGTAACGGCTGCTTTTGGCGGGGCTTTGGGCATATGCCATTATGGCGCGTTTTGCATATACGTTGGCGCGATCGGCGCACCTCGCTGCAGTGGAGGACCTACACTTTCCCTGCACCTCCTCTTACGCAGCAGCCGATCACTCCGCCACGAGGCGGAAGGAGATGGCGCGCTTTGGCAATCGGCAATTCCACTCTGGAGATAGAACGATGACCCATCCCATCCTCGAAACGCGCATGGAAGACGCTGTCGCCGTCGTCACGCTCAATCGCAGCGAGCGGCGCAATGCATTGGACGAACACGCCATCGCCGAGATTGAACATTTTTTTGCCCATCCGCCCGCCGGCGCGCGCGCGATCGTCCTGGCAGCCAGGGGGCCGCATTTCTGCGCCGGGCTCGACCTGCGCGAGCACCATGCCAAACAACGCAGCCCCGCCGAGTTCATGCGCGTCTGCCAGGGCTGGCATCGGGCATTTGACCGGATACAGCACGGTGGCATACCGGTCGTGGCCGCGTTGCAGGGGGCCGTGGTCGGCGGCGGACTGGAGCTGGCGGGTGCGGCGCACATTCGCGTCGGCGACAGGACGACCTACTTTGCCCTGCCGGAAGGACAGTGGGGCATCTTCACCGGCGGCGGTGCGACGGTGCGGGTGGCGCGGTTGATCACGCCGAACAGGATGATCGAGCTGATGCTGACAGGTCGCGTCATGCGTGCCGAAGAGGGCATGCAAATCGGCCTGCTGAACTATCTGACGGAACCGAGTGACGCGCTGGCGCAGGCAATGTCGCTCGCGCACAAGATCGCCGCGAATGCCCCGCTCTCGAACTACTCCATTGTCGCCGGCATCAACAAGATCTGGGACATGTCGGCAAGCGATGGCTTGTTCACCGAATCGCTTCTCGCGGCCCTGGTGCAGACCAGCCCGGAAGTGCAGGTGCGGCTGTCCGAGTTTGTTGAAAAGCGCGCCGCGAAAGTGGCGGCATGAGGTGACGCGCGCATGTCGCGTTTCAGTGTGAAGCGATGGATTCCTGCAGCCGCGCCTGGCGCGCAGGCGACAGGGATGCTTTGCCTGATCGTGACCTCCGTCGGCTGGGGACTGAACTGGCCGGCGATGAAGATGCTGCTCACCGAATGGCCGCCGCTGTTTGCGCGCGGCACGGCGGGCGTGACGGCGGCCATCGTGATCGGACTTGCCGCGCGTCTCGCAGGTCAAAGCCTGCACGTTCCCGCCGGTCAGGCTGCACGGCTGGCGACGAGCGCCTTTGTCAATGTGTTCGCCTGGATGGGCTTTTCCACGCTTGCACTGCGCTGGCTGAAGGCCGGCCAGGCCGCATTGCTGGTCTATACCATGCCGGTCTGGGTGATCCTGCTTGCATGGCTCATCCTCGGCAAGCGCCCGGCTCTCAAGGGCATGCTGGGACTCGTCCTGTGTTTTATCGGCCTCACCCTGCTGTTCAGCGGGCAGGAGATGGCCATTCGTACCGACCAGATCCCCGGCCTTCTCTTCGCGCTTGCGGCAGCCATGCTGTTCGCCCTTGGGAATGTCCTCCTGAAACCGCCTGTACTGCCGCCGCTTGCTTCCGTGACCTGGCAGCTGCTGATCGGGTGCCTCCCCATGGTGGCATTCGGCTGGTTCGCCGAACACCCTGATCTCTCCGCACTCTCCTCGCGCGGATGGATGCTCATGGCCTACATGACCGCCGTTCCGATGGGACTATGCTACGTCACCTGGTTCGCGGCGCTTCGCCGTCTCGCGCCGGAGACGGCCTCGCTCTCGACCTTGCTCACGCCCGTGGTCGGCGTCCTCGCGGCAGCCATTGCGCTGGACGAACCGTTTGGCGGCAAGGAACTTGTGGCGATCGTCATTGCACTGGCGGGCGTCTGGTTGTCCTTGCGGGGAAAACGAACGATAGAGCCTTAGCGCAAGATTGCTTCCGGATCACGGATGCAGGTCGGCACCGTCGCCATGCGCGTCACGCATCGGGGTTTGACATGCATCAGAGCCGCCGGCATGTCGGCGCTCACAATGAGGACCTCGTCGGCACTTGCATGCGGTGCTTGCCGAGCCGGCCTGGTCGCTTTGCTCCATGCGGGAACACGCGGCGCCCCGGCACACCGCCACCACAAGGAGACGCATGCCATGAACGCTTTTGGTTTGCGCGCGGGCATCGCAGCCCCGCTTCTGATGGCACTGACCTGTTTGCCACTCGGCGCCCAGGAGCGCGATCCTTTCGATACCCTCCCTGATCGCGATCCCCAGGCGTTGCAACAGTTGCTGGATCTCGACGATACGCAGTTGAGCCGGTTGCTTCAGGAAAGCGACGGCGCACGATTCCGTTCAGTCGTATCGGCATTCGATCCGCCCGGAGCGGCGATCTTTCCGCTTTCGCACGGCTTCGCCGGCGCGAGGCAGGCATGCCTCGCCGCACGCACGGCAACCGCCTGCCGTCTCTATGTGACCGACTTGCTCGCGGTCCAGCGCGAGCGGCAGAGCGCAGCTGCTGTCTCCAGCAATCCGTTCACACCCCGCTGAGGAGAAGACCATGCATGCACAATGGATGGGCGCCTGGCTGGGTGTCGCCGCGCTGGGCATGCACGCGGCCTGCCTGGCGCAGGTCGCCCCGGCCGGGCAACCCGCATCAGGATATACGCTGACGTTTTCGGACGAGTTCAACACGCTGAACCGAAGCGTGTGGAACGACCGCATGTGGTACGAGAGTGCGAGTCCGACCATCAATTACACTGTGGAAAACGGCGTTCTCAAGATTTGGCCCATGCGTGATGCCAACGGCAATTTCTTCAACCGCTCGCTCGATACCGATGGCCGTTTTTCCCAGACCAACGGGTTCTTCGAAATCGAAGCGAAGCTGCCTTATGGAAAAGGTCCATGGCCGGCGTTCTGGCTGTTCAACCACATCGGCACGCGGCGGCCGGAAATCGATGTCCTGGAAGCTTACCCCGGCGGCGGCCCGTCTTCCGGCTGGTCGGATGCGAGCCTGCACCCGACCGCGTACGGCATCGCCGTGTGGCGCGACGCAACGTCGCTTGCCGGCTCTGCCGCCGTGCAAACGCCCGACCTTTCGGCTGCCTTCCACAAGTACGGCGTGCGATGGGACAACACGAAGCTCACCTTCTACTTCGACGGTCGCCAGGTCTACAGCGTCAACGCGCGCTTCAAGGATCCCATGTATCCCGTCCTCAGCCTGTGGTTCGGCAGCGCGAGCGGCACACCGGACGCCACGACGCCGGAAGGAAAGACCAACGCATTCGAGATCAACTACATCCGGGTGTGGAAGATACGCTGATGCAAGGCGACAAGCAGTGCGCTTTCTTGCCACGGAGAACGCAACGCCTTGCCATGCGGTGAACCTTGCATTTGTGACAGTGTCTTAACTGCCCGAGCTGTCACCGAAGGATGCCAGCCCAATTGCACAGGTGGCAGTCATGGAACAGCCTTCATCAGACCAATCGGCGCAAGACGCGCAGGAAACCAGCACGAAGAATGCCGATAACGCCCTGTTTTCCTTTACGAACTCCTTGCTGCAAAACAGCAATGATTTGATCGCCGCGGTCGATTCGGAATTGCGGCTGGTGGGGGTCAACGCGCATTTTTTGCACGAGTTCGAATTGGTCTTCGGCATCAGGCTGCACTCGGGGCAACGCCTGGACGAGGTGCTGGCCCACCTGACGCGCGACCGTGACAAGGTCACTGCGCTTTGCCGCAGGGCACTTGCCGGCGAAGCGTTCCGTGTCGTCGAGGACTTCGGGGATGAACACCTGCTTCGCAAGACCTACGAACTGGCCTTCAACCCGATCTTCGATACCCAGCACAAGCCGCTTTTCGCCGCTGTCGTCGTGCGGGATGTGACGCTGCTTCGCGCTAATGAACAGCGCTTCGGCGCCTTGCTCGATGCCGCGCCGGACGCGACGCTGCTCATGCGTAGCGACGGCACCATCGACATGGCAAATGCAACCGCCGAACGCCTGTTCGGCTATGGCCGACAGCAGATGATCGGCATCCCCGTGGAAAAGCTGATTCCGCAACGATTCCATGCCCGTCATATTGCGCAGCGCCACCAGTTTGCGCTGCGCCCCGCGGCAAGATCGATGGGAAGCGGAAGAACCGACCTGCTAGGCTTGCGTGCCGACGGTTCCGAATTTCCGGTTGAAATCAGCTTGAATCCGCTCGATGTCGCCGGGGAAAGGATGGTGGTTGCCGCGGTGCGCGACATGACGCTTCGCCAGACTGCCGAAGATGAACTGCGCGCATTGTCCAAAGAGCTTGAGCAGCGGGTCAAGGAACGTACTGCCGAGCTGGAACAGGCAAACAAGGAATTCAAGGCGACGTTTGAACAGGCTTCCGTCGGCATCGCCCATGTCGGGCCAAACGGCAAGTGGCTACGCGTGAACCAGCAACTGTGCGAGATCGTCGGTTATGCGAAAGAGGAAATGGCAAGCCTGACGTTTCAGGACATCACGCATCCTGACGATCTCGATGCCGACCTGAAGCTGATGTATGCGCTGCTAGCCGGGAGTATTCAATCCTACTCGCTGGACAAGCGCTATATCCGGAAGAATGGCGAGTGCATCTGGATCAATCTGAACGCCTCGCTTGTCCGCGATGGTTTTGGCGCCCCGCACTACTTCATTGCGGTCATCAAGGACATTAACGACCGCCGGCGGGCCGAGGTCGAGCTGCAGCGAAGCAAGGAAAATTTTGAAGTCGCCATCCAGGCCACCGGCCTCGGCATGTACGACTACGCCCCACAGTCGGGGAACATGCACTGGAATCCCGAAATGAAACGCCTCTTCGGCCTGCCGGTGGATGCGCCGGTCGATTATGGCGATTTCATTGACGTACTCCACCCGGCGGACAAGGAGCGTGTGGATGCGGTGATCCAGCAGGCGTTGCGCAGTCCGGCAAGCGCCCGCGTGTCCCTGGAGTACCGGATCATTCGCCATGACAATGGGGTGGAGCGCATCATCGAGGCGCGCGGCCAGGTATTCTTCGACGACGAGGAAAGGCCGGTGCGCTTTATCGGTACGGTGCTGGACATCTCCGACAAACGACGAGCGGAAGTCACGCTGCGCGAAAACGAGCGCGAGCTGCGCCTGCTCTTTGACGCCAGTCCGATCGGCATGGTCAGGCGCGCCTCATCCGGCGAAGTGCTGGAGGCCAATGCCGCCTACCTGCGCATCGTGGGCCTTTCCCGGGACGATCTTGCGGCAGGCCGGGTACGGTGGGACCGCCTCACCGCACCGGAATATCTCGCCGCCGACCAGAAGGCGATGGAACAGGCGTTCGCGCATGGCGTCTCTGACGTCTTCGAGAAAGAATACATTCGCACAGACGGAACGCGGATTCCCGTTTTGCTGGCATTTGCCGCGGTCGGAACGGGCAGGAACCTGGTGGCATTCGTGCTCGACATCAGCGAGCGCAAGGAAGCAGAGGAGCGTGTGCGGCAGACGGCGCTGCACGACCCGCTGACCGGCTTGCCCAATCGCAGCCTGCTGTTCGACTATGCGAAGCATATCTTTGCCCGGGCAAGGCGTGCCCAGCATCATAGCGGCATCCTGTTCGTCGACCTCGATCGCTTCAAGCTGGTCAACGATAGCCACGGCCATGAAGTCGGCGATGAGGTCTTGCGCGAGGTCGCCCGGCGCATGGCCCACTGCACCCGGGCCGACGACATGATCTTTCGGCTTGGCGGCGATGAATTCCTCGTCCTGCTGCCGAAAATCGAGAATGACAAGAATGCCGGTGACGTGGCGCGCCATTTGCTGCATTGCCTGGACCAGCCTTACGAGGTCAGCGGCCTGGTGTGCTCGATCTCAGCCTCGATCGGCATCAGCCTCTTTCCGCGTGACGGGGAAGATCTGGACACGCTGGTCAACAATGCCGATTCGGCCATGTACCAGGCAAAGCTTGCTGGCCGCAACAACATCCAGTTCTATTCCAGGGAACTGGCCGCGCGTGCCCAGCAGCTGACGAAGATCGAGGAGCAGCTGAAATCCGCCCTGAGCGAAGAGTCATTCAGTCTCTACTACCAGCCGGTGATCGACACCGGCACGGGCGAGCTGATCGGCGTCGAGGCGTTGATCCGATGGCCCTACTCCGATATCGGCCCGGATCAATTTGTTCCCATCGCGGAAACGACCGGACACATCGTGCGCCTGGGCGATTGGGTCATCAAGAAGGCCTGCCGCCAGCACAAGGAGTGGCTGGAACATGGACTGCCGGCGATCCCCATTGCGGTCAACGTATCGGCAGTGCAGTTCCGGCACAAGGACTTTGCCGAACAGTTCAAGCAAGCGATGGGCGATTGCGAGGTGGACGCGGCGGCATTGCAAGTGGAGCTGACGGAAACCGCCTTGATGGAAAACCTGGAGCGCGCCGTGGAGGTCCTGGTGCACCTGAAAGCGCTTGGCGTGAAAATCTCGCTGGATGACTTCGGCACCGGCTATTCCAGCCTGAACTATCTGTCGCGCCTGCCGATCAACAAGATCAAGATCGACAAATCATTCGTGCAGCGACTCGAACATGACAACGCCAGCCGTGCAATCACCAAAGCGGTCATTGCCCTGGCCAGAACGCTCGACCTGGATGTGGTTGCGGAAGGGATCGAATCGGAGGCAGCGATGGATTACCTGCGTCAGCACGGATGCAACCAGGCGCAGGGCTACCATGTTTGCAGGCCGGTGCCTTCCGACCTGTTCGAGGAATGGTATCGAAGCCGCGGCAGCGGCGTCACGCACTAGGCTTCCCGGCCTGCCCGACGATCCTTGTCAGCTGTTCCATGCTGGCCGGCTTCACCAGATGATGGTCGATTCGCGCTGCGCTGGCTTTCAGTCATTCCCGGGATGTGATGTTAAAAACGGCAATTTCCAATGGCGAAATGGAAATGGACTGCCAGGAGCACAGCGCCTTCCTCCAGCCGACGTCGCAGCAGAAGCTATTCACGATTGGCAGAACGCCTTGCCACCTGCGAAAGCAGTTGGAGTCATCTCCCCATTGGCGTTCTGGTAACAGGTGTTGGAAATCGATAACGATCGCGATTGGCGAGACAAGTCTTTCTTGCGAACGACTCCACCAGTGGGCACTATTGATGCAGGTCAATTTTACGAACCGCGGGAGACAGGGTCATGGAAGGTCGGAGTATGAAAGTCGGGACACGTCTCGCATTAAGTTTTGGCAGCATATGTGCGCTTTTATGCGTCATCCTTGCCGTCGCCACGAGCAAGCTGTCCACGCTCAATGACGGCACCTCGTCCATTATCGAGGACCGCTGGCCGAAAATTGCGATGTCGAGTGAAATCATGACGCAGACCGACAGGATCGCCATCGCGCTGCGCAACATGATGCTTACCGAGAACAAGGCGGACCGGCAAAAGCAGGTCGACGACATCCTGGATGCGCGCAAGATCATCGCGGCCGATTTCGACAAGCTGGAAAAGATCCTCACCCTTCCACGCGGAAAAGAGCTGTTGCGGCAGGCGCTGGAAGCGCGCGCGAACTATATCGCCGGCCAGGAAAAGCTGATTGCCCTGGTCAATGATGACAAGGTGCAGGAGTCTAGAACGTTTCTGGCCGAGGTACTGCGTCCGATCCTGAAATCCTACAAGGCGGCCCTCACCGAATTGATCGCCTTCCAGGTCGAACTGATTGAAGCCTCCGGCAAGGCCGCAGCGAATACGTATGCGGTGTCGCGCAACCTGATGCTCGGCATCGGCGCGTTCGCGATTCTGCTGGCATCGGCGATCGCTGTGCTGATCACGCGCAGCCTGTTGAAGCAACTGGGCGGCGAACCGGAGTATGCGGCGGCTATCGCCACCCGCATCGCTGCCGGCGACCTGGCGGTGGACGTGCAGATCCAGCCGAACGATCACTCCAGCATGCTGCACGCCATGCGCTCGATGCGTGACAACCTTGGCACGATCGTCACGCAGGTGCGGCAGGGAACGGAAACCATCGCAACGGCATCCGGAGAGATCGCGTCCGGCAGCCTCGACCTGTCGTCACGCACCGAGGAGCAGGCCAGTTCGCTGGAGGAGACCGCGTCGTCGATGGAGGAACTGACGTCGACGGTGAAGCAGAATGCCGACAATGCGCGGCAGGCGAATCAGCTCGCGGTATCGGCCTCGGAAGTGGCGATCAAGGGCGGCGCCGTTGTCACGCAGGTGGTGGACACGATGGGTTCCATCAATACCTCGTCTCGCAAGATTGTCGACATCATCGGCGTGATCGACGGCATCGCGTTCCAGACCAATATCCTGGCCTTGAATGCGGCAGTGGAAGCGGCGCGTGCCGGCGAGGAGGGCCGAGGCTTTGCGGTGGTCGCTTCGGAAGTCCGCAACCTCGCGCAACGCTCCGCGGCCGCCGCGAAGGAAATCAAGGAACTGATCCAGGATTCGGTGGAAAAAGTCGAAAGCGGCACGCGCCTCGTCGACGAGGCCGGTGCGACGATGCAGGAGATCGTCAACAGCGTCAGGCAGGTGACGGACATCATGGGCGAGATCACTGCGGCCAGCCAGGAACAGACGGCAGGGATCGAGCAGATCAACCAGGCGATCGCGCAGATGGACCAGGTGACGCAGCAGAATGCCGCCCTGGTGGAGGAAGCCGCTGCCGCATCGGAAGCGATGCAGGAGCAGGCCGGCCATCTGGTGCAGATGGTCAGCACCTTCAAGCTGAGCGACCGGCACGCGGTATCCGTTCCCGTTGCGGGAATGACTGCCGCCCCCTCTCCCAGGCTGCACGCCCTGAAGCCAAAGCAGCGCGTGCCCGCCAAATCCGTCGCAGCACCGGCGGTCAGGCGCGCTGGACCGGCAAGAACCGGGACGGATGATTGGGAAGAGTTCTGATCCCTGCGCACGTGACGTCCCACAGTTCATGACGCCGTCGCTTCGGCGGCGTCGTCTCAACTTTACAGCGAATTTCTTCCGTGCCTTACAGCTGGTCCATCCGCCGTCATTTGTATGCGCTCGTCCTGGCCGTGGTCGTCCCGATGGCGATACTGCTGGCCTATTCGATTCAGTCAAACGTCCGCAGTCATCTCGCGGACGCCAGTTCCATTACGTTGACGCTTGCGCAAATCTCCGCGGCGGACACCCAGCGCTTTGTCCATGACGCGGGACAGGTGCTCGCCGGCCTGGCCAAACGGCCGAAGGTGCGCGCGCTCGATCCGGCCAATTGCGACGCCCTGCTGCAAGACTTCAAGGAGTTTTTTCCGCAGTTCGCCAACGTTGCCATCGCCGACAAATCCGGCGCGGTCGTCTGTTCGGCGCTGACATCCCGCTTGGGCAAGCGCGCCTCGGTCGCCGGCACGACCTGGCTGCGCCAGGTGGCGGAGGCCAACGCCTACATCGCGGGATATCCGCATATCGGCCCTGTCAGCGGCAAGTGGGTGTCCGTTCTCGCGTATCCCATCCGGGATGAAGATGGCCTCTTCATTGGGGTGGTCGGATTCCCGATTGATCTCGTGCAGTACCGGCCGCTGCAGGCAAACGTCAATCTGCCCAAGGGAACCGTCATCCGCATCATCACCAGCGACGGGACGATCCTCGCCAGCTCGGAATCGCCCAAGGACTGGGTCGGCCGGAAGCTGGATGATGCCGCGCTTGCCGCTCGCATCCGTGAAGAAAAGCATGGACAGGCCTGGACGGGCAGCGGGCTGGACGGCACGGTGTACGGGTATACCCCGGTTCCCGGCACGGACTGGTACGTGGTCAGCAGCGTTCCCGCTGCCACCATTCTCGACGACGTCCTCGCCAATGCGAGCAGGAACAGTGCACTGCTTCTCATGCTCGCGATCATTGCCGGCTTTGCCGCCTACCAGATCGGGCGACGCATCGTTCGTCCGATCATCGATATTGCCGGCACGGCGAAGGCCGTCGCGACCGGCCAGCTCGACCGGCGCGCGCCGGTGGTCGGGCCACGGGAAATCAAGGACGTTGCCGAGCAATTCAACACCATGCTCAGCGTGCGGCAGCGCACCGAAGAAAAGTATCGCAATCTGCTGGAGTCGGCGACGGATGCCATCGTCATCGTCAATGCGGAGGGCCGCATCATTTTCGCGAACGGACAGGCGGAAAACATGTTCGGATTCGCGCACAAGGAATTGGTCGGACAGCAGATCGACGTCCTGGTGCCGCCGGCCCTCCGCCACGCGCACGGGGCCAAGGTGGCCCGTTTTGTCGCTGACCCGCAGTCGCGGCAGATGGCGCCGGGAACGGAATTGCGGGCGATACGAAAGGATGGAAGGGAATTCCCTGTCGAGATCACGCTCAGCCCGCTGATGACCGATGAAGGGTTGATCATCTCCGCCATCGTCAGGGATGTCAGCGAGCGCAAGCGCTACGAGGAACGGCTGGTGTACCTCGCGCAATTCGACGCGCTCACCGGACTGCCGAACCGAAACCTGCTGCGGGACCGCCTGGAACAGGCGTTAAGCCGCGCCATTCGCGACAACAAGCGGGTGGGAGTCATCCTGATCGATGTCGACCGCTTCCAGGAGCTGAATGACACGCTTGGCCACCGGGCCGGCGACGCCCTGCTGAAGGCGATCGGCGAGCGCCTGTCCGCGGCGGTGCCCGACACCGCCACGGTCGCGCGCCCCGGCGGCGATGAATTCATCGTCATGGAGAAGGTCCATGCCGAGGGAGAAATCCTGTTGATGGGCGAAACGATCCAGGAAGCCTTCACCGCGCCGTTTCATCTCGACGGCAAGGACGTCTTCCTTTCCGTCAGCATCGGCATTTCCGTCTATCCCGACGACGGCGCCGACGCCGACACCCTGCTCAAGAATGTCGACGTTGCGATGTACCAGGCCAAGCATGACGGACGCAACACGTTCCGGTTCTATGCCCCGGAAATGGACAAGCGGGCCAGCGAGCACGTCCTGATCGAAAACCATCTGCGGCGGGCACTGTCGCGGAACGAACTGCTGCTCCACTATCAACCCAAGGTGGACGGCCGCAGCGGACGCGTGCTGGGCGTCGAGGCCCTGGCGCGCTGGGAGAATCCCGAGCTCGGCATGGTTCCCCCCGCGCGCTTCATTCCCGTCGCGGAAGAAACAGGGCTGATCGAAAACATCGGCGACTGGATCCTGCGCACCGCATGCGCACAGAACAAGCAGTGGCAGGACGATGGCATTCCGCCGATCGTCATGGCGGTCAACATCTCGGCCACCCAGTTCCGCCGAAGCGACCTCGTGAGGACGGTCTGCGCTGCGCTGGAGGCCACCGGACTGGCCCCGCAATGGCTTGAGCTGGAAATTACCGAGAGCATGCTCATGCAACGCCCGGAAGAAGCCGAAGCGCTCTTGCGCCAGCTGGCGGCGATGGGCGTCGGCATCGCGCTGGACGACTTCGGCACCGGCTATTCCAGCCTGGCTTACGTCAAGCGCTTCCCGGTACGCAATCTCAAGATCGACCGGTCATTCGTACGGGACATTCATACGGATCCAAACGATGCCGCGATTGTCCGCACGGTTGTTTCGCTGGCAAAAAGCATGGAGCTCGGACTGGTGGCCGAGGGCGTCGAGCTGCGTGAACAGCTCGATTGCCTGGCTGCGCTGGATTGCCACGTCTATCAGGGCTACTACTTCAGCAAGCCGGTACCGGCCGAATCCTGCACGTCCTTGTTGCGGCAATCGCTGGCGGGCGTCGCTGGAAACGATTCGCCGTAGCGATACAACGCCTTCCCTGCGCCGGCGCGTCACGTCGCGTCGAGCGGCAGTGACGTCTTGTTGACGACGCGGCGCAGGACAAAGCTTGAATGCACGCCCGTCACACCTTCAATGCGTGTGATCTTGTTGAGCAGCAGCTCCTGATAAGCGTCCAGGTCGCGGACGATCACTTTCAGCTGATAATCCGCGTCCTGTCCGGTAATGAGCAGGCATTCGAGCACCTCCGGCAACGCACTCACCGTCGTTTCAAAGTTTTCGAAACGTTCGGGCGTATGGCGATCCATCGAGATATGAATCAGTGCCATCAAGGTCAGGCCGAGCACCTTGGCATCCAGTAGCGCCCGGTACCCGGTGATCAAGCCCGACTCTTCAAGCGTCCGCATGCGCCTCAGGCACGATGAAGAAGACAGTCCGATGCGTTCGGCAAGGTCCTGGTTGCTGATACGTCCGTCCTGCTGAAGGACATGCAGAATCTGGCGGTCAATGCGGTCGAGATTCATGGCGAATAGGCAATATCTTCAGTGAATGCAAGAATATTTGAAGAAAAATCGCATATCTGCAATTGTATTGCATAATCAGGAAAACATTGCCAATTTTTGCAAGCACTTTGCACGCACTTTCGATTAATCTTTGTCCTGTGCCCACAAGGTCGCCGCAACTGCAAAGCGGGCCTCGTCCGGCTTACCAAGCCGGACGAGGTAGTCCCGAGTCAGACCATCAAACTTATCCCAAAACAATCAGGAAGCCGGAATGAAAGCCTTCGACCATCGCAAATATCGGCCAGCGCCCACTGTTGCCATGCGCAACCGCCAGTGGCCCAACCGTACAATTACCAAAGCACCCCGTTGGGCGAGCGTCGATCTGCGTGATGGCAACCAGGCCCTGCTGGAGCCGATGAATGTGGCCCAGAAAAAGCGGATGTGGGCCTTGCTGGTGAAGCTCGGCCTCAAGGAAATCGAAGTCGGATTCCCGTCGGCGTCGCAACCCGATTTCGATTTTGTCCGCTGGCTGATTGAAGCGAACCAAATTCCGCACGACGTCACCATCCAGGTGCTCGTGCAGGCCCGCGAGGATCTGATCGGGCGCACCTTTGAAGCATTGAGCGGCGCAACGCGCGCGATCGTGCACGTCTACAATTCCACTTCGACCGTGCAACGCGAACGCGTATTCGGCATGGACCGCGCAGGCATTCTTGCGATTGCACGACGCGGCGCCGAACTGGTCAGGGATGAAGCGGCAAAGTATCCGAACACGGAATGGACGTTCCAGTATTCGCCGGAAAGCTTTTCGAATACCGAGCTGGATTTCGCCGTCGAGGTCTGCGACGCCGTGATGGACGTATGGCAGCCGAGTGCGGAAAAGCCCTGCATCATCAATTTGCCCTCGACGGTGGAAAGCACCACCCCCAACGTCTTTGCCGACCAGATCGAATATTTTGCGACGCACATCGCGCGCCGCGACGCCTTGATTCTGTCGGTGCATACGCACAACGATCGCGGCTGTGCCGTCGCTTCGGCCGAACTGGCCGTGCTGGCCGGCGCGGATCGCGTGGAAGGCACCTTGCTCGGCAATGGCGAGCGCACGGGCAACATGGACATCACCACCTTTGCCATGAACCTGTACAGCCAGGGCATTGATCCCGAACTCGATTTGTCCAACCCCGATGAAATCATCCAGGTGGCGGGGGAATGCACGAACCTTCCCTTGCATCCGAGGCACCCCTGGTTTGGCGAACTCGTTTACACCGCCTTCTCCGGCAGCCATCAGGACGCCATTCGCAAGTGCCTGCAGAAACAGCAGTCGGATGAACCCTGGCAGGTGGCCTACCTGCCGATCGACCCGCGCGATATCGGCCGCGACTACCAGGCGGTCATCCGGGTCAACAGCCAGTCCGGCAAGGGCGGTGTCGCGTTTGTGCTGGAGCGTGACTATGGATTGACCCTGCCGCGCTGGATGCAAGTCGAGCTCGCGCAAGTCGTGCAGAAGGCCAGTGAAGAAAAAAGCGGAGAAATCGACGGCGGCCAGATTCACGCGCTGTTCATGCAGCATTTCGTCGCAGCGGACCGGGATGTCGCGCTGAAGGGATACAAATTGACGCGTGATGGCGGCCATGACGCGATCGCGGCCGAAATCCATGATCACGGCCAACTGGTGCAGATCAAAGGCGATGGCGAAGGGGCCTTGTCGGCATTCGTTGCGGCGTTGAGCCGGCACACCGGCCATCGGATCAACATCGTCGATTACACCGAGCATGCCATTGGGGCTGGCACCAATGCCGAGGCCGCGGCCTACGTCCAGCTTAACGTCAATGGACAGCGTTCAAGCGGCGCCGCACTCGACCATGACACGGTCAGCGCCTCGCTGAAAGCGGTGTTGGCTGCTTACGATAACGCGTCGGTGCGCTTGAAGACTGTCGACGAATTGGCCGCATAGGCGACCGAGGCCGGACACGGTCCTGAATGTAGAAAGCCCGCTTTGGCGGGCTTTCTCTTATGTCGGTCCCGTCAGCGGTGCCATCGTGCGCTGTTAAAAAGTCGCAAGATCAGCAACAGCACGATGGCGCCGATGGTCGCCGTAATGATGCTCCCCAGCGTGCCACCTCCCGCACTCCAGCCCATCCGGGCAAACAGCCAGCTCCCAAGATAAGAACCGACAATCCCGACGATCAGGTCACCCAGCAGTCCGAACGGTCCGCCGACAATCATGCTCGCCAACCAGCCGGCGATCAAACCGATGATCAAAAGCCACAGCAGATCCATAGAACCTCCATTCATGAAAGCGATGGAATTTCGACAATGTCTTTGATGAAATGGTTCGACGGCATGGCATCCCAGCTCCTGCATGACGGCATCCCGGCACGACAGTTTCTGAGCAACAACGCCATTGAATGCGTCGAGCAGCGGAGCGCATTTTTCATCATCCCTTTCGCGCTGCATCAGTGCAGAACAAGTGGCCACAGCGCTGAGGCTCGGCAGTCTGGAATGATGACCGTAGCAGACGGCATCGGAGGTGGACAGGCAGGCTCGGTTCGGCCAATTGCTGCCGGTCACCGGCATTCCCTAAATGGGATTATTCCTGTAAGTCGGTTATGTTATAAATGCAACAATATTCCGTCGCCTGTTACGTTGCGTGGCATGTCGGTTATCGACACAGGTAATCACCGGAACGCTAATAAGGATGCGGTCGCGAGAGTGTTAAGTATCTGTGTTAGACGACACTTGCCAATGTTAAACAAGGGTTTCACGATTAATAACAGGTTAAACAGCATGGCCTACTGCCCAAATTGCGGTACGGAAATTGAAACGACAGCACTTGAGTGCCTCAAGTGCCCGGCAAATTTTAGTGCGCTCGACGGATGGAAACCTTCGCAAACGCCGGTAGCTGTAGTTCGCAGCGAATCATGGCTGTATTTACTCGGACGCTTGCTAGTTTGGGCGGGGCACTTTTTCCTAATGGGCGTCCCCGTATTGTTTGTCCTCTATCACCTGCTTTTTTATCGCGGAGGAGGGACATCCGGCGTTCCGTTGGCTTTCTCCATCATGTTTTCGCCAGTGCTGTACGTGCCGGGCTATCTGCTTACCTTCCTCGGAAGTGACAAAGCAGATTAACGGGTCGGCCGACATGGACGCCCAAATGGCTCCGCCGGCTTCCCCGGCTCGCATCTTGGGCGCCGGTTATCTTCTACGTTAAAACGCATGAAGATTCTCTGCCTTCACTCTTGCCGGGGCATTTGCTGCGGGCATAGTTGCGCTGAATTACATTGAATATCCGACGTCGATGCTGGGATTGCATCCGAGCCCACGGCCCTGCGACTGTCCACTTTCAACAGCTGTGATTGGCTGCTTCGTGTCGTTCTCGTTGATGTGTGGCACGACGCTGACCGGCAGGAATCCATTGTCAAGCTTCCGGCCCTTGCGGCCCATTTTCCGCAGTGTTCGGCCATAGGGCGACAGAGAGTGAAGCCGCATACCAGACACAACGACCCGGCGGCAGAAAATGGAAATGCAGGGCAGCAAGCGAGTGCTCGAAAATTGTGATGGGCGAGAGAATGGTAGATAATTCCGTCCCATGAACGAAAAGACACAACTCCCCCCCTTTCCTGACCGTCTCTCGGTCGATCCGCGCAGCCCTTACTACAATGCGGCTGTCCTCGAGCACGATGTCGGCATCAAGCTCGATGACAAGGAACGCACCAATGTCGAGGAATATTGCATCAGCGAAGGCTGGATCAAGGTTGCGGCCGGCAAGGCGCGTGACCGCAAGGGCAATCCGATGATGATCAAGGTGAAAGGCAAGGTCGAGCCTTTTTACCGATAGCGCCTTTATGCGTTGTCCAACATAAGAAAGCACGGAAGATGCCGCCTGCAACAGGAACGCAGGCGGTCAATCAGCCCACTATCGCCTGCCCAGTTCATCCGACGCGCGGCGCCTTACCCAGCCTGGTCCTTCACCCAGAAAACCACCACCGACGTCTTCTCCACAAAGCGCTCGGCGTGTTCCGCATTCGCGGGAATCGTGCACCACTCTCCCGGACGGATCGGTTGCTCCACGCCGTGCAGCGTCAGGTACAAAACGCCTTCCGTGACGGTCACGTAGTTGGTGGTCGGATGCGTGTGCAGCGGCGTACTGATGTTCTCGCGCGTGGCGATGGACACGTCCCCTTTCTCGCTCGTCAGTTTGCCGAGATCGAGCAGCGGTGCCGGAATGTGAGCCATGGGTGAAGTCCTGGATAAAGCGAGGAGTATAGCAACGACCGCGTCAACGAATGTTGCCGTGAGTCAATCATTTCCATGCCGCGATTCTTGACCTGAATCACCTTTTTCCAAACATGTCCCGCGCGGCAGTTGAATGGAACAGAGAGATCCCATATTCATGAGATGGATGAAGCACGCGCCGGTGCTTTAATGACCAAAAGAGACACCCGCCCCCTACCGTGCAAGATACTCCATCCCCCTCCGCCCGGCCGATCATTGCCTGGTCCGACATCCTGCTTGTCGGCCATGAGCAGATCGATGCCGATCACCGGCGCCTGTTCGAGATTGCGGACCGGCTGCACGCCGGCATTCGGGAAGCCGGCAAGGACATGCTGGTGCGCGATGTGATGGGGGAGTTGATGGACTATACCCTCACGCATTTCGCGCGCGAGGAGGCCATGATGAAAGCGGCGGGGTTTCCAGGCTTGCAGGATCATCGGTTCGAGCACGAGCTGATTACCTACCGGCTTCGCAACCTGCACCGCGATGCCGACAGCGGCCGTGAAGGGCTTGCCGGGCAACTGGAAGTCTTCCTGGACCGGTGGCTGGCCCGCCATATCCTGACATCCGACGCCCAGATCGCGATCGCATTGCGCGATGCGCAGGCGGCACATTCCGCGGGCTGACCGCGGCTGATCGTTCCCATTCTTGCGAATCCCTGCCGGATTCTTTGATGTGAAACAGCGATATCAAAAATCCCGGGCACGGGATGGTTGTACCGGCAATGCCTCTCCTAAAATTCGCGATCAAACGGTTGCGGGAATTCCATTCCCTGCAACCGGCACTTTCTTTCACTGCATCGTCGCGATATTGAAATGCCAACTCTCTCGTTTCAAGGCTGCACCGATACGCCGTCCTACTTTTCCGAAAAATGCAGCGAGTGCAGCTTCGCCTGCCTGAAGGGCGGAAGCAAGCAGATGCATGACGATGCTGACACGACGCGCGGCACCCTGAGCATTCCGGGCATTGCGGCGGTGGCTGCGGGCGCAGTGGCGTCGATTGCAGGCTATTCAGATGTGTCCGCGGCACTGACCGTGATGGGCGCGGCCTCGATCGTCATCAGGATCGTCAGGAAGTAATCCGGGCCGGTTTTCATCTCCCCGGCTCCGGACTTTCATCAGCGCAGCCGCTTGACGGCGGCCTTGCGTGTCCCCGGCAGAGCGGGACGTGCGCGTGCAGGTTCCGGCGCCGCAAGCGCGGTCATCGGCGCTTCCTGACGCAAACCGTCATCATTCACGCGAAATACCGACACGGCCTGCACCAGTTGCTCGGCTTCGTTCTTCAGGTTTTCGGCAGCGGCGGCCATTTCTTCCACCAGCGCCGCGTTCTGCTGCGTGACCTCGTCCATCTGCGCAATCGCCTCGCCCACCTGCGACACGCCGATACTCTGCTCGTTGCTGGCCGCGCTGATCTCGCTCATGATGTCCGTCACCCGGCGGATGCTGGCCACGATTTCCTGCATGGTGCTGCCGGCCTGGTCCACTAGCGTTGTGCCCGCCTCCACCCGCTCCACGCTGGTGCCAATCAGGGTCTTGATTTCCCGTGCCGCCTGCGCCGAGCGCTGCGCCAGCGAGCGCACTTCCGCCGCCACCACCGCGAAGCCGCGGCCCTGTTCGCCGGCGCGCGCCGCTTCCACCGCCGCATTGAGCGCGAGGATGTTGGTCTGGAAGGCGATGCCGTCGATGACGCCGATGATTTCCGAAATCTTGTGCGAGGCTTCGTTGATGCCCTTCATCGTCGACACCACCTCGTCGACGATGCCGCCGCCCTTGACCGCGATGGCGCTTGCGTCCTGCGCCAGCTGATTCGCTTCGCGCGCGCTGTCGGCGTTCTGCTTGACCTGTGAGCCCAGCTCTTCCATCGATGCCGCCGTTTCTTCCAGCGAGCTGGCCTGCTGTTCGGTGCGCGCGGACAGGTCGTTGTTGCCCTGCGCGATCTCGGCGCTCGCCGTGGCCACGCCTTCGGCATTGCGGCGCACGTTGCCCACTACCGCCGACAGGCTGTTCTGCATGGCGTTGAGCTGCGCCATCAGGCTGCCCTGGTCGCCGCGCTGCAGTTCGATGCGCATCGCGAGGTCGCCTTGCGCCACGCGTTGCGCCACGGCCGCCGCTTCGGACGGTTCCGCGCCGAGCTGTTTGAGCGAGCGGCGCACGATGGCGCCGATGACGAAGAACAGCACCACCTGCAGCACGCCCTGCCCGATCCACAGCAGGATGTTGAAGCGGCGGATCGCCGCCATGTCTTCCTTGATGTCGAGCGTGACGCTGGCGGCGCCCAGCACCGTGCCTTCATCGACGCCGTGGCAGTCCAGGCACTTGCTGCTCCGGAACTCCTTCTTCGCAACGAAAGGCAGCACGGCCCTGAGCGACGCATCGTCGCCGGTATTCGTCATCTTGAATTCTGGTTTGCCGCTGGCGAGCACGCTGCGGTCCAGCTCGTCTTTCGGCTCCTGCTCGGGCAGGCCGGGGCCGTACTCGTCGTTGGTCCCCTTGCCGCGGACGATGCGCAATTCCCGGATGCCCTCCGACACACCGATCTGCTTGATGAAGCGCGCCTTGGCCTTGGCATCGCTGATCACGTCCTTGCCGGCCACGGTGACATCCATCAGCGTGTTCAGGCCGTTGATTGCGCCATCGGCTACCGCCGTCGTCCGTTCCTTCGCCGCGATCAGTTCGCGCTGCTCGAACTGGTTCGACACCCAGTGCTGGACGGCGACGAGCACGACCAGCAGGAAACCCTGGATGAGAATTTGCAGCTTGCGCTGCAGGCCAAGCCGGCTCCACCAATCAGACATGCTCTTTCTTCCTTTGCAATAGGGTGACCGGCTCGTCCTGCCGTCGTGTGCGCGCCGCAAACAATTTCAGACAACCCGTCAAAGCCTAAAGAACACGTTCCTCAGCGGCAATGGCGGAAATTGATGCAAGTCAAATCGCCACGCAAATATCCCGTGTTCTGTCTCACTCGCCGTTCAGCCTGAACACGGCCACCGCCTGCACCAGTTGCTCGGCTTCGTTCTTCAGGTTTTCGGCAGCGGCGGCCATTTCTTCCACCAGCGCCGCGTTCTGCTGCGTGACCTCGTCCATCTGCGCAATCGCCTCGCCCACCTGCGACACGCCGATACTCTGCTCGTTGCTGGCCGCGCTGATCTCGCTCATGATGTCTGTCACCCGGCGGATGCTGGCCACGATTTCCTGCATCGTGCTGCCGGCCTGGTCCACCAGGGTTGTGCCCGCCTCCACCCGCTCCACGCTGGTGCCGATCAGGGTCTTGATCTCCCTCGCAGCTTGCGCCGAGCGCTGCGCCAGCGAGCGCACTTCCGCCGCCACCACCGCGAAGCCGCGGCCCTGTTCGCCGGCGCGCGCCGCTTCCACCGCCGCATTGAGCGCGAGGATGTTGGTCTGGAAGGCGATGCCGTCGATGACGCCGATGATTTCCGAAATCTTGTGCGAGGCTTCGTTGATGCCCTTCATCGTCGACACCACTTCGTCGACAATGCCGCCGCCCTTGACCGCAATGGCGCTGGCCTCCTGCGCCAGCTGATTCGCTTCGCGCGCGCTGTCGGCGTTCTGCTTGACCTGCGAGCCCAGCTCTTCCATCGATGCCGCTGTTTCTTCCAGCGAGCTGGCCTGCTGTTCGGTGCGCGCGGACAGGTCGTTGTTGCCCTGCGCGATCTCGGCGCTCGCCGTGGCCACACCCTCGGCGTTGCGGCGCACGTTGCCCACTACCGCCGACAGGCTGTTCTGCATGGCGTTGAGCTGCGCCATCAGGCTGCCCTGGTCGCCGCGCTGCAGTTCGATGCGCATCGCGAGGTCGCCTTGCGCCACGCGTTGCGCCACGGCCGCCGCTTCGGACGGTTCCGCGCCGAGCTGTTTGAGCGAGCGGCGCACGATGGCGCCGATGACGAAGAACAGCACCACCTGCAGCACGCCCTGCCCGATCCACAGCAGGATGTTGAAGCGGCGGATCTTGGCCAAGTCGTCCTTGATGTCGAGCGTGACGCTGGCGGCGCCCAGCACCGTGCCTTCATCCACGCCGTGGCAGCGGAGGCATTTGCTTGAGCGGAATTCCTTCATGGCGATGAAGGGAAGGACGGCGCGCATCGTGCCGTCGTCGTGCATGACGTACTGCGGCTTGCCGTCCGCCATGACCGATTTGTCGAGCGCATCGACGGCGGCTTCTTCCGGCAGGCCGGGGCCGAATTCCTTGTCGACCGCGTCGCCACGGATGATCCGGAATTCCTTGACGCCGTCCGTCACGCCGATCTGCTTGATGAAGCGCGCGCGGCCCTTCTGGTCGCTGATGGCATCTTCGCCATTGATGCGCACATCCATCAGCGTGTTGAGGCCGTTGATGGCGCTGTCGGTCACCGCGATGGTGCGGTGCCTGGCGTCGTTCAGGCTGCTCGCCTCGTAACGCGCCGCAATCCAGTGCTGCACGCCGACGAAGACGATGAGCAGGAATCCCTGTATCAGGATTGTCAGCCTGGACTGAAGCCCGAGCCGGTTCCACCAGTCAGACATGCATTTCCTTCCGTTGCGTACATGCGCTTGATTGAATACTTGACGCAATGCCACGCCCGATCTGACCGGCTCCTGCGAACTGTACCGGACTCAAGCGTAATGAACGTCACGCCGCGGAGCAATGGCAATTGTTGATCCACGTCAATTCTAGCCGTGAAACAGTCTGGAAGGCGACAATCCTTTGCGATGGAGAACTATTTCCGCACGGCACACTCACAGGGAAGTTATCCACCCTGCGCCCTCTGCCGTGTTGAAATTCCTGAAAAACATTGTCGGTTCGACCGACGTCACGCCGCCCCCCAGTCCCGTCGTCTACCCGCGCCCCATGGCAGAGATGACGGAATACCTTGTCCTTCTGCAAACCTGTGGCACCGCGCCCAATCGGGGCAAACAGGGAAACCTGCTGCGGCTGG
Source organism: Noviherbaspirillum sp. ST9 (assembly GCF_048799745.1). Taxonomy (NCBI): domain Bacteria; kingdom Pseudomonadati; phylum Pseudomonadota; class Betaproteobacteria; order Burkholderiales; family Oxalobacteraceae; genus Noviherbaspirillum; species Noviherbaspirillum sp. ST9. The sequence continues at coordinate 74,760 of NZ_JBLWFR010000001.1, read as the reverse complement.
CGACACTCCTGAGCGAGGATCCTTATTGCCTCGGTTATCTGCACGGGATGTTCGAATCGCTGTGCGAACAATGGGATGTGCCGGCTGCGGAACGCCGGGTGGTTGTCGGGACGGCGTCGACCGTCCTATTCCGTGACCTGCTCGATGGCTGCTGCGAACCGCGTTGTGTGGGGCAGATCGAAGACAGCGCCTTCAACCGCCTGCATACCTACGCTGGCGATCCGGTATTCCAGCGTGGGAAGTTCGACGGCTGCACCGAGCTGACGCGCTATACGGCGACCGGTGAGCAGGCGTATCTGCCGGGGCTGTTGCACGAGCGCCTGAAGCAGCTCGCGGAAGCGGCTTGATCAGTCAATACCCAAGCGCTGCAGGCGGCGCTTGAACGCATGCCGTGAAATGCCGAGGCGTTCGGCGGCGTGCCCCTTGTGGCCGTCCGCGTCGCGCAGGGCGGCCAGCATCATTTCCTTCTCGGTACTGGCCAGTGCGTCGCCGATGCTGGCGGGCGCCTTGTCCAACGCCGCAGGCAGGCTCAAGCCCGCGCCGCGGAATTCGGGCGGCAACGCGCTCTCGGGCACCTCCGCGCCTGGATGCAGGATGGTGAGCCGTTCGATCAGGTTCTTCAGCTCCCGCACGTTACCCGGCCAGCGGTAGCGCAACAGCGCAGCACGCGCATCGGCAGACAGCCGAATCGGCGCCGAACCCTCTCCCTGTGCGAACGCGCGCGCGAAATGCGCGATCAGTTCGAGTGCGTCCGAAGCGCGCTCCCGCAAGGCGGGAATGTTCAGCTGGATGACATTGAGCCGGAAATACAGGTCTTCGCGGAACCCGCCCTCGCGCACGGCAGCGGCGAGATCGCGATTGGTTGCCGCCACTACCCGCACATCCGCCGTCTGTGCACGACCGGAACCGATGGCGCGGTACTGTCCGTTTTCCAGGAAGTGCAGCAGTTTCGCCTGCAGCGGCAGCGGCAGCTCGCCGATCTCATCGAGAAAGAGCGTTCCCTTGTCGGCCAGTGTCACCAGACCGACCCGCCGCTGGTGCGCGCCGGTATAGGCGCCCTTTTCCGCGCCGAACAATTCCGCCTCGATCAGTTGTTCGGGCAGCGAAGCGCAGTTGATCTCGATGAAGGGTCCGGAGGCGCGCGGGCTGGCGGCATGGATGGCGCGCGCCACCAGTGCCTTGCCGGTGCCTGACTCGCCCAGCACGAGAATGCGCGTGGCCGCGCTGGCGGCGACGCGGTCGATGGTGGCCGCGAGTTCGCGCATGGCCGCGCTATCGCCGATCAGGCCGGAGTTGCGCAGCGTCGCATCGCGATGGAATTCCAGCTCAAGCGCCATGTGACGGCGCTCGAGCGTCGTGCGAATGGTGAGCGACAGGTCGTCGAGGTCGAAGGGCTTGGTGATGTAATCGGCCGCGCCGAGCTTCACCGCCTTCACCGCGGCGCGCGTGTCGCCGTGGGCGGAGATCATGATGACCTGTGCGTCGCACTTCTGCGCGGTGAGTTTCTCCAGCACGTCGAGTCCGGACAGGTCGGGCAGCTTGAGGTCGAGCAGGATGAGGTCGGGCGCGAATTCCGACGCGGCCGCCAGTCCCTCTGCACCGGTGCCTGCGCCGCGCACGGTGTGCCCTTCATCTTCCAGCGCAAAGCTCAGCGAGCGCACGAGGTTGGTTTCGTCATCAATGATGAGGATGCTTGCCATTATCTTTTTTCCCATGCGAGCGGAAAGAATACGCGGACGGATGTCCCGCTTCCCGGCGTACTGCGGATGTCCAGCCGACCGCCGTTGATCTCGGCGAGCTGGCGCGAAATGCTGAGGCCCAGGCCCATGCCCTTGCTCTTGGTCGTGAAGAACGGATCGGTCACGCGGGGCAGCACGTCGTCTGGGATGCCGTGTCCCTGGTCGCTGACCTCCAGTACGGCCATGCTGGTTTCCCGCGTGGCGCGCAGCACCACGGCGCCGCCTGCCTCCGACGCCTGCAAGGCATTCATGCCGAGATTGAGCAGGATCTGCACGACGTGGTCGGCATCGGCGATGATCACGATGTCGCTGTCGCCCTGCGCGGAGAGCGAGACCTTGCGGTTGTCCGCCTCCGGTTCCAGCAGCAGCATCACGCGCCGCAGGATGTCGCGCACGCCGACCTCTTCCGGGACGGGCGGACGCGGGCGGCCGAAATCGAGGAGCTGGCTGACCACGCGGGCGAGGCGGTCGATTTCACTCTCCACATCGGTCAGCAGTTGCAGGCGGCGTTCATCGGCTTCGCGGCGCGACAGCGCCTGCACCGTGGTCTTCACCGCGGCGAGCGGGTTGCGCACCTCGTGCGCGATGTTGGTGGCGAACTCGCCGAGCACCGCGAGCTTTTCCATGCGCACGATGCGGGCGAGATGCTGTTCCAGCCGCTGCGCCATGGCATCGAAAGCGCGCGAGACGGTCGCGATTTCATCCTCGCCGTGGTCGGCGATGCGGTATTCGAGACGGCCGGACGAAATCGCGTTCGCGCCGGCGAGCAGCTGGCCGACGCGTTGCCGCAGCCGCGTGGACATGCGGGTAAAGAGGATCACGATCAGCACCGCGCCGACCAGCGCCGCAATGAAGAGCGCGCGCCGCGCACGGTCGAAGGGTTCGAGCAGTTGGGACGGTTCGACCTGCAGCATGGGTTGCCAGCCTGGATAGATCTCGGGTCCGGCGATCAGCTTGCCGCGTGGTGACACCAGGTGGCCGACGCGGTTGAAATAGCCGGCGGGCGTTTTCAGGACCGGCTCGGCCGCACCGGCAGCGGGATCGGCGCCCATCAGTTCCGTCAGCGAGGCGAGGCGCACATGCAGCGCCACCTGCCGCGCGCCGTCCTGCTGCACGTCGCGCAAGGGATAGCGCACCAGCAGCCAGCCGGAGTTGCCGTCCACGGGCGGCGCCGGCCCGACGAGCTCGACGTCGCCGGCGCGGGTCTGCGGCAGCTCGCCGATCTCGAGCGTCGTTTCGCTCCAGTAGGGCGGACCGGAGGCGGCCTGACCCGGCACCACTTTCTTCAGGCTGTCGTCCTCGCCGAAGAAAAGGATGCCGAACAGGTCGGGCAGGTCGGACTCCACCTGCAGCAAGGCGCCCACCTGGTCGCTCGGCACGCCTTCGTCCGATCCCGCAAAGCCGGCCATGCCCGGGAAGTTGGCCAAGGTCTCCGCCTGGTAGCGGCGTGCTTCCACGAAGCCGCTGATGCGGCTGGCCGTCGCGGTCAGGTGCGCGCTGAGTTTCTCGTCGATGACTTCCTGAAAGGCGGATTCGGCAAAGCGGTCGTAGAGCAGGCCGATCCAGACGACAGGCACGACCGACGCCAGGAGCGACAGGATGAGATAGCGGCGGACGATGCTTTTTTCGAGGGCCATGGGGGTGGTAGCTGGGAGGCGAACAGCCATTACGCAAGTAGCGTGCCTTTCGGCAAGGAACAATCGCGCCGCAAGAATAGCGCGTTTCCCTCTGCATCCCGCCATTTGTGAACGTCTTGTCAACACGATTTTGAGCGGATTCCGCTCACCCCCTGAGCGGTTGCCGCTCGTTCGCGCGCGCGATGCGCGGCATCGCCGGACACGACGATCGCACCTTCCGTCAATCCCCACGCGGCTTTGCGCCGCATTTCTCCTTCCCCGGCGCGATTGGCACACGGATTGCGATAGGTCGTTCAGGCAAACACCTCGACCTGCACACGGCCCGATCACTGACAATAAGGCCTTTCGAATGTTTGCCCAGGAGGAGACGATGTCCAATTCACAACAGTTCGGTCGAAGCTTCGGATGGCTGTCATGCCTGATGACGGCGCTGGTGTTCGCCATGCCGGGTCAGGCATCGGCGCGCGTCGAGCTGGGCGCGCCGGCTGGCAAGGCGGACGCGGTCGTCGGTTGCATGTACCCGCTGACCGGACGCGCGGCGAGCTATGGACGCGACAGCATCGGCGGCATCAAGGTGGCGCTGGCCGACCTCGACGCCGAGCTGGGTGCGCAGGCACCGAAGCTGCGCGTGCTGGTGGAAGACGACCGCTCCAAGGCGTCGTTCGCACAGCGCATCGCCCACGATTTCGTGAAGCGCGACGGCGTGCGCTTCCTCTGCGGCATCGTCAGCTCCGGCGTGGCGCAAGCCGTCACCCGCGTCGCGAAGGATCAGCGGGTGCTGCTGATCGGCACGGACCACGCTTCCTCCCGCCTGACGATGGAAGACTTCCATCCCTATTACTTCCGCCTGTCGAACGATACCTATACCTCGATGGCGGCAGGCGCGCGCTACCTGGCCGACCTGCAGAAAAAGTACGGCTGGAAGCGCCTGGCCTTCCTCGGCTCCGACTACGACTACGGCCACGTGTCCTGGCGCGACCTGAAGAGCAGCCTCGACCGCCTCGGCGTGCGTTACGAGGTCGCTGGCGAATACTGGTCGAAACTGTACGAAGCGGACTACTCGGCCTACATCACGGAAATCGAAGCAACCAGGGCCGACATCGCCGTGGTCGGCCTGTGGGGCGGCGACTTCGTCACCTTCCTCAAGCAGGCGACATCGAGCGGACTGCACACCAAGATGCGCATCGCCAACTTCGACACCGGCGGCAATTACGAAGTGCTGACCTCGCTCGGCCAGCATGCGCCGAGCGGACTAATCCTGTCGGCGCGCCACCACAACAACTGGCCCGACACGGCGCGCAACCGCAAGTTCGTCGCCGACTTCCACAGGGCCGAGGGACGCTATCCCAACTACACCGCCGAGGGCGCGTACTCCGGCATCATGGCCATCGGCCGCGCACTGGCGCAGGCCGGCAAAAACGCCAACGTCGACCAGCTCGCCCGCACGCTGGAAGGGCTGCGCCTCGCCCTTCCCGAAGACCCCGAGGGCTTCACCTCCACCATCGATCCCGTCCTGCACCAGGTCGTGCAGGCGCAGGCGATCGGCGAAGTCGTTCCCGACGACCGCTTCGCCCCGGCCCAGGTCATGCTGGGCAACTGGACTGTCTACCGCGCGGAAGACCTGCTTCCGCCGCCGGAACTGATTCAACAGCGCCGCAGCAGCCGGCGCATTTCCCCCGTAGTCCAACCACCACCCAGGAGAAGCAGTCCATGAGCGTTCAGCGCCCACGTCACGCCGGCATCGCCGTCGCCGCCATTTCCCTCGCAGTATCCGCAGCTTTCGCACCGGCCGCACACGCAGCCGAAAACGGCAAGTTCCGCATCGGTATCGTTACCTTCCTGTCGGGCGGCGCAGCCGGCCCGTTCGGTGTACCGGCCGCGAACGCCGCCAAGCTGACCGTCGAGGCGCTGAACAAGGGCGCACTGCCCGCTCCCTACAACAAGAAGGGCATCAACGGCCTCGAGATCGAGACCGTCATCATTGACGAAAACGGCGGCGCGACCAAGCAGGTCGAAGAGTTCCGCAACCTGGTCCAGCGCCAGAAGGTCGATGCCGTCATCGGCTACATCTCTTCCGGCGACTGCCTCGCCGTCGGCCCGGTGGCCGAAGAGCTGAAGGCCCCGACCATCTTCTTCGACTGCGGCACGTCCCGCCTGTTCGACACCGTCAAGAACGCGGAGTACACCTTCCGCACCGGCCTCGACGCCGTGGTCGACAACGTCGCGCTGGCACGCTACGTCGCCGAGACCCGTCCGAACATCAAGTCGGTCGCATCGATTCAGCAGAACTATTCCTGGGGCCAGGACTCCTGGAACGACTTCATCTTCGCGCTGAAGCAGATCAAGCCGGAAATCAAGGTCGCGTCCGAGCAATGGCCGAAGCTGGCACAAGGCCAGTACGGCGCGGAAATCTCCGCCCTGTCGGTCGCCGCGCCTGACCTGATCCACTCCAGCTTCTGGGGCGGCGACATGGAAGCGCTCATGCTGCAAGGTTCCGCACGCGGCCTGTTCGACAAGAGCCCGGCGGCGCTGACCTGCGGCGACACCGGCGTCGAACGCTTCAAGGGCCAGATCCCGAACGGCACCATCGTCGGCGGCCGCGGCCCCTTCGGCCAGTTCGCGCCAAAGAACGCGCTCAACGACTGGTTCCGCCCGAACTTCACCGCGCAGTTCAAGGAATCGCCGACCTATCCGGCCTACAAGATGACCCAGGCCATCCTGGCGCTCAAGGCCGCTGTCGAGAAGACCGCCAAGCCGAACACCATGCCGGCACCCGAGCAGATCACCGCCGGCCTGAAGGGTCTGACCTTCGAAGCACCGAGCGGCACCGTGAAGATGTCGAGCGCCGACGGCCACCAGGCGGTGCAGGGCGTTTCCTATGGCGAGTACCAGTTCGACCCGAAGACCGGCAAGGGCGCGGTTACCAAGGTCAAGAGCTACTCGGCGGAATGCCTGATGCCGCCGGACGGCACGACGGCGGTGGACTGGATCAAGTCCGGCATGCCGGGCGCGAAGTGCAGCTGATTTGAGTTGAACTGAACGGGTGCCTGCTGCTTGTGCATGCGGGCGGTTGCGCCGCAAGTTTCGCACTTCTTTTCCCCGTCATTCCCGCGCAGGCGGGAATCCATGCTGAGGATGCACGTATCGCCTCACCATGGGTCCCCGCCTGCGCGGGGACGACGTGGCAAAGGAAACGACGTGCTCGACCGTTGCACCCGCACGCAACCACCCGTTCCCGCCCAATCCCACATTCTGGACTCACTCCATGAACACACTCTTCGCGATCTTCATCGACGGGATGATCTACGCCTCCTGGCTCTTCCTCGTCGCCGCGGGTCTCACCGTCATCTACGGTGTGATGCGCATCCTTAACATGGCGCACGGCAGCTTCTACGCGATCGGCGCGTACAGTGCGGCGTCGCTTGTCGGCTGGTATTTCTCCGGCGAAGGCCAGAACGCCCCCTACTGGAGCTACGCGCTGCTCCTCGGCTGCGCGCTCGCCGCCGGCATCATCGTCGGCCTCGTGCTGGAACAGGGCCTGCTGCGCTTCATGCGCGGGCGTGACGAAATCCTGATGGTCATCGTCACCTACGCCCTCCTGCTCATCCTCGAAGACACCACCAAGCTGATCTGGGGCGTCGATCCCTACTTCGCTTACCAGCCTTATCGCCTGCTCGGCCAGACCGCCGTCGGCGGCGTGCTCAGCTTCGCCAACTATGACCTGTCGCTGGTCGTCGTGTCGCTGCTGGTCGGCCTTATCGCCTGGTATGCACTCAATCGCACCAACAAGGGCCGCCTGTTGCGCGCCGTGATCCACGACCGCGAAATCGCGATGGCCATGGGCGTGAACGTGAACGTCATGTTCGCCGTCACTTTCGTCATCGGCGCCGTGCTGGGTGCGCTGGCCGGATCGCTGACCGCGCCCGCCATTTCCGTCACCCCGGGTATCGGCGTCGAAGTCATCGTGCTCGCCTTCGCGGTGGTCGTCGTCGGCGGCCTCGGCAGCATCGGCGGCGCGGCCGTCGGCGCGCTGCTGGTCGGCCTGACCCGCTCTTTTGCTGTCCACGTCGCGCCGGAGATCGAACTGTTCGTGATCTACGGCGTCATGTTCCTCGTTCTGGCCGTCCGCCCGCAGGGCTTGTTCGGACAGATTCTCGCAAGGAAGATCTGAAATGCGTACCGAAATCGCCCTGCTTGCGGCCGCCGTCGCGGTCGCCGTTGCCGGCTGGCTCTCGCCTGACTGGCTGTCCTTCCTCCTCACCCTGGCCTTCGCCAAGGCGCTGGTCGTCACCGGCGTCGTCGTGCAGATGCGCGTCGGCCTGGTGACCTTCGGCCAGGCGCTGTTCTACTGCATTGGCGGCTACGCGGCCGGCCTCGGCGCGCAATACCTCGGCGTGAACGATGCCTTCGCGCTGCTCGCCGCGGGCGTCGGCGTCGCCGTGCTCGTCGCCGCCGTGTGCGGCCTGCTGCTGGCGCGCTACCGCGACATCTTCTTCGCGATGCTGACCATGGCCTTGTCGATGATCCTCTTCGGCGTGCTGGTGAAGTCCTCCGCGCTCGGTTCGACTGATGGCTTCAACGTGTCGACCCCGACCTACTTCGGTTGGGCGCCGGCGCCGGAAAACGCCAAGCTCGCGGTGTTCTTCCTCACGGTCGCCGTCAGCGCCGTAGCGGCAGTCGTGTTCCATCGCCTGATGAACTCCGGCCTCGGGCTCGTCACCGAAGCGATCCGCGAAAACGAGATCCGCGTGGAATACCTCGGCGTGTCGCCCCGCGCCGTGATCTACGCGAACTACCTCGCCGCAGCGGCCATCTCCGCCCTCGGCGGCGGCCTCACCGCACTCGCCACCGGCCACATCGACCCGGACATGGCCTTCTGGACCACCTCGGGCGAGTTCGTGTTCATCGCCATCCTTGGCGGCACCGGCCATGTGGCAGCAGCCTTCGTCGCGGCCATCGTCTTCGCCGCCGTACGCACCTTCGCCATCCAGGAAGCGCCGCATACCTGGCAGCTCACGCTTGGCGTCGTGCTGCTGGTCCTGATCATCTTCCTGCCCAAGGGCCTGTGGAGCCTGGTCAGCCGCAAGAAGCACAGCGCTCCCGCCAAACCTGCCGCGACGGCAACCACCTCGGAGGCCGCAGCATGACCGCCATTCTCGAAACCATCGACCTGCAGCGCACCTTCGGCGCGGTCGTCGCCGCCAAGGACATCAACGTCCGCATCGACAAGGGTGAAGTGGTCGGCGTGATCGGCTCCAACGGCGCCGGCAAGACCACTTTCATCAACATGGTGACCGGCTACCTGCCGCCGTCCGGCGGCAAGATCCTGTTTGAAGGCCAGCACATCGTCGGCCAGGAGCCGCGCGCCATCACCCGCCTCGGCATGGCCCGTTCCTTCCAGGTGGCGCAGCTGTTCCCGCAGCTGTCCGTCCTGGAAAACGTCATGGTCGCGCTGATCGCCGCTGAAAGCCCGCGTCCGTCCTTCTTCGCTGGCTTCGACAATCCGTCGCGCCGCAAGCGCGCGCTGGAAATCCTCGACGAGTTCGGCGTGGTGCACTACAAGGATTCGCGCGTCTCCGCCGTGCCGCAAGGCGCGCGCAAGCTGATCGACATCGCGATGGCGCTGGTCTCCAATCCGCGCATGCTGCTGCTGGATGAACCGACCTCCGGCGTGTCCGTGGAAGAAAAGTTCCCGCTGATGGATACCGTGATGGCGGCGGTGAAGCATCACGGCACGACGGTGCTCTTCGTCGAACACGACATGGACATCGTTGCCCGCTACGTATCGCGCATCCTCGCCTTCTACAGCGGTGAAATCATTTCCGACGGCACCCCGATGAAGGTGTTGTCCGACGCACGCGTGCAGGAACTCGTCATCGGCCACCACATCGATCCCTCCCAAATCCTCGAAGGAGCCGTCGCATGAGCGCGTCCCTGCTTTCCATCAAGAACCTGAATGTTTCCATCGACCGCATCCCGGTACTGCGCGATGTGTCCATGGATGTGCCGAAGGGCTCCATGGTCGGACTGATCGGCCGCAACGGCGCGGGCAAGACCACGCTGATGCGCTCCATCATGGGCCTGATGCAAATGGACGCAAAGGAGCTCGCGGTCAACGGCGAGAATCTTGCCAACGTCGCGCCCCACGGCCGTGCGCCGCGCGGCATCAGCTACCTGCCGGAGGACCGCCGCCTGATTCCGTCGCTGACGGTCGAAGAGAACATCCTCCTGCCGGTATGGTCTATCGGTATCAAGGATGCCGAGAAGCGGCTCAACTGGATCTACAGCCTGATGCCGGAAGTGGCGGGTTTCCGCGACCGCCGCGCGCTGCAGCTGTCCGGCGGCCAGCAGAAGCTGGTGGCACTGGCGCGCGCGCTGATGCCGGGCCGCACGTTGCTGCTGCTCGACGAACCCTTCGAAGGCGTGGCGCCCGTTCTGTCGCGCCGGCTCACGGAGGTGATCGGCTCGCTGCGCGACGAAGGCATGTCCATCATCCTGTCCGAGTCCGACGACTCGCACTCCGCCGATCTGGTCGACCGCGTGTTCCGCATCGAACGCGGCGTGGTCACCGCAGGCTAACCGTTCGAAAGGATTTCCATGTCACAGTTCATTTTCGAAACCGCACCGAAGATCGTGTGCGAACAGGGCGCGGCGAACCGCCTCGGCGAACTCGCGAAACAGCTCGGCGTCACCCATCTCTACCTGGTCACCGACCGCTTCCTGCTCGACGCAGGCTTGCTCAAAGGCGCGATCGCCAGCCTCGACGCTGCCGGCATCAAGGCAACCGTGTTCGCCGATGTGCAGGCCGATCCGCCGGAAACGAGCGTGCAGGCTGCCGTGGACCACGCGCGCGCGGCGGGCATCGATGGTGTCGCCGGGTTCGGCGGCGGCAGCTCGATGGATACCGCGAAACTGGTCGCGCTGCTCGCTCGCACGCCGCAGGCATTGCCTGACATCTACGGCGTCGGCCTCGCACGCGGCCCCCGCCTGCCGCTGATCCAGGTGCCGACCACGGCGGGCACCGGCTCGGAAGTCACGGCGATCTCAATCCTCACCACGCCGGCGAACGAGAAGAAGGGCGTCGTGTCCTCCCACCTCTACCCGGACGTCGCCCTGCTCGACAGCCTGCTCACGCTCGGCCTGCCGCCGCGCGTCACCGCGATGACGGGCGTCGATGCCATGGTGCATGCCATCGAGGCCTACACCACGCGTCACAAGAAGAACCCGCTGTCGGATGCGCTCGCGGTGCAGGCACTGACCATGTTGTACAACAACATCCGCACCGTCATCCGCGACGGCAAGGATGCGGTCGCGCGCGAAGCGATGCTGCTCGGCTCGCTGTTCGCCGGCATGGCCTTCGCCAACGCCCCCGTCGGCGCGGTGCACGCCCTTGCCTACCCGCTGGGCGGCCACTATCACCTGCCGCACGGCCTGACCAACGCGCTCGTTCTGCTGCCGGTGCTGGAGTTCAACCTGCCGGAGGCGGAAAAGATGTATGCGGAACTCGGCCGCGCCATCCTGCCGTCCGGCACCTTCAAGGACGACGCCGAAGCCGCGCGCGCCTTCATCGATGCGATGCGCGCGCTGGTCGTCGAGATGCCCTTCGAACAGGACCTGAAGAGCGCCGGCGTGCCGGAAGCCGACCTGGACATGCTGGCGAAGGACGCGATGAATGTGCAGCGCCTGCTGGTGAACAATCCGCGCGACGTGCAGTACGAGGACGCGCTGGCCATCTACCGCACGGTGTATTAGTCGCTAGTCGCGCACGAAAGGACGTCCCCTCCCCTTCAAGGGGAGGGTTAGGGTGGGGATGGGTTTCCGCAGTCGAGCAACACCCATCCCCATCCCGGCCTTCCCCTTGAAGGGGAAGGAGAAAACAGCTCATCCAGGACACACACCATGACCATCCAACTCAAAGACCCCAACCTCTTCCGCCAGAAGGCCTACATCAATGGCACGTGGTGCGTCGCCGACGCTGGCGCAACCAACGTCATCCGCAATCCCGCCAATGGCGAAGCGATTGCGGCAGTCCCCGACATGGGCGCCGATGAAACGCGGCGCGCGATCGCGGCCGCCGACGTCGCCCTGCCCGCATGGCGCGCAAAAACCGCCAAGGAGCGTGCCGCCATCCTGCGCCGCTGGTTCGAACTCATCCTCGCCAACCAGGAAGACCTGGCGCAACTGATGACGCTGGAGCAAGGCAAGCCGCTGGCCGAAGCGCGCGGCGAAGTCGCCTACGGCGCGTCCTTCATCGAGTGGTTCGCCGAGGAAGGCAAGCGCGTCTATGGCGACGTGATTCCCTCTCCCGCCGGCGATAAGCGCCTGGTGGTAATCAAGCAGGCGGTCGGTGTCACTGCCGCCATCACGCCGTGGAATTTCCCGATCGCGATGATTACGCGCAAGGTAGGCCCGGCGCTTGCGGCAGGTTGCACGTCCGTGGTGAAGCCGGCAGAAGCGACGCCGCTGTGCGCGCTGGCGCTGGCCGAACTGGGCGAGCGCGCCGGCATCCCGGCGGGCGTGCTCAACGTCGTCACCACGGCCCGTCCCGCGGCGGTGGGCGAGGAGCTGACGCGCAACCCGACGGTGCGCAAGCTCAGCTTCACCGGCTCCACGCCGATCGGCAAGCGGCTGATGGCACAGTGTGCCGACACCGTGAAGAAGGTATCGCTGGAACTTGGCGGCAATGCGCCCTTCATCGTCTTCGACGATGCCGACATCGATGCCGCCGTGCGCGGCGCCATCGCCTCGAAGTACCGCAATGCCGGCCAGACCTGCGTGTGCGCGAACCGCCTGATCGTGCAGGACGGCATCTATGACCTGTTCGCGGAAAAGCTCGCCAAGGCGGTGCGGGAAATGCAGGTCGGCGACGGCATGCAACCCGGCGTGGTGATCGGTCCGCTCATTAACGAGGCAGCGGTACACAAGGTCGAGCGCCTCGTCGATGACGCCGTGGACAAGGGCGCGAAGGCCATCGTCGGCGGCAAGCCGCATGCGCTGGGCGGGAATTTCTTCGAACCGACCGTGCTCACCGGCGTGACCGGCGACATGCTGGTGGCGCAGGAAGAAATCTTCGGCCCGGTCGCGCCGCTGTTCCGCTTCAAGACGGACGATGAGGCGATTGCGCTGGCGAACAACACCCGCTACGGCCTTGCCGCGTATTTCTATTCCCGCGACATCGGCCGCGTCTGGCGTGTCGCTGAACAGCTCGAATACGGCATGGTGGGCATCAACGAAGGCATGATCTCCAACGAGGTCGCGCCCTTCGGCGGCGTGAAGGAATCGGGCATCGGCCGCGAAGGCTCGCACTACGGCATCGAGGAATACCTGCAGATCAAGTACCTCTGCCTCGGCGGCATGCAACCGTAATTACTTCTTCACCTCGAACGCCCCGCCCGTCTCAAAGAAATTGCCGCCGGCAATGTAATGGATGGAGCGGGGCGTTCCTTCTTCAAATCGCCAGTGGCCGTCCCGGAACGCATCCGGGTCGGCCCAGGCGGCCACCACCTCGCCGAGGAACAGGTCGTAGGTTCCCTGGATATGCGGCTCGGGAATCACCCGGCATTCCAGCCAGCCAAGGCATCCCTCGACCAGGGGCGCGCCGATGTTCTCGCTCGCGAACGTGACCAGTCCGAGTTCGCGAAACTTGTCGATATCCCTGCCCGATGCCGATCCCGCGGCCAGCGTTTCCAGTGCGATTTGCCGTGACGGAACGTTGAGCGCAAATTCCCCCGACGCCTCCACCAGTTCGCGCGTGCGCGTCGTGCGGTCGATCACAACGGCGACCTTGGGTGGCGAAAAATCCAGCGGCATCGACCAGGCGGCGGCCATGACATTGGCGGCGTCGCCGTGCGCACTGGTGACCAGCACGGTCGGGCCATGGTTGAGCAGGCGGTAGGCTTTCGAGAGTTCGACGGGGAGGCGGTTTGACATGGCGGCTACGGCAAATCAAAAGCTGCATTATGGCCCCGTTTGACAGAAGTCTTCCGTCAAAGGGATACTCCTCCAGGCAAGATTGTCTATCGCAGGACCACCGTATCGAGACGATCCCCATGCTTCCTCAGCCACCTTTTCCGATCCGCAAGGAATGTCCGCCCGGCGCCTGCGTCTGCGGCCGCGACGACCTGCTGAACGATCCGCAGGGCGACGTCCGCATCCTGCGCATGACGCGCGAGGAAGAGAAGCGGCTGATCGAGCGGATCGAGAGCATTACCTCCTACGAAGAACTCAAGCGCATCGGCAGCCGCATGTACGAACAGCTCGGCATCGTGCTGCAGATTGCGCCCGGCAGCCGCGAGGTGCGCACCGTGCGCGGCATCAGCATCCGGCTTGCCGAGCAGCCGGGCCTGTGCCGGAAAACACGCCAGAACGTGCCCGCCGCCATCCGGCGATGCCTCGAGAAGAATCCTGATATCGTCTATGCCATCCTGAATGCGCACGACCTGCTCGGCGGCTGAACGCTGCCTGTCTGCGCGGACGACAACACACTTTCAAGGGGAAAGACTGTGCCCAAATTTGCGGCAAACCTGAGCTTGATGTTCAACGAAGTGCCTTTCCTGCAGCGCTTCGCTGTGGCGGCGAAAGCCGGTTTCACGGCGGTGGAATTCCTGTTCCCGTACGACCATCAACCGGAAGAGATCACGCAGCAGCTCAAGGCCCACGGCCTGGAAAACGTGCTGTTCAACATGCCGCCGGGCGACTGGGCCGGCGGCGAGCGCGGCATCGCCTGCCTGCCGGGCCGCGAAGCGGAATTCCGCGAGGGCGTGCTCAAGGCGATCGGCTATGCGAAGGTCTTGGGCACGCCGCGCCTGCACATGATGGCGGGCCTGGTGCCTGCCGGCGCGGATCGCGCCATCTGCCGTGCCACTTACGTGGACAATCTGCGGCACGCCTGCACGGAAGCGGCAAAGCACGGCATCGCCGTCATGATCGAGCCGATCAATACGCGGGACATGCCCGGCTATTTCCTGAACCTTCAGGCAGAGGCCCACGCGATCCGCGATGAAGTCGGCGCCGCCAACCTGAAGGTGCAGATGGACTTCTACCATGTACAGATCATGGAAGGCGACATCGCGACGAAAGTGCGGCACTACCTGCTGCACATCGGCCACATCCAGATCGCCGGTGTTCCTGGAAGGAACGAGCCGGACACCGGCGAGGTCAACTATCCCTACCTGTTCCGCCTGCTGGACGAACTTGGCTACGAAGGCTGGATCGGCTGCGAATACCGCCCGGCAAAAGGCACCGTCGAAGGACTCGGCTGGATGAAAGGCGGCTGAGGCATGCCGCACAACGTCAGCCTGATCACCACCATCGCCGCTGCGCTCGGTCTGGCGCTCGTCTTCGGCTTCATCGCGGCGCGCATGCGCCTGCCCGCCCTTGTCGGCTACTTGTTGGCGGGTATTTTCATCGGACCGTTCACGCCGGGCTTCATCGCGGACGTCGACCTGGCGATGCAACTCTCCGAGATCGGCGTGATGCTGCTGATGTTCGGCGTCGGCCTGCACTTTTCGCTCGACGATCTCATGGAAGTCAAGAAGATCGCCCTGCCCGGCGCAATCCTGCAGATCGCGGTGGCGACGCTGCTGGGCATGGGCCTCGCGACCACGCTGGGCTGGAGCATCGGCGCGGGCCTGGTCTTTGGCCTCGCCCTTTCGGTAGCCAGTACCGTCGTGCTGCTGCGTGCGCTGGAAGACCGTGGCGTGCTCGACTCGGTCAACGGACGCATCGCCGTCGGCTGGCTGATCGTGGAAGACCTGGTGATGGTGGTCGTGCTCGTGCTGCTGCCGGCGCTGTCCGGCCCGCTCGGCGGAAAGGCCGATGCCGCGGCCGGCAATCTCTGGGCCTCGCTGGCGATCACGCTGGCCGAAGTAGCCGTCTTCATTGCGCTGATGCTCGTCGTCGGCAGGAAGTTCTTTCCCTGGCTGCTATGGCAGGTGGCGCGCACCAACTCGCGCGAACTGTTCACGCTATGCGTGGTCGCGGCCGCGGTCGGCATCGCCTACGCGTCGGCGAAACTGTTCGGCGTGTCGTTTGCCCTCGGTGCCTTTTTTGCGGGCATGGTGCTGCGCGAATCGGATCTCAGCCATCGCGCCGCGGAGGAGTCGCTTCCGTTGCGCGAGGCGTTCTCCGTGCTGTTCTTCGTGTCGGTCGGCATGCTGTTCGATCCCTCGGTCGTGGTCAATCGGCCGCTCGAAGTCCTGGCCGTGGTTGCCATCATCATGTTCGGCAAGTCGATCGCCGCCTTCGTCCTGGTACTGGCGCTGCGCTATCCGCTGGGCACCGCGCTGACAGTTTCCGCCAGCCTCGCGCAGATCGGGGAGTTTTCCTTCATCCTCGCGGCGCTCGGCGTCTCGCTCGAACTGCTCTCGACGGAAGCGCAAAGCATGATCCTCGCCGGCGCGATCTTTTCGATTGCATTCAATCCTTTCGTGTTCAAGACGCTGGAGCCGTTGCAGCGCTGGCTGCATGCGCGCTCCGATCTCGCGCGCAAATTCGAGCGCAGTGCCGATCCCCTGGCGGAGCTGCCGTTCACGGTCGAACAGGAAAAATTGACCGGCCAGGTCGTCCTCGTCGGCTACGGCCGGGTGGGACGGCATATCGCGGGAATGCTCGCCACATGCGGCGTCCACTATGTGGTGGTCGAAGAAAACCGGGAGATGGTCAAGCAGTTGCGCAGTGAAGGCGTGCCCGCCGTCGCAGGCAGTGCGGCGGAACCGGCGGTCCTGATCCAGGCGCACATTGCCAACGCGAGCGTGCTCGTCATCGCGACGCCGGACACCTTTCATGTGCGCACCATGGTCGAGACCGCCCGCGCCTTGAATCCCTCGATCGATACCGTCGTACGCACGCACAGCGAAGAGGAAGCGCGTCTGCTGAAGCAGGAGAATGCTGGACGGATTTTCCTTGGCGAGCAGGAACTGGCGCAGGGGATGACGGGGTATGTGATCGAGCGGCTGAAGGACCGGCAGCACTAGTGGCGCAACCAGATGATTTCAATGAGTTTGACGCATCGCCTTTCATGTTCCCTCCCCCTTGCAGGGGGGGGAACATGAAAAAGACTGCAACAACGCAACACATTCATCCAGGCGAGGATGCACGGCAGCGTCGCAATTCCTCGCTGACGGCCTTTATTTCAGCCGCATGCTCCGCGTCCGTCATGACGGCGCGCTCGCCTGTCGCCTTGTCTCCCCAGCGCAGCCGCCGTCCGGACTGCAACTGCTCCATCGCGCGCTGGGCGCTGGCGCATCGCTCCTTCATCGCCTGCTGTTGCAGCTGACGCTTCTCCGCATCGCTTTCCGCCTGTTCGCGCCGCAAGCGGCGCTCCTGGAACGCCCGCTCCTGCGCCTGCCAGTCCTGCTGCGGCGCTGCGGAGGCCGCCTCCCTGGCCCTGAGTTCTTTCTGAGACAGGGTGCCGGGCGGGCAGACCGAGGCAAATTCCTTCCGGCCCTGGCTGTCGATGCATTCCAGGACCTGCGCGTGCGCGCCAAAGGTGGTCAAGCTGGCAAGAAAGAATGGAATGAATGCGCAACGACGCACGGCCGGCCTCCCGAAAGTGGTTGTCGGGGAAGTATACTTGCGTCCTTTACCCATCTCCCGGATTTCTCCATGAGTGCTCTCCCCCCCTGCCCCAAATGCCATTCCGAATTCACCTACGAGGATGGCAGCCAGCTCATCTGCCCCGAATGCGCCCATGAATGGCCGGCGCAGGCCGCCGCCGAATCGCCGGAAGAAGGCACGAAGGTGTACCGCGACGCCGCCGGCAACGTGCTGCAGGACGGCGACACCGTGACCGTGATCAAGGACCTGAAGCTGAAAGGCGGCGGGGGTGTCGTCAAGATGGGTACCAAGGTCAAGAACATCCGCCTGGTCGACAGCGACCATGACATCGACTGCAAGATCGACGGTTTCGGCTCCATGAGCCTGAAATCCGAGTTCGTCAAGAAAGTGTAATCACACGGCCTACTTCCCTGTCCACACCGGCCGCGTCTTTTCGACAAAGGCCGTTGTGCCGATGCGGAAGTCCTCCGTCGCCGCAACAAGCCCGAAGAAATCGGCGCCCAGCGCGGCGGACTCCTCCAGCGTCATGTTCAGCCCGCGGTGCAAGGCCTCCCAGGTCAGGCGCACCGCGTGCGGCGATTGCGACAGCACCTCCCTCACGAAAGCCTCGGCGTCCTCCATCAGGCTGCCGGGCTCGGACACCGACTGCACGAGGCCGATGCGCAGCGCTTCGTCCGCATCGATGGCCCGTCCGCGCAGGAGCATCTCCGCTGCGCGCCCCTTGCCGACGAGTCGTGCGAGCCGCGTGGTGCCGCCGAAGCCGGCAACCGCGCCGATGCGTACTTCGGGGTGGCCAAGTTTTGCCGTGTTCGACGCTACACGGATCATGCACGACTCGGCCAGTTCGAGGCCGCCGCCGAAGGTCAGTCCGTTCAATGCGGCGACCACCGGCTTGCCGAGATGTTCGATCATGCCGGTAATGCGGACGGCGAGATGGGCGAAGTCGCGTACCTCCGTCGGCGTCGCGCTGCGCAAGTAACCGATGTCCGCGCCGGCCGAGAAGGCGATGCCGGCGCCGGTCAGGATCACCGCCCGGACGGCTTCGCGCTCGCGCACCGCGTCGAGCAAGCGCCCGATTCGCTGCAGCATGGCGACGTTAATGGCATTGAGCACGTCGGGCCGGCTGAGCGTGATGACGGCAATGCCATCCCGCTCCTCGTAGAGAACGCATTCTTCTGTTTTCATGATCAATTCTCCTGGTGTGGAACATCGGTGAAAACCTTGCTGACGATGCGCCACCTGCCCGCTTCCCGCACGAAGGACAGGTAGTCGGTGTAGTCGTAGCCGAGCATCGGGCAATGCACTTTTGCGAAGGCGATTTCGTGCGTCACCTCGACGGCGATCGGCTTCATCCGGTACGCCTCACCCAGTGCCTGGGGCGACTGACGATTCGCCACGATGGCAAGGTATTCCTCGAGCCGTTTGCAGCTCGGTGCTCCACGCACTTCCGCAAAGAGCACCGCCTTTGGGTGGAACACCGAGCGCAGCAGGTCGACATCGCCGCGATATACGCCCGTGCAGTACGCGTCGATCACGGCAAGCACTGCCTCATGGTCTCGCATGGCGCACTCTCAGGCGAGCCGTTCGGCCGCGGCACGCACCCGCTTGCCGAACAACACCGCAGTACGCAGGTCGCCCTGCACCATCTCGTCCACCGACGCGTCGGACGGCGTGGCCGTCGCCAGTCCGGCGAACGACGACAGATAGTTGATGTCGTCGCGCGTGGACGCCTTCGCATTGCTCGGCATCATGCCCGTGCCGGCCCACAACATCCCGTGCTGCTGCGCCAGCGTGAAGAGCGTTGTAAGCGTCGTCTGCTTGTCGCCCGCGACCGAGGCGGAATTGGTGAACGCCGCTCCGAGCTTGTCCTTCCACCCCTGCGCCGCCCATACCTTCGACGAAGTGTCGGCAAATTTCTTGAACTGCCAGCTCACGTTGCCCATGTAGGTAGGCGAGCCGAAGATGATGGCGTCGGCATGCGCCAGCCTGTCCCAGCCGTTTTCCGGCAGGTTGCCGTCGGCGTCGATCGGCAACAGCGCGCCGCCGCTGCCCTCGGCCACGGCCTCCGCGATCTTGTGCGTATGGCCGTAGCCGCTGTGATAAACGATGACGATGTTCTTGCGCATGATGTTCTCCCGGTGGGTGATTGCGTTAAGGGCCATCTTATTTACCCTTTCGACGGAGATAAATATAGAATCAGGCACAACATTCATTACATGACGTAATAACATGAGCCGACATTTCGACAGCCTGATGCTGGGCAGCATCGAGCTCTTCTGCAAGACGGCGGAACTGCAAAGCTTCACCGCGGCCGCCGCACAGGCGGGCGTGACGCAGGCGGCGGTGAGCCGTTCGGTGTCGCGGCTGGAGGAGCGGCTCGGTGTGCAGCTGTTCGTCCGCTCCACGCGCAGCGTGCGTTTGACGGACAGGGGCCGCGCCTACTACGAGCAATGCCGGCAGGCGCTGGGGCAACTCGTCGAGGCGGAGCGCGAACTGACCGGCGAGCAGGCAGTGGCGGCGGGTCTCGTGCGCATCAGCCTGCCGACGTCATACGGGCACTTCCGCGTGCTTCCCATCCTGTCGCGCTTCCGGCAGAAGTATCCGCAGGTCAGGCTGGAGATCCAGCTGACCAACCAGAACGCCGATCTTGTCGCGGACGGCATCGACCTCGCCATCCGCGCGCGCAATCCACCCGACTCGGGCCTGATTGCCCGTCCGCTGGAAGACGGCGAACTCGTCATCGTCGGCGCGCCGGCCTACCTGAAGCGCAAGGGGACGCCGAAGATGCTGGATGATCTCCAGCGGCACGAGTGCATCCAGTTCGAACGGCCGCTCACGGGGCAGCCCATGCCTTGGCTGGTGCGTGTGGATGGCGAGACCGCGGATCTGACCACGGGCGGTTCGGTGTGCATCACCGACGACGTGATCGGGCTCGCGACGGCCGCGCGTGGCGGAATGGGATTGATCCAGACCTACCGCTTCATCGTCGCGGAAGATCTGGCGAAGGGAACGCTGGTGGAAGTGCTGCGCCCTTTCGGTGGCGCTTCGCGGCCGTTCACGCTTCTGTATGCGGCCAATCGGCATATGCCGCATCGTGTACGGGTGCTGGTGGAGTTCCTGCTGGAGAATTTGCGTGGTGGCGGGCGCGGTCGCTTAACGAAGTAGGCTGGGATCCTATGCCCGCCTACGGCCTAATCTGTGCCCATATTTTTGCAACATAAGTAGGAAGGCGGGTGACTACGGTCGAACACCGTCCAAACGTATCCCCTCATTCCCGCGCAGGCGGGAATCCATGCTGAGTTTGCATCGATCACCTCACTGGGGGTTCCCGCCTTCGCGGGAACGACGGGGATATGGCAGCGAAAAGTCATACGCAGTGTGCGCCGACAAGCAATTCGGCATGTTGCAAAGATATGGGCACAGGCTAGCGCCTACGGCCCGACGCCGAGCATCGAAGACTGCGACTGGATTTCCTGGATCAACAGCCGACTGTAGCTGTCCATGTCGAGCAACTGGACGCCTGTCCGGAACAGGTGCCCGCAGGGACAGGAATAGATCACGCGCGCCCAGGCGTTCAGGCGCACGGGCTTTCCGCCATACGGCGAGTCAAAGGAAATCATGCATCGCGTATCCGAGGGCAGCGGCGAACTGAAGGCCAGACCGATCCCTCCCTCCGCGATATCAAGGATTTCGCAGGGAGCGACAATGGCGGGAGCGAGCAGCAGCTTCGCGTCGACATGAAACGTGGTACGTACGAAGCGCCGAGCGTCAGCTGTTCCGTAGTTATTCATTGCGGGTCGTGCACTTCATTACAGGTCAAATGTCTTTCAGGAAAGATTTTCCTACTGTAAGTGTGCGTTTCCTTATGCACATAGTTCTTTGATTTAAATCAACATTGCCCGAGCGAACGCCGGGTTGGACTTGAACCGACCGGGGACTTCGACGCGATCTCGGCAACACGTCCAGTGTGTTGCATTCCAGCATTTCATGCGACACATCAAGTATTCGTCCAGGCAACACGTGGTAAAGTCACGCGCGATCCTTTACCGAGGATAGAAATCCTGCGTCGGACCGGCAATCCCGGCTCCCTGCCAACCCTTATCAAGTCGTCACCGCAAGATTCCCCTCGCATTTCATGCTTCAACCGGCGCATCCTCGCCGGCTGTTGCCGTTTTTTCATTACCGTTACACGCACCTCGCATACTATGGCAACCACCCTCACCGCTCCCGTATTCGGCCTGCTCAACCGCATGGGCCTCGTTACGCAAATTGTCATCGGCCTCGTCGCCGGCATCGTCCTGTCGCAAGTGTCGCCCGCAGCTGCCTTGTCCGCCGGCTTCCTTGGCAATGTGTTCATCTCTGCACTGAAGGCCGTCGCCCCCATCCTGGTGTTCGTCCTCGTGACGGCGTCCATCGCCAACCACAAACCCGGCCAGCAAACCCACCTGCGCCCGATCCTCATGCTTTACCTGATCGGCACCTTCTCGGCCGCCGTGGTCGCGGTGATTGCCAGCTTCGTGTTCCCGTCGACGCTGGTGCTGACCGCCGTCGACAAGGCTGCGACGGCGCCAGGCAGCATCGTGGAAGTGCTGCACTCGCTGCTGACCAGTGCGGTGGACAACCCGGTGAACGCACTTCTGAAAGGCAACTTCATCGGTATCCTGGCCTGGGCAGTCGGGCTTGGCATCGCGATCCGTCATGCGAGCAACACGACACGCGTCGTATTCAGCGACCTGTCGGATGGCATTTCTCTCATCGTGAAGGCAGTGATCCGCTTTGCGCCGCTGGGTATCTTCGGTCTCGTCTCGGCCACCTTCGCCGACGCGGGCCTGGGCGCGCTGGTCGGCTATGCCCAACTGCTCGCAGTGCTGGTCGGCTGCATGCTGTTCATCGCGCTGGTGGTCAATCCGGCCATCGTCTGGTGGAAGATCCGCCGCAATCCCTATCCACTGACGCTCACCTGCCTGCGCGAAAGCGGCATCACCGCCTTCTTCACGCGCAGCTCGGCGGCCAACATTCCGGTGAACATGGAGCTGAGCAAGCGTCTCGGCCTGCATGAGGATACCTACTCCGTGTCCATCCCGCTCGGCGCCACCATCAACATGGCCGGCGCGGCGATCACGATTACCGTCCTGACGCTGGCAGCCGTCAACACGCTCGGCATCAGCGTGGACATCCCGACCGCCATCCTGCTCAGCGTCGTCGCATCGATCTGCGCCTGCGGCGCATCGGGCGTGGCGGGCGGATCGCTGCTGCTCATTCCGCTGGCATGCAGCCTGTTCGGCATTTCCTCCGACATGGCCATGCAGGTTGTGGCCGTCGGTTTCATCATCGGCGTGCTGCAGGATTCCGCGGAGACGGCGCTCAATTCGTCCAGCGATGTGCTGTTCACCGCCGCCGCCTGCATCGCGCAGGAAGACGCCGCAAAACAGTAATCAACGATCGCAGGCAATCATCATGTCCCAGCAACAAACCACGGCAAAACGCGACGGCTTCAGTTCAGGCTTCGGCGTGCTTGCCGCGACCCTCGGCTCGGCCGTCGGCCTCGGCAATATCTGGAAATTCCCGTACCTGACCGGCGCCAACGGCGGCGCCAGCTTCCTGCTGGTGTACCTGCTCGCCACGCTGCTGGTCGCGCTGCCGGTGATGATTGCCGAGATCGCACTTGGCCGCAAAGCCAAGGCCAATCCGATCAGCGCGCTCCTGGCGCTGGCGCCCGCGCGCCAGCCGTGGTGGCTGATCGGCGCGGCCGGCATGGTCGCCTCCTTCCTGATCCTGTCTTTTTACTCGGAGGTGGTCGCCTGGGTGTTCGCCTACATCCTGAAGGCGATCTCCGGCTCGGTACTGAGCAGCGACCGCGCGGTGACGGAAGCCGCGTTCGGCTCGCTCATCAGCGATCCCGTCCAGTCGCTGGTATGGCAGTGGGTGGTCCTCGCGACCATGGGCGGCATCCTGATGCTGGGCGTGACCAAGGGCATCGAGGCATTGACGAAGAAGCTGATGCCTTTGCTGTTCCTGCTGCTGGTGCTGCTGTGCGCGGTGAGCCTGTCGCTCGACAAGGCGCGCGAAGGCCTCGCCTTCCTGTTCCATCCCGACTTCAGCAAGCTGACCGCGGCGACCGTCCTGACTGCGCTCGGCCTTGCCTTCTTCAAGCTCTCGATCGGCATGGGAACGATGATGACCTACGGGAGCTACTTCCGCGACGACCAGGACATCCCGGCCACCGCGTTCCGCGTCATGTCGGCCGACCTGTGCGTGTCCCTGCTGGCCGGCATCGCAATTTTCCCGGCGGTGTTTACCTTCGGCTTCGAGCCGGCCGCCGGACCGGCGCTGGTGTTCATCACCATCCCCGCCGTGTTCTCGCAGATCCCGATGGGCCAGGCGCTGATGGTGGTGTTCTTTGTCCTTACGGCGATTGCGGCTACGGGGGCGACGCTGTCGCTGATGGAAGTGCCGGTGCTGATTCTCCAGGAACGCTTTGGCCTGTCGCGGCGCAAGGCGACGGCAAGCACCCTCGGATTACTCGCGCTGACCGGTTCGACCTGTGCGCTGACCAACAGCGCGCTGTCGGGCTTCACACTGTTCGGGCTGAACATGTTCGACCTGTTCGACTTCGTCTCGTCGAACCTCATCCTGCCGGCGGGCGGCATCTTCATCGCGCTGTTCGTGGGATGGGTGTGGGGCTTTGACCAGCTCCGCCGTGCGCTGTCGAACGAAGGCCGGCTCAATAATGGAAAGCTGGCCGGCGTCGTGTTCTTCCTGCTGCGCTATGTGTCGCCGCTGCTGATCCTGCTGGTAATGTTGAAGGGACTGAACCTGTTCTGAAATACGCCGTTTTTCAGCCGGACACCGATGGCAGTTCCGGCAAAGAGAGCAAAGCCACCGATTCGACACCGGTGGCTTTTTCTTTTCCTGGATTCGGGTATTTGTTGTTCTTCTTTCCACCCTACCCTGCCGACTTTGATCTGGATCATGGATGGAAAAAACTTGATTTATATCATGTCAGCCTTCGACCTCCACGATCACGCCGGCGCCGCTGCCGCAGTAGCCGCGCCCGCCGGAGGTGGTATGCCCAGCCTCGTTTTCTTGCTTGGGCGCCCTACACTCATTAAAGGAAGCAATGCGCACCAACCTGCCAGTTACCCAGCGTGAAGTCGAGTTAAGCGACGGCGCCATGCTCGTGTCGACGACCGACGCGCAAGGCCGCATCACCCATTGCAACGCCGTCTTTGTCGCTGTCTGTGGCTACGACTACAACGAGCTGCTCGGACAGCCGCACAACCTGGTGCGGCATCCCGACATGCCGCCGGAAGCATTCCACGACATGTGGTCCACGATCGGCCGCGGCCGCCCCTGGTCGGGCGTGGTGAAGAACCGCTGCAAGAACGGCGACCACTACTGGGTGCTGGCAAACGTCACCCCGGTGGTTCGCAACGGCAAGAATGTCGGTTATATCTCGGTGCGGACCAAGCCGACGTGCGCGCAGATCGCCGAGGCCGAAGCCCTGTATCAGCATCTCCGCAATCCCGGCAGCAGCGGGCCACGCGTGCGCCTGCATGCCGGCGGCGCACGCAAGCTGGGCTGGCGCGACTGGCCCCAGCGCTTCTTCCGCCTCTCGCTGACCCAACGCATGGCCGGGGCGCTGGGCCTATGGCTTTCTGCCCTGCTGGCCACCCACCTGGCCGGGGCCGGCACGGCGTTCAGCCTGGCACTTGACGCCGCGGTACTGGTGCTCGGTGCAGCCGGTGTGCTGGGCTGGTTCCACTGGACGGTGGCCCAGCCCCTGAAGCACTGCACCCGTCAGGCTGCACGCATCGCCGGCTGCAATCTGGAGGGCGACATCTCCTTCGACATGCGGCACCCGATCGGCCAGCTGATCCGGAACATTCGCCTGATCAATCTGAACATGCAAGCGATCGTCGAGGATGTGCGGACGGAAGTATCCAGCATCACGGCAGCCGCCGAGGAAATTTCCCAAGGCAGCAACCACTTGGCCGAGCGTTCGGAAGACCAGTCGTCCAGCGTGGAACGGACCGCATCGGCGATGGAAGAGATCACCTCGGTGGTGCAGCAGACAGCGAGCGCGGCGCGACAGGTGGAAAACAACACCCAGGAAGTGAGCCGCACGGCCAGCACCGGCGGCGCCTCGATGGCCGACCTGGTGAAGACCATGAAGTCGATTGACGATGCGTCAGGGCGGGTCACCGAAGTCATCAAGGTGATCGAGAGCATTGCCTTCCAGACCAATATCCTCGCGCTGAATGCGGCGGTGGAAGCGGCACGGGCGGGTGAAATGGGCAGGGGTTTTGCAGTGGTTGCCTCCGAAGTACGCACCCTCGCCAATCGCAGCGCCGAATCGGCCAAGGAAATTCGCGCCTTGATCACGGCGTCCAGCGAGCAGGTCGACCAGGGTTCGCATCACGTCAACTCGGCGGCGGAGATCATCAGCTCCATGGTGCGCTCGGTATCGGACGTCACCACGCTCGTGCAGGAGATTACGCAAGCGGCCAACGAGCAATCGAAGGGCGTGAGCGAGGTCAATCGCGCCATCAGCGACATCGAAAGCACCACGCAGCAAAACGCCGCCCTGGCCGAGCAAAACGCCGCCACCAGCGAAACGCTTAAACAACAGGCCGGCACGTTGCGCCGCGCGGTACAGATCTTCCACTGCTGATCGACGGCGCGGCCTGCACGCGTCTTCGTCCCGGTGCTGTATTCTGGGGCTGATGCATCGGTTGCAAGGGCAGTAGGCTGGGATGAAATTCCAGCACTGCCTGGCCACTCTGACGATCGCCGGGATTTCATCCCAGCCTACCGGGCTACCGCGCTCCATCACATGCAAACGCTGCCGTAACGCAATGACCCGAACCAAACGCCTTGTTTGCGACCGTTGCATGCGCCCGCAACGGACCTGCATCTGTCAGTGGTGCACGCCGATTGCGCACACGGTCGACGTGCTGATATTGCAGCATCCGTCAGAAGTCGAGCAGGCCAAAGGAAGCGCCCGTCTGCTCAACCTGAGCTTGCAGAACAGCCGTTTGCTGGTCGGCGAAGCGTTTGACGAGCAGGATTTACAGGCGCTGCTGCGCGAGCCGTTCACGCCAGGGGGCCAATGCCGGCACCCCATCCTGCTGTATCCCGAGTCGCCGGAAGGGGCAAGCATGGCGCGGCCGGCAACGTCGGCGGATGTTCCCTGGACCGAGCCGGAAAAGTTGCGGCTGGTGGTGCTCGACGGCACCTGGCGCAAGAGCCGGAAAATGCTCTACGCCAATCCGTCGCTGCAATCGCTGCCGCGTCTGTCCCTGCGCGATACGCCCGCGTCGCGCTACCTGATTCGCAAGGCACACGGTGCACATCAGCTCTCCACGCTGGAAGCCACGTGCCATGCGCTGATGCAACTGGAAAGGGACGGTGCCAACTATGCGCCGTTGCTGGACGCCTTCAGCGGCTTTGTTGCCCAGCAGCTGTCGTACCGGGATGGCGATATGCCTGCATAGGCCGGGATGTCAGCCCTCAGTCATGCTCCGGTTCAGGGCGACGGCTGCGCGGACAAGCGCCTGGAACGCTTCCTCATCAAGCTCGTCGCCCTGCTTCAAGTCGATTGCCCGCCGGTCCTTGCCATCCAGGCCCGCATTGAACAGTCCTCCCGGGTCACGCAATGCTGCGCCTTTCGCAAAGGTGAGTTTGATCTTGTCCTTATAGGTCTCACCGGTGCAGATGATTCCATGATGAGACCAGACCGGAACGCCGGACGGGTTTGAAGGCTTCCTCCACTTGATCTCCTCAACGGCTTGCGGATCGGCTCGCTTGATGAGATCGCGGACGATCGAAAGCAACTCGGTTCGCCAATCGCTCATCGGCGGCAATGCATTCCTGGTTTCACTCATCGACCAAGCCTTTCATCTGCGTTAACACCCTGTTAAACGGCACGCTTGATGCGAACGGAAGATGATCCTGTCCGCCATCAATAGGAAAAGTTGCTGAGAGTGCCATTGACAATCTGTGCCTCCTTGAACGGGAGACTGTCCCAGTTCGAAAAGTTGAACGGCTGGCTGTCGGTGATTTTGCGCACCGTGATGCCACGCATTGTCAGCGGACTTCCCGGAACACACGTCTCGGGCGCTATCGATGGTCGCAGCAGGTAGGCCGCGTTCGTCCCCGGAGCGCCGGGATTGCTCACGCGTACTGCGGTCTGCGCGCCGGCGGGGCCTTCGATGAGGAGCGCCGTCTGTATTGCCAAGCCGATCGCGCGTGCCGCGTCCTGCGCGTTCGCGGTGCCGGACAGGATGCCGCCTGCGCAGCCGGTTGCGCCGTCGGACCGGACGAGACGCGCCATGAACGTCATCAGCCGCCCCATCCGGTCACGCTCATCCAGATGGGCATCGACGATGGCCGTCTCCAGCCCCGGTGCGACGATAAACCCCGGCTGCGCAAGCGGCTGCGGTTCGATCGTCATGTACTTGTTGAACGGATCAGCCAGCGCTTGCGCCGATGTCACCGAACCGCGCAGCGCGGCGAAGTCGAAACGGGGCAGGATCATCATGCCGGCGGAGGTGCCGCCAATCGGCACATTGCGCGCACGCGCCTGGTCAAGCGTCTGCTCGAGCGCCGTCCCGCGCCAGTTCTTGTAGTAGTCGGACTGATCGCCGCCAGCGATCCAGATGACATTGGCGCGGCCGACGATCTCGTTGACCTTCGCATCATTGGCGGCATCCGGCGACGGAATGACCAGCGTCTCCACTGACGACAAGCCGAGTGCGGCGCCGCCCACCGAGCCGGGTTGCGCCGTGCCGGTGGAGGTGCACGTCGGGTAGTTCGAGTAATACACGTAACAGTTGTACCCGTCCGCTCCCGTCGCGCGAATGATCACGAAGCGTCCACCGGAGCTCTGGGTAATGCCGGCGCGATCGATCATCCAGCGGAATGCCGCGTCGACATCACTGTCGCCCCCCATGAGAACGGTAGATGGCGATGAGGGCTTCTTGCGGATGACAGGAGTCAGCTCGGGGTTGCCGGTGACATAGTAGGCATAGGACGTCTTGCCACTGACATTTTTTCCGCCGCCGGAGATTTTGTCGGAGCCGGCATGTGCCTGCAGGCCGACGAGCGCAATCGCAGCGACAAGCGCATGAACCAGGCGAAGGGCGTGCTGACGAAAGAGTGCAACGTGCATGGCGTCTCCTTGATCTTGCGCGGACAAGGTCTTTACTATGCCGCAATTTCAATCCGGGTATCGGGGCGATGCACGCCACATTTGCGCAGGGTTAAACACCCGAATGCCGGCAAGAACGGAAAGAACGGTCAAATTTGATCGAGAAAGCGCTCGATCTCGGCATTGACGATGTCCGGATGTGTCACTGGCGCCATGTGCCCCAAGCCCTCAAACGTCACCACGCGCACGTTGGGAAGTGCAGGAATCAGGATGTCGGCGACCGCGTGCGCCGAGGCCGTGGAGCGCTTGCGCCGAGGCCGTGGAGCGCTTGCCCATCATGTACAGGACCGGGACATCGATCCCTTGAAACGCGGCGATACCTGCGGGTTCGGTGAACAGCGCATGGGCCCACCTGCGTACATTCACCACGGACTGCGCAATCGGCTGGCGTCGCTGTTCAGGCATGTTTGCCCACGTGCCGGATCCCATCCAGTAGTCGATAAAGGCTTGCGCGGCCAGATGCGGTTCACCGGCATCGAGAAAGGCGGCAGCAGCGTGGACGGCATGGCGAATGCCGTCTGCCTTGTTGGGCGGCGGCGCCGAGGCGTCGACGAGTGCGAACAAGGTAGGCTCGTACAGCGCCAGCGCACGTACACGGTCGGGATGCATGAGGGCCGCCTTGAGTGCAACGGCCGCGCCATACGAATGGCCGACCAGTGTGACTGGCGACTGTCCCCTTGCCAACAGCGGCGCGATGAGCGCGACCTCGTCGCCAAGCGATATGACGCGATCAGAATTCCACTCCGGACTTTTTCCGGCGCCATAGGAGTCCGGCGCCAGGATGTGATACCTGGGCGCGAGGAGATCCATCATGGCGCGCCATTGACCAGAACTGCTGGCGTTGGAGTGAATGCAGACGATCGGTCGGCCGGAGCCGGCTTCACGGAAAAATGGCGAGGAAGGATTCATGGTCGCTCCACCTGATACTCGGACGTCAATACGCGTGCTCGGCAGGCACGTTGCGGACGCGCACTTCGGGTACGGCATTTATCGCCGGGAACACGGGGGATAAGTGCTCGCTTCCGAGGAACCGGCGCTCCATTCAGTATGCACGCAATCAGGATTTAGGGAACCCGCACGGGCGCTTTGTCTTGCAACGATTGCGCTTTGGGAAGATTGCGAAACGCTGATCCGTTTCGACGTCGCATGGCAATTAATGCAAAGCAATGACACTCGCTGGCGATCGTCTGGATCTTATCGCGGCCTGCCGTACCGTCTCCCTCTGCTTTGATAGAATCGCCGCCATGAATCGACGCCACTTGATCGTTTGCGCATTGTCCCTCTTCCTGTCATCCGGTGCGTTCGCTGCATCACGCTCGCAGGAGCGCCCTGACTGGTCGGGTTTCTTCTCCGAGGCCGACGCGCACGGCACCATCGTTGTTATCGATGCCCGCGGGAAGAATGACGTGGCGTTTGTGTTCAATGCGGAGCGCGCGAACCGTCGCTACTCGCCGGCGTCAACCTTCAAGATTGCCCATAGCCTCTTTGCCCTGGACGCAAAGATACTGCGCGACGAGTTCCAGGTCATTCCCTGGGATGGCGTCAAGCGTCCGATCGACGCATGGAACGAAGACCAGGACCTGCGCTCAGCCATGCGCAATTCGACCGTCTGGGTCTACGAACGATTCGCACGCGAACTCGGCGACAAGCGCGAGACCGATTACCTGCGAAAAATTGGGTACGGCAATGCGACGATTACGGGGGATAAGCCTTTCTGGGTCCAAGGTGACCTGGCAATATCCGCCAATGAACAGATCGCATTCTTGCGCCGTCTTTATCAGAACGCATTACCGTTTCGCGCCGAGCATCAACGTCTCGTCAAGGACGTGATGATCAATGAAGCCGGTCGAGACTGGATACTGCGGGCCAAGACCGGGTGGAGCGGAAAGATTGGCTGGTGGGTAGGCTGGGTCGAGTGGCCGACCGGGCCGGTGTTTTTCGCGTTGAACATCAACACGCCGAACAGGTTGGCCGACCTCCCGAAGCGGCAGGGCATCACGCGCAACATCCTTCGCTCCATCAATGCGCTACCGCACGCGCAATGAATTGTGACAGCGCCTTCTGCCAAACGGATTACCTTCAAACAGGACTTCAACTCCTTGCGCGAGGCTTCAGACGGAAGCTGACGCCGAGGCGGTTGATCGCGTTCATGGCCGCAATGGTCAAGGTCAAGTCCACCAAGTCCTTCTCGCCGAACGCGGCCAGCGCGGCTGCGTAGGCTTCGTCGGAAGCGTGTGTTTCGCTCACGCGCGTGACTTCCTCCGACCATGCGAGCGCGGCACGCTCTTGCTCGGTGAAAAGATGTCCGCATTCGTGCCAGACCGAAACCAGCACAGCCTTGTCGACCGTCATACCCTCATTGATCAGGTCGCGGGTGTGAATGTCGATGCAGTGCGCGCACCCGTTGATCTGCGATACGCGCAGGAAGACAAGATGGATGAGCGTACTGGACAGGTTCGTGTCGTTAACGACATAGTGATGCAGGACGCCGATTGCCTTTGCCCCCTCGGGGGAAACAGCGAACCAATTCGCGCGATTCATGATGTTCAATCCTTTCAAGACGTGGTGTTCGATGGCCGGGAATTTGGCCTATCCCACCTAAGACGGATGACATCCGCGCGTTGTGACAGAGCACGAGAAAAATTTCATCGAACCGATTGGTTCGGGCCTGCTGGCACCCGTGAGGGCCGGGGTGAATAGGCAAACAGTCAACCCTTCCCAAGGTGACGACGAACTGGAACAGTCGCCCCATAGCGGAAGCGCGGCTTCCTCCTACGCGGTCGTTCGATGCAGCGCCATCGAAAACCGACTCGGATCAGCAGCGGTTCGACGCAGTCTCTTATCCAACGGTGGCAGTTGGAGCGGAATGCCGTGGGGCAGTAGTCCGTGTAAAGGTTGGCCGCTATCGGTGGACATGCTGGCTCCGATACCACTGTGCGAACTCCGGTGCAGGTAACGGATGACTGACCCAGAATCCCTGGGCGTGGTCGCAGCCTTCGTTTCGCAGATATCCCAGGGTTCCTTCGGATTCAATGCCTTCCGCCACGATCTCAAGATTCAATGCACGGCCGAGGGCAATCATGGCTCTGGTGATGGCTCGGCTTGCAGGATCGCCATCGATGCGGCGCACGAACGACTGGTCGACCTTGAGTTTGTCCAATGGCAGGCTCGAGAGGCTGCTTAGGCTGGAATACCCGGTGCCGAAATCGTCCAGCGCAACCTTTACGCCAAAGGACTTAAGCTGGTTCAGTATCTCGATCGCCTCATCAACGTTGTCCATGACAGTGCTCTCGGTCACTTCAACCTGGATGCCGCACGGGTCGATGCCATTTTCAGCCACGATTGTTCCCAGCCGCTCGGCGAAGTCACGCTGCCGGAACTGAAGCGGTGATACGTTGATGGCAATGGCGACCTGCAATCCGTCGTCCAGCCACGCCGCGTGCTGGCGGCAAGCCTCCGCCGCTACCCACTCGCCGAGTTCTCCGATCAAACCGGCAGATTCGGCGACAGGGATGAATCTCGCGGGACTGATTGCCTGGCCGTCTTTGCTAGCGAGACGCAGCAGCGCTTCAGCACCGATCAACTTGCCACTCTTGACCTCCACTACCGGCTGGTAGTGAAGTTCGAGGCCGCCGTGCCGGAGCGCCTCCTTCAGTCTTGCCTCCAATGCATAGGCTGCGTCGGCTTGCCAGTCCAGTTCCGGCCTGTAGAACTGGTAGTTCGCACGCCCCGACTGCTTCGCCCTGTACATCGCCAGATCTGCGGTGTGAATCAGCTCGCTGATGTTAGTGGCGTGCTCCGGGTAGTAGCTGATTCCGATGGAGGGTGAAACCGACAACTCGAGGCGATCGATCAGAAAGGGCCGTCCGATGCTGTCAATGACGTGTTCGGCGACGACTGCCGCCGGGTAAAGGCCGGCGTCGACGTGCGGCAAGACGACGACGAACTCGTCGCCGCCCAAGCGGCCCACCACGTCCTCCTGCCGCGTGCAGCCGACAAGTCGCCTGGCGACTTCCTTCAGGACGCGGTCGCCGATCTCATGTCCATAGATGTCATTGATGGGCTTGAAGCGGTCGAGATCGATGAACAGAAGCGCGCCGCGACTGTGGTTCCGGCGCGCTGCGGCGATGAGGTGGCTGCCATACTCGAAAAGAAGCGCTCGATTCGGCAGACCGGTCAGCGGGTCGTGCAGCGCTGCTTCGCGGATACGTTGTTCCGCCAGCTTGCGCTCGTTGATATCCGTATGCGCGCCGACCAGACGGACGGGCTTTTTTAATGAATCGCGCTCGGCTGCCGTCGCTTGTGAAAGGATCCAGTGCCAACTACCGTCCTTGGCGCGCAGGCGCAATTCACGCCAATAACTGTCACGTCGCCCTTCAATCACATCGCGAATCATTTCAGGTACACCCTGCAGATCGTCCTCATGGATGAGCGAAACCCACTCGGGCCATGTCTTCATATCACCAGGCTCGTATCCCAGCATCGTGTGCAGCAGATCACTGGTGGAAATGATCTCCTGCGTCACGACGTCCATCTCCCAAACAGCCGTGCCGGCTGCCTTCAGCGCCAGGGACAGCCGCTTTTCGCTCTGCTGCAGTGCGGCTTCCGCATCTTTGCGGGCGGTGATGTCGGTGAAGATTACCGTGCATTCGCCGCGCTTCGGGCTGTAGGCATAGAGCGCGATCCACTGCTTGATGGGTGGGAAGTAGAACTCGAAGTCGCTGTCGCCGCCTTGCAGCGCAATGCGGCCGAATTCGCCCATGAAGTCGAACTCGAAATCCCGGATTCCGGGAAAAACTTCGGTCACCCGTTTTCCGACCACGTCTTCGCGCTTCATGCTGATCATGCGCAGGCAAGCGTCGTTCATTGCCTCGTAGACATAATCGACCACCCGCCCCGCCTCGTCCATGACCATGCGCTGGTGGGCGACGCCCATGGTCTTGTTGTTGAACAACGCCTTGTAGCGCTTTTCGCTGTCCTGCAGGGCTTCCTGCATGCGCTTTTGCTTGGTGATGTCGCGGAACAGGATGGCAAACCTGCCAAGCCTGGGGCAATAGACGCGGACGTCATAGTGACGCTGGGTGTCGCTGTTGTAACTCTCGATACGATCCGGCTGCCCTGTCAAGGCCACGGCACAGTAACGATCGATCCACGTCTGCTCCAGCTGGGGCAGCACTTCCCGAAGCGGTCGGCCTTCGATGCCGCGGGCAATGCCCGTCTGCGTGTAAAAAGCCTCGTTGACTTCCAGATAGCGATAATCGACGGGCCTGCCCTGACTGTCGAGGATCGGTTCGCCGAGGGCGAATCCTTCGACCATGTTGGCGAACAAGGTCCGGTATCGTTCTTCGCTCACCCGCAAGCGATGCAACGCCTCACTCAGCTCGATGTTTCGACCGAATACGTCAAGTTCGGACGCCGGCCCTGTCATCGTAGACGGCACTGCTATGCCGTCACGCCGTCCATGTTGCTGACCGAATCGAATGTACCTGGTGACGTCTTCGACCCGGTGGATCAGGTAGAGAATCTGTCCTTGGTCGTCAAGGACCGGCGCATTGACGGGGCTCCACCAGCGTTCTTCAAAACCCCCACCTTGCTCCAATGGCCGTCGGATGTCGTACTTTTGCACCGGCATCGTGTCCGGCAAACGGGTGTTCAGCACGCGCTCAAGCGAATCTCGCAGTCTGCTGACGCCATGCGCATTCAGATCATCTGGGTTATCCGGAAAAATCTCGAACATGTGATGCCCAAGAATGTTGCCCCGGCGAGTCATCGTGATCGCGAGATATGCGTCATTGACGGCAACGATATTGAATTCCGGGGAGAGAATCAGTTGCGGAACGGGGTTGGCTTCAAATATTCGACGAAATTCGCTTGCTTCCGGGATATGTGGCCGCCTGCAATCGCAATCCACGATAATGCTCCAAAAAACTATTGGCGATCATTGTCTTATTCAGTTCTTCAATACCAGTTGCGTACAAACTTGATATTGGAAACCATAAAGCGACGACAGTTCCGTCATGACAAGAAAGAGAATACAGCTTCGCAAGCAACCCGCGCCGCTAACGAATACCTGGCGGAAATGGCCGGACCAAATCGAGAATGGTCGAACGAGCTCGCTGGAGCAACTATGCGTGGTATGAAAATGTCCGGCTTGGCGGTCTATGGAAAGCACCGTGCACTCAATAGCTGGCCACACGACTTTGAATGATGTAACAACGACAGGCGGCTCCTGGCCGATTGATGACAAACATTGACGTGCTTGAACGATTTACGTGACAGTTAAAAAACGCCTGCATAAAATTTCTCCTCGATGGCGCGCTCAACCCAGCCCCTCGCATCAAAACCTCACGCAGGAAGTCAATCGATTATCCCTACCCATAGCCAGCAAGCCGGCGACCAGCTGCATTATTTTCGGACCACCCTGCTCCCCTGGCACCTACTTCTTTACCGACAGGGTAATCGTCGTCCCGGTAAGGTCGATATTCCGGATGCTGATGCTGCCAAAGCTCGCGCCCGACCTGTCGCCCTTCACGCGGATGTGTTCCATCGAGATCTCCTCGATCGTGCTCGGCATGCTTAGCCTGATCGATCCGTCTGCATCCACCATGGCCTGCGCGCTCGAGGCCTCATAGGAAATCCCCTTGACGGTGACGTCGGCGTCGAGGAAATGCAGCACGGGATTCACCAGGGTTGCCAGGGCGCGCAAGTGGTCGAGGCCGTTGCCTTTCGACTTGTCGAGGTAGAGTTCGCGCACGAAGTCCGGCAATCCGGCGGCGGAGACCGCGTCCAGGTCATCGTCGGAAAGTTCGTGCACGCTCACGGCCTGGACAGTGTCCATCGGCGGCATGGGCGCGGCGGCCAGTGCTTCGAGCGGGGCAAACATGGCGGAGGCGAAGGCGGCGATCAGCCGCAGATCCCGCTGCTTCTTCAGCGCGCGCTGGATGTGTTCCTGGGTGAGCAGGTTGGCGCTGGCAAGGATTTCACCCAGGCGTTTGCCCGTCTCCTTTTGCAGCGCGATCGCTTCGGCAAGCTGCTCTTCGGTAATCAGGCGCTGCCTGACCAGCAACTGGCCGAGCAGGAGCTGTTCGGCATTGGGTCTTAGCCATCCCATGATCGTCACCTTGTATCGATACCGTTGGTGAAATCATCTTACCCGTGACGGGAATGCGTTCGATCAACATGGCTTGCAAGGTCAAGAGATGGCTTGCACGGGTCGAATTATCCCGCTGCGCGGGCCTTCTTCCGTTCGAACATGCGATGATCCGCCACCTTCAGCAGGGCATCGACGTCGAGGCCGTCGCCCGGATACTGGGCCCAGCCGATCGACGCGCCGACGCATGCGGTCGCGCCCGAGGGCAAGGCGATGGGCACCTGGATCGCCTGCAGGAGCTTGGTGCGCACCGCGCCGATGTCGTCCACGGAGAGCGCGCCGTGCAGGTAGACCACGAACTCGTCCCCGCCGAAGCGCGCGACCTCATCGTCGGAGCGCAATGCGCTCTTCAGCCGCGTCGCGATTTCGGCCAGCACCTTGTCGCCGGCATCGTGGCCGTGCTGGTCGTTGACCTGCTTGAAGAAGTCGAGGTCGACAAACAGGAGGGCAAAGCGCAGCGGCTGGATCTCCGTCGCGGCGTGCGCGCGGAACTCGATGCGCGAGGCGAGGGACTGGCGATTCAGCACGCCGGTCAGCTTGTCGGTCCGCAGGTTGCGTTCCATCTCCTGCAGGCTCTTTGCAAGCAGCCCGATTTCATCCGCGCGGCGGATGTCGAGCGGTTCGAGCGGACGGCCGAGGCCGATGCTTTCAGCGGCAGCGGTGAGCTTGCGGATGTCGGTCAGCACCCAGTGCAAGAGCGAGGCACCCATCGCGAGCAGGACCAGGACGGCGAGAATGGCGATGCCAATGCTTTGGTAAAACACCGTGGACACGTTGCCAATGAAATCGGCGCGCGGGATGGCGACGATGGAAATCCACTCCAGGCCGATCGGGTCGCGCAGCAGGGTCGCGCCGACCTGGATGGTGCCGCCTTCGTTGTCGAATTCGCGCGAGACCGGCGTCTCCAGGCGCTCGCCGTTCGCCTGCCACGCCTTGACCTGATCCCAGGCTTGCCGCAACAGGGGCGAGTTGCTTTGCTCTGCCTTGAGCCGGACAAGGGCGTCGCCCTGCATCCTGAAAGGCCGCTCATTGGTGGAGGTGGCGATGATGGCACCCGAACGCTCGACCACGAAGGCGACGCCGTTGCGGCTGACCGACAGGGACTTGAAAAACTCGGTCAGCTGGCTGAGGGACAAATCGGTGGCGGCGACGCCGACCAGCTGTTCGTCCGATCCGTAGGCAGGCTTGGAGAGGGTCAGCGTCGGTTCGCGCGTGGTGAAGTCGGTATAGACCGGCGACCAGCTTTCGCGGCCATTCATCACGGCGGTCTTGTACCACGGACGCGTGCGCGGATCGTAATCGTCGAAACGCAGCAGGCCGAGACGTTTGCCCGGCGCGGCGACACTGAAGACGTCGCGGACGGAAGAATCCGGTTTGCGCAGCCGAAGTTCAATCATGTCCAGCTTGCGCATGATGCCGACAAAACTGCCGTCGGCGCCGCCGAAATACACATAGTTGTTTACCGCCGGGAAGAATCCCGTGGCGATCCACAGCTGCCGTTCCAGTTCATCCTGGCTGCGCGGCACCAGGATCGGCGCCGTCGTGTAATCGGCGGGCGAATAGATCGGATTCGGCACGACCGTGTTCAGCGCAACCCGGGCGCCGATCAACTGGTTCTCGGTTTCGTTGGTGACGCGCTCCACCATGTTCAGCAGGACCGTCTGCGAAAACTCCCTGCCGGCATATTCGCTCGACCGGTACGACGCCCAATAGATCACCCCTGCCAGTGCAAGCAGCAGCAGCAGGAACGGCACAACGAGGACGCGTTGCAAGGACGACAAATGCGGCATGAGCAGGGAGGACGCAAATGGAAACAGCGAACAAATATCATACCGAAATTTCCGTGCGGAAATATCCCATGTAATAGAGATAGGCCGAAATGAGACGATTGTCGGCGCAAGCGTGCAAATGACCTGCCCGGTATGATGCTGCGATGCACGAAAACACCACCCACCGCCGCATCGGCCTCACCCAGATCCACATCGCCGTCCTGCTTGCCGGAGGCGCCGGTTTGTTTGCCAAGCTGGTGCCCGTCAGCCCGATGGTCCTGACGTCGGGGCGCACCATCTTCGGAAGTCTGGCACTGCTCGGTTTTGCCATCCTGACAAAGGCGTCGCTGCGCGTACGGAATCGCAAGGACCTGTTCGTCCTGCTTGCGTCCGGCATGATCCTGGCCGCGCACTGGTTTACCTTTTTCCTGTCGATCCAGGTGTCCAGCGTCGCGATCGGCCTGCTGGCGTTCTCGACCTTCCCGCTGTTCACGACCTTTCTCGAGCCGCTGGTGCTTGGGGAGCGCCTGCGCCGGCAGGATGTCGTGACCGCCATAGTCGTGACGGTGGGCCTGGGCCTGGTGACGCCGAGTTTCGATTTCGGCAACCAGCTGACCCAGGGCCTGTTGTGGGGAATACTCTCGGCGTTCTGCTACGCGGTGCTGTCGCTGCTGAGCCGCTCCACCAGCAGCAGCTATCCCGCGGCGACCATTGCGTTCTATCAGCAGGGATTCGCGGCGCTGTGCTCGCTGCCGTTTGCATTGCAATGGGAAGGGGCGCTGGCGGCGAAGGATGTGCTGAATCTTGCTTTACTCGGCGTCGTGTTCACGGCGCTGCTGCAGGGGCTGGTGGTGGCCAGCCTGCGCCACCTGCGCGCGCAGACGACCAGTGTGGTGTTCGGCCTCGAACCGGTCTACGGCATCCTGCTCGCCTGGATCGTGATCGGCGAGGTGCCCGCCCTCCGGACGGTGGCGGGCGGCGTCTTGATCTGCGGCGCGGTGCTGTGGGCGTCATTCAGCCATGGGAAGGCTGCGGCACACGGATAGACGGCTACTTCAGCGAGAAATCCACCCTGCTCGCCGGCTTGCCGCGCTCTGCAGCGCCGTCCACCTTCGCCGCCACGATGAACATCCGGTCCGCCGACACCTGCCCGTTCTTCTGCAGCCAGTTCTTCACCGCCTGCGCGCGCTGGTTGCCGAGTGACAGGAGATCGTCCTCGTCGACGTCGGCGTTGGCGGACATCAGCTTTTCCATCTCCTCCACCGGCAGATCCTTCGGCAAGCCGATCACGTTGCGCGGCTTCGGGAACTTCTCGTCCCGGTAGGCGCGCAGCAACAGGCCCGGGTACTCTTCGCGGCTGACCGTGACGCTGCCCGGCTCGACCTCGACGCCCTTTGCGCGCAGGTCTCGGATCTTCAGCGCGCGCACCTTGCGTTCGACCGACACATGCTTCAGTCCCTCGCGGTCCGCTTCCGGATCCACGCGGCCGCCGATGTCGAGGCGCAGGCCGGGACGTTCGGCCAGTGCCTTGGCGAGCCCGCGCAGTTTTTCCTCGGCGGCGGCGGGGATGGATGCGCGTCCCGGCTCGAACGCCATGTTCGACAGCTCCGCGCCGCCGCCAAACAGCGCCCCAAGCAGGGCAAAGGGCTGGGTGACCGCCTTGGCAATGGTGTTGCCGATGATCTTGAAGATGATTGCGCCGATGGAGAATTGCGGATCGTCGAGCGAGCCCGCGATCGGCAGGTTGAGGTCGATGACGCCGTTGCGGTCGGACAGCAGCGCAACGGCAAAGCGCACCGGCAGGCTGGTGGCTTCGGGGCTTTGAACCTTGTCGCCGAAGGTGAGCTGCTCCAGCACCAGGCGGTTCTCGGCACTGAGCTTGCGGTTGTCGACCTGGTAGCCGACTTCGAAGGACAGCTTGCCCTTCTCGATGCCGTAGCCGACATATTTGCCGGAATAGGCCGACAGCGGCGCGAGTTCCATGCCGCGCACGTTGGCCTTGATGTCGAGGAAAAGATCGCCGCGCAGCGGGTTGATGCGCCCGCCGACCGCGAGCGGCGCGCCGTTGACCTCGCCGCGCAAATCGACGTCCGCACGGCTGGCCGGATCGGACGACAGCCCGGATACCACGCCGCCAAACTGCGACAGGCTGGCGGAATAGTTGGGCTTGATGAAATTGTCGGTGAAGCGCACCCGGCCACCCTGCAGACTCACGCGCTTGATCGTGACCGGCGGCATGGGCGACGCGCGGCCGCCATTGTCCGCCTTCGGCGCATCACCGGCGTCGGCATCGCCGCGCACGATGTCCTGCAGGTTGATGCGCCCGCTCGGATCGATGATGACGCGTGCGAAGAAGTCCGCAAGCGCCAGCTGGTCGACCGCGACCGCAAGTGGTTCGAGACGCACATCAACGCCGCCGGCATGCAGCGACTTCCAGCGCAGGAAATCGTTGTTGCCCGCCTTGTCCACCGTCGCCAGGTTGCCAACCGTGACGTCGCCCTTGAAGCCGCCGCGCAGCTTGCCCTCCTTGTCCTCATCGAGCTGCACCCGTCCCTTCGACGACAGGTTGGCGCTGGTGGCGCGCAGGTTGACCTTTGCGGTGATGAAGGGTTGCAGGGGCAGGATGTCGACCGCCTTGATGTCGAGTGCAAGGTCGGCATGCAGCGGCGCCAGGCCAACGGCGCCATTGACCGCCAACTGTCCCGACTTGTTGACCCCGGCCTTCAGGTCCAGGCGGGCGCGTGAGGCCGGTTCGGTCGACAGGCCTTCCATCGTCAGGTTGACCGGCGACACCGTCGTGACGACCGGTTCGCGCGCCCCCTGGTCTTCCATGCGGAAGGACCAGTTGCTGATGCCCGCGCGGGCGATGTTGACGGCGTACCCCTTGCCTTGTTCGGCGGCCTGTTGCTTCGGTTCCGGATTCCGCGACACGCCGGTTGCCGCGGGAAGGTTGCGGTTGACCAGGACGTCCGCACCGGCGGAAGTGATCTCGCCGATGTCGACGCTTTGTTTGCCGGTGTCGATCGCCAGCTTGCGCAGCGCGAGGTCGAGCTTGCCGGCGGAAGCGCGCAACGGATGGGCGGAATGCTCGTCCGCATAGCGCAAGGCGGCGTTGCGCACCGCCAGTTCGCCGAGCATCACCTTGAGCGCGAGCGGCTTGTCCGCCGTCTTCTGCGGCGCAGGGGCCGGTTCCGCCGGCGGCATGAGGCTGGCCAGGTTGAGCCGGCCATCCGGTGCGCGCGTCACGTCCGCCTGCAGGCCGTCGAGGCGAATGCGCGACAGGTCGATCCGGCCAGCGAAGACATCCGCTTCGTTCAGCGCGACGGCCAATTCCTGGAGCCGCAGGACGGGTTTTCCGGCCACGTCCGCGACCTGCAGCGATTTCAGCGCGGCTTCGCCCTGCAGCAGCAGCGCCTGTCCCTCGCCTCCCTGGCGGAAGCGGGCGGTGAGGTTCAAGTCCAGCTTTGCGCCCGAAATGCGCGCCTGCGGCTTGACGGGCAGGTATTCGATGTAGCGCGTCAGGTCGAGGCCATCGAGCCGGAGGTCAACCACCGCATCCGCCGGATCGGCAAAGGGGCGCGCCTTGCCCTTGAACTCGAACGGTGCACCGTTGACCTTCGCGCGCAGCAGCGGCTCGACGAAGATGTCGACCTGCGAGGGCAGCGACGACACGAAGGGAATGCCGAGCGCGATGTCAGTGACGGCATGCGAGGCTCTTGCAGGCCGGTCGTCAAACGCAATGCGGCCGCCATCGATCTGGATGTTATTGACAGCGAAGCGCGCGGGTGCGTCCGAGGGCGGCTGGCTGGAGGCCAGTTCGACGATGTCGTCGATGTTGTAGCGGTGCGGCGCGGTGCGCGCCAGGTGCACATAGGGCGCGGAGAGACGCACCTCGCGCACGACCGGCGCCAGGCGCAGCAGCGATTCCGACGAGAGATTGACGTGCAGCAGGTCGAAGGAGGCGAAGACTTCTTCGCTCTTGCGCTCCCGCACCTTGACGTCGCGCAGCGTCAGCGTCAGCGCATACGGATTCACTTCCACCGCGCCGATGCTTGCCTCGCGCTGGAGCTTCTCGGCAATGATCGTTTCGGCCTGCGAGCGGATCACGCCAGGCAGGATGAAAAATCCGACGACGCCGTACGCGAACACCGCGCCGGCCAGGGTGGCTGCGCTACGACGCAGCGTCGGATGTGTTGCCCAGGCGGGCAGGCGGCGGGAAGTGGATGGCGGCATTACGCTTACCTTAGGTGCAACGGGTGTTGCACGATTCTACCAGCCGCGTTTCCCCTGCACATCAACCTGCGGGCCAGTCGCTGAACGGGAACGGTGTTTCCTCAGTCGCGAAGGTGAGGAATTGCACCACCTGCTTCAGGTAAGTGCCCACGCTGCGGCCGAAGTCCATCAGCCGCGCATTGGGTGCATCGTTCAACAGCACGATCAGGAACTGGATCACCGCCAGGATGAACAGCAGCGTGACCGATACCTGGTAGGCCAGCATCATCAGCAGCATGAACAGCGCGCGCATCCAGAGGCTGCGCGCGCCGGTGTTGGTTTGCTCATTCATGATCGGTCCTTTCAGGAGGCGAGCCTGCCGAGCTTATCCATCCGGGCGAACCACTTTTCGGCATCCTTTTCCTTCAGGTTGCCCACGCCGCCGATCAGCGATTCATGGACCGGAGAAATACCGACGAAGCCGAGGATGTTGCGCTCCAGCGATTTGATGCTGTGCGCGCGGAAGTACCAGCGGTAGACGGCGGCCGGCATGCCCATGGTGACGACGACACGCGCGGAACGGCCGGTGAGGCCCTTGCTCGTGAATGCATTCCTCTCTCCTTTGAATGCAAAGCCGGGCCGCGCGACCTGCTCGAGGAAGCCCTTCAGCAAGGCTGGCATGTCGCCCAGCCATAGCGGGAAAAAGAACACGATGTGCTCGGCCCACTTGATGGCGGCCTGTGCATCGGCGAGGCCGGACGGCAACGTGCCCTGCTCCCATTCCCGCTGGCTGCGCAGCAGAGGGAAGTCGAGCGTGGCAACGTTGAGGTGGCGGACTTCGTGCCGGGCGGCGAGCGCGCCGGTCGCGTAGGCGTCTGCCAGCGCATGGCAGAGGTGGCGCTGCGTGGAATCGGGGTGGGCTTGAACCAGGAGAACGTGCTTGCTCATGATGCCTCCCTTTGGTGTGCGGTCACAATGACACTGTCCGCCTGGGAGAGGGGGAAATCAATGAAATGGATCAAGGAAAATGTGACATATCGAGGAATGGGCGGTGCCTGGAATCATGATGGCGGGCACCGCTCTTCACTGCCGGCACGCCCTCTTCTCCCGTCGTTCCCGCCTGCGCGGGGATGACGGGGTTAGGGGGAGATGAAAACCGCCCTAACCTGCCCGCCCACGCAGGCAGGCACTCCCGTCACAGCTTGTCCTGCACCACCTCCGCCCGCCCCTTCGGATGCCTGCGCAACTTGTTCCTCACCTTCCGCACCAGCCCCTCGAAATCGTCCATGTAGGTAAACACCGCCGGCACCACCAGCAGGCTCAGCACCGTGGACGTAATCAAGCCGCCGATCACCGCGATCGACATCGGCGAGCGGAAGCTGGCGTCGGCCACACCAAGGCCGATCGCGATCGGCAGCATGCCCGCACCCATTGCCAGCGTCGTCATGATGATCGGACGCGCGCGCTTGTGGCAGGCATCGAGCAGCGCGTCAAAGCGCGACAGCCCGTGGTCGCGGCGGGCGACGATGGCGTATTCCACCAGCAGGATGGAGTTCTTGGTCGCAATCCCCATCAGCATGATCAGGCCGATCAGCGACGGCATCGAGAAACTCTTCTGCGCGACCAGCAGGCCGACGAAGGCGCCGCCGAGCGACAGCGGGAGCGCGGCGAGAATCGTCACCGGATGCAGGAAGTCCTTGAACAGCAGCACCAGCACGATGT
Organism: Noviherbaspirillum sp. ST9; assembly: GCF_048799745.1. Taxonomy (NCBI): domain Bacteria; kingdom Pseudomonadati; phylum Pseudomonadota; class Betaproteobacteria; order Burkholderiales; family Oxalobacteraceae; genus Noviherbaspirillum; species Noviherbaspirillum sp. ST9. Next base: position 31,762 of record NZ_JBLWFR010000001.1, on the reverse strand, counting down.
AGATGCACAGCACGCCGGTCAGCATCGCCAGGCCGAAGCTGGCGAACAGTTCGCCCATCACCTCGGCGTCGCCGACTTCGACCACCCGTACGCCCGGCGGGAGATTCTGTACCGCCGGCAGCTTGTGCACCAACGCGGTCACGTCGCCCAGCGGCAGGCCGGACAGTTCGATTTCGAAGTTGATGTTGCGCGAACGGTCGTAACGGTCGATCACCGCGGGGCCGCCGGTGACTTCGAGGTCGGCGATCTGGCCGAGCATGACCGGCCCGCGCCTGCCGGGCACCGTCAGCCTTTCCAGCACGCCGAGGTCTTCGCGCGCGGCCTCGTCCAGCTTGACCACGATGGGTACCTGGCGCTGCGACAGGTTCATCTTCGGCAAGGACACGTCGTAATCGCCGACGGTCGCAATGCGCAGGGTCTCGCCGATGGCGCTGCTGGTGACGCCAAGGTCGGCTGCGCGGGCGAAGTCGGGACGGATGGCGATTTCCGGACGGATCAGGCTGGCAGTCGAGGCGACGTTGCCCAGGCCGGGAATGGTGCGCAGGTCTTTCTCAACGGCCAGCGCCGCCGCGCGCAGCGCATTGGCATCCTCGCCGGTCAGCACGAGGATGTATTTCTCCCCCGAGCCACCGAGTCCGACCTTGGTGCGCGCGCCGGGCAATTGTTCGAGCGCGGTGCGGATATTGGCCTCGATCCCTTGCTTGCGCGGACGATCGCCGCGCGGCGTGAGCTGGATGGTCAGCGTGGCCTTGCGCGCCTCGGCCGCGCCCTGCGGTGCAAACGGGTCGCCGCCGGCGCTGCCGCCGCCGATCGTGGTGTAGACGCTCTTGACGTGTTCGACACGGGAGATCAGCGCGCGCGCATGTTCCGCGGCTTTCATGGTGTTGGCCAGCGTCGATCCGGGCGGCAGTTCAATGTACACCTGCGTCTGCGAATTGTCGTCCGGCGGAATGAAGCCGGTGGGCAGCAGCGGGATCAGCATGATGGAGCCGATGAAGAACAGCGTGGCCGCGATCATCGTCGTCATCCGGTGCTTCAGGCACCAGCCGGCCCATTTCATGTAGGTCTTCATCCAGCGCGGGTCGCCATGGTCGTCGACGATGGGCTTGAGGATGTAGGCGGCCATCATCGGTGTCAGCACACGCGCCACCACCAGCGAGGCGAACACCGCGAGCGAGGCGGTCCAGCCGAACTGCTTGAAGAACTTGCCGGCCACGCCGCTCATGAAGGCGGTCGGCAGGAACACCGCGATCAGGGTGAAGGTGGTGGCGATCACCGCCAGGCCGATCTCGTCGGCCGCCTCCATCGCTGCCTGGTAGGGCGTCTTGCCCATGCGCAGGTGACGCACGATGTTTTCCACTTCCACGATGGCGTCGTCGACCAGGATACCGATCACCAATGACAACGCGAGCAGCGTGACGACGTTGATCGAAAAACCGAGGAGGTACATGCCGATGAAGGCGGGGATCACCGACAGCGGCAGGGCGACCGCCGACACGAAGGTCGCGCGCCAGTCGCGCAGGAAGAGCCAGACCACGACCACGGCGAGCAGCGCGCCTTCGAGCAGCAGCTGCATCGAACCGTCGTACTCCTCCTCCACCGGCGTGACGAAGTTGAAGGCCTCGGTGATTTCAAGATCGGGGTACTGTTCCTTCAACTCGGCCAGCGCTTTCTGCACGGCCGCGCCGACCGTGACTTCGCTCTCGCCCTTGCTGCGCGACACTTCGAAGCCGACCACCGGCTTGCCGTTGAGCAGGGCGGCGGAACGGCGTTCGGCGATGGTGTCGCTGACGTTGGCGACTTCATCGAGGCGGATGCGGCGGCCGTCGGACAGGGGCAGTTCGAGACGCGCCAGCTCCTCGGCGGATTTCACCGTGGCGAGGGTGCGCATCGGCTGTTCGCCGCCGCCCAGGTCGGCGCGGCCGCCGGCGCTTTCGCTCTGCATCATCCGCAGCTGGCGCGAGATGTCGGCCGCGGTTGCGCCAAGCGCCAGCATCTTGCCGGGGTCGAGCGCCACGCGCACTTCGCGTGCGACGCCGCCCACACGATTGACCGCGCCGACGCCACGTACCGACAGCAGCTTGCGCGAGATATCGTTGTCGACGAACCAGGACAAGGCTTCCTCGTCCATGCGCGGCGAATAGATCGTGAAGGCGAGCACCGGCTGGGCGGCGAGATCCATCTTGTTGACGATGGGATCGCGCACATCGCCCGGCAAGTCAGCGCGTACCCGCGCTACTGCCGAGCGGACGTCGTCCACCGCTTCCTGCACCGGTTTCTCGAGGCGGAACTCGGCGGTGAGCGTAACGCCGCCGTCCTGCACCTTGGTATAGATGTGCTTGAGGCCCTGCACGGTGGCGATCGAATTCTCGATCTTGCGCGCGACTTCGGTTTCGAGCTGCGCGGGTGCGGCGCCAGGGAGGGATACCGACACGCTGACCGTGGGCAATTCGATATCCGGGAAATTCTGGATCTTCATGCCCTTGAAGGAGAGCACGCCGGCAAAGGTCAGCATCACGAACAGCATGACCGCCGGTATCGGGTTCCTGATCGACCAGGACGATACATTCATCATTGGGTGCGCTCCTTATTTCGCCGCGGGCTTGCCGTTCGCATCCGTTCCATTGGCGGACATGTCGCTCGCCAGGCGCACGAGATCGCCGTCGTTGAGGAAGCCTGCGCCGCTCACCACGATGGCCGCGTCGGCCTTCAGCCCTTCCAGGATTTCGACGCGGTCGCCGATGCGGCGTCCGGTCCTGACCTTGACCTGCTGCACGCGGTTCTCGGGCGTCACGCGGAACACATAATTGAATCCGTCGCGCAACACGACCGCCTGCTGCGGCACGGTCAACGCGGAAGAGGTGCCGAGGTCGAACTCGCCGCGCGCAAACATGCCGGCCTTCGCGGGCGGCGTGTTCTCGTTTGATGCGGTCAGGTCGACATAGACGATGGCCGCGCGGTTCTGCGGGTCGACGGTCGGGCCGACCATGCGCACCTTGCCTTTCAGCTCGGCGCCGTTGACGGCGACGATGGATGCCGGTGTGCCGGTCTTCACACGGCCGAGTTCCGCCGAGGTGACCTCGGCACGCCATTCAAGGCGGCCGCGGCGGATCATGCGGAACAATTCTGTCCCGGCGGGCACGACGGCGCCGACGGTGGCGGCGCGCGCGGAAATGACGCCGCTGTCCGGTGCCACCACCTGCACCTTCTTCAGGCGGAGCTGTTGTGCGCAGAGCGTCGCCTTGGCCGCTTCAACCTTGGCCTTCTGCGTCTGTTCGGCGGTGAGGTACTGGTTGATCTGCGCCTCGCTCAGCGCGCCGGTGCTCTGCAGGGTGCGCGCACGGGCCGCATTGGCGGCGGCCTCGGCGGCATTGGCCTCCGCCTCCATCAGTGCGGCCCGGGCCTGGGCCACGTCTGCGGCGACGGATTCATTGGCAAAGGTCGCCAGCACCTGTCCCGCGCGTACCTGGTCGCCGACGTTCACCAGCACGTCGGCCAGGCGCAGGCCATTTGATTCGCTGCCGATGATCGCTTCCTGCCACGCGGCGATGTTGCCGTTGGCCGCGAGGCGGATGGGCATGGAGACGGTCTGCGGACGGACCGTCGATACGGTCAGTGCAGGCTTCGGACCGGCGGCCTTCTTGTCGTCCGCCGCCGTGGAATCCTGGGACAGGAGTGTGGCCCCGCTGGCGAGGACAAGCAGCGCAACGAGGACGAAGGCGGCGGGTTTGAATTGGAATGGCTTCATGTCGTTGTTTCCGTCATTCATAGGTCGAGATCTTGCGTGTTCATTGCATTGCGGCGGTCCAGCCGCCGCCGGCGGCGCGATAGAGGGCGATCCATGCGGCGCGGCGCTCTCTTTCCAGCGCGACGAGCGCGTTTTCCGAGGCGAGCCGGTTGCGGCGTGCCTCTTCCAGCTCGACCAGGCTGGCGAGCCCGCTCTTGTAGCGCGCCTCCGTCGCATTGAACGACGACCGGTAGCCTTCGACCGCGATGCGCGCATCCTCGCCGCGCGCGGCGGTGCTGTTCAGGTTGACCAGTGCTTCTTCCACCTCGCGTACCGCCTGGCGCACACGCGCCCGATAGGTGGCGACGGCGGCCTCGTAGCGTGCCTGGGCCGCTTCGACGTTGGCCGCGCGGCGTCCGCCGTCGAAGACCGGCAGCGACAGGGCCAAGGGGCCGATGGACCATGTGGACAATTCCACATCGGTTCCGCCTGTACGGAAGCTGGCGCGCCCCACGGAACCGCTGAGCGACAGGCGCGGGAAGCGCTGCGCCTGCGCGCCGCCGATGTCGGCGCTGGCGGCGGCGACTTCGCGCTCGGCGGCAAAAACGTCGGGGCGCTGCGACAGCACTTGTGCCGGCAGGCTGTCGATGACGATGCCGGTCTCCGCGGCGGGCGCGGCAACGGTGGACAGTTTCTGCCGCAGTTCCGGCTCGGGCAGCGCCGTCAACGCGACCAGTGCCTTGGTGCCGGCGTCGCACTGCGCACGTTGCTGCGTCGCGCGCGCATTCGCTTCAGCCGCGCTCGCGCGGGCCAGGGCGGCGACTGCGGGGGCAGTGAAACCGGCCTGCCGGCTCAGGTCCGCCAGGCGCGCGGTTTCGCCGCGCGACGCGGCATCAGACAGGGCTATGGCAAGAAGGCCGTCACAGGCACGCTGGCTGTAATACAGGTTGGCCACTTCCGCCGCGACCGACACGCGCGCCTCGTGCCAGCCGGCGGTCGCGCCTTCAAGACGCGACTGCGCAGCATCACGTGCCGCCCTTCCCGCGCCGAACAGGTCGATCTCCCATGCGGACTGGAAGCCGGCCTGGGCCGTCGTTGCCATTGGCTGCGGGGGCTGCGCGCTGCTGCGGGCGACGCTTGCCCCCGCGTCCAGCGTCGGCAGCAACGCCGCACCGGAGGCGACACGCAGCGCGCGCGCCTCGTCGATCCGTGCACGCGCGGATGCGATCGTGGGACTTGCCGCCTGCGCCGACGCAATCAGCTGTGCCAGCATCGGATCGCCCTGCTGCTGCCACCATTGCGCGAGACCCGCGACGTTGCCGCCGTGCGGCAGGGGCGCGTGCCACTGCTGCGGTGCGATCGTTGCGAGCGGGGCCGGCGGCTCGGGGGTTGCACACGCGGCGAGCACCATGGGCAGACCAACGGCGAGAAGCTTTTGACGTTTGTTCATGGTTCTTTTTGTTGTGGCGTTTCGCGACGGCGACGCGTGAGTGAGGGTGTCGTCATGTCTCAGTAAAAGACAAGTGTGTTCGAGGCGACTTGCGCCCGGCGCCGGCACTGCCGTTCCAATGTGAACGGCATGGAAGAAAAGTCAGTCTATCCTGACCGCCGCGCCGTATTCCGGATGGCGGCCCAGGTAACCGGCGATGAACTCGCAACGGGCAACGATCTTCCGTCCGGCGGCTACGGTATCGTCCAGCGCAAGCTTCGCGAGCTTCGAACCATAGCCTTTTCCCTCGTGCCCCTCGCCCACCTCGGTATGCGTGAAGACAACCGCGTCGCCGTCGAGCTTGTACTCGGCGATACCGACGACTTCATCGTTATCGAGCAGTTCATAACGTTGCTGCTCGCTGTTGTTCCTCAGGGTTGCACCACTCATGATTCTCCCGTATTCAGTCTACGTCGGCACACACGTTGAAACTTGTCTTTCATTGCGCAATTGTAGTGCAAGGCCGACAAATCGGATTCAGCGTCCGCGCAAGCTTTTTGCCGCGCGCCATGCCGCCAGCGCCTTGCCCGCCAGGCGCCATGGAAGGGTGTGTCCCTGCCCGGCGCGATGCAGGACCCAGCGATTTGCGGCCAGGGTGGCGCCCTTGCAGGCCGTCTGGAATGCGCTGCCGGCATGGCGGACAAGCGCGCCCGGGGAACGATACAGCGCCAGATGATGAAATGCCTGGAACTCGCCGAGCAGCGCGGTCTTGTAGTCGTACCAGCTGTGGCCGAGGTGAAAGCGTTCCGCTCCCGTCTCGATGGCATGGCAGGCGGCGAGATAGCAGCACAGCATGCCGAGCCGGTACGAATCGAACTCGGCCTCATGGGTGTTCACGCGTGAGATGCAATTCTTTCCGAAGCGATACAGTAGCGTGCCGCCGCAGATACGCCCGTCGATGCTTGCCGCCAGCACCGCGCCGCACTGCCGGACGAGCGTGACAATGCGCTGCGCCTCCTCCTCATCGATGGCAAAGGCCATGCCTTTGGCCGCGATGCGAACGCGGCTCAGTTCGATGATGTGGCGGATCATGCCTTCGTCGGCTTCCGTCCGTTCGTACACGGCATGACGAAACGTGGGGAAATCGCGCTCCAGGCGGTGGCGGTGACGCTTCAGGTTCTTGCGCGTGGCCGGACCGAGGCGCGCAAGATATTCCTGCGGCGTGGACGGCAACGGAACGATGAAATCTTCGGCGCAGAAGGCTTGCTGGCGCAACAAGGGGATGTGCGACGCGGCCGTCTGCACGGCGTGGAATTCGATGACATCCACAAGGGGGGACTGTGCGAACATGTGGCGCGCAAAGCGGAGCACTTCGTCCGCGTCGAGCCGCATGCCTTCATTGACGACGCGGATCCGGCTGCCTTCGCGGCGAAAAAGGAAAACAGCTGCCGGCGTGCCATCCCTGTAGGCGACGTAAGTGCTGACACCTTCAAGGCTGGCGCAATGGCGAAAGTACGCAAGGGAGGAGTAGAGCGTTCCGTACAGCCTGTCCAGCTCGGGACCGACAAAGGAAGGCACTTCGTTGTCATGCACGGCGATTCCGGCCGGGGCCGGGACCGCGGAGAGGGGCTTCGCGTCGAATGGCACCGCGTATGGTGGACGCCTGCATCAATGGCAGCGTCGCGTTACCTGCAATATGAGGCGGAAAATCGCTCCGCCGGAGAGACTGCGAGCGTCTGACCGGGAGGGAAGTTCCCGCGCCCCCATCGCACGTGATCTTGTTCTACCGCAATCAAGTGCGTGTTGGCCTCCAAAGACAAGCCCGGATGGCTACCCTCTTTTTCTCCGTCAGCTTGCCATGGATAAAGACATGTCCCTGCCCTCCCCATCCGCCAACATTGCCCTTCACCATGCGCTCGGCCACCACCAGCGCGGCCGCCTGAAGGAAGCGGAGCAGTTGTACCGCTTCGTCCTCAAGACGCATCCCGGGCACGTCGATGCCGGCCGCAACCTTCTGGCGTCGATGCTCAAGGGCGGCCGCTATGCCGAGATGGAAAGCGCGGCACTGGAGCTGGTGAAGGATGCGCCACGTTTCGGGATCGCATGGAAAGGCATGGGCGTAGCGCAGCTGATGCAGGGCAAGGATGCGGTGCATGCCTTCCGCATGGCGGTGCAGCATCTGCCGGATGACGCGGAGTCACTCGAAAACCTCGGGCTGGCGCTCAAGCGCGCCGGACAGCAGGAAGAGGCGGAACGCTGCTTGCGCCGGGCGGTCATGCTGAATCCCGCCTCTGCAAGCGCGTGCGTCAATCTCGGCAATCTCCTGCGCGAAACCGGGCGCGTCGAGGAAGCGGCGGCCTGCTTCCGCCGCGCAATCGAGAGCCGCCCCGACAATGCGGATCTCCACGCGCAGCTCGCTGCTGTCTTGCAGGAGCAGGGCAGCAGCGACGCGTTGCCTCAGGGCTCGTCGCCGGACGACGCCGCGTAAAACTTTCTCACGTCCCGCACATAGCGTCGCGTCTCGTTGAACGGCGGCACGCCGTTGTACTTGCGGACGTTGCCGGGGCCGGAATTGTAGGCGGCAAGCACCTCGTCGAAGGTCGCGTGCGTCCGCATCAGGTATTTCAGGTAAGCGGTGCCGGCGTGGATGTTCGTCTGCGGATCGAACAGCGCATGTGCGTTGACGACGCCGACGAACTTCGCCGTCCCCGGCGTGACTTGCATCAGTCCGCGCGCATTCTTCTTCGAGCGCGCCTTCGGGTTGTACCCGGATTCCTTCTGGATCACCGCATGGATCAGGCTCGGCGGAACGCCGTGACGCAGCGACGCATTGACGACCATGTGGTGGTAAGGCTTGGCGTCGCAGGAATGGCAGGTCGCGTTGTCGACGATATCCTGGATCGATTCGCTGTAATCCGGCGCGGGCAGCAGCGTGCGCGGCGATGCGGCGCGCCCTGCCTTGCGGAAGGCGCGCGGCTCGATACCAAACGTGCCCCACTCGGCGAGCACGTCCTGCGTGCGCACGCGCTTCTTGCGCGCCGACTCCGGTGCGACCTGGGTGGCGACTGCCTGCTGCTCGTTCTCGACGCCCGGGGCGGATTTGAAGGGCAAGGGTCCTGCACATGCGGCAAGCAATGCCGCGAAAAAAAGAGCGGACAACACCTTCACCGCCCTGGCTGTCACTGCCGCACGCGCCAGCAGGGAATTGCTGGCGTTCCCCCGCGCGGTTGCATTGTTGCTGCACATGGTTCCTCCGCTCGCGGCACGCAGATGTGCCGCATGGCCGGCATGCATTCGCGAAGGAAGTTGCTGGAGTGAAGAAAGCTGGAGGGCGGCAGGATGCGAGCGGACGGGTATCCACTCGGCAGCCCTGCTGTCATAGACATATGCCCTTAGACCAGAAGCTTTGCGTCCCCGCCTTTCGACGGGTTTGCCCTTATCGGAATGTTTGCTGCCGGAATCAGGATACGCCAATCATTTCCCAATAGAAAATGACTGAAGCATCTTGATACAAGTGCGAGGCAAATTCGCCACGAAACGATAGCGGCTTGACACGATCTACTGACACAAAGCCAACGTCTCCGGCACGATTGACTTGGTTCTGCCCGGGGGTGATACTAAATTGACATATCCAGGAGAAACTGTGGTCAAACGAATCGCCATTAATACCGGCGGGGGCGACGCGCCCGGCCTCAATGCTGTCATCCGTGCAACCGTGCTCGCCGCCATCAATCGGGGCTGGGAATGCTACGGCATCCGCGACGGCTTCAACGGCATCCTCAATCCCGACCGCTATGCTGACGGCGGCGTGTTCCGACTGACGCGCGATGGCGTGCGCGGCATCGCGCACCTGGGCGGCACGATCCTCGGGACGACCAACAAGGGCAATCCGCTGCACTATCCGGTGCAGATGCCGGACGGCACGACCAGGGACACGGACCGCTCCGGCGAGATCCTCGACTACTTCGCGAAGGAAAAACTCGACGCCTTGGTGGCCATCGGCGGCGACGGCTCGCTGACGATTGCGCATGCGTTGCACAAGATGGGCCTGCCGGTGGTCGGCGTGCCGAAGACCATCGACAACGATCTCGACAAGACCTTCACCACGTTCGGCTTCGACACGGCGGTGGCGTTTGCGACCGATTGCCTGGATCGCCTGCACAGCACGGCGGAGAGCCACCAGCGCGTGATGGTGGTGGAAGTGATGGGGCGCTACGCGGGATGGATCGCCCTGCATGCCGGCATTTCCGGCGGCGCCCACAGTATCCTGATCCCGGAAATTCCCTTCGACATCGAGAAGGTGGCGGAGAAAGTGCGCTGGCGCGACGGACTGGGCCGCATGTATTCGATTGTCGTCGTTGCCGAAGGTGCGGCCCCCGTGGAAGGCGGACGTGAAGTGGCCGAGGCGGCAGGCACCGGACATGCCGAACGCCTGGGCGGCATCGGCGAACGCGTTGCCCGCGCGCTGCAGGAGCGCACCGGCAAGGACGCGCGCGTCGTCGTACTCGGCCATCTGCTACGCGGCGGCAGCCCGACCTCCTTTGACCGCCTGGCTGCACTGCGCTTCGGCGCCGCGGCGGTGCGCGCCCTCGAGCAGAACATGTCCGGGGTGATGGTGTCGCTCGCCTTTCCAAACGTCGAATACGTCGCGCTCGAGGAAGTCGCCGGACGCATGAAAGGCGTGCCCCTCGACAGCGACACGCTGCAGACGGCGCGCGACATCGGCATCAACTTTGGCGACTAGCATGGGACTCAATACCAACTACGCGGAAAGCGAACCGGCACGGGCCGAGGTCGATGCCCTTCCCGGCCCGACCGTCGTCGAATTCGGCGCGCCCTGGTGCGGCTTCTGCATCGGCGCACAGCCGCTGATCGAAAAGGCCTTCGACGGCCATGACAACGTTCGCCACATCAAGATCGAGGACGGTCCGGGGCGCAGGCTGGGCCGTTCTTACCGGATCAAGCTGTGGCCGACGCTGGTCTTCCTCAAGGACGGCGTTGAAGTCGCGCGTCTCGTGCGTCCGTCCGATGCCGGCGCGATCGGGCAGGCACTGGCGCAGCTCGACAGCTGACGCGAATGCAGGGTTCTCTCGGCACTGGCAGAGAAGAAGCGCCGCAGCCGTGTAAGATTGTCCGATGGATAATCTGAGTCACTCCCTCGCCGGCCTCGCTGTCGGTGAACTCCTTCACCGCAGCCTGCCGCAGGAAGCCGATCCCGGCCAACAGCGCATTCGCCGCCGCCTGCTCCTGTTCACCTCCTGGGCGGCCAGCAACTTCCCCGACCTGGATCTCGTGCTGACGCCGGTGCTGCCGGTGCCGCTCGGCTACCTGATGCACCACCGCGGCCATACGCACACGCTGCTGTACGCGATTCCGCAGGCACTGCTGCTATGGGGACTGATCCTCCTCCTGTGGCCGAACGCGCGCCGCCTCATCGACGCCAGCGCCACCGCGCGCAAGGGCTTCTTCGCGGCATTGTCGATCGGGCTCGTGCTGCATCTGTCGATGGACTTCCTCAATTCGTACGGCATCCATCCGTTCCATCCGTTCGACTCGCGCTGGCTGTATGGCGACATGGTGTTCATCCTTGAGCCATTCTTCTGGATCGCATTCGGCGTGCCGCTGGCGATGATGACGCCGCCGGCGCTGCGCATCCTTTCCCTGGTGCTGCTGGCGGCCGTACCGGCGTACTTTGCGGGGAAGGGTTTCCTGCACTGGAGCTCGCTGGCGGCGCTGGCCGTCCTCGCCGCTGTCGCCGGCACGGTGCAATACCGCGCGGGCCACACCGGACGGCGCGGTCTCGCGAGCGCATTTGTGCTGGCGGCCGGATTCATCGCCCTGCAAGGCGTAGCCTCCTGGAACGCCGGACGCATGGTTGCCGGCACCTTGCTTCAGCGGGACGGGGCGAGCCGTGTTCTTGACGTGGCGTTGACGCCGTTTCCCACCAATCCCGTCTGCTGGACCTTCGTGTCGGTCGAAAGCGATCCGCGCGCGGGGAAGTATGCGTTGCGGCGCGGCGTGCTGAGCCTGGCCCCCGGCCTGCTGCCACTCGACCATTGTCCCGCCAGCCGATGGGGCGATGTGCTTCCGGCGGACGCAACACGCTCCATCGCCTTCTACTCGACCGAAGTCGCAGACCTGTACACGTTGAGGGCGTTAAAGGAGGGCAATTGCCACTTCGAGGCATGGCTGCGTTTTTCCCGTACCCCGTCGGTGGGCGCGACCGCGGCAACCGACTTGCGTTACGGTCCCGCCTGGAAGGAAAACTTCACCACCTTGGACTTCGAATCCTTCCGGAAGCTGGATTGCCCGCGCTATGTGCCGCGCTGGGGTTTTCCGCGATCCGACCTACTTGGCCCATGAAGGCAGCCAGCGCAGGAACCAGGGCAGCGGCCTGCCTTCGACGCGCATGCGTGCGATGGCGTCTCTGGCGAGAACAGGCAACACCTGGCGGGCGCCGCCGAACAATTGCCATTGGGCATAGTGCAGGTTCTCGCACCATTCAGGATTAAGCACGCAGATCGGGACTCCGGCGCGATGGGCGGTTTCGACCACCGCCGCGCCGGGATACATTTCCGCCGGCGTGCCGACCACCAGCACGAGCCCCGCCGATCGCGCGGCCTCCTCAGCCCGGTTGACGTCGGCCTCGTGCGGCATTTCTCCCATCCAGACAATGGAAGGGCGCAACTGCCCTCCGCAATTCGGGCAGGGCTGGCGCAATGAATCCGCCGCAGTCGCGATGCCGGTCCAGCGGCACTGCAGGCATTTGATCTCGTCGAAGCGTCCGTGCAGATGGACCACTTCGGCGCAACCGGCTTCCTCCAGCAGCACGTCCACATTCTGCGTCACATGCGTGACGTTCCAGTGCCGTTCGAGTGTGCGTAGAGCGGCATGCCCTTCATGCGGTCTCGCCGCGAGCAACCGGTGCGCCTGTTCGACGTACCACTCGATGGCAAAGGCGGGATCACGCGCGTAACCGGTCGGTGTCGCAACGCGCTCGAGCAAGTCCCCCGTCCAGAGATGCTCCCCGGCGCCGCGGTACGTCGGCAGTCCGGAGTCGGCCGACATGCCTGCCCCGCTGTATACGAGGATGCGGGTTGCATGGGCAAACTGTTCGAGCAGTTTGCGATAGCCGGCGGGTTCAAGGCCGAACGTTGCCGTGGGCGCGGTGCTGGGAGTTCTCATGGGATCGGTGACGTTTTCCCATTATCGCGTTGATTTGCCGCATCTGCCATAGACCTGCGTCATGGAGTCGCGCGCCCGGTTGCGCTTGCACAAAACACAACAAAACCATCTCGGCAGAATGGATATTCAGCACGGCAGGCACAGGTTGCGCCGCGCACTTCCTGTTTTCCCCTCTTGAATGCACACGTGGAGGAAGAAGGCCATGGGATATTCGCCGCGGTACCACCTGCTGGCCGTCATCTGCATGCTGTCCGCATGCGCGGCAACGCAGGAAGCGAGCGTGCGCGAGGATGGTCCGACAAAGAAGATCAGTCCCCGCAAGCACCGCGAGCATGTCATGCAGTCCGCATGGCGCGGGCAGCCGTATGTTGCGCTCTTGAAAAACTTCGGCCCGCCGAGGACCGTGATGGCCTATCCGAACATGCAGACCGAACGGGGCGAGATCGTCCTCTACGGCGTGCGCGATGCAAACTCCAACTGTATCGATGCCTTTACGGTCGCCGCGCCGAAAAGCAACCACGACCGTGTGGTGACGGATTACTTCTGCCGTTAACCTGCTGAACGCCTTTCCCTGCCGCTCGCGGTCAGGAGGTTCGCGGCCCGCTGCTGGGAATGCGCACACGGAAGGTGCTGCCCGCGCCGGATGCGGAGCGCACTTCGACCGCACCGCCGAGGATTTCCACGATCTGCTTGACGAGGGCGAGCCCAAATCCGACGCCGGGGATGCTTTTGCGCTGCACCGGTTCGACCTGCTCGAACGGCAGGAAGATGCGCGGAAGGTCTGCCTCGGGAATCCCGATGCCCGTGTCGTGGACTTCGAACACATGGGCGCCACCATCCGTGCCGAGGCGAAGCGTGACCAGCCCTTCCTTCGTGAACTTCAGCGCATTGGCGACGAGGTTGCCGAGGACCACCCGCAGCAGGCGCGTGTCGCTCACCAGCGGGGGCAGGCCGGAAGGCGGCGGCGCAAGGACAAGTTGCACGCCCTCGGGCACGGTGTCCGCCATCGTCTCCGTCACCTCGCGCGCCAGCCTGAGAGCATCCACGCCTTCCATGCGGGCCGAACTTCTCCCGCTTTCGATGCGCGTGTATTCGAGCAATCCCTCGATCAGCGTCGACAACTGCTTCGTGGCGCGTATCAACCGCTCGATGTGCGCCCCCGCGGCTTCCCGCGACTGGCCCTCGCGGTGGCGGTCAAGCAGTTCGGCGTTCATGGTGATGGATGTCAGCGGCGTCCGCATTTCATGGGAAATCGCCGCCAGGAAATGGCTCTTCACCTGGCTTGCACGTTCTGCCTGCTCGCGCGCCACTTCCGTTGCATTCAGCGCGGTCTGCAACTGCCTGTGCTTGGCCGCCAGCGCATGCGCCAGTTCACCGACATTGTCCGACGCACTCGCGAGCTCGACGCGCAACGCGTCGCCTGCCCGCTTCATGGCAAGCAGGTTGCCCACCCTTGCCCGCAACTCCTGCGGCAAGAACGGCTTCGTCAGGTAGTCCTGTGCGCCGTTGCGCAGCAGCGTGATCCGGACGTCATCATCCGTCTTTGCGGTCAGCAGGAGGACCGGCGTATGGTCCAGCTCGCCGTAGGTGCGCATGGTGTGCACCAGCTGGTCGCCGCTCATCCTCGGCATCGTGATGTCCGTGACCACGAGGTCCGGACGCAAGGCGAGCGCCCGTTGCAAGCCTTCCTGGCCGTCTCGGGCGGTCACGAGGTTGCACGTGCCGGCGAGGCAGCGCGCGATGAATTCGCTCATCTCGACGTTGTCCTCGACCACGAGCACGTCTGGCAGGCCGGACGATGCATCATTCGTCGCCGCGGGACGGGGTTCCGAAGGCCGTTCGAGCAGGGCAAGCTCAAGCATGGTCTGCGGACCGGCGGCGGGTTCCGGCGGCATGTCGGCGACAGCGATGCCGGCGCCGGCGAACAGGGGGAGTTCCGCGACAAATCGCGCGCCGCCACCGGGCGCGCGGGCAACACTGATCCGCCCACCGTGCAAGACCACAAGATCCTTGACGATCGCCAGTCCGAGCCCCGTGCCGCGCGACTTTCCTGCAGGGGCGCCGTCGCCCTGCCGGAAGCGTTCGAAGATGGCCTCGCGCTGGTCCTCGCGCACGCCGGGGCCGCTGTCCTCGACCGCCAGCGTGAACGTATCCTGTCCCGCCTGCACGTCGAGCCTGATCTGGCCCTCCCCGGGTGTGAACTTGAATGCATTCGAGAGCAGGTTGACGATCACGCGTTCGGTCATGTCGGGGTCCGCTTCCACCGGCAAGTCGTCGGGAGCATCGACGCGCAGCCGAATGCCGCGCTGCGCCGCCGCGACGTCGAACTGCGACACGATGCGCCGGCACTGCCGGGCGATGTCGAAGTGTGCGTAGCGGATATCCATCCGGCTTGCCTCCAGCCTGGCGACATCCAGCAGGTCATTGACCTGCTTGAGGAGAACTTTGCCATTGGCGCTGATGCTTTCCAGCTCGCGCCGCTGGGCCGGCGTCAGGTTGTCATCCTCCAGCATGCGCTCGGCGGGACCGAGGATGAGCGCCAGCGGCGTACGCAGTTCATGCGATACGTTCGCGAAGAACTGCGTCTTGAGTTCATCGAGCTCCGTCACTTTCCGGTACAGGGCCTCCAGCTCGGCATGCGCGCTTTCCAGACGCACACGCCGCTCTTCGGACAAGCGGGCGGTGTGCACGACTTCCTCCACCTGTGGCCGTATGTAAACAAGGCCGACGGCGGTCGCCACGGAGGCAACCGCCGTCGCCGCCTTGACCAGTCCATCCACGAAATAGTCCGGGTTCCATACCGTCCAGACGCTCATGAAATGCGTCAGGCCGCACAATCCGATAAACAGGCCGAAGGCAACGAACACCGGACTGAACGGCAGCCGTATCGTCCTGACCAGCAGATACAGCAGCAGCGAGATGCCCACGTAGGCGATGCCGATCAGCGTGTCGGACAGCACATGCAGCCACAACAGGCTGGGAATCCAGAGGTAGCAATGCCCGTGTGGCATGAAGGCATCGCTTCGTTCAACTATTTCGCTCATCCACGCAGGCATGGCGTTCTCCATCGCATGTTGGTGACGCCGGCAACAATGCCGGGGCGCGATGCGAGGGCCGGCGGGCGGCGTCACTCTCCGATGATCTTTACCAGCACGCGCTTGTCTCGCATGCCATCGAACTCACCGTAGAAAATTTGTTCCCATGGACCGAAATCGAGGCGCCCTTCCGTGACCGCCACGACGACTTCGCGCCCCATCATCTGTCGCTTGATGTGGGCATCCGCATTGTCCTCGCCGGTGTCGTTGTGCCGGTACTGGCGGATGGGCTCGTGCGGCGCAAGCTTTTCCAGCCAGTCTTCAAAATCCCGATGCAGTCCCGGCTCGTCGTCGTTGATGAAGACGGAGGCCGAAATGTGCATGGCGTTGACCAGCACCAATCCTTCGCGCACGCCACTGGCGTGCAAGGCTTCCTCGACCTGCGGCGTGATGTTGATGAAGGCCCGGCGCGTGCGCGTCCTGAACCAGAGTTCCTTGCGGTGGCTCTTCATGTCAGCCGCGGTTCATGCGCTTGGGAACGGGATTGAAACGCAGCCGGAAGGCGTCCGGCATCTTCGACCCGACCAACGGGCGCAGGTAGAGACGGAATGCATCGGTAATATCGGTACCCGAGGGCGCGATGAATTCATCTTCCAGCGTGCGCGTCTTGCCGGCTACGGCTTCAAGCGGCAGCAGCTCGTAGTCAACGGAATAGAAACCGGTGCGCTTGATCGCCACCGAGCCGTCACGCTCGCCCCACATCGCGAACTGCACGGCCTTTTCGCCGACCTCGCGCGCTTCGCGCTGGTCGACGTCGGACACGCAACCGATGAAGGAGCGCTGCAGGTAGCCGAAGGTATCGCCGCGCACGCGCTTGATCTTGAGCTTGGACTTGATCTCCTCGCACAGCAGGTCCGCCAGCGCGCCCGTTCCGGACAGTTGCACGTTGCCGTGGTCGTCGCGTTCCACGTCCTTCGCCAGCAGGGTCGCGATGGGCGCGCCCGAGGCGTCGTGGATGCCTTCGGAGACAGCGATGACACAGCGCCCAAAGCGTTCATAAGTTGCTTTCACATCGGCGAGGAATTTCTCGACGACGAAGGTGCGTTCGGGCAGGTAGATCAGGTGCGGTCCGTCGTCGGGGAATTTCTTTCCCAGTGCGGACGCGGCCGTCAGAAAGCCCGCATGCCGTCCCATCACCACGCCGACGTAGACACCCGGCAACGAGGCATTGTCGAGATTCGCGCCGGCGAAGGCTTGCGCGACGAAACGCGCGGCCGACGGGAAGCCCGGCGTGTGGTCGTTGCCGACGAGGTCGTTGTCGATGGTCTTGGGGATGTGGATGCAGCGTAGCGGATAGTTCGCCTTCTGCGCCTCCAGGCTGACGATGCGGACGGTATCGGAGGAATCGTTGCCGCCGATATAGAAGAAGTGCTCGATCTCGTGGGCGCGCAGCACCTCGAAGATTTCCTGGCAATACTTCATGTCGGGTTTGTCGCGCGTCGATCCCAGCGCCGAGGAAGGCGTGTTCGCCACCATCTCCAGGTTGTGGCTGGTTTCCTGCGTGAGGTCGACGAAGTCCTCGTTGACGATGCCGCGCACGCCATGCCATGCGCCGTACACCCGCTCGACGCCGCGGAAGCGCCGCGCTTCGAGCGTCACGCCAACCAGCGACTGGTTGATGACCGCGGTCGGGCCGCCGCCTTGCGCGACGAGGATTTTTCCTGAGGGCATGGCATTCCTCCTTTTGTCGTTGATCGAAAAGCGCTATTGCTGAGTATGGACGATTTAGCTGCAGGAATGAATGACATTTAGCCAACTCCTCCTGAATTGCGCGCCGGCCGCTCTTCGGGAATTCCGCTACCATTGATTTCTTTCCACAACTCCAAGACCAGAGACATGAGCACTCCCATCCGCTTCGACAACCAGGTTGCCATCGTTACCGGCGCAGGCGGCGGCCTCGGCCGCTCGCACGCCCTGCAGCTTGCCGCGCGCGGCGCGAAGGTCGTCGTCAACGACCTCGGCGTGGCGCGCGACGGTTCGGGCAATGCGATGACACCGGCCGAAAGCGTTGTTGCTGAAATCCGCGCTGCCGGCGGCCAGGCGATTGCAAGCGCCGCATCCGTGACCGATCCGGCCAGCGTGCAGGAAATGGTGGACCAGGCGATGAAGGAGTGGGGCCGCGTGGACATCCTCGTCAACAATGCCGGGTTCCTGCGCGACAAGACCTTCTCGAAGATGAGCCTCGACGATTTCCGCGCGATCGTGGACGTCCACCTGATGGGCGCCGTGTATTGCACCAAGGCAGTGTGGGAAATCATGAAGCAGCAGAACTACGGACGCATCGTGATGACGACGTCGTCCTCCGGCCTGTTCGGCAACTTCGGCCAGTCAAATTACGGCGCGGCAAAGATGGCGCTGGTCGGCCTGATGCAGACATTGGCGCTGGAAGGCGAGAAGTTCAACATCCGCGTCAACTGCCTCGCGCCCACCGCCGCGACGCGCATGACGGAAGGCATCCTGAGCTCGGACGACCTTGAATTGCTGAAGCCGGAAAACGTTACGCCCGGCATGATCTGGCTCGTGTCGCAGGACGGCCCGTCGAAGACGGTACTGTGCGCCGGCGCCGGCACCTTCTCCCGATCCAATATCACGCTGACCGCCGGCATCCACATCGGCGGCGGCGCGGATGCGGCGGAAATGCTGGCCGACAACGCGGGCAAGCTGGCGGACCGCAGCGGCGAAACCGTACCGCGCGCAGGTTTCGAACAGCCAATGATGGAGCTGACCAAGGCCCGCGCCGCGCGGGGATGAACGGGATTTTGTGGTTTGATAGATCCGGATCATTCCCCCGGCCGTGGACTTCCCCTACCCTGCAAAGGTGAAAGTTGCGTGAAGGCTAGGAAACCGATCATGAACCACTTCATCCGCCGCATCTTGCCGCTGGCATTCGCTGCCGCCATTGCCGCACCGCTCGCGAATGCCGCCCCGGCAGGCTGCCTGACTCCCGCCGCGTGGACACAATTCGACAAGGCGTCGACACGCACCGCGCCTTCAGCGGACATCGTCGCCGAGATGGCGAAGCGCGACGTTGTCCTGCTCGGCGAATACCACGACGAAGACGACCACCATCGCTGGCAGGTGCAGATGCTCTCCGCGCTGCACGTGCTGCGGCCGAAC
This sequence comes from Noviherbaspirillum sp. ST9, assembly GCF_048799745.1. Lineage (NCBI taxonomy): Bacteria > Pseudomonadati > Pseudomonadota > Betaproteobacteria > Burkholderiales > Oxalobacteraceae > Noviherbaspirillum > Noviherbaspirillum sp. ST9. Next base: position 13,209 of record NZ_JBLWFR010000001.1, on the reverse strand, counting down.
ATGGTGATCGGCTTCGAGATGTTCCCGCGCCGCGTGCAGCCTGTGCTTGACCGCTGGGTCAAGGGCGAACTCACGCTCAAGCAATTCCTCGAACAGGCGGAATGGGACAAGGTGTGGAACACGCCGCCCGACCTGTACGTGCCGCTGTTCCAGTTCGCGCGAATCAACCGCATTCCGATGGTCGCACTGAACGTCGACAACAAGCTCAACAAGGCTATCCGGGAGAAAGGCTGGGACCAGGTGCCGGAAGCGGAACGCGAAGGCGTGGGCCGCGCGGCGGGCGCGTCGGAGGCATACCGCGATTACCTGTTCGATGTCTTCGGCATGCATGCGGGCGTGCATGGGGCGAAGGGCGCAAAGCCGAGCAAGACCGACCCGGCGTTCGTGCGCTTCGTGGAATCGCAGATCACCTGGGACCGTGCGATGGCGGAGGCGCTGGCGGGGCGCGTGAAGGGTAGCGACAAGCCGCTGGCCGTCGGCATCGTTGGTAGCGGCCACCTGCGCTTTGGCTATGGCATCCCGCACCAGCTGCGCGACCTCGGCATCAACCGCGTCGGCACCCTGGTTGCCACGCCCGCCGATACCGAGTGCAAGGACATCCCTGCCGGCATTGCTGATGCGGTGTTCGCCCTGCCGCTGCAGTCGGAGGAAAAACCGGAGCCGCCGCGCCTCGGCGTGCGGCTTGAAGACGTCGAAGGCGGCGTGCGCCTGAGCGAAGTCACGGCGGGCAGCCTGGCCGAACGTACCGGGCTGAAGGTCGGCGACCGCCTGCTGGAAATTGCCGGCATCGCCGTCGGCAAGGCGCCGCAGGTCGCCGCCTCGGTGCGTCGCCAGCCGCCCGGCACCTGGCTGCCGATGCGTATCAAGCGCGGCGAGGAATTGCTGGATATCGTGGTCAAGTTCCCGGTGAAGCAATGAGGAAGCTCTTCGGCGCATTGCTGTTGTCGCTGGCCGGCTCGCTTGCATGTGCCGCGCAACTGGACCTGCAAGTCGAACTCGATCCCGCGACACGGCGTTTCAAGGCGGTCGCGGACCTTGCCACCGCCTCGAAAGATTTCCGCTTCCTGTTGCATGAGTCGCTGAACATTACGTCGGCATCCGCGGGCGGCAAGGCGGTCAAAGCGTCGGCCGGCCCGAACGAAGGCGGCGCGCGCGTCTGGAAGCTTGCCCTTCCCGCCGGCGCGGCGAGGGTGCGTATCGAATATGCCGGCACCCTGCCGGCACTGGACCGCAGCCTCGATCATCGCGGGGTGTTGCGCGGCCTGCCGCCGATGACGTCGCCCGAAGGCAGCTTCCTGCCCGCTGGCGGCGCGTGGTATCCGCCGTCAGCATCCTTGTTCAGCTATCGCCTGGAGGTGACGGTTCCCGCAGGGCAGCGTGCGATCGCGCCCGGACGGCTTGCCTCTGAAAGCGTGCCGGACGCATCCAGCTACCGCGCCGCGTTCGAATTCGAACAGCCCGCCGACGGCATCGACCTGATGGCGGGGCCGTGGATCGTGCGCGAGAAAATGGCGCCGCGCAGCAGCGGGGATGCGCTTCGCCTGCGCACCTACTTCACGCGTGAGCTCGACGCCGTTCCCGGACTCGCGGACGCTTATCTCGACGACACCCAGCGCTATCTCGAACGTTACGCGGCGCAGATCGGCGCGTATCCCTTTGCTGGATTCTCCGTCGTCGCCAGCCCCCTGCCGACCGGCTTCGGCATGCCGACCTTGACCTACCTCGGCGCCGACGTGATCCGCCTGCCCTTCATCCGCGCCACCTCGCTCGGGCATGAAGTACTGCACAACTGGTGGGGCAACGGCGTGTACGTCGACTATGCGAAGGGCAACTGGAGCGAAGGCCTGACCACCTTCATGGCCGACTACGCGTACAAGGAGCAGGACTCCGCGGAGGCCGCGCGCGAAATGCGGCTCGGCTGGCTGCGCGATTTTGCCTCCGTGCCTGCGAATGACCATACGGCGCTGGCCGATTTCCGTTCACGCACACATGGCGCCGCGGCGGCCGTCGGCTATGGCAAGTCGGCCATGCTGTTCGTCATGCTGCGCGATACGATTGGCGAGGATGCGTTCGGCAAGGGGATTCGGGCATTCTGGGAAAAATATCGCTTCAGGCGCGCCGGCTGGAATGAATTGCGCGCGTCCTTCGAGGAAGCGTCGGGCAAGAAGCTGGGCGACTTCTTCGACCAGTGGCTCAACCGCGCCGGCGGGCCGTCGCTCACCGTCACCGAGGCGCGCATGACTGAACCTGGCAAACGGCTTCAGCTCACCATTGAGCAGAGCGCGACCGCCTATGCGTTGCGCGTGCCGGTCGAACTGGTGTTCAAGGATGCCTCCGAAATCCGCTGGATCGACGTTGCGCACGCGCGCGAACAGGTCAGCCTCGATGTTCCGTCAGCACCAATTGGCGTGCGCGCCGATCCTGGCCTGCGCCTGTGGCGCGTGCTGGAGCGCGACCAGCTGCCGCCCATCCTGCGCCAGTGGTATATCGCCCGTTCGCCGCGTCTCTCCATTGCTTCCAACGTCCAGGAAGTGCGGGAATCGGCCGACGCGCTGGCGCAGCGCATCTTCGAAACGCCACCGCGCGTGGTGCCGCTCGATGCCTTGAACGGCGGCACTCCCTTGGTGCTGGCCGGGCTGCATGCGGACGTGGATGCCGCGCTGGCGCGTGCCGGACTTCCTCCGCGTCCTCCCGGCCTTGCCGGCAAGGGCAGCGCGCAGGTCTGGACGGTTGCGCGTCATGAAGGCGCGCCGCTTGCGGTGGTTTCCGCCGACGATGCGAACGCATTGCGCGCGCTGCTACGGCCGTTGCCACATTACGGAGCGCACAGCTGGGTGGTGTTTGATGGGAGCCGGGCGATTGGGCGTGGGGTGTGGCCGGCGGCGGGGAAGCTGGTCAGGGTGTCGCCGTAGTTGTTTTTCTTCGGTGAACCGATGCTGTTGTCACTCTGTGGATGCTTGCCGGGACTGGCCCCGGCAAGGCCCCACGGAGTGGCTGAAGAATCGGGTCACCGAAGAGAAGGAAGGACGCCGATCTTTACCTGCAAGTCGCATCACGCCTTGCACTTCTCCGCAATGTACGCCAGCGCCTCTTCCACCTGGTCAATCAGAACCAGGCACAAATCCCCGTCAGCGAGCTCCGCCAACGCGGCGTCGATCGCCACGAACTCGCCCTTGATTTCCTTGATCGCGCGCGCACGCTTGGCATCCTTCAGGCCATCGCGAAGCAACGCAACGACCTCACCTTCCTCACGACCACGCTGGCAGGCATCCTCGTACAGCACGACGCTGTCGAATGCATCGCCGAGAATTTCCGTCTGGCGGCGGATGTCGATGTCGCGCCGGTCGCCCGCGCCGCTGATGACGACGGAACGACGCTTGGCCGGCATGCTTTCAATTGCATTGACCAATGCCTGGATGGCATCCGGGTTATGCCCGTAGTCGGCGATCAGCGTCGCGCCCTTGTACGAGAACAGGTTGAAGCGGCCGGGCGCGCTCTGCGCATCGTTGACGAAAGTCTGCACCGCCTTGCGGATCACGTCCCAGCCGATGCCCAGTCCCCACGCGGCGCCGATGGACGCCATCGCATTTTCGACCTGGAAGCCGATGGTGCCGTCGCGGGTGAGCGGGATGTCCTTGAGTTCGATGCGGTGCGAGGTCTTGCCTTCCGCGGCGACAATGGCGTTGTCTTCGACGTAAACCACGCGGCGTCCCTGTGCGCGATGCATGGTCATGACCGGATGGTGCACATCCTTCGCGAAAAAGGTCACCGAACCAGGGCAGACTGCGGCCATGCTGGCGACCATCGGATCGGCGGCATTGAGCACGGCGGTGCCGCTGGCGGCAACGTTCTGCACGATCACGCGCTTGACGACAGCCAGGTCTTCCACCGTCGTGATGAAGTTCAGGCCGAGGTGGTCGCCTTCGCCGATGTTGGTGACGACAGCGACATTGCAGCGGTCGAAGCCGAGGCCTTCGCGCAGCACGCCGCCGCGCGCGGTTTCGAATACGGCGGCGGTGACGTCGGGATGCATCAGCACGTTGCGCGCGCTGCGCGGTCCGCTGCAGTCGCCGGTATCGATACGCTGGCTGCCGATGTACACGCCGTCGGTGCCGGTCATGCCCACGCGATGCTTGTCCGTAGTAAGGATGTGCGAAATCAGCTTGACCGTGGTGGTCTTGCCGTTGGTGCCGGCCACCGCGACGACCGGAATGCGGCCGTCGTCGCCGTCCTTGAACATGGTGGAGATGATCGCTTCGCCGACCGGGCGACCCTTGCCGTAGGACGGCTGCAGGTGCATGCGCAGGCCAGGCGCAGCGTTGACTTCGACGATGCCGCCGCCCTGTTCTTCCATCGGCTTGATCACGGTTTCGCAGACCACGTCCACGCCGCAGATGTCCAGGCCGACCATCTGCGCGGCTTCAACCGCGCGCGCGGCCATGTCCGGATGCACGTCCTCGGTGACATCGGTCGCGGTGCCGCCGGTGCTGAGGTTGGCGTTGTTGCGCAACACGACGAGGGTGCCCTTGGGCGGCACGCTGTCGATGGTGTAGCCCTGTTTGTCGAGCACGGCGCGCGCGATGTCGTCGACGCGGATCTTCGTCAGCGAGGTGGCGTGGCCGTCGCCGCGGCGCGGGTCCTTGTTCACCTGTTCAATCAGTTGCGCGATGGAGTGCACGCCGTCGCCGGTGACTTGCGGCGGTTCGCGGCGGGCGGCGGCGACCATCTGGTCGCCAACGACGAGAATGCGGTAATCGTGGCCGGTGATGTAGCGCTCAACGATCACGTCTTCGCTGATCGCATGCGCGGCTTCATAGGCGCGCAGCACGTCTTCGCGGGTCTTCATGTTGACCGCGACGCCCTTGCCCTGGTTGCCGTCGCGCGGCTTGACCACGACCGGCGCGGCGATTTCCTGCGCGGCCTTCCATGCATCTTCGGCGTCGCTGACAGCGCGGCCGTTGGGGACCGGGACGCCGGCTGCGTGCAGCAGCATCTTGGTCAGTTCCTTGTCCTGCGCGATCGATTCGGCGATGGCGCTGGTCTCGCCGGTTTCGGCGGCCTGGATGCGGCGCTGGCGATGGCCCCAGCCGAACTGCACCATGCTGCCTTCGGTCAGGCGGCGGTAGGGAATGCCGCGCGCCACGGCGGCATAGACGATGGAACCGGTGCTGGGTCCGAGGCGGATGTCTTCGTCGAGGTCGCGCAATTCCTTCAGCGCGGCGTCGAGGTCGAAGGGCGTGTTGTCGATGGCGCTGGCGATCAGCTTTTCGGCGAGGTCGAAGGCAAGCCGGCCAACGTCCTCTTCCGTGTATTCAACGACGACCTGGTAGGTGCCGGCTTCGACCGTTGCCACCGAGCGGCTGAAGGTCACCGGGCAACCGGCCTGCGCCTGCAGGCAGAGCGCCGCGGACTCGAGCGCATGGGCGAGCGAGAACGGCTGGCCCGTGGCCGGCTCGAGGAATTTGATGTCGGGGAAACGCGCGCGCAGCCGCGGCTCGAACTCGGGCATCGCGGTGATGTCCCGCTCGGCTTCGTTGCACGACACAATGGCTTCGATCGACGTGTGCCGACTCCACAGGTTGGGGCCGCGCAGGGCGCGGATACGCGAAATTTCCATCAATAGTTCCTTGTGTGCGCGGTGGCCGCTGTTTCCGGTTCCGCGCTTGCAAAGGCCGCCTGCATTCAGGCGGCTCTTGTTCTCATTCGATGTCCGGGGATGGACCGCCTGCTCAGGCTGTCTTCCTTGCGTTGCCGTAATCGAAGGTCTCGATCGCGGCACGGATCACGTCCGTGCTCACCCCCGCCGCCCATGCGGCACCGGCGGCAGCGAGGATGTTCTCGACAATCCACTGCTGGCTGTCGAGATCCTTGATCGCCAGTTTCGTCGTATCGACCAGGGGTGTTTCCACGCCGTCTTCGGCGAGGACAATGCTGCCGTCGCGCACGAACAGCGCGCGGCCGCCCTGTTCGCGATGCTTGACGAGCGCCTCGGCATCCGGCGACATGCTGAAGAAGATCACGCCGCCGTCGCACAGCTCAGCCAGGCCGGCCACACGCGGGTCGGCGGCATTAAGCACGGCGGTGCCTTCGGGCAGGACGATATCGACCTGGGTGCGCGCGATCGACGCCAGTGCATCAGCGTCGGCAAAATGCAGGTCGGCGAGGTCACCATGCGCATCGATGTTAGTCACGACGCCCACGAGGCAGCGGTCGTAGGCGAGGCCTTCCGACGCGATGGCACGGAAGCCGTTTTCGAACACGGCGGCTTCCACCGAACGGTTCATCAGGATGCGGTGCGCCGATGCCCAGTTCGCGCTGTCCTTGGCATCCATCTGGCGCTGGCGCAGGAAGATGCCGTCGCTGCAGGCGGTGCCGACGTACGGGCCGTGCAGCTTGAGCATGCGCGCCGTCAGGCGGGCAACCATGGTCTTGCCGCGGCTGCCGGTGATGCCGACGATGGGGATGCGGCCGTTGTCGTCCATCGCGGGGAACAGGTGATCGACGATCGCCTGGCCGACGGGGCGGGGCGTGCCGACCGCGGGCTTGAGGTGCATCAGCAGGCCGGGACCGGCGTTCACTTCGACGATGGCGCCGCCCTGTTCTTCGAGCGGGCGCGAAATGTCCTGCGCGACGATGTCGACACCGGCGATGTCCAAGCCGACGATGCGCGCGGCCAGCGAGGCGGCGGCGGCGACAGCCGGATGGACTTCGTCGGTGCAGTCGAAAGCGAGGTTGCCGCGGCTCTGGATCAGGACGTGCTTGCCTTCCGGCGGCACGGCGTCGGGGCCGAAGCCCTGTCGCTCGAGCACCAGCAGGATGGTCGGGTCTTCCTCGTAGGTGATGCGGCTGAGCGGGAAATCCTCATGGTCGCCGCGGCGCGGATCGGTGTTGATCTGCGATTCGATGAGTTCGGTCACGGTGGACTTGCCGTCGCCGGTGACGGCGGCGACTTCGCCCTTGGTCGCGGCGACCAGCTTGCCGCCGACGATCAGCAGGCGATGTTCGTCGCCGCGCACGAAGCGCTCGACCATCACGTCGCTGCCTTCTTCGTCGGCCAGCTTGTAGGCGGCCTCGACCTGTTCGCGGGTCGTCAGGTCCATCGACACGCCGCGTCCGTGGTTGGCGTCGGAGGGCTTGACCACGACCGGGATGCCGATGTCCTCGGCGGCGTCCCAGGCGTCGTCGGGGCTGGTCACCACGCGGCCTTCCGGAATCGGCACGCCGCAGGATTGCAGCAGGCGCTTGGTCAGGTCCTTGTCACGGGAAATGCTTTCGGAAATCGCGCTGGTCTGGTCGGTCTCGGCGGTCCAGATGCGGCGCGAACGGGCGCCGTAGCCGAGCTGCACCAGGTTGCCGTCGTTCAGGCGCAGGGCCGGGATGCGGCGGTCGGTCGCGGCGTCAACGATGTTGTAGGTGCTGGGGCCGAGGCCGATGCGTTCGGCGAGATCGGTCAGCTCGGTGACAGTTGCCTCGACGTCGTAGGGCTTGTCCTCGATCGCAGCCATCACGATGTCACGCGCGGCAAACAGGGCCTTGCGGCTGACTTCCTCGTAGCGCGCCCGCACCACCAGCTTGTAGAGTCCGCGCTTGCCCTTCACTTCGCGCGCCTTGCCGAATCCGGTCTGCACGCCGGCCAGGTTCTGCAGCTCGATCATCACGTGTTCCATGATATGGGCGGGCCAGGTGCCTTCGCGCAGGCGCTGCAGGAAGCCGCCGCGCTCGCCGACGCCGCAGTGGTGCTCGGCCAGGCCGGGCAGCATGGCGGTCAGGCGCTCGTAGAAGCCGGGGATGGTATTGGAGGGGGAATCTTCGAGGTCGCCAATGTCAACCCATGCCTCGAGGGCCGGACGATACGTCCAGATGTTCGGACCGCGCAGAGACATCACATTGATGATCTCAATGGTTTTGTTGTTCATTTAATACTTGGGGCAGTGGGGTAAAGGCCTTAGGGATTTGAACGTCGTTTTTGCTGGCCTGTTCCGGATTAACGCTTTTCAGGCGCGGAAGTTTACTTAACCGAAAAAAATTATCGTGTGGACGCAACGTCCAGGAAACAAGATTATCGCCTCTCGGTATACTTAGCGCCACATCGGCGAGCCATTTAGCGCGCTCCAACACGTAGTTTTTACATTTTGCAAACAAATTTCCGGCCGTTTCATGTAATTTCGGCACCCTTGTTTGCCCTTTCCGAGCCTTGATGAATACTGAATCCCCGAATCTGTTGCCGCAGCGGCAAGCCGTGCCCGCGCATTGGCAACAGGAAGTCCAGTCGCGCCTGCAGGCCGGCGAAACCGCCGTGGCGGCCGTCGAGCTTGACCTCGACGCCGCGCTCCGGTTCGCGTCCGGCATGGTGGTGGCGACCGAACGCCGCCTTCTGGCAAAGACGGCGGGTGGCGAATGGCAGGAATGGCCGTACCGCCAGGACCTGTCGCTGGGCCACCATGACCACGCCGGCGTCGGCACCCTCGAACTGCACGACGGCAAGGGCCGCCTGGCCTGCTGGCGTTACACCTTGGGCCGCAACCCGGAAGCGCTGCGCCTGATCAAGCATTTCGAGGAACAGCGCGACGCGTTCACGAGCGGCCGCCCGGTGCAGGAACCGGAGCAGTTCACCTGCCCGAGCTGCAAGGCGCCGATTCCCGCCGACCAGGAAGAATGCCCGATCTGCACGCGCGAGATCCATACGCCGCCGTCGACCTGGACGCTGTTCCGCCTGTGGCGTTTTGCCAAACCCTACAAGGGGCAGTTGCTGGCCGGCTTCCTGCTGACGCTGGCCTCGACCGCGGCGACCCTGGTGCCGCCCTACCTGTCGATGCCACTGATGGACAATGTGCTGATCCCGTACCAGAACGGCCAGCAGATCGACACTGGCCTGGTGGCGAAGTACCTCGGCGGCCTGTTCGGCGCGGCGCTGGTGGCCTGGATCCTCGGCTGGGCGCGCACTTACATCCTGGCGCTGGTGTCGGAACGCATCGGCGCCGACCTGCGCACCTCGACCTACGAGCACCTGCTGAAGCTGTCGCTCGAATACTTCGGCGGACGGCGCACCGGCGACCTGATGGCGCGCATCGGCTCGGAGACGGACCGCATCTGCGTCTTCCTGTCGCTGCACCTGCTCGACTTCGCTACCGACGTGCTGATGATCACGATGACCGCGGTCATCCTGGTATCGATCAATCCCTGGCTGGCGCTGGTGACGCTGCTGCCGCTGCCCTTCATCGCCTGGATGATCCACATCGTGCGCGACCGCCTGCGCCACGGCTTCGAGAAGATCGACCGCGTGTGGGGCGAGGTCACCAACGTGCTGGCCGACACCATCCCCGGCATCCGCGTGGTGAAAGCCTTCGCCCAGGAAAAGCGCGAAGCCGCCCGCTTCCGCGAAGCGAACAAGCACAACCTGCTGATCAACGACCGCGTCAACAAGGTGTGGTCGCTGTTCTCGCCGACCGTCACCTTCCTCACCGAGATCGGCCTGCTGGTGGTGTGGGGCGTGGGCATCTGGCAAGTGTCGCGCGGCGACATCACGGTCGGCGTGCTGACCGCCTTCCTGGCCTACATCGGCCGCTTCTACACCCGCCTCGATTCCATGAGCCGCATCGTGTCGGTGACGCAGAAGGCGGCTGCCGGCGCCAAGCGCATTTTCGACATCCTCGACCATGTGTCGTCGGTGCCGGAATCGCAGAACCCGGTGCACCTGGAGCGCATCGAAGGCCGCATCGACATCCGCTCGGTCGGTTTCCGCTACGGCAATCGCGCAGTGCTGCGCGGCGTGGACCTGGCGATCAAGCCGGGCGAGATGATCGGCCTGGTCGGCCACAGCGGCTCGGGCAAGAGCACGCTGGTCAACCTGATCTGCCGTTTCTACGACGTGTCGGAAGGCGCGATCATGGTCGACGGCGTGGACATCCGGTCGCTGCCGGTGGCCGAGTTCCGCCGCCACATCGGGCTGGTGCTGCAGGAACCCTTCCTGTTCTTCGGCACCATCGCCGACAACATCGCGTACGGCAAGCCGGATGCGACACGCGAAGAAATCATGGCCGCCGCGCGGGCAGCCAACGCCCACGAGTTCATCCTGCGCCTGCCGCACGGTTACGACTCGCTGGTCGGCGAGCGCGGGCAAACGCTGTCCGGCGGCGAGCGCCAGCGCATCTCGATTGCACGCGCGCTGCTGATCGATCCGCAACTGCTGATCCTCGACGAAGCCACCTCCTCGGTCGACACGACCACGGAGAAGGAAATCCAGAAGGCGCTCGACAACCTCGTGCGCGGCCGCACCACCATCGCCATCGCCCACCGCCTGTCCACGCTGCGCCAGGCCGACCGTCTCGTCGTGCTCGACAAGGGCCAGATCGTCGAAGTCGGCCAGCACGAGGAATTGCTCGCGCGCGGCGGCCACTACTTCCGCCTGTACCAGGCGCAACTGCGCCAGGCGGAAAATGAAGCGCTGGCAGACGTCGAGGAGAACGCGGCATGAACCACTTCACACTGAGCCGCAATGCCTACGGCAAGCTGGTCTTTTCGGACGCACAGGGCGTGCATGAAGGCGTGGTGCCGGTGCGCGCCTTCCCGATCGCTGCGCCGGAAACTGGTATCGCGATCGTCGACGTCGACGGCCACGAGCTGGCCTGGATCAACCGGCTGGAAGACCTGCCGGACGATACGCGCGCACTCTTGCAGGAAGAACTCAAGAGCCGGGAATTCCTGCCGGTGATCGGCCGTATCCGCGGCGTCTCCACGTTTGCCGTTCCCAGCACCTGGGAAGTCGAAACCGACCGTGGACTGACCAGCTTCGTCCTCAAGGGCGAGGAAGACATCCGCCGCATTGCCGGTTCGGCCCTCATCATCGCCGACAGCCACGGCGTGCAATACCTGATCCGCGACCAGGCGGCGCTCGACAAGGGCAGCCGAAAGCTCCTCGACCGCTTCCTCTGATCCTGCCATCTGCATCCTGCCCCCTCGGGCAGGATGCCCTGCGGCAACTCTTGCCGCGTTCCATTGCGCAAGCGCAAACCTTCTTCGTATCGCTTCTTTTTGTTTCGTTTTTTGACTTATTTTGGTCTTTACGCGCGTTTCTCAAAACGTGATTCTGCATTGCAGAACGACGCGTAAGCCAAATCAATCATAAGAGGAGACAAACCGTGAACAAGAAACTCTGCAGCGGCGGAGCGCTGCTGCTCGGCGGCACCTTTCTGCTGAGCGCCTGCGGCGGCAATCAGGCCGACAGCGCATCCATGGGCACCACGTCCTTGATGGCGCCGGCAAAGAAAGTCGTCACCGAAGAATCGCGCGTCCACGACGAACGCAACTTCGTCGTGCCGAATCCCACTGCGGCAGCGGATTACGAAGCAGCGGAGGATGGCGGACCGGGCTTCAAGGCCATGTCCGGGTCAACGGCCGCCACCGACCGCTGGGCGGGCGAGCTGAACGGGGCGGCCTACCGCATCGAGGTCCCGAAGAACTGGAACGGCAAGCTGGTGATGTACGCGCACGGCTACGTCGGCCCAGTGCCGGAACTGCGCGTCTCCATGCCCTCGATCCGCCGCCACCTGATCGAGAACGGCTACGCATGGGCGGCATCCAGCTACAGCAAGAACTACTACGACGTGCGTGCCGGCGTGGAAGACACCAATGCGCTCGCCGACGGCTTCAAGAAGATTGCCAAGGAGCGCGGACGGCAGCTGCACGCACCGCACAAGACCTACATCATGGGCCACTCCATGGGCGGCCACATTACCGGCGCGGCGATTGAGGAAGAAACCTGGCGGACTGCGGTCAACAAGCAGAAGTACGACGGCGCGGTGCCGATGTGCGGCGTCATGGGTGACACCGAACTGTTCGACTACTTCGCCGCCTACCAGCTCGCCGCGCAAACGCTGGCCGGTTACCCGAACCATCCCTCCAGCGCATTCGGCACCATCGCCGCCGACGTGCGCGCCAAGCTGTTCACGACCTTCAGCACCGTGCCCACGGCGCAGGGCGTGAAGCTGCTGCAGGTCGTGAAGAACCTGACCGGCGGCGAGCGGCCGGTGTTCCTGCAGGGCTTCGGCAACACAGGGCTGCAGAGCGTCGTGTGGGGCACCTTCGGTAGCGACGGCACGGTCAATGGCATCCTGAACAAGAACACGCTCGACACCAACCGCTTCGCCTACCAGTTCGACAATGACCCGGCGGTGTCATTCGACGAAGCGCAGTTCAACCAGACGGTGCAGGACTTGACCGCCGCGCCGGATGCCAATCGTTTGCGTGCCGATGGACTGCGCTGGATTCCGCAGGTGAATGGGCAATTCAATATTCCGGTCGTGTCCATGCACACGCTGGGCGACATGTATGTCCCGTTCAGCATGCAGCAGATCTATCGCAAGCGCGCCGATGCACAGGGCAGCGGTGACTGGCTGGTGCAGCGTGCGATCCGCGCGCCGAGCCACTGCGACTTCACCGTACGCGAGCAGGTGGAGGCGTTCGAGGCGATGGTGAAGTGGGCGGAGATGGGGATCAAGCCTGCGGGTGATGACGTGATGACGCCTTCCACGGTCGCTCATCCGCAGTATGGGTGTGCGTTTACGCGGAATGCGGGCGGGGTGGATGATAGCCAGGTGACGGTGGGCACGCGGGCGGTGATTGCGCCGATGTTGGCGCCTTGTCCGGCTTCTTGATGTTTCTCTCCGGTGACCCGATGCATTCGGCTCTCCGTGGAGGCTTGCCGGGTCCGGCCCCGGCAGGCCGCTCACTTTCTTTGCTTCGCCAAAGAAAGTAAGCAAAGAAAGGCGACCCTGGTTCCGCCGCCCCTTCGGGGTGCCCAAAAGAGCGCAGGAAAAATCAAACCCATCCCCACCCTGGCCCTCCCCTTGAAGGGGAGGGAATGTGTCACTTGGCGTTGTCCGAAGAAACTATTCTATCCCCTCCCCTTCAAGGGGAGGGCTAGGGTGGGGATGGGGTGCGCTCTTCTCCCTTGTACGCAGCCGAAACAATCCGGCACAAGGCGGAAAAAGAAGCGCAAATGTCTGAGCCGAAGGCGAGTTTTTGCGCTTCCCGCGTTGTGCCGGATTTTTTCGGGCACCCCCGAAGGGGGCTGCGGACCAGGGTGTAGGAGTCAACCACATAGGTAACAAAAAAGTTCAATCACATGGGTTACACCTTCAGGTTCAAGTAACCACGCTCGCCGCCCTTGCGCTCATCAAATCGGCCCAATGCAATTGGGCCGAAATACAC